>CAMYIE010000007.1 GCA_947258405.1 uncultured Eudoraea sp. | reverse complement strand
ACAGATAACGATTGCTTGTCATACCTATCCTGTTGTATAATCCTCCAGTAGAATAAATTACATTAGCACCAGTGGAATCCGTTACACTTAAATTCACTAAGCGCGGACTGTTATTAAATTCCGATAGCGCGCGAAATTGATAGTTCACATCTTCTGCCTCTGTACGTGCAATAAACGTACCCAGGGTGATATTGTGATTGCCGTTTGAACCGGATATCGACTTGGTAAGTGATGCTTCACCCGAATAATCTGTCATTGGCCTTAAACGGTCTATGTGCAGATTATCTACCACCATATCCGTTGCGCTGATCGGGTTAGTATCGCCCTGATAGGTTGCGGTATACCCCTGATTGTTCGGAAATACGTCGTCTACATAATTATCCAGGCTAATAGGATTTCCATTATTTCCATTTCCCCCTACATAGAGTGCAAAATTATGTTTGTAGCTCGCATATCTGATTTTAGACTTGAACATAAGATCATTGTCGAAGTTGTAGACAAAATCTGCCAGCAGGTAGCCTCCGCTGGTGGAAACACCATCGGCAATGGGGCTTTCATAAACTCCACCAGGAGTGAGGAAGGAAGTATTGGCCAATTCCCCTGTAAGCAGCTGAAACACTTCTTCTCCGTCGTTACCATTAAGACGCGATCTGCTACCTCCTTCAAGTGGTAGGGGAAGGAAAAATTGTGCTTTGTCGTCTATAAACTGACCGTGGATTGTAAATGAACCATTGTCGAATTTTTTCTTGATATTTCCCCTGAACTGCACTCCTTTAGTAGGCAGGCCGGTTACGAGCGGTCCTTCGTCGTAACGCACGAATCCGGTTAATGCATAATAGGTGTTGGAATCTTCGCCTCCCAGTTGTCCACCGGAATAAAAATCGGTTTTAAGTCGGCCCTGATCCCCGTATTCAAAATGCAAAATTGTATTATCATCAATATCACCGGTTTTACTGGTATAATTGATTATACCTGCCACAGATCCTGCACCATAAAGAATTGCAGCACCACCTCGTACAAATTCTACACCGCGCATGCCAATATCGGGCCGAGCGTAGACATCATGGGCAGAGGAATTAAGTCCGAATGTGCTCATCAAAGGCATCCCATCGTACTGTAAAGGGTTAAATACATATTGACCACCGGATGGCAAACCACGTACAAAAACATTTGTCGCCGTTTCACCACCACCACCTTCAGCAGTGATACCAGGTACACTTCTAAGTATATCTGCCTGGCTGTTAATGGAAAGTTTTGTTATTTCAGCCTGTTTTACAGAGCTGATTGAGAGTGGAGCTTCCTTCTGTGACCTGAAGGTACTCGACGCTGTAAGGACTACCTCATCAAGTTGATTTTCGGCCTCATTTAGAACAATCTGAAGCTGTATCGGGGAACCGGATAGATTTACGCTCTCGTTATGGGTGACAAATCCCAGGTAAGATATCTGTAAGACCTGATCCCCGTTTAAATCGGTAGTGAACATAAAATTACCGTCAAAATCTGTGGTAGTACCAGAAGTGCTACCTCTGATAACGATATTAGCCCCGGGAATCGGTTCGCCCGAAGCTTCATTTACCGTACCAGAAATCTCTGTCTGAGCATAGGCGTGCATTCCAGTAGTAAGGAAGGCAACTGCTAGCAGTAAGCTTCTAAAAAGTTGAACATTAGGTTTCATAGTAATTGATATAATTGATTATATATTTCTTAAATATTTGAGGTGTTTTTTAAGAGTACTTTAAAATTATTGCATTTTTAATGAAGATCTTTTGAAGAAATCTATCAAGTTCTAACACTATTCTATAAATATTGAATAATAATTTATATATTAGGGCTATTATAGTTCACAATGAAACCGGAGCGTCAACTCATACCCGATAAACAGGAAAAATCTTTTATAGCCAGGCGGTTGGAGAGAAAAAGCAGACCGCTATTCAGTCAGGCCTGGCACTATCATCCGGAGATAGAAGTATGTTTTACTCAACTTGGGCACGGCAAGCGATTTGTGGGCAATAATATTGCACACTACGAAGAAAATGATCTGGTGATGTTCGGTTCTAATCTTCCTCATGGATTTATGACTAACGACCGTTGTGTTCAGACAGTTATTTTGTTTGGACAAGATTTTCTGGGTGATAATTTTTTTGATAAACCGGAGCTTGCCAATGTTAAAACGTTACTGGGCAGGGCTAAAAATGGTTTGTCATTTTATGGTGAAAGCCGAAAAAAAGCAAAAAAAATAATTCGTAAGATACTCAATACCGAAGGCCTGCAGAAAACCATCTATTTCCTGGAGCTCCTGAATTTACTAACTAATGCCAGGGATGTAGACCACATTTGCAATGAGGAATACACTATGGATCTTAAGGCCGTGAATTTCGACAGGATGAAAGCGGTGTACAACCATATTATGGAGAATTATCAACGGGAGATTTCGGTTAAGGAGGTGGCTGATCTTATCAATCTTACGGAAGTGTCTTTTTTCAAATTTATTAAGAGACACACAGACAAAACCCTGACCCAAATGGTGAATGAGTTCAGGATTAACCACGCCACAAAACTATTGATGAGCACAGAGAAGAGTATTGCGGAAATATGCTATGATTGCGGCTACAACAACGTTTCGTATTTTAACAGGAAGTTCAAAGAGATAATGAACGAGACTCCAACTGAATTCAAAGATCTCTTTAACGGTCAGGCTAATAAAAAAGCATTCCCCCTGGAGGAAATATCGCACTAAACCTATAGTTCATAAACCATCTTACCAATTTATTGGGAGGGAGTTCTTATTTGCCTTAATTTTATCAAAATTCAATAATCATTGTCTACCGATAAATCACTTCTGGCTAAAGGGCTCAAATTTCTGGGTTATACGATATTTACCATGTTCCTTGCACCAGTGGTGTTATTTCAGGCCTTTAAAAACCAGGACCATGCTTTCTACATCCCGGTATTGATCGTGGGCTTACTGCTGGCCATTACGGCCATAGGGCTCGGGTTTTACAGTATAAAAGTCTTTTTGGATGCGCTTTTTGGAAAAAAAACCAAGGACGGCGAATAATCGTCTAAAGTCACAGAGCTACCAGAGTAGGTTGTTAGGGAATAATAATTACCCCCCTATGATATTGCCCGCATAGGTCCAAGGTGCTATCTTTGCGGACTTAAAGCAAATCTTTTGGAAAACATAGAGATCAAATTACCCGATGGAACCATTAAAGATTATCCCAGGGGCACAACACCCATGGAGGTAGCCATGAGCATTAGCGAAGGACTGGCCAGAAATGTTATCTCGGCAAGTTTTAATGATCGAACCGTAGAAACCATTACACCACTGGATGAAAATGGATCCCTGGTGTTGTACACCTGGAAAAATGAAGCAGGTAAGAAAGCTTTTTGGCACTCCTCTTCTCACGTGGTGGCACAGGCGCTGGAAGAACTTTATCCGGGTATAAAACTCACCATTGGCCCCCCTATCGACAGCGGCTTTTATTACGATGTGGATTTTGGGGAACACGTGATTTCAGACAAAGATTTCCCTGCGATTGAAAAACGTGCGCTTGAAATCGCCAGGGGAAAACACGATTTCAAAATGAGATCGGTCACCAAATCCGATGCGCTTGCCTATTACGAGTCTCAGGCAAATGAATATAAGATTGAACTCATCGAAGCCCTGGAAGACGGTACGATTACTTTCTGTGACCATGATAGTTTTACCGACCTTTGCCGTGGGGGTCATATTCCAAATACAGGCATTATTAAAGCCATAAAAATCCTCAATGTGGCCGGCGCTTATTGGAGGGGTGATGAAAATAAAAAACAACTAACCAGAGTATACGGGATCTCATTTCCAAAGCAAAAAGATTTAACAGAGTACCTCGCACTGCTGGAAGAAGCCAAAAAGCGCGATCACAGGAAACTGGGTAAGGAAATGGAGTTATTCACCTTTTCTACGATGGTTGGGCAGGGATTGCCACTCTGGCTGCCGAAAGGGGCAGCACTTCGTGAACGCCTGGAACAATTCTTAAAAAAAGCTCAGAAAAAAGCGGGCTATGATATGGTGATCTCTCCGCATATCGGGCAGAAGGAGTTATATGTAACTTCCGGACATTATGCCAAATACGGTAAGGATAGTTTTCAACCAATCCATACTCCGAAAGACCAGGAGGAATTCTTGTTGAAGCCGATGAATTGTCCGCATCATATCGAAATTTTCAAAGCCAAACCGCTAAGTTACAGGGACCTTCCCAAGCGATATGCAGAATTTGGTACAGTCTACCGATATGAACAAAGCGGAGAATTGCACGGCCTGACCAGGGTACGTGGTTTTACCCAGGACGATGCACATATCTTCTGTACAGCGGAACAACTCAACGAAGAATTCAAAAACGTTATTGATCTTTCTCTTTATGTACTTGGGTCGTTGGGATTCGAGGATTTTATTACCCAGGTTTCAATTCGGGACCCTGAAGACCCCGATAAATACCTTGGCGCCCCTGAAGTTTGGGAAAAAGCTGAACAGGCGATTATCAATGCTGCAGAGGAAAAAGGAATTAACTATACCATAGAACAGGGTGAGGCTGCCTTTTATGGGCCAAAACTCGACTTTATAGTGAGGGATGCCCTGGGACGCAAGTGGCAGCTGGGTACGATTCAGGTGGATTATAATTTACCTGAGCGTTTCGGGCTTACCTACAAAGGTCCTGACAATGAGTTGCACCAGCCAGTGATGATCCACAGAGCACCATTTGGTAGTATGGAACGGTTTATGGCGCTGCTGCTTGAGCATACCGGTGGTAATTTTCCACTCTGGCTAACCCCGGATCAGGCCGTGATTTTACCGGTTAGCGAGAAGTTTGAAAAATATGCTGAAAAAGTTTTAAATTCCCTGGAAAATCACGAAATTCGCGCCCTCGTTGATAAGAGGAATGAAACTGTCGGGAAAAAAATCCGGGAAGCAGAAGTCCAAAAAATACCCTTTATGCTTGTCGTAGGGGAAAAAGAAGAAGAAACAGGTACCGTTGCCGTCCGTAAACACGGGGGGGAGGACTTAGGTTCGATCTCGATTGAGGCCTTTGCAGACTTGGTTGAAAAAGAAATAAATAGTACCTTAAAGTCGTTTTGACAGTTAACGTTTAATTAAAAATAAGTAGCCATAGCAATAAGAAGAAGATTTAGGCCCCAACCCCGGAGGGAAAACAAGAACCCTCATAAAATCAACGAAAAGATTACGGCACCCAAGGTACGGTTGGTGGGCGATAATATTGAGATGGGAGTTTATCCTATCGGTGAAGCCATAGAAAAATCCAACGAACTGGGATTGGATCTGGTGGAGATTTCTCCAAAAGCAGATCCGCCGGTTTGTAAGATCATAGATTACAAAAAGTTCCTTTACGAACAGAAGAAGAGAGAGAAGGCCATGAAATCCAAGGCCACTAAGGTGATTGTAAAGGAAATAAGATTTGGTCCGAATACGGATGATCACGATTACGAGTTTAAAAAGAAGCACGCCGAGAAGTTTCTTAAAGACGGGGCTAAATTAAAAGCCTACGTGTTCTTTAAAGGTCGATCGATCGTGTATAAAGATAAGGGAGAGATTTTATTGTTAAAGCTCGCCCAGGAATTGGAGGACTACGGTAAAGTTGAACAAATGCCGAGGTTAGAAGGGAAACGAATGACTATGTTCATCGCCCCTAAAACCAGAAAGTAATCCGGTTTCCAAAAAAGTGAGGGGGATAACCCCTTCCAAAACAATTATTAATTAAGTAGGAGCAAGATGCCTAAAATGAAGACAAAATCCAGTGCCAAAAAAAGGTTCAAACTCACCGGCACCGGAAAGATTAAAAGAAAGCACGCTTTTAAGAGTCATATTCTGACAAAGAAATCTAAAAAGCGTAAGCTGAAATTAACTCATACCACATTGGTTCACGAAGCCGATGAGGCGAGTATCAGAGAGCAATTACGATTAAAGTAATTTCTCCTGAGGTAATTAGTATTAACCATGGAGTCCGGCTTTAAAATGACCACCTGAGGTGTGTCGCATCAAAGTCCTAAAAATAGGCGCCGGCTACAAAAAAATCTAGAAAAATGCCAAGATCAGTAAACTCTGTTGCTTCCAGAGCAAGAAGAAAAAAAATCATGAAGCAGGCCAAAGGCTACTACGGACGTAGAAAAAATGTCTGGACGGTAGCTAAAAATGCGGTAGAGAAAGCGATGCTTTACGCTTACAGGGACCGCAAGAACAAAAAGAGAAATTTCCGTTCACTTTGGATTACCCGTATCAATGCCGCTGCCCGTCAGCATGGGATGTCGTATTCTCAGTTTATGGGAGCCGTTAAGGCCAAGGATATCCAACTCAACCGAAAGGTATTGGCCGACCTGGCCATGAATCATCCGGAAGCCTTTAAAGCTGTTGTGGATAAAGTGAAATAAATTATCAATATATGTAGATAGAACCCTGGATTAGCATTCAGGGTTTTTTTATGCCTTTTTTTTGTAAGAGTGATGGGTTATATCCCCCAGGCTGTTAACACCAGTTTTCTTCCCGATGCCCGGTTTCTATGCTCGCAGAGATAAATCCCCTGCCAAATACCGAGATTCATCTGGCCATCGGTAATTGGGATCTGCACCGAAGCCCCCATCAGTGAAGCTTTAATATGCGCCGGCATATCATCTGGCCCCTCAAGCGTATGTACATAATAAGGAGCTTCTTCCGGTACCATTTTGTTAATATGACTTTCGAAATCCTTGCGTACCGATGGATCTGCATTCTCATTGATCGTGAGACTGGCAGAGGTATGCTGAATGAGTACATGCAGCAGTCCTGAGTTAATCTGTTGGATTTCGGGAAAATCCTGAACCAGTTCCTGCGTGATAAGGTGAAAACCCCTTTTCCTGGGGGCTAGTCGAACCTGTTTTTGAAAGAGCTTCATATATAGTAAATGTAAAACTTTCGCACTGTACCCAATAATTTATCGAGATAAAATACCTTTGCCCTGATTAAACCTCAGGCATGGATCTATCTGACATTAAACTGGTCGTGGCCGACATGGACGGTACATTGCTCAACTCGAAGCACGAAGTAAGCAAGGAATTCTTTGACCTTTACCAAAGACTGAGGGAGAAGAATGTTTATTTCGCAGCGGCTAGTGGCCGACAATTCGATAGCATTGCCCAGAAACTCGCCCCAATAGCCAAAGAAATCACTATAATTGCTGAAAACGGTGGTTTTACCGTTCATAAAGACAATGAAATTGTGAGCAATCCACTTCGGCCCAGGCACAAAAGACTTGTCTTGAAGGAACTGTTGGAGGTAGATGCTGCCCAGGCCGTACTCTGTACCAAACATGCCGCCTATCTAATGCCCAGTTCACAACCATTTCTCGAACAGCTGAAAGAATACTACACTAAATTTAACTTTATCGAAGATCTGAATGCATTTGAAGGGGAGGTGATGAAAATTGCTGTATATCACCCTCGTGGATCGGAAGAACATATCTATCCTTTTATGAAACACTTTGAAGGTGAACTCAAAGTCAAAGTCTCGGGGAAGTTCTGGGTCGATGTATCACATCGGGATGCCAACAAAGGCCATGCCCTGGAGATCATACAAAAGGAAATGAAGATAAGCATGGCCGAAACAATGGTTATTGGCGACTATAACAACGATCTGGAAATGCTGGCTCGTGCAGATTATAGTTTTGCCATGGCCAATGCACATGAAAATGTTATGGCAGCTGCACGTTTTTCTACTTCCAGCAATGATGATAGAGGGGTGGAAAAAGTACTCCAGACATTACTCGATTCCAAGTCTTAAGTCTTTTGTTTTTTCTTACGGGCCGCCGGGAAAAGCACATTATTCAGTATAAGGCGATAACCTGGGGAATTAGGGTGTAGTTCCAGTTCGGTTTTTGGGTCCCCTACCCTGTGCTGATAATCCTCAGGGTCGTGTCCGCCATAAAAAGTAAAAAAGCCCCTGCCTTTTATACCATGAATGTATCGGGCCTCAGCATTGATTCTATTTTCCCCGAGTACCATAACTGTAGATTTTACCTGTTCCCTGGTAAAAGAGGTGGTTTGTCCCATAAAGCCTTTCACAAGAGATGTGTGGTTCTGACATAACATGGTCGGTACCGGATCCCATTTGGCTGAAAAATCCATCAAAGTAAAATAGTCCGATTCGCGCGGAACGTTACTGCGTTTATTGGTCATATCGATAGACGAGAATTCATAGCGCAGCGGATTCCGCTCCAGCGTAAAATTTGTAAAGGCAAAAGTTTTTCCAAAATCTAACTTACTCTGGTAATTCGCATCAGACGGGTCACCGTCGAACATGGGTTCGCAAATATCCACGCCGTCGGCCGCCAGTGCGATATCGAAACTATCTGTGGCCGAGCACATGGCGAACATAAACCCCCCGCCAAAAACATAATTCCTGATCTTTAGCGCTACTGCCCTCTTTTGCTCAGAAACTTTGCTATATCCCAATTTAGACGCCAGGGCTTCCGCATTCTTTTTCCCTTCAATATACCAGGGGGCCGCTCTGTAGGCACCATAGAATTTGCCGTACTGGCCGGTAAAATCCTCGTGATGCAAGTGGAGCCAGTCGTATAAGGCCAGTTTATCGCCCAGTACTTCCTCGTCGTAGATTGTAACATATGGGATCTCAGCATAGGTGAGCACCAGGGTTACAGCATCATCCCATGGCTGATTATCCTTAGGGGAGTAGACCGCTATTCTCGGTGCTTTTTCAAGAATCACTGCTTCCTGGTTTTGAGACGGGCTACTGATCCCATTCAATATTTCTTCGGCCTGCTGGTCCGATATAGTTTCAAAAGAAACTCCGCGGATCTGACACTCTTTTCGGATCACTTCTCCATCTGGTAGCAGGAAGGATCCTCCTCTGTAATTCAACAGCCACTGTACTTTCTGTCCCTTGGTAAGCACCCAATAGGTAATTCCATAAGCTTTTAGATGATTCTTCTGGCTGTCGGCATCCATGGGGATCAAAATGGCCGAAGCATATGAAGCCGTCCCAACCAATAAGGCCAAACAGACTAAAATGAATCTTCGGCTATAAAAAAATGTGGAAAATCCGGTCAATAGATTTTTAAAAAGGCACGTCATTATCATCCTGGTCAAGATCAGGATCATCGTTCAGGGAACTGCCGAAAGCATCTTCAGGGCCTGGCAGGTTTTTGGTCAGGAACGGATTATCCTCATCTGCATTCATCTTGGATTGAAACTCAAATGGAGAATCAAAGTCATCTAAATTATCAAATTTACCAAGCTGAGCAATGAACTTTAACCTTATATTATCTAATCCACCATTTCGATGTTTAGCGATAATTAGTTCTGCCTGCCCCTGTGTGGGAGTTCGTTCCTCATCGTCCCATTCGTCAATTTTGTAATATTCCGGGCGGTAGATAAAGGAGACAATATCGGCATCCTGTTCAATAGCTCCGGATTCCCGAAGGTCGGAAAGTATGGGTCGTTTACTGCCACCACGTGTCTCCACAGCCCTTGATAATTGAGAGAGTGCAATAACAGGTACGTTCAGTTCTTTGGACAGTGCCTTAAGGTTTCGTGAGATGGTGGAGATTTCCTGTTCTCTGTTACCTCCTTTCTGAGAACCACCCGCAGTCATCAGCTGGAGGTAATCCAAAACAATTACCCTGATCTTATGCTGTGAGGCCAGCCGCCGTGCTTTAGCTCGCAGGTCAAAAATCGACAATGAAGGGGTATCATCTATAAACAAAGGGGCTTTTTCAAGGGTTTTTACCTTAACATTGAGTTGTTCCCACTCGTGTTTTTCCAGTCTTCCTGTCCTTAGTTTTTCGGAAGACAAACCGGTTTCAGCAGAAATAAGCCTGGTGATCAGCTGTACACTCGACATTTCCAGGGAAAAGAAGGCTACTGGTATGTTCGAATTTACCGCCATATTTCTGGCCATCGATAAGGTAAGGGCGGTCTTACCCATACCCGGCCGTGCCGCAATGATAATCAGGTCGCTTGGCTGCCACCCTGAAGTTAGCCGATCTACCTTTTCAAATCCGGATGGGATTCCACTCAGACCTTCTTTATTGGCGATCTCTTCAATTTTCTTTTTTGCCTGGATTACCAGGTTTTGGGCTGTTTCTGCAGATCTTTTGAGATTGCCCTGGGTTACTTCGTATAATTTCGCTTCGGCATTGTCGAGGAGATCAAAAACATCGGTGCCATCGTCATAAGCTTCCTCGATGATTTCGCTCGAAATTTTGATCAGACTTCGTTGTATATATTTCTGCAGGATGATCCGTGCGTGGAACTCAATATGAGCCGAAGAAGCAACCTTTTGGGTAAGTGCGATAAGGTAAAAATCGCCCCCAACCGCCTCCAGGCGTTCATCCTTCTTCAATTGGGCCGAAACGGTTAATAAATCAACAGGTTCCGAACTTTCGAAGAGTTTAAATATCGCCTCATAGATATATCGATGGGCGTCTTTGTAGAAGACTTCGGCGTGAAGAATATCGATGACTTCGTCTACACCCTTTTTATCAATCATCATCGCGCCGAGTACAACCTCCTCTAAATCAACTGCTTGCGGAGGTATTTTACCCTTCTCCAAATTGATTATGGCCGCTTTGCTGATTTTATGCCCTACTACTGGGCTCGATTTTTCCATGACTGCTAAAGTATACAATTAACCATAAGTTAACATTCTAATGCCCGCACTGATATTCACCGTTCATTAACAATTTCCCTGTTAATAAGTTACGAATTTGTGTTGATAACAAAAAAAAACCGGGAAAAGAATTTCCCGGATCTCAGTAAAGCTGATTAACAGCCCTTTAGCCGTTGAAGACACCCATATTCGCATACTTCTCCATTCTCTTTTCTACCAGCTCCTTTGGGGATAACTTTTTAAGCTCTTCGTAATGTTTGGAGATCTTATTTTTAACGATCTCGAAGGTCTTTTCACGGTTGCTATGTGCACCACCTGCCGGTTCCTTTACGATCTCATCGATAAGTTTTAGTTTTTTCATATCGATAGCGGTTAACTTGAGAGCTTCTGCTGCCTGTTCTTTATATTCCCAACTCCGCCATAGAATAGAGGAACACGACTCAGGGGATATTACCGAATACCAGGTGTTTTCCAACATCAAAACCACATCTCCCACTCCAATACCGAGCGCTCCCCCAGATGCTCCTTCGCCTATGATCACAACGATGATCGGCACCTTCAACCGTGTCATTTCGAGAATGTTCCTGGCGATAGCTTCTCCCTGGCCTCTTTGCTCTGCCTCTATTCCAGGATAGGCTCCGGGAGTATCGATTAGACTGATGACCGGTATCCCGAACTTTTCTGCAGACCTCATCAGTCTGAGCGCTTTGCGATAGCCTTCCGGGTTGGCCATTCCAAAATTCCTGTATTGTCTGGTTTTCGTATTATATCCTTTTTGCTGCCCGATAAACATAAAGCTCTGATCGCCTATCTTCCCAAGGCCACCGATCATCGCTTTGTCGTCTTTTACATTGCGATCGCCATGGAGTTCCAAAAAGCTGTCGCCACAAATCGCGCGTATATAATCGAGAGTATAGGGTCGGTTAGGGTGCCTTGAAAGTTGAACCCGTTGCCAGGCGGTTAGGTTCTTATAGATATCCTTCCTGGTTTCGGCCAGCTTTTTTTCTATCTGCTTACAAGTTTCTGTAACATCAACATCACTCTCCTCTCCTATGATCTGGCATTTCTCCAGCTGCTCCTCTAATTCCTTTATGGGAAGTTCAAAATCTAAATATTCCATGAATCAATTTGGTTAGTCTGAACAGACAAAGATATAATTTATTGTTTTACCTAAGTATGAGCTTTAGGCATAATATGAAGAAGAAAACAACGGTGAATTGGTAAGAATCCACTTTAATCAGCGTTTTGCCTTGTTCAACATATAAAACCCGAAAATCCCAAAAGCAACATTGGGGATTATGACCGCAAGAATAGGGGGAAATCCCGATTGCTCTGCCAGGGTACCGAATACCTTGTCGAAGAAAATATATACAAAGGCCACGGCGATCCCAAAAGCGAGGTTCACCCCCATGCCTCCGCGTCGTTTCACGGAGGAGACCGCAACCCCGATAACAGTCAGGATAAATGCGGCCACCGGCAGGGCCCAACGCCTGTATTTTACAAGGATATAAGCGTTGATATTGGAAGCCCCTTTGGTTTTCTGAACTTCTATGAATTTGTTTAACTCGAATAAATTCTTGGTTTCGGCTATGTAAGAAACCGGTGTCAGATCTGCTATATCGAAAGTAAATAATGTATCAAGTCGCCGTTTGGTCTCTATCATTTCGTGGTCTTCCAGTACTTTTCTTTTGGCATAAGATGTGAGTCGGTATACACTGTCTTTAGAGACCCACCTAATGTTCGCTGCCGTAATTTTATATTCCAGCTCGTTTTGTTCGTTAAAACGCTCAAAGGTAAAGTTGTATCCGATCTGCCGTGCAGGGTCGAAACTGCTCACATATATAAAATCATTGTCGTTGAGCTGATTAAATATATTACTGGTTACCCGGTCTTTTTTCCCTCTTTTAAGATACTTGAATTTAAATTCGTTAAAACCCTTACTCGCATTTGGAACGATAAACATTCCCATAAAGAACATCATCACCGCAATGATGGAGGCTCCTACCCAATAGGGCCTTAGAAATCTGGAAAAAGATACCCCAGAGCTCAGGATGGCCACGATCTCGGTCTTCATTGCGAGTTTGGAGGTGAAAAATATGATCGAGAGAAAGAGAAAAATAGGAAATAACAGACTTCCGATATAGATCGTGAAATTCACGTAATAGATCACTATTTCACCGAAAGGTGCTTCATTATCGATCATTTTGCCAATTTGCTCTGCGAGATTCAACATAATGCCGATAGGCACAAATAGCAAAAGCATCATGCCAAAAGTAACCAGGTACCTTTTAAGTATGTAGGTGTCTAAAATCCCCATCGCTACAAGCGCTTGTCCATTTGTTTTACCAATCTATTCTTCCAGTCCTCAAAATCTCCTGCAATGATCCGTTCTCTGGCTTCCCGAACCAACCACATATAGAATCCAAGATTATGTATGGTGGCTATTTGTTTTCCAAGATATTCATTTGCTACAAACAAATGTCTCAGATATGCCTTACTATATTCCCTGTCTACAAAGGTAAGCCCCATATCGTCGATAGGTGAATAATCGTCTTCCCATTTCTTATTCTTGATATTGATCGTGCCCTCTGCGGTAAACAACATTCCATTACGTGCATTCCTTGTCGGCATCACACAATCGAACATATCGATTCCCAGCGCTATATTCTCCAGTATATTGATCGGGGTTCCAACTCCCATCAGATAACGTGGTTTGTCTTCCGGCAGAATATCGCAGACTACCTCAGTCATAGCGTACATCTCTTCGGCGGGTTCTCCCACGGATAATCCCCCTATTGCATTTCCTACAGCATCAACCCCTGCTATATATTCCGCTGATGCTTGTCTCAGATCTTTGAATGTAGACCCCTGGACGATTGGAAAAAATGCCTGAGAATGTGGGTAATGTTCCGGATTTTCCGCCAGGTAGCTCATACAGCGCTCCAACCAGCGATGCGTTAGATCCATCGATCGTTTAGCATAATCATAGTTGCACGGATAAGGTGGGCACTCATCGAAGGCCATTATGATATCGGCCCCTATCTCCCGTTGAATCTCCATTACGTTTTCCGGGCTAAACATATGCAGAGATCCGTCTATATGTGATTTGAATTTAACGCCTTCTTCCCTGATCTTTCGGTTAGCTGCCAGCGAATACACCTGATATCCTCCGCTGTCGGTCAAAATATTTCCTTCCCAGCCCATGAATCTATGAAGGCCTCCTGCCCCTTTAAGGATTTGGGTCCTGGGCCTGAGATAAAGATGATAGGTATTGCCAAGGATTATATCGGGCTTTATATCTTCGCGCAGTTCGCGTTGATGGACTCCTTTTACGGTCGCCATAGTACCCACCGGCATAAAAATAGGTGTCCTTATCGTCCCATGATCCGTTACGATTCGGGCGGCTCTAGCCTTACTGGCCAAGTCCTTATGTTCGAGCTGAAATTTCACCTGGGCAATTCGTGGCAAATATAGGCAACTGATACTCAAATAAAACTTAACAAAAAAATAAAGTTGAGGGTCCTAAACCGTTGATAAAATGTAATAACTCGTGTTGTACAACCAAAAGGAAGCACCTACATTTGGCGGAAATTATTACCAAAGCAACAATGGCAAAAAGTCATGAATTACAAGACCTGGTCGTTCAGGTGAGACGCGATATCCTGAGAATGGTCCACAAAGTCAATTCAGGTCACCCTGGAGGTTCACTTGGATGTACAGAATTTCTGGTGGCCCTTTATAATGAAATCATGGAACTGAAGGACGGTTTCGATATGGACGGAATCGGGGAAGACCTCTTTGTACTATCAAACGGACATATTTCGCCCGTATTTTACAGTGTACTGGCACGACGGGGATATTTTTCTGTTGATGAGCTCAGCACATTCAGACTGATCAATTCAAGACTGCAAGGTCATCCTGCTACTCACGAAGGATTGCCAGGTGTGCGTGTCGCTGCAGGATCTCTTGGACAGGGCATGTCTGTAGCGGTGGGTGCCGCTCTGGCTAAAAAATTAAACAATGACCCTCATCTGATCTATAGTCTTCATGGCGACGGGGAATTGCAGGAAGGGCAGAATTGGGAAGCGATCATGTTCGCTGCCGGAAAAGGTGTAGATAACCTCATCGCCACTATTGACCGCAATGGTCAGCAGATCGATGGCTCCACGCAGGATGTTATGCCACTTGGTGATGTTGGGGCTAAATTTGAAGCATTTGGCTGGGATGTGATGCATATCGAAAACGGCAATGACCTGGACCAGGTCATCGAAGGTTTAAAGGAAGCTAAAACCCGTACCGGGAAGGGCAAACCGGTGTGTATTGTTATGAAAACAGAAATGGGGAATGGGGTAGACTTTATGATGCACACCCATGCCTGGCATGGAAAGGCGCCCAGCGATGAACAGTTGGCCACTGCTCTGGCACAAAACCCTGAAACTCTTGGTGATTACTAACCTCTGATAGCTGATGAAAAAATATACTGATCAAGGATCTAAAGATACCCGAAGCGGATTCGGGGCTGGAATGACAGAACTTGGAAGACGAAATCCCAGGGTAGTAGCATTGTGCGCCGACCTGGTAGGCTCTCTTAAAATCCAGGAATTTATCGATGAAAATCCAGAGCGCTTTTTCCAGGTAGGAATTGCCGAGGCCAATATGATGGGAATCGCCGCCGGACTAACTATAGGAGGTTATATCCCTTTTACGGGAACTTTTGCCAATTTTTCCACCGGCAGGGTATATGACCAGATAAGACAGTCTATTGCCTATTCGGGCAAGAATGTGAAGATCTGTGCTTCTCATGCTGGGCTCACCCTCGGAGAAGACGGGGCGACCCATCAGATCCTGGAAGATATTGGGTTGATGAAAATGCTGCCAGGCATGACCGTGATCAATCCGTGTGATTTTAACCAGACCAAAGCCGCCACTATAGCGATCGCTGAACACCAGGGTCCGGTTTACCTGCGTTTCGGACGACCAAAGGTTCCCAATTTCACGCCTGCAGACCGGGAATTTGAGATTGGCAAGGCTTTGATGCTTCAGGAAGGCAGTGATGTGACCATCGTGGCCACCGGCCACCTTGTTTGGGAGGCATTGGTGGCAGCTGAAAACCTCAATGCACAAGGTATATCCGCAGAGGTGATCAACCTTCATACTATTAAGCCACTGGATGCCGAGGCTATCATCCGTTCGGTGAAAAAAACCGGTTGCCTTGTTTCATGCGAGGAACATAATTATTATGGTGGTATGGGAGAAAGTATTGCGCGTACATTGGCCACTCATCACCCTGTGCCTCAGGAATTTATCGCAACCAATGACACTTTTGGAGAAAGCGGCACTCCGGCGCAGCTCATGGAAAAATATGGCCTAAACAATAAAGCCATCGAAGAGGCCGTTCTACAAGTTATAACAAGGAAAGCTTAGGAAGAGTTTCGTTTTAGACGCTCTTCGAGTTGTCCTAAAACGAGCACTTATGAAAAAAGCACTTCTATGGGTGGCATTTACTATGATCAGTACTGCCGCCATTGCCCAGGCAAATTCAGGATTTGGTATTAAAGGCGGTCTCAATTATAACGCCAACGGAGACTATCTCGCCTCAGCCGAAGCAGTTATTGAAAACCCCGACAGAAACGTAGGATATCATCTGGGTATCTTTTACAAGTTCGGGAACAATATTTATTTGAGACCAGAACTTATGTATACGTGGACCAAGTCTGAATATTCAGATGGAGATCTCAATATCAGTAAGCTAGATCTACCAGTACTGGTAGGGATTGAACTCATAGGCCCTCTGCATATTTTTGCCGGTCCGGACTTCCAATATATCATCAATGGAAAATTCGGAGGAACAACCCTGAGTGATATAGAAAGTGATTTTACAGTTGGGCTCCATATCGGATTGGGTGTCAACCTCGGACCATTAGGGGTAGACCTCCGTTATGAAAGAGGGCTTAGTAGTAATGAGGCCAGCTTTATCAACACTAATATTATTACCCTGCCTGAGAGTCGGGTGGATATCCGTTCAGACCAGGTGATCCTCAGCCTTTCTTTCAAAGTCAAATAAAAAGCCCCGGTAAAAACCAGGGCGTATATTTTTAAGGGAGTGGATTACGAATTATCACGATCGCGATAATCCGGAATACCGTCACCATCTCCATCGGGGAAGGTGATATTGCCTTCTTCATCTATCTCTATTTCATCTCGTGTGCGGGTACCGTCTGCATCATCATCAACATCCAAAAAATCTGAGAAACGGGCTAATGAATTTGATTCCTGTTCCTGTTCCTCATCCGTATTATCATTATATAAGTAGCCATCTCCATTAACATCTTCCAGAATGGAGGGAATACCATCACCGTCGTGATCGGTTTCTTCTATGGTAAACAGATCGACTGTAAAGACCAATGGGGTATATGCAGGGATTTCGGCTTGACTAGCATTGAAGAATCCAAGACCAGAAGGCAGGAACATCGCTCCTATGCCAAATCCTTCAACGATAGCTGTTCCGTCGCCATTGTCGATCACATCTCCACCCCTTTTAAAATTCGGCATGGCCTCGGCAAATCCTCTGGCTCCCTGTCCCGGACCCTGAATTTGCGCCAGGTCGAACCAAATGGGATTGATAAAAGATCCATCGAAATCAAATCCGGTTAATAAGGAACCTTTATAGCGAACCAGAACAGAATCGGCAACGGTGGGATTTTCGTTCAATCCTTCGCGGGCTACAAGATAATAATAGGTATGTGAAACAGTCTCCTCCTCAGACAGTCCAAATTCATCACTACTCACAGAGATTTGTGCCGATTGCACCTGGTTTATCAATGCTGTCTTACTCGCATTGTCTCCGGCAATGGTATCAAATACAATTTTATAGTCGAAATCCGCAGGTGGGTTTTCAAACTCATCATAGTTATAAAAGTGAGTCTGCAGATATTCCCTGATTTCGGCGTCGTCTTCGGTGGCTACTTCACTTAGAGCCCTTGGTGGAACAACTATAACATCGGGACTATCGTCGTTAGCGCAGGATAATACCACTATAAAAGCAGCACTAAAAAATGCCAATCGTATAAGCTTCATATAATTGATTTTTGCGGGCGCAAGATACGATTTTCCCCTATTTTTGCAGAGTGCATTAACAAAGTTTTGGCGCTATATGCGAATCGATAAATACTTATGGTGTGTGAGGTACTATAAAACCCGGAACATAGCCACGACCGCTTGCAAGAAAGGTCAGGTTAAGATTAACGGGCAGCAGGCCAAACCTTCCAGGGAAGTCATGCCCACCGATCGTATCGTATTGAGGAAGAATCAGATCAACTACGAACTCAAAGTACTAGATATACCAGAAAGCCGAATAGGTGCGAAATGGGTATCCATCTATGTGGAAGATTGTACCCCCAAGGAAGCCTTTGAGCATAACGAACTCCTAAAATATTCCAAGGATTATTATCGAAAAAAAGGGGGCGGGCGGCCAACGAAAAAAGACAGGCGGGATATAGAAGGTTATATAGATGATGCTGAATAAGGAGTATTGGGAAGAGCGTTATGCCATGGAAAATATGGGATGGGACATCGGATCGGTTTCTCCGCCACTGCGGGCCTATATCGATCAACTCAGTAAAAAAGAGATGAGAATTCTTATGCCCGGAGCAGGTTATGGATATGAGGCCATATATCTCTTTGAAAAAGGTTTTAAAAATACTTTTGTTGTAGACATCGCAGAAAAACCGTTGAAAGAAATTCAGGCCAAATGTCCTGATTTCCCCAAAGACCAATTAATGCACTCAGATTTTTTTGAACTGAAGCTTAAAGAGTTCGACCTTGTGCTGGAGCAGACTTTTTTCTGTGCACTATTGCCACATCTAAGAGGATCCTATGTAAAAAGAATGCATGAAATCTTAAATCCTGGCGGAAAACTAGCCGGATTATTCTTCGATTTTCCTCTAACCGAAAACGGTCCGCCATTTGGGGGAAGCGAGGCCGAGTATATGGATTTGTTTCAGCCAATGTTCCGGATACTCAAGCTCGAACGGGCTTTTAATTCCGTACGCCCTAGACAGGGTAATGAACTGTTTTTTATCTTTGAAAAGTAAAATGAAGATTTCCACTCAAAACGTCATACTAAACCACGAACAGATCCGGCATAAGATCCGCCGCATCGCCTATCAGATTTATGAATCGAATGTAGATGAGGAAAAAATCATTATCGCCGGCATAGATGGGGGCGGGCTAAAATTTGCACGTAAGTTACAGGCAGTGCTTAAAGAGATCACCTCAGCCGAAATTATACTCTGCAAAATGATGATGGATAAAAAGAGCCCTTTGGAGAGTGGGATCAAAACATCGATCCCCCAGGCGGACTATGCCGGTGAATCTGTTGTCCTGGTGGACGATGTATTAAATTCAGGAACAACCTTGATTTATGGGGTGCAACACTTTTTAAAGACACCCTTAAAACGACTAAAAACGGCCGTTCTGGTAAACCGGAATCACAAAAAATATCCGGTTAAAGCAGATTTTAAAGGGATTTCCCTTTCCACTTCATTGCAGGAACATGTAGAAGTAGTTTTCAAGTCCAAACAAGACGCGGTCTATCTAAACTAGTTTAGAGACGATAGTATCCACAAGGACTGATTCCTCCAACTTATCGGCTTGAAGAACGTGTGTTGCGCGATTGTAGAAGGGTGCCCGTTCGAAAAGATGTTTTCCAATAAACTCGGGAAGTTCCAGGTCTGGAAGATGCATAATCAGTGGCCTTTGCTCCTTTTCCGATTGGAGCCTCTTGGCCAGTGCTGCAATTCCTAATCTCAGGTAGAATACGTTTTGGGTATGGCCCAGGATCAGATCCATATTGTTACTGTAACAAGGTGTACCGCCACCTAGCGCGATGACGGCATCATCGGGATCTTCGAACAATTCTTTAAGCGCTTGGTGTTCTTTTGATCTAAAGAAAATCTCCCCTTTTTCCTCAAATAATTCAGGTATTGTCTTACTGGTCTTTTCTTCGATGTAGGCGTCGAGATCCAGGAAAGGCAAAGAAAGTTTTTGGGCCAATTGCCTGCCTACGGTAGATTTACCACTGCCCATATACCCCAGTAAAACGATCTTCATCTTATTCTAAATCTTAGGTTCGACTTCAAAGCTCGGGCAAATTAATGAAAACACAAATTTCTCCTAAAATGAAGTTGAAAAATTAATTATAGATAGTATATTTGCAGCCGCCTACGCCCCGATAGCTATCGGGGCTACGGAGGGCGCAGCCCTCCTTTTAAAAATAGACCTGGTAGCTCAGTTGGTAGAGCATCTCCCTTTTAAGGAGAGGGTCCTGGGTTCGAGCCCCAGCCAGGTCACAAAGTGAAATGGAATCCTGACGTTTAAGTCAGGATTTTTTTGTTTACAAAAACTGGGGCGAGAAGCCTGTGCCGCTGTTGGTGTTAATACACCATACTGCGGTAAGCCCCAGCCAGGTCACTTTTTAAGAAATCCAGTCTTTTTTGATAGATTGGATTTTTTGATTTAATGCACTGATAGTCATTGATATAACTGAACTATATGCATTAACTGCACTTTCCTTTAAACATCAACTTGTCAGATGCCTGGATTAGAAATTATTGGACGGGCAAGTTAGAGGCCTGGTTAGGTAACACAAGTCCAACTCATTTACCAATAGCATTTGAGTTTGAATAACGTACATATTCTATTCTTGTATGAGGGTCGACTCTTTGTCTCCGTTTGAACACTTCGTAATGCTTATGTCCATTTTGAGATACTTTGTACATAAAGCCTGAACCGTGTTTGCATATTTGGGTAAATGTGTATCCTCTTATTTGTCTTTTTCCTTTAACATGTATTGGTCTTTTATTAATTACCTTTATAAGAATTCAATTTAGTTAGGTCCACTCAACCCAAAGCAAAGTACAATATCACTAAAAGAACAATGGCTGAAAAAAAAGATTTAGATTTTACCTACACTACAATCGACGAAATATTCCGTTTGAGCATAGGAGAGACAGCAGATTATAGCGGAGCCAAGTACGATGGTGATTTTACAATGACATTGGAAGAAGCTCAAAAGGCAAAAAACAAGTTTATAGCCGATAGTCTAAATATTCATCAAGGGAGCAAGGTACTGGATATGGCATGTGGCTGGGGGCCTTTCTCGCACTATATCACCAGTGAAAGAGGGGCGAGTAGTTTGGGATTGACCCTTTCCCAAGGGCAAGCAGAGGCATGCCAGAAAAATGGTCTCCACGTAATCGTCAAGGACTGTCGTTATGTGAAACCTGAAGATTTTGGAGTGTTCGACGCCATAGCCTGTATTGGGGGCTTAGAACATTTCTGCTCTGTTGAAGAATGGAAGGAAGGGAAACAGGAAAAAGTCTATAGCGATTTTTTTAACACTGTAAGTGATCTATTACCGATTGGAGGCAGGTTTTATATGCAAACCATGACTTTTAGTAAAAATATGATCGACTATAAAGATCTTGATGTCAATGCCCAAAAAGGATCGGCTCCTCATGTCATGGCATTAATGGTTAAAGAGTTCCCCGGATCTTGGCTTCCATATGGTCCTGAAATGGTTATAAGAAACGCCGAGAAAAATTTTAAGCTAATTTCTAAAAGCAGTGGAAGACTTGATTATATTGAAACCATAGGCCAATGGAGAAAGAAGTTCCGGAAATTCAATCTGAAAAAGTATTGGCTCTATCTGTCTTTGCTCAGCAGATATATAACAGATCGAGAATTTAGACACCAGGTCGCCGTTTTTAAAATTAGTCCGAACCGGATTTGTTTTGAAAAACAAATAATGGATCATTTTAGATTTGTATTTGAGAAAATATAGGATGTAGTTTAGATCATGAAGTAATTAGAGGGTAGAGCACATAGAAAAATTCATAATAGAGTAAAAAAAGTATCATGTCGAAGGGAAGAGACGCTAAGAAAAATGTCAAAAAAGAACCGCTGCTGACGGCTAAAGAAAAAAAAGCTGCAAAGCGGGCAAAGAAGGCCGGCAAACGTTAATAAAAAACCAGGCGATAAAGCCTGGCTTTTCTAATACAACGGTGTGCCTTGAATTTTGAAGTTTGAAAACAAGCCAGACAGGTTCTGCAATTGTAGCTTGCAACGCTGGGATTGAGGTTTTAAGTTTTCGGCAGGTGGGACCGCCAGCAGATGAACGGTTTTACCGCAATAGTTATCGGGGTGCAGCATGGGACAGTTCGGTCGGACGAAAATGGTGAGTCAAGCCTAGCCTCGGTTTAATTCAGCAATATCCATTAAAAGTACCAGGTATACAGTGGGAGTAGGCAGTTTCAGATTCCAAGGAACCGGGATATTTTATTCCTGTTCTTCTAGATACAATTCCTCAATAACTACAAATTCCAGATGATCGGCTCCGATATTCTCAAGGTCCCAAACCTGCCCTCCTTGTTCTTCCAGCTTGTATCGAAATATATCTCCTTTTTTGTATTGGATGAGAACGATTTCACCACTGTCCCGGTGGCTTACCGCAAAACCTTGCATATAACTCATTACCTGGAAATCATTTATTAAGTTGGTGAAGGCTAATCGTTCCTTTGGCGCAAGTTGGATGAGCCATAGCCTAATCTTTCCGTCCACAAAAAGGAGTTTTTGCCCCAGTTCATCTCTAAATACCCCAATATCCAGCGCCTTCCTTCGCAGAGGTTCCCAAGCTTCATAATTTCCTTTTGGGCACAATTCAATACATTTCATCTTAATCTTAATTAGAAACTAAATCATTAGATTACTCATAAAATGAGGGGCCGTAAACGACCCCTCCGGGGGGAACTGCCTCATCATAAAGCACGCATCATATGAATACAAATCACATTAGGCAGTTGCCTGTAATTAATTCACACTATTTATAAAAAATTGCTGGGCAAAGATGAGAGTTATTCAAGTGACTATCCCATAATTAAAGCACTGGTTAGTTCTCATTTCAGAAATGTGAACAAATAGAAATTAAATCAACTGGATGGGAATAATTTTGTGACAAACGGACCAATTACACTGATGTTAAGACTTCAAATTTTTTAAATAATCCACGGGTGTAATATCTGTATTTTCTTTAAAGGCACGGTAAAAAGAAGCCTTGCTGCGGAAGCCCACTTCCTGGCTGAGTCCTTGAATACTCTTTGTTTGGGCATACCCTGATTTCAAAAGAGTTTTGGCTCGGCTAATACGATATTGGTTGATATAGGAATTAAAATTCTTCTTGTAATATGTATTCAAGGCTAAAGATATGGATCGGGGATGCTCCTTAAGAAGTTCAGCCACATTGGCGATAGTGAGGTCTTGTTGCCGATATAGCTCTTTCTCTTCTATCTGATCATCCATACGATGCAGAAGATCCAACGCCCGGTTTTCGGGTATCGGCGTAGTTGAAGGGTTCGTGCTTATTGCATCGCTATCCTCTTGATTTTTAGACAACACATTGATGACATTGTACTGATAGAAACCGCTGATTGCAATAACGGTTATTATCACGATATTGAAACAGGCCAGAACGAAATGTAAAACAGGTGATCGATCCATGAAAAGCGCCGTTACACGCATCGTCACCAGGGCAAAACAAAAAAACGCAAAGTAACGGAGCCACAGCAGTAGCCTGTTATCTACCTGCGCATACTGATTATGGACTTCCTGTTTGTGCTGCTGAAGATGCCGATGAATTCGATATAGGATGTAAACAGAATAAACAAGGCCTGCAACGTGGAGGATTTCATATGTATAGGTACTCATGAGAAGAAAGTCACTCAAATTTCTATTCAGGCCTAATATAACCTGGATCAATACAGCCAGAATACCCGGGTAGATTATCCTGTATTGCATACGTTTACGCTGCACTATCGAGACCCTTCGTATGTAGATCAATAAAAGCGGAAACAGAATCCAGGAAAGGTTTAAAAGAAAAAGAAGTTGCCTGGGATTGTAATTCAGGAATTTCATATCGCTAATTAATCCAGGCAGGAACTCTATGGCAAAACCGAGAAGGAATAGGCCCAGGAAAAGACTCGACTTATTTTTTTTACTGTATACAATAAGAACGACTCCTAAAATAAGTCCCTGCAATATTGCAATAGCGCGAATTAGAGAAACAACCTGTGGATCCATAGAATTAGATATCTAATAGCTTCCCTTAAGTTCCGTAATTATCAGGTGTTTTCCAAAACACCAGCCGCGATTCATGCATTTGAAATACTAAACTCAAAATGTGGAAATTGATTTCTGATCTAATTATGTTTTGATCGAGCTTTCGGTACAGCAAAAACATATTAATCTAATAATCCCCAAAGTCTAAAGCCTTCATATTGCGATGTTCGAAGTCTCAGTTCGCCGAGATAAAGATTGTATTATTCAAGATATTCCTTTTGCATTTGCAACTTGGGAACGCTGGGCGCTGACATGCTGACCGTATGATCGGGAGTTGGCATTTTATATCCGCTAATTATATGTAAACAAAGGGGGCTTTGGCCTAACATCTTGGAAATCAATATGGAATTAACATAAGATTCTGATTTGCTATTCATAGAAACCCTACCTTTGTCGCTAATATTTAAGCTAGTCCTCCTTAGTTTCAGTCTCTCCAGATTTTTATTATTGCAGTTCTCCTTAGTATTCAAGCAATAATGCAAACAACACTTTACAGTTTTTAGAAATACGTTTAGAAAAAGATCATGGTTGTTCCAGGATTATGATTCGATATTCAATATCGCAGATCACTTTTCAGATCTTTTTACTTCAATTATTTCCCATCCCCGAGTCAAGAATTAGTCTTAACCAGGGAAAACTCTAAAACAGCAAATAACTTACCAATTAATAGTATTCGATTTTCACCAGGGAGACATACAGAATTCTCCAAAACCCTAAGACGCCGAGTCGACGGTTATTTCAAATCCAAAGGAATCAGCAAACACGCCAATGGAAGTATGGTCGGCAAGACTATTTTAATGCTCAGCTTGTTCTTTGGACCCTTAATTCTATTAAACTTCGGTCTGGCTCCCAAGATCTGGATGGTTTTCCTTCTATATATCATCAGTGGTTTTGGAATGGCCGGGATTGGAATGGGCATAATGCATGATGCCATACACGGATCCTATTCCAAAAACAGACACATTAATAAAGCCTTGGGCTATACGTTTAATCTTATAGGCGCCAATGCTACGGTCTGGAAGATTCAGCACAATGTATTGCATCATACCTTCACAAATATCGAAGAGGCGGACGACGATTTGAATATGCCGCGCTTTCTGTGTTTCTCACCACATGCCAAAAAGTATGGCATCCATCGCTACCAACAATGGTACGTATGGATTATCTATGGGCTTTCTACTGTGTTTTGGGTTACGGTTAAGGATTTTGTACGCTTAAACAGGTATCGCAAATTAGACTTACTGGGGCCAAAACGTAAATATAAATACGAGTTATTGAAACTGATAGGGTGGAAATCTTTTTATTTCTCATACGCCATTATAATCCCTATCCTGATACTACCTTTTTCACCCTGGATAATTTTCCTGGCCTATCTGTGTATGCATATCATCACGGGTATCCTGATCAGCAGCGTATTTCAGATAGCACATATTATGCCCAATGTGGCATTCCCCTTACCAGACAAGAACGGTATGTTAGAATCGGACTGGCATAAGCACCAGTTGGAGACAACTACCAATTTTGCGCCGAAAAGCCGATTCTTTTCCTGGATGATCGGAGGCCTGAACTATCAGGTAGAACACCATTTGTTGCCTCATATTTGCCATATTCATTATCGAAAAATTTCAATGATTGTGGCACAAACCGCAGTTGAGTACAATATGCCCTATCATTCGAAAAAAACATTTCTATCAGCCCTCGCAGACCATTTTAGAATGCTCCGAAGTTTGGGGTCCAAACCAGCGACGGTATGATTTTCTGAGTGATCAGTAAACATTTAAAAAGTAATTATGAATAAAATAAAACAATTAATAAATAGAATTTTAACAAGTAAACATAATATTATGAAAGAAGGAACAGTAAAGTTTTTTAACAGTACCAAAGGCTTCGGTTTTATCAAGCCTACAAATTCAGATGAAGACATCTTTGTACACCAGAGTGGTCTTGTAGATCCTATCCGCGATGAAGACCATGTTTCATTTGATGTCGAACAAGGACAAAAAGGAATGAACGCCGTTAATGTAAGGGTGATCAACTAATCATCCTCCCATTAACAATAGAAAAATAAGCCATCAAAACTGATGGCTTTTTTTTTATACCGGACATAATTAAATCAAGTATCGCAAATCCTCTTGGTGGCTTCATATTGCAAACCAGTAATATACCCGGTTTTTAAAATATTGATTTATTACATTAGTTAACAGTTAAGCAATCTGCCTGTTTGCGGTTTTGATCTTTTAAAAATATTTTTAATTGATCTAAAATAGCTTGTCAGGCTAAAAGAATTAAAGTCGAAGCGCATTCTCACCGGAAACTCAGCATTACTCTCTAATTTCAGACCATTCCAGATCTCGAAATCCAGATGTTCTAAATGATAAATATCTTCTTTTCCCCAATGGTCATATATAAAGCTATTACCGGTACTGGCAAGGTAGAATCTGACGGATGTATAGGTTCCAGCCTTGAGTTTAAGCGTGTTTTCTATGTTAACAAAAAACTCTGTGTCTATCCCCTTTGAATTAAATTCCAACTGATTCGGGATATCACGCTGTATATATTCATTTCCATTTCTATCGAATACTGAAAACTTAACAACATTAAGCATCATTTTTAATACGCCAATTTCTTTTACCTTACTATTATTCAAAAGCAACTCCCAGGCATCTTTCCTTTCCTGATCCCTCATCTCCATCATATTGAATGTGAACGGGTTAGTATGGAACATTGTTGGGTAATATGTTATTTTACTCATGATAGCATTTTTTTAATATACTCCGCAAAATTCAATGACTTAAAGCACCTAAAAAACATGGATATTATCCAATATATATGCTATTTTATCCTTTTTAATCGTATTTAAGGCTTTATTGGGAAAATATAAGATATCCGTTTGCAATTGAATATTTGATAGTATGTACAGATCAATTGAATCAACTTCAGGTCCGAACACTATTCATCAGGGCCGGCACGTCAATATTGAGGTCATCCAGTCTGAGGGCATGACCTGTTAGGTCGATGATTAAGATCATGGCTTCCCAATGAGGTATTATTTACATTTATCCCAGCATTCAAAAGGCCGTAATCTACTACTTGAGCATATGAAAATCACCCACTATTTATACAATTCATTTCTCATCGAGACAGACAATAAAAAGATCGCCATTGACCCCGGTGGGTTGATGTTCTATTATTTTAGGTTTACTTCTTTGATCCCCAGGACCGAATGGGCCGATATTACCCATGTTCTAGTCACCCACGGAGATCCCGATCATTTCTGGCACGCCGACAGGATATTGGAGGCCTCAGGAGCCCCGCTCATCTGCAACGGGAATATGTTCAGGGAGGTGGGCGGCCAACAACTTATGCTCGGACCGCGAAGCAAGGGGCTCGCCTTTACCACAGCCGTGGAGAATAGCCATACCCTGGCAGTCGATAAAACCCTCGAGCTGGACGGTATGTCAGTAACCGGCCTTAAAGCCACCCATGGCCCGCTAAGCTTTAAAATCGGGCCTTTTACCAAAACGATAAGCCCAGGACCCAAAGATCGGATCGGATGGGGCGCGATTGGTTTTAAAATACAGATAGAAGATAAAACGCTTGTTAACCTTGGAGACACCCTACTCCACCTGGATGAGTGGAGGGGGATCAAAAAGCCCGATGTACTTATGATCCCCATCGGAGGAAGGAAAATACCCAATACCATGAACGAAGAAGAAGCGCTGGAAGTGGTAAAAATGATGAAGCCGAAGTGGGTCATCCCCTGTCATTATAACTGCCCGGCCCTTTTTAGCAAGAACTATAATCCGGCCGACACCACCTGGTTTAAGGCGGAAGTTGAAAAAACAGGGAGCCTTTGTGAGCTTTTGGGGAAAGGCCAAAGCCTAAAGATCTAGGAAGTCTTAACCAGCCAAACCACCATAAGACGCAAAACCTGCCTAATTTGGTGGATTTTGCCCTATTTAGTATTCTGACTACCAATAAATTAAAAAATCATCTGTCTAGAAATACAGCTATATAGAAATATCGACCAACTATAAAGAAAATACTACAAAGCATACGAATATAGCTACAATAAAGACCTATTAATTGTACCTTGTGGAAGATAAACGACTCATAATGAGAATATTCCCACTCATTAACCTATAATTTTACCGATATGATACTGAACAAATTTATCAGACACCGGCAACTCCTGGTGGTCTTTATTATTCTTTTTGTTTTTTCCTCCTGCGAGAAAGATCCAATAACACTGGTTATGCACGATCCTATCTATCCAAGCAGCAGCGACCTGGTTACCTATACAGTTAAGAAGGCCACTTCCGGAAGCATAAATTCGGCCAATTTATACGAACAGGTGGGTACAATTAACAGCAGTGGTGCTATTACCTCGGCTGGCACAGAAATATTGATCAATTCGTGGACTAGCCCTTCAGGGGATCTCTCTTTTACCAAAAGCAGCGCTCTGGGGACCAATAAACTCGTCACCTATCGCTGGGAAATCACAACACCCGAACAGACCAAATCCTTTACGGTCACCTATGCCACCAGACCTTATCCGGTGACCGATATGCCAGCACCAGTATATTGTCAGGGGGATCCTGATGATGTATTTGATCTTATTTTTATCCCGGATACGGATATTACTAACCTCAATACTTTCTATGATCATTGTAAAGGTGCCGTCGAGGAAGCTTTTTTCGACGAACCCCATACACGATTCTGGCGAAGACAGTATAATTATTATATCAACCCTGAACGAGGTACGGCCACAGATTATGATAATATCGGGGTAGATGGCCTGCATCAGGTACCCTCGAACAACGCAAATCTTACCTTTGCAGAAGGCAGGGTGCTCATGCATCAGAACAATCTGAGGGATTATGCTTCCGGCGGTTTGTTTTCCACCGAAATGCAAAACAGAGGCACCATATTACATGAATCCGGACACTCGCTTTATAGTCTGGCCGACGAGTACGCGGGCGGCGCGCATTGGGAAGAAACCGATTTCCCGAACAATTGGGCAACACTGTCAGGGGCCCAGGCGGCAGGTAACGACTATGGAAGTTGTAAGTCTTCTTCAGATGCAAGTGAAATGGGCAGCAGCGGATGGTACGATCTATGTGTTACAACCTGCCAAATGGAAGCTACAGGACTTAACCATACCGAATATGATTGTCCCTGCCGCTACAGAATAACCTATACGGTTTTTGATAATGCTATAAATTAGACTATTATGAAAGCAATGAAATTTATTTGGGTACTAGTGTCCATATTATTTATATCGACGATTTCTTTTTCCCAGGACGACAAAAGCCAGAAAAGAGATGAAACGGAAAAAAACACCTCGCCATTTTCGATAAATCATTTTAGCAAAGACAGCAATTCCTATTATGTTTTAAAAGCCAGGGTATCGGCAGGAAAAATTGTGATAGACGAAGAGGCTACAATCAAAGAAGTAGGTGGTAAACTACCTTATCCAAGTGGGAACTTCCGCGTTGAGATCCTGGATCTTGAAGGTAAAGCCCTAGCGGACTTTAATATGCAGGATCCGCTCTTGGTCCGATCATGTGATGAGGGTGGGAATCATATAACAAACATAGACACTGGCACTGTATATATTCCGATGCCCAAGTCTTCTGATATCGCCAACATTAGGTTTAGTCGGGATCGGGAAACCATACAGGAAATCGAAGTGACAGAGGTATTAAAACGATCCTTCGAAAAGAACCCGGATGAGAAAGAGGACGAAGATCCTGAATAATCTATATCATTTTCTGAATTAAATAATTGACTAATTGGAGGCTTTCACCTCTACCAACAGCTCAACAATAAAAATCCTGGCATTTCTGCCAGGATTTTTTAGTCGCTCAAATGACAACGAAAAGTCTGAGCTAATATCATAATAATACCCTAGTGAAGCTTGGTGGGTCTCACTCGATTCCTTATCATTTCCTTTATCCATTGACTCTGATTTTTATAACGGTCAACTGCTATACTGACAGGTGATTTAGCCATATTTCCTACACAAGCATTCCAACCCGTAATATGATTTGAACCCGGATTCAGATCCAGCACCTGGGTACAGAGATCGGTACCGGCCGGGAATGTTTTTTCATTTACAAAGTTTTCCATAACAAAGGGTACTTCAATCGAATTGTAAAACTCGTCGAACTTTTGCAAGAAATCTAAAAGTAAAACAGCTCCGGAAGAGTCATCAGGATCATCTGTCCAGCCTGGTACTCCAGTTAGGCTATAATCGTTATTGCTGATATGGTTGCCAAAATGCACCGGATCTGGTGTATTGAGTCCGTCGTTATCATGCCAGTTGATTGGTGATACTAATGTGCCCGCATCTTTAAAAGCCGGGCCCCAGGCGCCCATAGAAAAAGCTTCAACAGGTCCGAGTGCATTATTCTTGTAGTGACTGTTATAACCACCCAATATCCAGATCTGCGGGCTGTAGGTCGTAAGCCCCGAAAGGTCATTATTCATAAACCTATTGTTATGACCATAGGGTTGTTTCATAAGCCCTCCGTAGCCTGCTACACCCGTAAGTACATTGTCTTTTACCGTCACGTTGTTGATACCATCGGCGGAGGAGCCTATCATGATTCCTGCCGCAAAGGGATCTGTAATTTCAATGGTATTTCCTGTAACTCTCACCGGTGCATTTTCACCCCATTCCGGACCGCTATCTTTTGTTACCCTCCAGGCACCAATCCAGATAGCATCGAAACCAGAGGCCACCATGATATTGTCCAGAATGTCCAGTTTGTGTTCAAAGTCGAACATACGCACCCCGTCGATATATGAGGTTATTTCATTCCCGATGATCTGGGTATCCCCTTCGCTTCCCAGGGCGAAATATCCAAATACAGCTTCCATACGGTTGTTCAGTAGCTTAACCCCCCCTGAAGTTTGAGATCCCGCCACAGCCGCTGTGTTGCCTGTGATGTTGTTATCTTCAAGGATTACCGGTTTTCCCTTGTCTGTTGCATAGATCAATACTCCGTCGTGGTCGCCACTGATCTCGAGCCCCCGGAGTTCTATCCCGGGAGCACGAATGCTCAGCGGATACTTTACCAAACCAAGTTCTGCAATGAGTTGGGTTTTGGCTCCATTTACTATGGTTGCCGGGCCTTTAAGTATCACGTTGGGCCTGTTGATATCCACACCCCCGTTAAGTTCGTCTAGCCCGAAATCGAAAGTCCCCGAAAGCTCAATATTGTCATGGGTATCAACTGCATTTTGTACCGCTAGAATATCTTCCGCGGGATTGTTTTGTCCGACTACGGTGACGAATTTTTTATGAGTGCGAAAGTCTACATCAGTAAGCTCCTCTGAAGGAGCAGTTGCCTCGGTCTCAAAGTTCTCTTTCTCGCAGGATACAAAAGCAAAAAGAACTGCAATAAAAAAGTAAATGAAATTTTTCATGATATAAGATGATTTGATGGTTATGAGAAATACAAAGGGGTGAGTGGATAGCGCTTTTATGAATAGAATTCATGGCTTGTGCTTAAAGCTGTCAGATATAACTATCCTAAAGTTCATGGAATTAGTAAGACATTACTAAACAGATATGTCTCAAATCCTATAAATAATGTTGAATTTTCTGAAACATTATTGGAATGCTTTGAATTATGTTTCAGGAGGTCCGAAGAGGTAATAATGGAGAATGGAGAATGGAGAATTGAAAACTGAAAGTTGAAAGATGTCGAAGCGTACCGAAGATACCGACTAAGTGAAATGATCGTAAGTGGAAGGTAGACGGAAAATAAATTAGTAAGCAGTATTCAGTGGCAGTGGACAGAAATTGACATACTGCAAAAACTGCAACTGTTTACTGGTTACTTTTATCAGTAAGGCTAAGTAAAGTTCGCAGTCTCAGTGGGCAGAAATTTACCATTTTCCTCTGGACTCCCTACTGCTGCTGCGTACTGCAACTGCTTACTGCCACTGTATATTTCAGACTCCTGACTTCCCTCTTCTTTCATCCACCGAACCCGCCTGAGGCGGAGAAGGTGGGCGACTTCACCCTTCCCACTACCGCTCAGCAGGTAACGATCGGGTTAACCAGCCTCTTCGGTTTGCCGTAGCAATCGCATAAGGCGTGATCCAGAACAGGCCAAAAGTATAGAGTATGCTATAGGAATACGCCCAGAATGATTCAGACAGCTTGTATCTTCCGGCATAAAAAATGACCGGGAAAGTAGAGACGATAAGAATGCTGAACAAGGTCGAACTGAGGAACAATAATGGATTTGTAATCACAAAAAACAGCATAAAGACCAGGAAGGGATAGGTCATCAGGATACGTGAGATCTGACTGATGAATAACAGTCTTGCCCCGGCCTTAGACCCATTCCTGAAATTTGTAAAAACATATTTCGCCATCTGTATATTCTCACGAACATTACTCCTGCCCCAACGGGTGAACATCTTATGTAAACCTCGGTAGTTTTCAGGTACATTCGTGTAGGCATATGCGTTTCTTTGAAAAAGCACGTGGTAACCCTGCTTTAAAATCATATTGGTCATCGCCCGGTCTTCTCCAATATCTGAGGGTTGCCCCATAAAGGTCTGATTGATCCATTGGTTTAGACAGTTAAAAACCGCCTCGCTACGATAGGCCGCCAAGGCCCCGGGAGTACATAGTACCGTGTTCAGAGTGCTTTCTGCCGAACGCACAAATTCGAAACTCAACACGAAACTAACGTCCAGCATTTTCGGCAAGAGCGCTTTCTTATTATTTAGTACCCTTATATTTCCGGCAACCGCACCACAATCAGGGTTCGTTACAAACGGACTCATCATATTCCTCAGGGTATCCGCGTCGACTTCAGAATCACTGTCGACTGTCAAAAAAACGGAACCTTTACCCAGATTAAAACCGCGGTAAAGCGCGTGACGTTTACCCATATTTTTAGGTTGCTGGTAGATTTCTACCCTCTCACCCAGCTCTTCTTTTGCTTTTTGCATCCACTGCCAGGTATCATCCTGACTCCCATCGTCAATGCTTATCAATTGCATCTTATTTGAAGGATAATCACTTTTAGCCAGGCTCATCAAGGTAGACCAAACCTGCTTCCCTTCATTGTATGCAGGGACAATAATAGTACAGCTAGGTAATTCTTCATCGCTGACAGAAGGTATTGGCTTGTATTTAAAGAATCGATAGAGGATAAACACGAAAAAGAAGGCCTTAAAAAAAAAGAAGGCCATGGAAACCATCAGGAATCCCCAGCCAAGAGTTGAATTCACACGGCTGATATGATACTGCTCGAAATCTTGTTGTAATACGTTGACCATCTGTATCGCCCCAAGCATTAGGACAAGAGTCCCCCCTTGTACAAATATCCGCCAGGGATCTGCGCTATTGAAAAAGGACTGGATTCTTTGCGCAAGAATTTGAATAAGTGAGGATTGGATGGAGCGGGATGCGTGTGAAATTCTCATTTTTGGTGTTTCTCTTCAGGGTGATTAGTTTCTGGTCACAATACTTTATACGATAGAATCATCATCCTGGACGCTGCCTTAATAAAAATTAACACAACCATGAACTAAAACACTTTTTCGTCTTTAGAACGGCCAAGATCGTTGCAAGCACTCTTAATCTGCAGATATTATGAAATATGCTGATCAAAAGAATTTATCTTTAACGAAATTCAGCCAGAATCGTGATAATATCAATTACAGAAACTATAAAACAACGTTCATTATATTGCCTTATCCTGGGAGGAATTTTAATTGGATCAGGATGTAGCCTGGGGTCAGAAGATGCCCATAAAGAAGAATGGATAGAGATTTTTGACGGATCAAATTTCGATCAATGGACGCCTAAGTTTACCGGATATAAGACTGGTGAAAATTATCGCGATAGATTTTTGCTAAGGGATAGTTTATTAAGCGTCCGCTATTCCGAAAAAGACAACTTTGCTGGCAACTTCGGACACCTGTTCTACAAAGACCCCTTCTCGCACTACCGGATAAGAGTGGTTTATAGATTCGTCGGAGAACAGATGGCAGGCGGCCCGGGTTGGGCTTATAGAAATAACGGCCTTATGTTGCATTGCCAGGATCCTAATACCATGGGGCTCCAACAGGATTTTCCTATCTCCCTGGAATTACAACTCCTTGGGGGCAACGGGACTGATGAGCGTGCTAATGCCAACTTGTGTACTCCGGGTACCAATGTGGTGATGGGGGATTCGCTTTTTACCCCTCACTGCATCAATTCCACATCCCGAACCTATCACGGAGACCAATGGGTGGAAGTGGAAGCTCTGGTCCTTGGCGATTCGCTCATCCAACACATCCTGGAGGGAGAAGTGGTTATGGAATATCGAAGTCCGACGATTGGTGGAGGTAATATTGCAGGCTATAAGCAAGAGGTTTATAGAGAAGGTAATCCTTTGAAGGAAGGCTTTATCGCCATCCAGTCCGAAACACATCCCACAGATTTCAAATCTATTGAAATTCTCAACCTGTGTGGTTGTATGGATAAGAAGGCCAAGAACTACAAATCGTACTATGTGAAGGCAGATAATTCGAGTTGCCTCTTTTAATGACCTTTCACTATCCGAAATACAATTTTGTTTAGCTGTCTAAGAAGAATACTTTTTCTCTAGGAAGGCTTTCTGTAATCTTAGCGTCACTGGTCCTGACTGGCTTTCAAAAAGGGAATTTCCATCAACTTTCTTTATCGCCATAACCTGGCTACCGGTGCCGGTCAGAAAGGCTTCATCCATATTTTGGATGTCAGCTGCAGCGATGCCTTCGTGCCGTACTTCAAGCTTGAGTTGCTCACAAAGTTCCAGGACTACCTGCCTGGTAATACCATCGAGGATCAAGGGCCCTGCAGGATGTGTATAAACAATCTCATTTTTTACGAAGAATACGTTGCAATGCGACGCTTCGGTAATGATTCCGTTACGTACAAGAAGCGTTTCATAGGCGTCGTTCTGCATAGCCATCTCATTAGCCATAACATTACCCAGCAGCGAAGTAGATTTAATATCGCAGCGCGACCAGCGAAAATCCTCCATCGTTAGCACGGAGGCATGTGTTTGTTCGATATCGGGAAAGTTTTTGGGCCAGGCGTACATCATCATAGTTGGTGAAATTCCATGGGGAAAGGAGTGCTGACGCGGTGCCGTACCCCTGCTCACCTGCATATATAACATGCTATCCTTAGCTATAAGACCAGAAGCCTCCAGCAAGGCCGGGATATTGCTTTCAAACATGCCTATATCGGCACGGATCCCTACCTGCTGCAAACACCATTTGAGTCGGTCTATATGGGCCTTTCTGTAAAAAAAACGATCGTTAACCTGAGCCATAACCTCATAAATGCCGTCTCCAAAGATAAAACCCCGGTCGAAGACCGAGATAGTGGCATCGCCGGCATCTAGTATCTTACCGTTGATGAATACTTTGGCTGGATATGCTGATGTATTAGGGATCACGATCTCCTGGTATTAGTGGCTATTGCAGTTAGTGCTCTGCCTTGCTCCGCTATGTATCTTGTGCCGATAATGATCAAAAAACCATAGATGGGCATCAATACGACAAACAGCAGTCCGCTTTGAAGAAAATCATAATCGAGTTGCCTTAGCAGGTACCGGCCTTCATCGCCCAAAAGCAAAGTGGTTAATAGAGCCACTGTACCACCCACAAAGCCTATCCAGGTCCCGAGCCACTCCCCAAAAGTCTGAACAAAATGTGCGACCCCTGGCGTAGCCATATACTCATCCCCTTCGGTTGAGATCTTTTTAACCTTTTCTTTACGGTTCCACCATAGCTGGAAACTGATCCAGGAGGCAAAACCAATGACCAGCCAGGTAAGAATAAAAGCGAGGACGAACTTTGGTGGTGCATCGAAGATCCGGTTGTCAAAGGCTCTGTAAAGCACATCGAGTGGTAAAAGCAGGTTAAGAATGGCCAGCAAGGTGTAAAGCCAGACGAAAGGTTTTCGATAAAATTTTCCGCTGTCTATATAAGACAAATACGGTTTGATAAAAGTAAAAAACTTGTTTTCCATCTTTGTTGATTTTGGTTGTGTGATTATTGCGGCTTTTAGAAGCTCCGGTCCTTGATGGCTGGTTCCTCATTGTCACTACTTACCTTAAATGTACCAAAAATAACTATTGCCCCCCTCGTTTACCCCAGCCTTCTTAAAGCAAGAGCATAGCCCCTCGCCGCTTGTATGAAAAGGCCTAATTCTTATGCAGCGCAAGTACTAAAAAGGGTTTATCAAAAACCTTATCTTTATTGGTGTGAAACCAGAACGGGATATGAATTGCCCTTTCCGAATCATTCCTGGATTTTGAAAAAAACCAGATACTGCTGATAATTCAACCTAATCCTAATAAACGATATTCCTATGCCTAGAATTTTTCTTGTATTTACTTGCTTTACTATGTTGATATGGAGTTGTCGGGAACAGCCTTTTGAAATAGAAACGACGCCCCACGATATCGAATGGTTAGCCAATGCCACCGGGGTCAAGGGAGGGGCCATTTTAGTACCCGAAAACCACGACGAACCCGAGGGGAGAAAAATCAAAATCGCCTATGCCATCCTGCAGGCCAGGGACACTTCAATTTCGCGTTATCCATTGATATTCTTTGCCGGTGGTCCTGGTGGCAAAACACTTAATCCGGGGTTGGTCGACTTTTTGAAGCAGGACCCGATCAGTGAAAAGAGGGATGTTATTCTCTTCGATCAGCGCGGTATTGGATATTCCTCGGACCTCCCTGATATGTCGCTCGATGCTTTTGATCTATTGGCCAAAAATGCTGACGAGTCTGAAGAATTGGTGCTTATGCAAGAATTGATAAACCGCTACCAGAAAAAATGCGAAGATCAGGGAATTCAAACCCGGTATTACAATACCCATCAGAATGCCAGGGATGTAGGGATGCTTTTTAAACATCTTGGTTATGAAAAATATAATTTGATGGGCGGCTCTTACGGTACCAGGATCGCCCGTGTGGTCCAGGATATGTTTCCGGAATATATACATACATCTCTTCTGGATTCCCCTTCGCCATTGAGCGGTGACTTTCTGATGGACCGACTAAAAAGTTATTCGCTGGCCCTAAGCAGAATTATTGATTATTGCGCACAGAATCCCGATTGCAACGATAAATACCCTAAGCTGGAAGAAGATTATTATAGGGCTATCGACAAACTTCGACAAGAACCCCTGGCTATAACTATGAACGACAGTATGGAGATAGTGATCAATGCACAGGATGGTATTTACTTGTTACGAAGGCTACTATACCAGGGCAATGCACGGGAAAAGGCGCCCGAACTCATCAATGCCTTTATCGAAGGAGAAGGACCTATCATTAATCAGGTTTTGGAAATAGAGTACAGATTGAGCAATGGTCTCAACCTGAGTATGCTGCTCTCGGTGGAGAAATACGAGCAATTCGACCTGGATAATACTGCCACAGCCATTGAAAATCATTATAAACAATATCCATTGATGCCCGTAAAGCTTGGTTTTTTCGATGCTTTCTACCAGGCTGGAATGCAGTGGCACAACGGTTATTTGCCGCCGAACGAGCGAGATTTTCAAACGTCGGATATCCCTACACTGATTTTTGTGAATCAGTATGATCCGGTAACTCCACCTCAGAACGGACACCTATTTATGAATAATCTCAGCAATGGCAAGCTCTTGATACTGGATGAAGGTGGCCATGGAGCTGGTAACCGGGAGTGCAAGGATCGGGTGATGAATGCATTTATGGACGATCCTGCATCGGAATTGGATATTTCCTGTCTTAATATTTATAACAAAACAAAATAGGTAAGGCTTTTTTGGTACAAGATTATCCTTTAATTTCGATTGCTCTAAAAAAGAGTTATACACGAGCGACGAATGAGAATAAAGGAAAATATAATTACACTACATACCCTGGAGCAGGAAATCGGAAAGCCCTATAAGGATTTAAGGTTTTTGCTCGAGGCTCTGGATGAAATATTAATTGAAAACGGGGAGGCCAATATTGCCCAGAGTATTCCCTGGATTCATCCCGAATCTGGAGAAGACTTGCCTTCAGTTTCCAAGCTAGTACAACTCTATTCCCTGATCTTTCAGCTGGTGAACATGGTGGAGATCAATCATGCAGTACAGCAAAGAAGGGCTGTGGAAGATATCGATATCACCAAAGTGAACGGGCTCTGGGCCCAGGATATCAGTCGGGCTCTTGAGCAGGGGATCTCTGAAAAAGAGATCCTGGCAGAATTACATGAGATCAGTATTGAACCGGTGCTCACGGCACATCCTACAGAGGCTAAGCGGGCCACAGTATTGGAACACCACCGTGAACTCTATCTTCTGCTGGTGCAACTGGAGAACCAGATGTACTCCAAGCAAGAACAGCTCAATACCCGGAATAATATAAAGTTATCGCTGTACCGTCTCTGGAAAACAGGCGAGATCTACCTGGAAAAACCCAATGTTTCCTCCGAACTTCGAAATGTATTGCACTATCTGGTCAATGTCTTTCCCCAGGTGGTTCCTATTGTAGACCGCCGTCTGGAGCAGGCCCTGGATCATTTAGGCCGTGAAAAAGATCTTGTAAAAACAGCGCATGCCTATCCGCAGATCCGTTTCGGAAACTGGGTGGGTGGCGACCGTGACGGCCATCCGCTGGTTACGGCAAATGTTACCCGCGAAACATTACTTACACTAAGGTTAAACGCCTTTGTAGTTATCCGCAGAAAGCTGGTAGAGTTGGTCAGGAAAATGAGCTTTAGCCATTCCCTGGAAGCCTGTTCTTTAACCTTTCAGAATCGAGTGGTAGAGCTCGCCGGTCAATTGGGTTCTAAAGGAGAAAAAGGTCTGGTGCGCAATCAGGGGGAAGCTTTTAGGCAAATCCTTCATTTGATGATCAACAAATTACCGGTAGATACAGAGCGTGGCCATGCCACAAAGCTCTCAGAACAACCCGGATCGTATCGCCATTCTAAAACGCTCATCTCGGATCTGCGATTATTACAGGAAGAATTGCTTTCCTTTGGAGCGAGGACTATTGCCTATAGCGATGTAAAAGATGCAATACGTCTGGTAAGTGTTTTTGGCTTTCACCTGGCCGCATTGGATATTCGCCAGAATAGTGCTTTTCACGACAAGGCTATTACCCAGTTATTGGAGGCGGCCCACCTGCCCGAAACCGATTTTGCAGACTGGGAGGAGGCGAAACGTGCAAAATTCTTATTGGATGAACTGGAACTCGCCCGTCCTTTTATTCATCCTCGTACTATATTAGAAAACGAGGCCCTGGCGGTAATGGACTGCTATCGCCTGGTGGAGTCACATACCTTTAAATACGGATTTAATTGTATCGGTTCATTTATCGTTAGTATGACCCGGTCTTTCTCTGACCTTATGGCCGTTTATGTGCTGGCGCGAGAAGCAGGACTGGCTTTTATGGGGCCCGACGGATTGGTCTTAAAAGTTCATGTAGTGCCACTTCTGGAAACTATCGACGACCTTGAAAATGGGCCTGCCATACTAAAAGAGTACTTTGAAACCCCTATCGTAAAACGTTCCCTGGTATATTATCAGGAGCATAACGGACTTAAAAATCCCCAGCAACAAGTGATGGTGGGTTATAGTGACAGCAATAAAGATGGAGGTATCATTGCCAGTCAGTGGCATTTGTACAAGGCTCAATACCGCATTACCGAACTTGCGGAAAAATACGGTATCGATATCCGATTCTTCCATGGTAAGGGCGGTTCTATTAGTCGTGGTTCCGGCCCGACGCATTATTTCCTTAGGGCCTTGTCTCATGGCTCACCCGGAGGTCATATAAGACTTACAGAACAAGGGGAGACCATCGCTCAAAAATACGCCAATAAAGTAAATGCGGCCTATAATATTGAATTGCTTGCCGCCAATACGCTTTTTAAAACGCTTTTGGATAATCATAAAGAACGAAAATTTCATGAAAATGAGAATTTGATCGAATGGTTAGCTAATGAAAGTAAGTCTTATTACGAGGCTTTACTCAAGTCCGACGGTTTTATTCCTTATTTCCGGCAAGCTACTCCGATAGATGCCATTGAATCGAGTAAAATAGGATCCAGGCCTGCCAAGCGAACCGGGGCGAACACACTCGAAGACCTCCGCGCCATTCCCTGGGTGTTTTCATGGAGCCAGGCACGTTATCATATGACCAGTTGGTTTGGTCTTGGATCGGCTCTTCAAAAAATGAAGGAAGAAAAACCAGAATTTTATGGTACACTGGCTAAGGCCCTTAAAACAGACGATTTTCTAAGATATGTATTTACCAATGTCGACACGAGTCTGGCTGCCACCGACCCCGACACCATGCGGGCCTACGCTGAACTGGTGAAAGATGAGTCTTTGCGCAAGCGATTTTTAGGAATTTTTCTGGATGAACTGGAATTGGTAAAAACGCATCTTTCCACTCTTTTTGGAAGAAGTTTTGAGGAACGGAGAAAAAACCACTATCATTCCAATCAGCTGCGTTCGGTTTTGATGGAAATACTGCATCAGGAGCAGATTTGCCTACTGGATAAATGGCGTAAAGAAAAAGAACAGGGTCAGGTATCGGAGAAAACCCAAATGGAACTATTATTGTCTATCAATGCTATTGCCGGGGCGAACAGAAATACTGGCTAGACCTACCATCATTCAGAAACATTCCTTCACCATAACCAGATGTTCTTTTCGGATTTTACTACATCCATCTCCGCTTTTTGAAAAAATAGACCATCGCCAGGGCGACGATAATGAGTACACCCCAGAAAATTGGATAAGCATAAGGGAAATGCAATTCGGGCAGATATTCAAAATTGGTTCCGTAGATGCCCGCCAAAAAGGTTAGCGGGATAAAGATCACCGAAAAGATCGTAAGTACCCTGATAATATCATTCAGTTTATTATTTAAAGCAGAATTATACATGTTGATCTGATCGTTCAGCATTTCTTTGTAGATCTCGATGGCCTCGGTGGCATGAGTGATATGGTCTTCAAGATCATTGAGATAAGGAATCGTGGAATCGTTGATCAGTTCTGAATCCGATCTCTTAAAACGCGACACCAGCTCACGAACAGGCCGGATGGTTTTTCTCAAAAAATTGATTTCCTTTTTATACAGGTTGATCTTCTCAAGCAATTCCCTTCGGGGTTGTTCCAGAAGTTCTTCCTCAATACGCTCAATACGTTCCCCAAAAGTTTCGATGATTTCCATATACCGGTCCGATATCGCGTCGAGCATGGCAAAAGCCAGGTAGTCGCTCGTTCGTTGCCTGATCTTGGTATTTGGCCGCAGGAGTCGCTCCCTGATAGGGTTGAAAACATCCCTTGGAATCTCCTGAAAGCTGATAAGGAGATTCTTTACTATGATAAGACTTATTTGTTCACTCTCTATCAACTCGGTTTCTTTATCAAAATGCAGCATTTTGATTACCATAAACAGATGATCACTAAACTCCTCGAATTTAGGCCTTTGTCCGGTGTTCAGCACATCCTCCTGTAATAAAAGGTGTAAGGCGAATTGATTGCCGATCTGTTCCACCAACTGGGCATCGTGTACTCCAATAACATTGAGCCAGCCGTTGAATCCTGGCTTTTGTATTTTGGCCAGGTCATTTCTCTGGACCTTGCTATTCTCAATAATGTCAGCGGTATTATAGGCTACGAACTCGAGCTGAGTCTTTTCAACCTTTTTGGTTCCCACGAAGACAAGTGAGCCTGGTGCTGTGCCCTTTTTTTCGAGCCTTTTCTTTAAAAACCTAGCCATCTTTTTGTTCTAAAATTACTTTACGATGTGGGAAGGGTATTTCGACACCTTCCCGGTCGAAGCGCTCCTTAACCGCTTTAAGAAGGTCGCATTTCATTTGAAATCCTTCCATCGGATTGGCCGACCATATGGTTGCCCTTAAATTAATGGAAGAATCTGCCCAGGCTATAACCCTGATGATTACCTGGGGGATGCCATCTGAAATCTCCTGTTCTGTACGGCTATCGATAATAAAACGGTGCTGCATGGCTTCTTCCCTGATGATATCCATAGCCCGATCTATATTCGCGCTGTAACCGATTCCAAAATATACCTGGTTACCCACCTTTTCATCGTTGATATGAAAATTATGGATCACCTCAGAGCTCATTAAAGAATTAGGAATGATAAACCGCTTATTCTCAATATCCTGAATCACCGTATGCCTTAAAGTGATATCTTCCACCGTGCCGAAATACTGTTTGCTGATCTCTACCGTATCCCCTACTCTGAAAGGTTTAAAGATCACGACAAATATCCCGCTAATTATATTGGCAAATGCCGACTGTGAGGCAAATCCAATAATGGCCGCAAGTATCCCGGCCCCTGCAAATAGAGTTACCCCTAGTTGTTTTAGCTCCGGAATGGAGTACATAATCACAATGATTGCGGCCAGATAGATTACGAAACTGAGTGCATTTTTAAGAAAATAATACTGGGTAGGATCTACATTGAGGTCTTTAGAGGAACGTTTCAGGAACTTTCCAAGTAAATACCTGAGTATTTTTAGAATGATAAAGGCCACCAGCAAAATGGCAACCACCAATATGATATAGTCTAAATATTTATTTCCAGAAATCATACTTATACTAATATCCGAATCTTTTCACTGGAATTCAATTTAAAGTTTCAAAACTATCGTCTGAAGTTAAATTATTCCGTACATTTCTATGGTTCGTAGTACAATGAAACACGGTTAAAAGTCTTGTCAACCAAGATTTATTTAATACCTTTTCAACATCAATAAATCCTGGATGAATCACCCTTTTCGTTACGCACTGATACTAGTCATTCTTTACGGTATTTGCATAGGAAGCTCTGACATTCTGGGGCAGACCAGCACCACCGATTCAACAATTACACCCTTTAGAAAAGGCAGGTGGCTTACCGGTATCACTGGTACAATAAGCTCGAGTGTCAATGAAACCAAGAGCACCGATGAAAGAACAAGTAGTAACGAGTACGCTCTGAATATTGTAGGAGGGAATTTCTTTCGCGATAGATGGCTGGTGGGGGGAATCGTGCAAATGACCCGGTCCGACGCAGACGGTCTGACCGACCTGAACTCCGAAAGTTTATTCCTTGGGCCGCTTATTTCCCGCTATTTCTCGGATTCAGATCGTGGTTCGCTCTTTTTAACACTATCGCCAGGTTATACCCGCTATAATAATACCATCAGTTTTATGGACGATCTCGATGAAAACTTTGAAGAGTCTGAAGGCAGTGGATTTGGTTTTATTGTGAGTCTTGGCTATTCCTATGTTATTTTAGACCGGGTGTCATTTGATATTGGAGTTTCCTTAAGCCAAAGTTGGTTAAATGTTGAACGCCGTCTCGAACAAGATGAGGTTGTTTTTTCAGACGATATCAACTTACGGGATATATCTTTTTCCTTCGGATTCAGGGTATTACTAGATAGATTTTTGCAATGATACGAAAGGTTTTGATACATATTTTCCTATTTGCATTAGTGCCCTTCTTATCTGCGGCCCAGGAGAGTGGAGAAGAGGCTATTGTTAAAACCGATACACTGCGCAGAGATAAAAAGATTCAGATTGTTGGGCTGCCCGTAGCATTCTATACCCCGGAAACCGAGTTTGGTTTTGGTGGCGGAGGTCAGCTATTTTTACTTGGGGAACAAGCCAGGTTTAATAATCGCATCTCAAATGTATTGATTACCGCAATCTATACCACTAACGAACAGCTCGTCTTTGAAGCACTTCCCGAAATCTATCTGGGCAAGGGAAACTATTTTATAGACGCCAGCTACCGATTTGCGATTTTTCCTAATTCTTTCTGGGGCATTGGCCCAAATACAGCCGAAGAAGATGAGGAGATCTATAACGAGACCAGCCATATCCTCGAGGCAAATTTTCTAAAAAGGCTTCCGCCAAACCTAAATTTTGGTTTTACCTTTCGCTTTGCCAACCATCAGGTAACTGAGGTAGAAGAAGGAGGGCAGCTCGATTCCGGACTTATTTTAGGAAGCGATCGGGCTGTGATTGCTGGCTTTGGCGCCATTTTTAACCTCGATGACCGTGATGATGTGGGATCGGCCACCTCCGGAAATTTTTTATCCTTCAGTGCCCGATATTCCAGTAAACTCCTGGGTGCCACTCAGGGTTTTAATACTTTTATCCTCGACCTTCGGACCTACAGGCCTCTCGGTAAAAAAAGTGTCTTTGCGGCCCAACTCTACCTGGAGAGCCATTTTGGAGAAGTACCCTTCCAGGGGCAAGCTGCTTTTGGAGGTAGTAAAGGAGCACGGGGTTATTTTAAAGGACGATTTATCGATAAACATATGTATGTACTACAGGGTGAGTATCGATACCGGTTTCATCCGCGCTGGGCGGTAAATGCCTTTGGGCTCTTCGGTAGTGTAAATAATGAAGCCAAAAAACTCTACAGATTTGAAAACCTAAAACCTTCGCTGGGTGGTGGTATTCGCTTTAAGATCCTCAAAGATAAAAGTACCTGGGTTCGATTAGACTACGGAGCAGGTAAAGGCGGACAAAGTGGTATCTATTTTGGCGTTAATGAAGTTTTTTAAATTACCTGTTCGAACTTCTGAACCGGCTATTCAGCAAGCCTTGATCCATAATTCTTTTTTGCCTGATGACCAGGCTAGCCAAATAGATGAATGCCCGGTAGAAGTTCCGATTTCAAGTGCCGACAATAGCCGTTTTCTAAAATTAATTTTACAACAGTTGACCAACGGATGCCAAATCATTCATATCCCGCCAGTTGCCTTCCTGCTTTTCAAAAGAAGTTCTAACTTTCTTAAGCAGGTTAGATTCCCGGGCAAAACCGATCATGATGCCAGCCAATACAATGGCGAGCATCCATGCATTTTATAGTAGTCGCTAAGATGTAATACGATCTTTGATGAATAGAATAATTGAATGAACGGGGCAGAATTTCAATAGAAATTTCGCATAGTTGAAACTATAAGTAAATCTTAAAATTAGACATAAAAACTAAGGGAATACCTATTGGTATGTTGCATTTTTAAGCGGACAACACTGTCTTTCGATATCCATTGTGAAGAGCTAGTATCAAAACCCCGAAAATGACCGCACCTACAATCAGCATATTATTAGTTATACCTTCTACACCGAAGGATAATCTTATCAAGATAGTTGATATAACAAAACCAGAGTTTCTGATAATCTTGCTGAACTGATCGGTGTGAAAGAAGGAAAATAATAGCAGCAATACATCGGAGAGGATCAGTATGGTAAAAAACTCATTGAAGAATATTTTATTGATATCACCAAATGCATTTGAATCCATGGTATGGAGGATCAGATCATTGTAAAACCAATTGCCAAAACTGTAAATGGCCAATGAGAGAAATACAGGGACCAATATGATTGCCAGAATTTTTTTTCGTTGGATAAACCTCTCTAGAGTAGGAGAAACTTCAGCTGTGTAGTCATTTTTCTTAGTAATTCTGGAGTTTAGTCGGTAGAAAAGCAAGATAAGAGCGAAAAGCAGCAGTGTAGAAATGATATCGTAGGTAAGCTGCAGATCATATGTACTCGTAAACCAGTCTGACTTGAGATCTAAATTAGCCAAGTCCTTAAAAATCCTCCGTATCACAACCAGTGTCATGATTTCGTACTGTTTACTGATGTATAGTGTGATGGATTTAGGGAGATAGTATACAAGGAGATATACTTCATAAAGCAGGATAAATGAAAACGGTGTATATATGGCTGCAATAGGGCTATTGAAAAGCTCACTGGAATTACCGATACTAATAAATCCTAACTCGTTCAGGGTAAAAATAATCAGATGTACTATAAAACTGACAATAGCAATAGTAATGATTACCCTTTCACTTCTCTTTCGGGTTTTCTCTGAAAGTAATTTGTCGAATAAATACTGAATCATATTTTTAAATAATTACCCAACAGCATTATTAACTAAGATGGATAAGTTAAAATTGAAAGGCATATCGCTGAAGTTTTTCAAGGCTGGTAAATTCCAATGCTTTAATATGAGTTGCCTCCAAAACTATTCCTGGCGCCACTCCCGCTTTTTCTGCTTCCAGCCAACGGCTGATACACAGGCACCATTTATCCCCCGGTTTTAGACCTGGAAATTTCCATTGAGGTATGGGCGTACTCAGATCATTGCCTCGCAATTTGGTGAAAGAAAGGAATTTTTCAGACATTACGGCACATACTACATGGGTGCCGGTATCCTGCGATAGGGTAATGCAATACCCATCTCTCTGATAACCGGTTAAAGGGTCAAAGCCACAGGCTTTTAATTCCGTACCCAGCACATTTTTAATAATGGACATATCAATGACTATTTATACTTTGTCGTACAAACTATTTCTTAACTGGTTGGACGAAAATACTGTATACAAGTTGAATAACTATAAATTTTGTTTAATCATTAACATATGTTATTAAACAATTTTAAGATCTTTGCATAATACTGACCATTGAAGGTCATCTTTAAAAGAGTTTTAATATGTTCAATTTTTTTAGGAAAAAGTCCGAGAAGGAAATATTACAGGAGAAGTATCGCAAACTGATGGAAGAGTCGCACAAACTTTCCCACACGAATCGCAAGCTGGCAGATGACAAGGTTTTTGAGGCTGAAGAGGTTTTGAAAAAACTTGAAGCGCTGGTATAGTAAGGTTTGCACCAAAAGCATCATCTTCCCGAAAAACAATGCCCGGTTTGTAATCGCCCGTTTCGTTGGCGAAAAAAATGGGAGCGCCAATGGGAATCGGTGATCTATTGCAGTGAAAAATGCAGAAGGAACAAAAAACAACGCTGGTCTGGTTCAGAAACGATCTGAGGATTCGCGATAATCATTCATTATTTAAAGCCCAGGCTCGTAATGAAAGAGTTATAGCGCTTTATTGTTTCGATCCACGCCAATTTGCCCAAACTCGTTTTGGTTTTAGAAAAACAGAAAAGTACCGGGCCAAGTTCCTGACCGAATCGGTCTATAATCTGCAGGAATCACTTGCCGGCCTAAATATCAGCCTGATCGTTGTAAACGATAAACCTGAAAAAGTGATACCCGAACTGGTAGAGCTTTACAAGATTGCTTCGATCTATTGCCAGTGTGAATGGACCGAGGAAGAACTCTCTGTATTGCAAAAAGTAAAGTATAATATATCTCCTGACATCAGAATAAATGAAACTTTCGATCAGTTCCTTTATCATCCTGATGACTGCCCCTTAGCTATTGAAGACATTCCAAGGGTATTTACCTCCTTTAGAAAGAGTTGTGAGAAAAAAGCAGAGGTCAGACCTTTGAGCCCGGAACCGAAAATAATGGTTTTAGACAATTTACTCCCCAAATCATGGGCCATTCCTTCGCTGCCTGAATTGGGCCTGACCGATTTCAATACCGATCCTCGTAGTGCATTTCCTTTTAAAGGTGGAGAAGACCAGGCTAGAAAACGGGTCGAGCAGTATTTTTTCGTCACGAAAAAACTCGGTTACTACAAAAAAACCCGCAATGGACTCCTCGGTACAGATTATAGCTCAAAGCTTTCTTCATGGCTGGCTTGTGGATGTATCTCCCCCAGGCAAATCTATTGGGCTGTAAAAGAATTTGAACAGCAGCAATATAAAAATCAAAGTACCTACTGGTTGGTTTTCGAACTGATATGGCGCGATTTTTTTAAATATATCTCTCTAAAACATCAGAACCGAATTTTTCATTTAGGGGGAATTCTTCAAAAGGACTATCCCTGGAGTGTGTCGGAGGAAGAATTTAGTATATGGACCGGAGGACGAACTGCTGAACCTTTTGTAAACGCCAATATGACCGAGTTGAGAGAAACCGGATGGATGAGCAATCGAGGTCGTCAAAATGTTGCTTCCTACCTGGCTAAAGACTTGCAAATCGATTGGCGGATGGGTGCCGCCTGGTTCGAATCGCTATTAATAGACTACGACGTTCATAGCAATTATGGCAATTGGATGTATGTGGCCGGAGTGGGTAATGACCCCAGAGACCGCAAATTCAATATAAAACTTCAGGCCCAACGCTACGACCCACAGTCAAAGTTTCAGAATCGCTGGCTTCAAAAAACGCTCTTCTGATGAAAACATTGAGACTTATCCTTGGGGACCAGCTCAATTCTGAACATTCCTGGTTTCAGAAAGCAGACGATCGCTATATATATGTGATGTTTGAAATGAGACAAGAGACCGACTATGTTCAGCACCATATCCAAAAAGTTATAGGCTTTTTTGCTGCCATGAGAAATTTTGGTACAGAATTAAAGGATTCCGGGCATCAGCTGATCTATTACACCATCAACGACAAGCGTAACCGGCAGGATCTCGGCGAGAATATCCGCAATCTTGTCGCAGAACATAAAATAGAAAAGTTCGAATACCTGCTGCCGGATGAATACCGGCTCGATCAGCAGCTGAAGGAAATCGAAACTTCGTTAGATATCCCGGTAGCTTCTTTTGATAACGAGCATTTTTACACTGCCAGAGATGAGCTAAGTACGTTCTTCTCGGGAAAAAAGCAATACTTGATGGAAAGCTTTTATCGCTACATGCGGAAAAAGCACAATGTATTGATGGAAGGTGATCAGCCTGAAGGAGGGAAATGGAATTATGATAAATCGAATCGAAAAAAATGGAACGGAAAACCTGAGATTCCACAGCCTATAATTTTTGACAACGATGTAGCTTCGGTTGTAAACGATATTAAAAATTCAGGGATAAAAACCATAGGACGATTTGAAGGGGATAGATTCGACTATCCAATAAACCGGAAGCAGGCCCTGGATCAACTCAACTATTTTTGCAAAGAACTCCTGCCCCATTTTGGAGACTACCAGGATGCGCTGCATACAGAAGAAGAATTCCTCTTTCATTCAAGGCTTTCTTTTGCTATGAACACCAAAATTCTGGACCCTGTAACTGTGGTAAACAAGGTGATAAAATACTACTACAACTCCAAGGAATCAGTAGGGCTTTCTCAGGTAGAAGGATTTATACGTCAGATCATCGGCTGGCGTGAATACATGCGCGGTATCTACTGGAAAGAAATGCCAGGATATGCACAGAAGAATGCACTTGATAACCATCAGCCCCTCCCGGATTTTTACTGGACTGGTAATACCAAAATGAATTGTCTTTCAAAAGCAATTAACAATAGTCTTGATCATGCCTATGCTCATCACATACAACGCCTGATGATCACCGGTAATTTTGCCCTTTTGACACAGGTTCACCCAGACCTGGTAGACCGCTGGTATCTGGGTATTTATATAGATGCGATCGAATGGGTGGAAATAACTAACACAAGGGGCATGAGCCAGTATGCCGATGGGGGGATTATCGCTACGAAACCCTATATTTCCTCTTCTTCCTATATCAACAAAATGGGGAACTATTGCAAGGAATGCTCCTACAACCGCAATTTAAGGACCGGGGATAATGCCTGTCCTTTTAACAGCCTTTACTGGAACTTCCTCGATGAAAAACGAGAGAAACTTCATAACAACCCCCGGATGGGTATGATGTACAACCTTTTAAATAAAATACCAGGTGAGGAAATGGATTCTATCCGTAGAAGAGCAACTACAATAATAGAGAACCCCGACCAATTCTAAGGATCCATCACGATGGCTAAAGACTCCCTAACTCTGCTGGAAAAAGATCGCATTATAGAGATGGCCTGGGAAGACCGTACCCCTTTTGATGCCATTACCCTGCAATTTGGATTATCCGAACAACAGGTTATTAGATTGATGCGCAGGGAACTGAGAGCCTCAAGCTTTCGTCTTTGGAGAAAACGGGTCCAGGGTCGAAGTACCAAACACCTTAAAAAGAGATCCTTCGAAAAAGGGCGATTTAAGTGTAACAGGCAACGCGCTATCAGTCAAAATAAGGTTAGTAAACGGTAGCTGCTCCATTCTTCCTGTATATTCCAGACACATATTAAAACTTTGTTTAATTTTTAACATTTATCATTAAACATAATAGTTACTTTTATAACGATAAAAAGAGGTTTCGCATTACCGTTTAAAATAAGACTTATGAAAATTACCGACAGCACATTAGACGCTTATCTGGCCACTGATGATATGATCAAGGGACTCACTCATGAGGAGATTGGGGATGATCACTTGTATACAGGATTAGAAACCCCAATGAAAAAAAACGCCTTTGAACTAAGCGATGAGAGGAAAAAAGAAAGCATTGCTCAGTTATTTGCTCAAATTATGGATGTTATGGGACTTGACCTGAATGACGATTCCCTGAGAGGTACTCCAAAACGGGTGGCAAAAATGTATATCGATGAAATATTTTCGGGTCTTAATCCAAAGAACAAACCCGAAATAGCGCTTTTTGAGAATAAGTATCAGTACAATCAGATGTTGGTTGAAAAAAATATCACTTTTTACTCGAATTGTGAACACCATTTTGTGCCTATTGTAGGGAAAGCGCATGTGGCCTATATTTCTTCGGGAAAAGTTATTGGACTTTCCAAGCTTAACCGAATTGTCCAATACTATGCAAAAAGACCTCAGGTTCAGGAAAGGCTTACCAATCAGATCGGGACAGAGCTACAACAATTGCTGGATACTAAAGACGTTGCTGTCATCATCGATGCCAAGCATCTTTGTGTCTCGTCTAGAGGAGTTAAAGACGACAGCTCTGCAACGGTGACTTCATTTTACGGGGGCAGCTTTGAAAACCCAGTAAAGATTACCGAACTTCAGCAATATATAAATTCCTAGTTTCTATGAGGATCATCGAACAAATGAAGAAAATGGGCTCGCAAAAACCTTCCAGAAACACCGGTAAAGAAACTATCTCTCTTTATGATATAGAAATCAATACTCTGGAGGGACCTGCACTGCGGTTTTCAGAATTTAAAGGGAAGCACCTGCTATTTGTTAATGTCGCTTCACAATGTGGTTTTACCAGACAGTATAAAGCTCTCCAGTCGCTTAGTGAAGAATACAAGGATGAACTTGTTGTCATTGGAATACCCTGTAATCAATTTGGTAACCAGGAACCTGGTGATGCCTCGGATATTCGTTCATTTTGTGATGTAAGATTTGGTGTAACCTTTCCACTAACCGAGAAAGTAAAGGTAAAAGGTCCGGGTCAGCATCCTTTATATCAATGGCTGACCGATAAAAATCTCAATGGTAAAAAGAGTTCTTCAGTTCGCTGGAATTTTCAGAAATACCTTGTGGACAAAGAGGGAAAGCTCGTAGACGTTTTTTACAGCACCACTTCTCCATCCAGTCATAAGATCATCCGACATTTAAAATAGGGAACAATTCCCGGTCCGCGGGTTTCTAAACATCATTTGTCGGTTCTTCCAGGATAGCCAAAAAACATTTTTTAGGCTGTATGTTACTAATCCTGAAAACTATAGGTGGATTGGCCAATAATTGTAATTTTGTTTATATCATTTGGCAATCAGCGTTTTTCACTCGGGCATGCAATCATATAGATCTGTTTTATCTTGCTTTTTTATGGCTTCCTTCCTGCTATTTTCCTGCAAGGATTCCAGAACAAAAAAACTACCTGAAAAGCAAACACCACCACCTGTATTTGAAGGGATTGAGCATGCCCTGATCAATCCGCCGGTCCAGATTCTCCCTATTCCGGGTGATAGCATTAAATTTAAGGTTGTACTAAACGATTTAGTAAATGGTCAGCTGGAGGAAGAAGGGCAAAAAGCAGAACTCAATTTAGATTTCGAGTCGACCCTGGAGATCGAAGGTCGTCAATACCGTTTTAAGCATCTGCATTTTCACAGCCCGGGTCCTCATTTACTGGAAGGTATCAGCTTCCCGATGGAATTCCATGTTGTAACCGAACCTGCAGATCGCGATAAAGGAGGTGAATATCTGGTCATTTCCACCTTGTTTAAGATTGGAGAGGAGAATCCTTTCATACGGGAGTTGATGATTCAATCTTCAGATATGGGCCATTCAAAATCGGAGACCCTGCTTGGGATCCTCAAAGGAGGTCAGGCTATGGTGAACAAGACAAATCTTGATATGGAAGGCTTTTACCATTATACGGGATTTCTGGCATCTGAACCCTTTAGCAAAACAGTAGAATGGTATATCGCACACAGAATTTTTGAAGTTTCAGCTCAGCAGATCGAACAAATTAAAGCCCTCCAGCAACAGGAATAGTTCAGGGACTTGTAGATTCACCATTTGCTTCTTCACGAAAGATGACATCCTGCTCTCCCATCGCCAGGACGACAAGTTTTATATAATCATCGATGGTTTTGGTCAGATCGATAGGGTCTGTGATATCGATCGCTCCTCGCCAGATAAGTTCGCGTTCTTTGCCCACACAGATACAGTACAATGAAGTTTCGGCATGGTAAATCATGTACTGATCGTAATAAGTATCATCGTAATATATATCCTGGTGCGAAAGGTAATCATCCGAAAATTTTCCATAATAACTGTCTAAATCTGCCATCCGCTGCCTAAAACTCTGTTTGCTTTCAGAACCCAGTACCTTGGTAAATAGTATGGCATCAAAATCCCGATCGAGCAGCACTTGCTCCACTTCGTCCAATTCAACTTCGGTACGGGCCGCATGGGTAAATTCCACATCGAACAAATCGATGCTACGCACAGCCTCTATCTTTCGCTTGCTGAATTGACGTTTCATTTTAGTTTCAAACTTTTCCCTGGCATCTTCATTCGGTGTCATTCCAACTATCAGCACTTTATAGGCATCAAATACCACAATGTCTGGATTCTTCCAGGTATCTACCAACTGAGCAGAAGAACAAGAGGCAAAAACGACGATTAATAAAACAAGAGCTTTCTTCATGGGGTAAGGTTTTAGTTGAGCAAACGTTGCTGTTTTTCTTTTTTGATCACCTTTGACACTAGTTCAAATAATTGTTTTTTAAGTTCTCTGTATTCTTCCAGGTAGCGTTGCATCAGGATCATTAATTCTTTATGAGTCTCTTTATATGCCCTTTCCATGGCAGGCTGGTCTATATCATCAACCATAATGTTCAATTGGTTTTCATGCGCCTGAATCTTTTTCATCAAGACTTTAACTTCTTTTTCCGCTTCCAGGATTGCCCCAACGATAGCCCTGCTTTTGTCTAACCTCCTGGCATCGGCCAATTGAATTGTATAGTGCTTTACCAGTCTATTTAGAAAGTCTTGTTCGTCCCTTACAAAATTTAATTCGGAAAGCCACTGGACGGTCTCTGTATGCATGTCTTCCGGACTGATCCACTCTATATAGCGGTGTGTTTTCTCTTTTACTTTCATGACTGCACTGATTTAAATTTCCTATAATATCGAACATGAAGTTACAGCAGTTGAGAGAGTACAGAAATGATCAGGATCAGTCCGGCAGAATTTTGATGCACTGCGAACTACTTTCTTTTCCTTCTAAGAATCCCTCCGGCATACTGAAATATCTCTGACTTAAGCATCTTGAATCTGCCTATTATCTCCGCTATTTGCACAGCCAACTCCAGATGCCTGCTTTCCAATTTGAAACCCTCTGGTTCAATGATTTCTAAAAAAGTTCCCAGACCACGCTCATGACGCACTAACTGGGCCTCAAAGGCCGCTAACTCTTCTTCAAACGATTCCAGCAGACCGAGATACTCCCTTATACGCTCAAACAAATTTGGCACATTAGGTTCAAAAACATCGGAATTAAGCAATTTCTTCGCAAATACTATTTCGTCCTGTACAAAATGAATTTCGGACACCCACTTGTTCACTTCACGATACCATCCTGCGACATTCTTTTGCTTTTTAGCTGATACATCTCTTGTCATAATTAGATCTATTTAAAGGCTCATTTTTTCTAGCGCTATTTCAAATGCTCAGAATGATCCTGGTTCCTTTTTTCACTCCCCTAGTTCTGATCGTTCAAGGCCAGCATGGGGATTTTATAATGATAGCCTATTTCCTTAACCAGCGGTCTTGAAAGTATTGTGCTGAACAGATTGTGTTTTCGATTGATGAATGCTATCATACGACTATTACGGCTATTGACAAATGCCCCAATTCCTTTATGAATACGGCGATCTTTCAAAACATGAAAACTATGAGCTGTTCCCTCCAGTATGTCGGTCAGTAATTCCCGGTTGCTTTGCTGCTCCTGATTCAGCTCCTTTTTTTCAATATGCAATACCCGTATTGCCGCATGATGTATATGCACCAGTTCGATCATATGTTGGAGCTCCTTTTTCTTGTAAAACACTTTAAAATCTGTGGGGAAGACGATTTCATTTGGAGGCTGAAAACCATATTGTTCAGGAATTGTCAATACCGGGCAATTGGTTATACCCTCCATAAGGTTAATGGCATTGGTGCCAAAAATCAGGCTTTCGGCACCGGTTATCCCTTTTGTTCCCATAACAACAAGATCTATATCTTTTTGGGCTATGGCCATTTCTACGGCATGTAACAGTGAATTGTAGCTCGCTATCGGTTCAAATCGATGTCCGGGATTTTGTGGATGAAAAGACATTTGCTCCATAAGCTCCGAAAGATGTTTCTCGGAAGAAGACCTCGCAGCCTGATAACCAATATCTTCCGGATCGGGGTCGAAAGGACTATCTACAGAATACCCACTGATCTGATATGCATTGAGCAAGTAAAAATCACAGGCCACCTCAGCAAAAAGCTGCATAGCATAACGACTGGCGTTAAGTGCCGTTGAAGAAAAGTCGGTAGGGATCAGTATCCTTTTGTTCATAATTTCGGCTAAGGGATCCCTTTTTGGATCCGGTTAATAAACCTTATGCGCCTGAATTGCCTGCAGGCATCACCAAAAAGGGAATATCCAGACTAAAAATCAATTTTTGGAGTACGGGTTCGCGTATCAGTTGATAGAACAAACCGTGTTGATATTTGATCATAGCCAGCAATTCTATATTGAGTTCCTCCACGAAAGTCTGAATCACTTTGCTTTTATCGCTAAAATCGGGCATCCAGTGTACAGAATGGTCTATCCCGGCCAGATAAGCTTTAAGTGTATTCAAATTTGTCTTTTGAAGCCTGCTTAAACGCTCTTCTTCATTGATATGAACAATGCGGACCGATGCGTCGCAAATTCCTGCCAATTCTATCATGGGGTTTAGCAGACCGGCATCGTACTGGTGTCTGTAGTCCGTGGCAAACGCTACCTCCCCTGGAATTCTAAATTCGATCTCCTTTGGGACAATAAGAATTGGGCACTCTAAAACTTCATCGATTGCCTTGCTCACCACACTTCCCATAAAAGTGTTTTCAACTTCAGCCATGCCTTTATGACCCATGACCAGCAGATCGATTTCGTAATGTTCAATAGACTCATTCGCTATCTCTGCAAAATGACCGTTTCGCGAAAGGGTCTTAAACTGATGCAGTGGATTGTCCTGATCGAGGTGAATGCGGTGATATACCTCGTTAAGTCCTTCGGCCGACTCATCTGACAATTGTTCGATCAATGAGCGACGAGTTCCTGCCCCCACTTTCTGACTGATCAGTTTTGTTAATTCGGTATAAGTATTAAGTAGATAAAAATTACATTTCCGCCTTTTAAAAAGTTCGGTTGTAAAGAATAAAGCATTGTATGCGTTATTCGAAAAATCGGTGGCGACAAGAATATTTTTCATAGTGCACTTATTTACATGTGAGGCAATACCATAAAAGGTATAGAAACATGAAATCCTATTTTTTTGATAATCGGTTCGAGGAATAAACGCTCGAGGAAGGTATGCTTATTCTGTACCATAGCGAGTAAGTCGACCTTGTGCTCTTTCTGAAAATTATTGATCCCCTCGATGATTTCCTGGCTTGGAACATCATAAAACCTGCTGTTCAGCGGGGCCAGAATTTGTTCCAGTGCAGCTTTATTTTTCTTTTGGGCGTCTGTTAGTCCGAAACCCGAAGCAATGTGCAAGACATGAATTTCAGCACCTGTCATATTTGCGATATCCAATAAAACGGAAAGCTCGTCCTCCTGGTAGTCTATTTCATAGTCTGTGGGAAACAGTATTGAAGTGGGCATTGTAAACGAATATTCAGCAGGAATGGCCAGTACCGGTTTTTTGGATTTCTTGATCACATGCACGGTATGGGTTCCCAAAAAGATCTCCTTGGCACCCGAAGCCCCCTGAGTACCCATAACAATAAAATTGGCCTTTTCATTTTCGGTCATACTTATCACTTCATCCACCAGAATATTGAACGCTGAATGGGTCATCAATGTATGTTTAGGGTTCTTAAACTCCTGCTGCAAATCCTTTTGAAGTTTTTCGAGTTGCTCCTGGGAATCAGACTGGTAGATATCACCCAGACCGATTTGACCCGGACTATGCAAAACATATTCAGACTGATATATCGCAGGAGTATACGTATTCATCAGATAAAAGGTACATTCCTGGTCCTTTAGCAGCCGAAGAGCATATCGGTTAGCATTCAATGCATTTTGAGAAAAGTCTGTGGGAAGAATTATACGTTTCATGTCTTTCGGTTTTATTCCGGTTATCTTGCCAAATTTTGAAGTACCAGAAATGGTATTTTTATATGTAGCCCTATCTTATCGATAGTTGAACGGTAGAGCATGTCCTCGAGATGAGAATGCCTGGAATTAACCATAACCAGGAGATCGATATCCTTATGAACAATATATTTGGTAATCGCCACCGTTTTGTCTCCTTCGTCCGTAGTTTCAAATATCAGTTGTGCCTTTTGCAGAGAGTCTTTTAGAAATCCCATGTTGTCTTCCTGTCTGAGCGATAACTTTCGAAGAGGGTTGATATATAGCATGTGGATAGCAGCCCTGAAAGAACCTGAAAGTTCACATAACAGTTTCAATTCTCTTCTTTTATAAGGTACCATATAATCTGAGGGGAACAGCATTTCTTTTGGTGGGTGGTATGCATAATGTTCGGGGACAGCCAATACAGGGCATTGAACATATTTAAGCACCTGAAGCGTATTACTCCCAAAGGTGAGCTTTCGGTCGTTGATTATGCCCCTGGTACCCATTACCACAACATCGATGTTTTCTGTATTAACAAGGTCGTTTATCTCATCGGTAAGCGTACCAAAAGCAGAGATCAGGTTGAATTTATGTTTGGGATTGGGTGAATATTCCCGAATATGATCCAAAGCCTCCTTCAGGCCTTGCTCTGATTTCTGATAGGCAAGTTCCTTTAATTCGTCTAAAAAACTGCGCTTTACCACCGTATCCTGCCTATATACCTCGTCTGCATAGGCATGTAAAATATAGATCTCGCTTTTTTCATACTTAAAGATCTGGCAGGCGTATTTTAGAGCATTAAAAGCGTTGGTTGAAAAATCTGTAGGAACGACCACTTTTCTCATGACTTATCTGCTTTAGGTCTGATATAAAATTAGTACGGCATTCAACGCCAAACCATGATAAAAATCAGTTGAACCGTTGCTGAATTTGACTAATTTCGATGCCGAACTTTGCCCGTTAAGCTCATGCGTGGCTTTTTCGAACTCTAAAAATAGTATGGATGAAAGCATCATTTAAGAAGATTATAGCCTCGGATGTACCAGTGCTTATCGATTTTTATGCAGATTGGTGCGCTCCCTGTAAGGCACTGGCACCAGTACTTCAGCAAGTCAAAAAACAGCTGGGAGAAGATGTAAAAATTGTAAAAGTTGATGTTGATAAAAATTCCAGTCTGGCGCATAAATACCAGATAAGGGGGGTACCCACCATGGTTTTATTTAAAAATGGAGAGGTGGTTTGGAGACAATCTGGTGTTTTGGCAAAAGAAGCCATCCTGAAGGCCATCCAAACTCAAGAAACTGCTTAAAATATATTAAATCTGAATTCCCCGAATGGTCATTATTCGTGCAGCACTAAAAATGGAATATCGGTGTGATAACTAATCTCCTCAACTTTAGGTTTAAACAGAATACGTTGGTAAAAGTTTAAATTTTTGGCTACCATCGCAACGATATCTATATCACGACTTTCAACAAAGCACTGAATAGCGGTTTCTAACCGCGTACTGGTTAGCGAATGGAAACTGTGTTCAATACCTCTGAGGTAATCATGTAAGGAATCTTTGTTTTCCAACTGTTCTTCGCTTAGGTCTTCACCTTTTTTAGATATATGAACGATCCTGAGCGTAGCATTATTCATTTCAACCATTTCGATTAAAGTATCCAACACCTTAATATCATAGACTATATGATAATCTGTGGGGAATGCAATTTCCTTAGGAATTTTATAAGTGGCATTTTCGGGCACTGCTAATAAAGGGCATTTTACCTTGGTGATGACATCCCCTGTATTGCTACCTATGGTAACACGTTTTAATCCACTGGCGCCCTTGGTTCCCATAACGATCAGGTCGATCTTTTTATCCTCAACCTCCCGCTTTACACTTTCCACAAAGTAATCGTACAATGAGATGGTATTGAACAGATGATTGCTATTGTCGGAATACTTTTTTATTTGATCAAACAAGGTTTTAAGCTGTGCCTTGCTCTCCTTGAGCATTGTTTCTCTCAGGATGGTTGTCGAGGTCCTCACAGAACTCCCTGCTCCCGAATAAGGAGGTATTGGGTTCACATGCAGCAGATAGAAGGTACATTTATCATTTTTGAAAAACTCCAGGCAATATTTTAAGGCATTCCAGGAATTTAAAGAAAAGTCTGTTGGTAGTAATATGCGTTTCATAGTGGTATTGTATTTACACGCTCACAAAAATACGTTCATCACAGCTACTTGTAAATGACGTCTATCATGTAAATCTCTACGAATATTAGATCAGCGCATGTTTTGAAGTCTCTTCATATCAATGATCTTGATATTCCTGTCCTTGATATCGATGATACCTTCTTTTTTAAAACTGGAAAGTGTCCTGATCAGGGTTTCTGTAGCCATACCTGCCACTCCCGCCAGGTCGCTACGCAGAATATGAATATTTCCCTGATTGTCTTCCTGGAGTTTATCTGCGAATCTTAGCAGGGTACTGGCTGTCTTTTTCCTCACCGAACCATAAGCCATTTCAAGAAGCTGTTCCCGTGTATCAGACAGATTTTCAGCAAGTAATTGCAGTAGTTCCATTATGAGCTCAGAACTGTCTTGCAGTGCCTTCTTCAACTGCTCTTTGGTAATTCCCGTAAGCTTACATTCTTCAATGGCAGTGGCGTATTCGCGATATGGAATGTTTTTGGTAAAACTTGTAAAACCGAAAAAATCATCGGCCTTATATATTCCGGTAATCAGTTCTTTCCCTTGTTCATCAAGTTTATGAGTTTTCACCGCTCCCCTTAGTATCAGGTAAACCAGATTTGAGTTATCTCCTTCCCGGTAAATTTCTTCGTTTAGTCCAAAAGTGAATTCCCGGCCATTATCATCAATATAGTTTTTAAACTCTTCTAAGTTCCTGATATCTAAGTTACCCGACCAGTACTTCTCCCCTTCCTGATCCTTTAATTCTCTCAGGATGACCGATCGTGCGATACGGCTTTCGATAGCTCCAAGGAGTTCAGATTCCTCAAAGGGTTTGGTAATGTAGTCATCGGCACCAAGCTCCATACCTTTACGTATATCCTTTCTTTCGGTTTTTGCAGATAGAAATATAAAGGGTATTATTTGTGTATCGTGGTTCTCTGCCAACGCTTCCAGAACCTGGTAACCATCCATCTCGGGCATCATAATATCGCAAATGATGACATCGGGATGGGTTTGCCTTGCCAACTCAATACCTCTTCGGCCTTCCGGCGCACTATGCACTTCATATTGTGCTAATTGCAACAATTCTGCTGTATTTTCCCTAAGCACGTTATCATCCTCTATTAGAAGTACTTTTTTCATCCACTGCTTAATTAAAAGGACAATGTAGTCCTAATTTAATTTATTGTGTGTAACCTTAGTCTCATCTTACCGGTTGCTACGTCAATGGCAGCATTACGGTAAAGACACTCCCCTTATTTTCTTCACTTTCAAATTCTATACTACCTCCTAATTGCCCCAGATGGGTTTTCACAATGTTAAGACCGATACCTGTTCCCTGGGTGGTCAGTACATTTTCGGCCCGGAAATAACGTTCAAAAATATGCTTTTGATCTGCCAGGGGTATACCCACACCCTGGTCTACTATACGGAAGATAATTTGATCCTCCTTTATTTCCACCTCAAGAGAAATAGTGGTGTTATCAGCAGAGTATTTAATCGCATTGTGTAAAAGGTTTGTAAGGGTAAGCGCCACTATTTTTTCATCCTGAATAATCCTTACCTCCTCTATATTCAGGGGGTACTCTATTTTCTGACCTGCTTTTAATAACATATTGGCACTATAGACCACTTCATTGACCACTTTACTGAGATAAAACTCGGTCATATTATAGATCTCTTTTCCTTGTTCGAGGCGCTCCACTGAAAGAAAATCATCTAAAATCCCAGTGAGATGTTTTATTTCGGAGGTTATAGATTTTATGTGCTTGGCACGCTTTGGCTGTTGTTCTTCCAGAGGGTATTTTCCGATCAAGGTCGCGGAGGTTAGAATAGCACTCAAAGGGGTTTTGAATTCATGCGACACCAGGGACAAGAATTTGGTTTTAAGCTCACCCAGCTCCTTTTCTTTGCTCAAAGCCTGTCTTAGTTGCTCGGTCCGTTCAGCAACGGTTTCTTCCAATTTCAATGTGTAATCCTTTTTGTCGGAGATATCCATAACAATGGCTACCACCAGGGTCCGGTTTTCCAGCGAAGAAGACTGAATATGGATCTCTACAGGATAGGTAGTCCCGTCTTTGCGGAAATAGGTGGTTTCCAATTCAACTTTTTTTCGTGAATTGGTAAGTATTGGTTGTATGAGCTTTTTGAATTCCGACTTATTGAACTCGGGCATCAGCTCATATGGTTTCATCGATTTAAGTTCGGACAGCTTATAACCTATACTCTTTTGAGCCCCGAAATTAGCATGTGTAAATTCGAGAGTTTCGGCATCGAATACATAGATCTCATTCAGGGAGTCATTAAAAATCTTGATTAGGTGCCTTATTTCCTGTTGGGCCATCACCCTGTCCGTCACATCATTCTGAATACCAACAAAGTGGGTGATATCTCCATTGGTGGCACGAATAGGGTTTACCGAAACCTCATTCCAGAACATGGTGCCGTCCTTTTTGTAATTCCTTACCTGTACCTGGCAGCTGCTACCGGTTTTGACGGCCTCACGGATCTTTTTTATTCCCTCCTGATTGCGATCTTTTCCCTGCAGGAAACGACAGTTATGCCCCAGGATTTCATCATTGGTATAGCCTGTTAGTTTTTGAAATGCTCTATTGTAATAAATGATAGGATTATCCTTCTGCTCTGCATCCGTTATCACAATACCGTTGAGCGCAAATTCGAGTGCCTTGCCCTTAATTTTAAGCTTGCGGCGATACTCAAGTGTCTGGGTCATGTCATAAACCACAGCCAACGCATATTTGCGCTGATAGATCGTAAAAGGGTTAAGACCCACTTCTAAAGGAAATTCTTTTTCGGATTTTTTCAAACCAAAAAGTACCCTACCTTCGGCCATCCGCCTCTGAGTACCACTTTGGAAGAACTCGGCCATGTGTTTTTGGTGCAGCTCTTTATATTTATCAGGGATGATCTGAGACAGAGGTTTGCCGATAAGTTCGTCCGGGTCATATTCGAAAAGAGATTCGGCACGTCGATTTATCGAAACGATTATGAATTCCTGGTTCACCACAATAGTACCCTCTACTATCGCTTCCGAGAGAATGTGGAAAATATTGCCATTTTTTTTAAAAATGCGCATAGGAAATATTTATATGACTCATTTACAAATCAGGCAAAGAATGCTACATCTTACAACTTACCACTGGTAATTGGGCATGATTGGCCAAATCTTCCCCCAGGCTGCCTTTAAAGAAATGCATTAATCCACTCCGGCCATGAGTAGGTATGGCTATAAGGTTTGCATTGATATCGCCTGCCACGAAATATAGCCCACCTTCAACCGTATAATCCGAAACAAACCGGATAGAAGTATTTTCGGGGAGTTTGCCTCCATGTGCAGCTTCTATAAAAACATTAGCCTTCTCTTGCTTTTCCTGCGTGCTTCTATACCGCTCATTTGGCAGGTTAACATTAACCAGACAAATCTGGGCATCCCATTTTGTCACAAGATCGCTAATTCTATTATAAGCGTTTAATCCTTCGAGGCTAAAGTCGGTGGCGAAGACCACTTTTTCAGGTTTAAACTCAGGGCGTCTGGCCTTTATGACCAGTACAGGTATTTCCGAACTGCGCACAACCTTTTCGGTATTCGACCCAACAAACAATTCACTCAATCCTCCTGTACCATGTGATCCCATAACTATAAGATCTACACGCTGTTCGGTAGCAATTTGATTGACTTCACTGAAAATCTTGTAGTTCTGGACTATTTGCCTTAGTTCCAGACCTTCGAGATAAGGCTGGTCGAGAAAGCGTTCGAACCTGGTTTTGGCTAGTTTCATATAATACTGGGCCTCTGCGAATTCCTGCGTCTCATCTTTAGTCAGAAAAGCCTCAGAAAGTCCCAGCATATGAAGCACAATGATTTCGGATTCGTATTTCCGTGCCAGTATTGCAGCCACCTCCAGTGCGAATCCCGAGTGCTCAGAAAAATCTACGGGTACCAGGATCCTATTCATAATTCAGGCAATTAATGCCAGTGTTCAATATTTCTTAAATGTATGCTTGCGCTTTTGTAATTGTGATTCAAGTTCTTTTATCGTACTGGCCGCCGCCTTTTCAAAATCATCATCATTACCTTTGGCAAATATCCTTGGGCCAGGTACACTCAGGCGGATCTCACATATCTTACCGCTGCCCGACGGATCGTTTTCCATCTTAAAAAAAACATCGGCTCTTATGATAAAATCGAACTTTTTCGCCAGTTTATTCAGTTTGTTAGTCATCAATTCATTCATGGCCTCACTGTTAGGCATTTGAACATATTGGAAGTTAATCGTCATAAAATAGAAGTTTTGATATATATATATAAAATTCGATGAGCTTTGAGTAGAAAACTATGACTTTTATCATTCCATGCCAAATCGATGGGCAGGAATCTCTAAAAAATTACTCAAATTGAGTCTATTCTGGCTATTGAGAATTATTTAATATCGTTCCGTTCTATTTTTTCCAGAGCAGTACCACCAGCATACACAGGATGATAATATTCTTAACGATATATTGGCCGAGAAGGGTAAGACCTAGTGTTGCATCGGTCCACATCAGATCGGAAAAGAAAATAAAAGGTGAAAATGTAAAAAGTATATGAACCAGGGCCAAATGTAAGGCCATACGATTCCAAAGGTTAAAGATCAGAAGGACACCTATGCCTGTTTCCCAAATAGCAAGCAATAAAATTGATAGCTCTGGAAGTATCAACCCAGCCGTCAGATGAGTAATCGTATTTTTAGCTAGTTGTTCAGCCGGACTGACCCCTGAAAAAAATTTCAGGCTGCCAAACCAGAGATAGACAAGACCTATACTAATAGGCATTATTGATATTTGAGAAATTTTTCTTTTCGAGTAGAGCAGGATTTCTTTCATTCTTAATTGGTTCAGGCCGCTAATCTACTAGTGCTCAAACAACAAAAAGATGACAAATGTCATAGTAAAAGAGGGTCCCGAGATATAGGTTGCTCATATTTTACATCCAGGAAATCTCTGTACTGATTTGAGAACCGATGAATAAAAGAGGTAAATTGGAAATGCTTTGCAGTCATATTAGACAGTGAAAAACCGGAATTGGAGTACACAGACAAAGGTCGTTAACATGTATAAAATATTATTTTATGGTGCCTTTTAACCCTAAAAATCGACATGATGCTTTTCACTCTCTGGTAATGAAATGGCGATATTTAGAATTTAAAAATATTTCAGCCATTCTGAACTTTTTGATCGTTGCCAGCTTCATTTCCTGCGGTTCGGATAAGGATAGCATCAAGCCAACGATCACCAACATTACCGAGTCTGTTTATTCATCTGCTACCGTTCAACCCGATAGCCTATACCAGGTCTATGCGGCTGTTTCAGGTATATTAGACCAGAATCTTGTGGAAGAAGGTGATACCGTTAGCTGGGGTACCCCTATAGCGCAGATTATTAACAATGCCCCGCAGCTCAACGTGGAAAATACTCGCCTGAGTCTTGAACTGGCCATAGATAATTACAGCGGGAATAATGCAGTTTTAAGAACATTAGAGGATGAAATCAGAGCGGCACGCCTAAGAGTTCAAAACGACTCGGTCAATTATTTCAGACAGAAAAATCTGTGGGAACAAAACATCGGTTCGGCGGTGGAGTACGACAGTAAAAAGCTGGCCTATGAACTTTCAAGAAACAATCTAACGTTACTGATCAGCAATTTCGAACGCACCAAAAACGAATTGAAAACAAAAGTCATACAGGCCGAGAATAACTACAAAACAGCTCAGATCACTACAGATGATTTCACTGTTGAAAGCAAGATTCAGGGAACCGTCTATGCACTTTACAAAAATCACGGGGAATCGATCAGTATGTTGGAACCGTTGGCGGCCATAGGTAGTTCACAAAAATTTATCATCGAATTGCTTGTAGATGAAGTGGATATAGTAAAAATTAAGCTCGGGCAGCCAGTTTTGGTTACCCTCGATGCTTATCAGGGACAGGTCTTTGAAGCCATTGTAAACAAAATTTATCCCAGGAAAGACGAAAGAACACAAACCTTTATGATAGAAGCCGGGTTTAAACATCCACCGGAGGTATTGTATCCGGGACTGGCGGGTGAAGGCAACATCGTTGTTGGTGAGAAGGAAAACGCCATGAGCATACCCCGCGAGTACCTTGTTAATGAGTCTCAGGTATTGACCAAAGACGGGCTGGTGTCTGTTCAGCTGGGGCTTCGTAACCTTGAAGTCGTAGAAATCCTCGATGGGATAAATGAAGAAACAAATATCCTAAAACCAGAGTAATGACCAATTGGAAGGTAATCCTTCATATTGCCAGGACACATTTGGTGACCAAAATGAAATCGACCGTAACGGCCGCACTGGGCGTTACTTTTGGTATCGGCGCCTATATTACGCTGGTGAGTTTCATGACCGGACTCAATAAAATGCTCGACGATCTTATCCTGAACCAGACCCCTCATATTCACCTTTACAACGAAATTGAACCCTCAGCCCAGCAGCCTGTAGCGCTTTACCAAGAATTCGACGAAGCCATAAACATTGTCCATTCGGTAAAACCCAAGAAAAGTCAGCGAAAAATCCATAATGCCCTGCCGATATTAAACTATCTGCGGGAAAAAGAGAATGTAAAAGGAGCCTCTCCACAATTGAGGGCTCAAATCTTTTATTTATCCGGCTCTATTGAAATCGGTGGAAATCTGATCGGGATCGAAGTCCTGGAAGAAATAAGACTATCCAGTTTTAAGGATTATATTGTTAAAGGAAGTGCGGAAGCCTTGCTGAATACCGAAAACGGGATACTGCTTGGCTCCGGATTGGCCGAAAAAATGTCGTTATCTGTTGGAGACAGGGTACAGATCAGCACGGTTAAGGGGGATGTTTTTCCATTAAAGATTGTAGGTCTGTATCAAAGTGGGATCGCTGATATTGATAACATCCAGAGCTATACCAACCTCAAGACTGTTCAGCGTATTCAGGGTGAAGCCGAAAACTACATTACCGATATCAATATAAAACTCTTCGATCTGGCTGAGGCGGTTCCCATGGCCAGACAGTTGCAAAAACAATTCAAGGTAAAGGCTACCGATATCATCGCGGCCAATGCACAGTTTGAAACAGGATCGAATATCAGGAACCTCATCACCTATGCGGTTTCGGTTACGCTGCTTATCGTGGCTGGTTTTGGTATTTATAACATCCTCAATATGTTGATTTATGAAAAGATGAAGGATATTGCCATTCTTAAGGCCACCGGCTTTTCAGGTAAAGATGTACAGTTGATCTTTATGAGTCAGGCTATGATCATCGGGCTGGTTGGTGGTGTCATGGGATTATTGATCGGTTTTGTTTTATCGCGGGTCATAGATCGTATTCCGTTCGAAACGGAGGCATTACCTACCATTAGTACGTTTCCGGTGAACTATAAACTTGGTTATTATATTATCGGTATAGTTTTCGCGCTAATATCCACTTTTATCGCAGGTTATCTGCCCGCAAACAAAGCCAAAAAGATCGATCCTGTCAAAATTATCCGGGGTACTTAAACAGAAGCGATGGAAAAAGTACTGGAAGCCCAAAATATCAATAAGATTTTTAGAAAGCCTGTTGATTTTCATGTTTTACAAGACATCAGTTTTTCCATTCAAAAGGGAGAATTTGTAAGCATCATGGGCAAGTCGGGATCGGGGAAATCTACCCTGCTTTATATTCTCTCCACCCTGGATACTGATTATGAAGGCCGCTTATGGCTTAATGGAGATCTTTTAACCGGAAAGGAGCAAAAACAGCTCTCCAGAGTTCGCAATGAACATATAGGATTTGTTTTCCAGTTCCACTATCTGCTTTCGGAATTTACTGTGCTCGAAAATGTAATGCTTCCGGCGCAGAAACTAGGCGCCAAAACTCGTTTAGAAATAGAGAAACAGGCCTATAAGAGCCTTGGGATGTTGGGGATTGAACATCTGGGCAAGAAGCGGGCATCGAGGATTTCCGGGGGTGAAAAACAACGTGTGGCCATCGCCCGCGCCCTGATCAATAAACCGGATATCCTTATGGGTGATGAACCCACGGGCAACCTCGACAGCTTTAATTCGGAGAATGTATTTCAAATATTTAAGCAACTTAAGGAAGAGGAAGGTCTTTCGCTCCTAATTGTTACCCACGACGGGGATTTTGCCCGCAGGACGGATCGGATTATCACCATGGAGGATGGCATGATTATCAGAGGGAATGGGTAACTTTCTGCCCGTTAAAACGATAGATGCTATTCAATTATCCTGATAGGTATATTAGTTACAATTAATTCCTTTAATATAAGTATCAACAGAGCCATAAGAGGATGCGGTTATGATTTATATCATATTTATTTCCAGCCTTCAGCACTACATTTAAATTCGATAAATATCAGACATATGAATACTACAGATAAATCCACCAAAGTTAATCTTGCTGCCGATCCTAAATGGCAGGAGCTCTATGTTCTCAGCGAACATTGGCAATCGGATCTTGAGTTTTATAAAGACGATTTGCGGTTTCTTCATCACCTTGTTGATAAATACATGATTTGGATCACCAAAAGCGAAAATCTTGAGATGGTCAGAGAGATCATGTTGAGTGTATTTGAACTTCAAAAACGATGTACAGAATTGATTTCAGAAGTGGCCACACACAAGCATAACCTCGCCTCTTTAGAAAAAGATGCTACAGAGGAACTATGGGAAAAGGTAAAGACAGGCCATGGTGAAATGGAAATGGCTATCTATAATTTTGTAAAGGAGTTTAGGGCTAATCGAAAAGAAGTTTTTAGGATTACCGAATACATCGTCGATAGTGAAGAACTCTCAAATCTTCTAAAAGCCTGATGGGTTCTTGGTGAATCGATAAGGGAAATTGAAATACTTCCCTATATTTGCACTTCCAAAAAATCCTCGCCCAGGTGCTGGAATTGGTAGACAGGCATGGTTGAGGGCCATGTGTCCTTTAGGGCGTATGGGTTCGACTCCCATTCTGGGCACTGAACACCCCCTTTTTAAGGGGGTTTTTTTATATTCAAAACACAATAGGCGTATGGGCACTGACGTACTGAACATAAGTCAGTAGTCAGTATGCCGACCGAAGCGTCGGCATTCGACTCCCATTCTGGGCACTGAACACCCCCTTTTTAAGGGGGTTTTTTTAACTATTATATTTAGATTTATGGGCTCTGACACACTGATCTCAAAGGTAAGTATTCCCACCTGTGTGTCGGCGCTTAACTCCCTTCCAGGAAACTTCGATCCTTTTTTCTTGCAGTAAATGCAATTTTCTTTGGGTATGGAGTTTTTTGTCTATATCCTTTATTCTTCAAAATACGATCGATACTACAAGGGCCAAACTTCCAGCCTGGCCAGAAGGTTTCATCGGCATCAAAACGGAAAAGAAAAATATACTGCTCCCGGGAGACCCTGGAAACTAATTTGGTATACCACCAAATTCACTAGAACAGAGGCCAAAGAACTAGAGATCAAGCTAAAAAACATGTCGGTGAAAAAACTTGAAAGATTCATGGTGCGATATCCGAGCATGCCCATTTCTAAAGTTGTGTATGGGCACTGACGTACTGAACATAAGTCAGTAGTCAGTATGCCGACCAAGGCGTCGGCATTCGACTCCCATTCTGGGCACTGAACACCCCCTTTTTAAGGGGGTTTTTTTGTTATAATATTTGAGCCTAAAGGGTACTGATCACAATAGTTAGTATTCCGATCTATGTTCAGGCATTTGACCCACATCCTATCCACAGAAGTCCTGTTGCAGATATCTCAAGGTTTTAAAAAGTGGGGGCCAAGACCCCACTCCCCTGGTGAAAAGTTAGCTGCTTTTACTGCAATTTGCAATCAGCCATGATTCAATTCCGGCTTGGAAGGATTCGCTAACCGTCAATTATTAACGCACACAAACCAGGGTTGGCCTGATTCTATTTATGCTTCTGAAGAACCAGGGGCCTGAACAGAGACACACCGATCTATCAGTGTTTAGAATGCTGACTTATGTACCGGAATTACTCTCGCATCCCACGCACTTCAACTCTTTTATTATCATCGCACTGAGATTTTTAAGGTAAAATTTAACGTAAATATTAGAAAATCAAAATAGTAAAAGTTGTAAATTTGTTTAACTTTTATAGGATATATATGAACAATGTAAAAAAATATTTCAGCATTCGGGACCTGGAAAACCTATCGGGCATTAAGGCCCATACCATACGTATCTGGGAGAAACGCTATAATTTATTGTCACCAGAGCGGACCGATACTAATATTAGGATTTACAGTCTGGCAAGCCTGCAGAAACTGCTCAATATCATATTACTATACAACAACGGTTATAAAATTTCGAAAATAGCCAAGATCGATGAAGAAGATCTTTCTTCCGTAGTGAGGGAGATTATAGCCAAGAATAGCATGAAAAGTCATGCTATTAATGCTTTTAAATTATCGATGATCAATTTCGATTTCAATTTATTCCAGAATACCTACAATAGCCTGCTGGCTTCTCGCTCTTTCAGGGAGATCTTTTGGGAAGTCTTTATGCCCCTGCTCGGAGAATTAGGACTTCTTTGGCAAACAGATACTATTAGTCCGGCTCATGAGCACTTTATTACCAATTTGATTAAACAAAAAATATATACGGCCACAGAAAAATTACAGGTTATAGAGCCTACCCGAGATGACAAAGTTTTTGTGCTCTATCTTCCAGAGAATGAGATCCATGAGATCGGATTATTGTTTATCAATTACGAAGTTGTGCTAAAGGGTTATAAAACGATCTATCTGGGTCAAACCATGCCGATTGACAGCCTGGTAGACTTACAAAAATTTTACGACAACATACACTTTCTTTCCTATTTCACTGTTGAGCCGAATAAGGATAGAATAGAAAAATATGTCGAAGAATTCAGGCAGGAGATCAATAAAAATACAGACTCCAAGCTTTGGATGCTCGGCAGACAAACTGAACATCTGGATCAGGATAATATGTCGAGTGATATTCGTATCTTTGGATCGATTGAGGAGCTTTCAAAAGCTCTTTAAACGCACCCCAAACATACAGCTATCATCATGAGTAAGTCTATCGCTATAATCGGTTCCGGATTTTCATCTCTTTCAGCGGCATGTTACCTGGCCAAACAGGGCCACCAGGTCACGATCTACGAAAAAAATGATACTGTTGGCGGGCGGGCAAGGCAACTCATTAAGGATGGGTTTACCTTCGATATCGGTCCAAGCTGGTATTGGATGCCCGACATCTTCGAACGTTTCTTTTCCGATTTTGGGAAAAGCACTTCAGACTATTACGAACTGGACAAACTTAGTCCGGCCTATAAAATATTCTTCGAGGACGATGTGATGACCATTGGAGATTCCATGGAAAAGATTTGCTCGGAATTTGAACGCGTGGAAAAGGGCAGTTCAAAGCTTCTCAGAAGTTTTATTTCAAAAGCACGCCGCAATTACGAAATAGCGATAAATGAAATAGTTTATCGGCCCGGTCTGTCTCCATTAGAACTGGTTACCAAAGATACAGTCTTGAGGGTGGGTCAGTTTTTTAAGAACATCAGTGGGGAAGTGCGGAAGCAATTTAAGAATCCTAAACTTATCGCTACACTTGAATTCCCAGTGCTATTTCTAGGTGCGAAACCCAGCAATACACCTGCTTTTTACAGTTTTATGAACTACGCAGATTTTGGACTTGGTACCTGGCATCCCCGGGGCGGCATGTACAAAATTATCGATGGGATGCGGCAGTTGGCTGAAGAACTGGGTGTAAAGATTGAGACCAATCACCCTGTAGATGGTATCCTGGTAATCGATGGACAAGCGAAAGGTATAGAGACCATGGGACAAAAAGTGGAGGCCGATATGGTTCTAAGCGGGGCCGATTATCATCATACAGAAACACTTTTGGAGAAACCCTTACGGCAATATTCAGAATCATTTTGGTCTAAAAAGACATTTGCTCCTTCTTCGCTGCTCTTTTATATCGGCTTCGATAAAAAACTTGAAAATATAGAACATCACAATCTGTTTTTCGATACCGATTTTGAATTGCATGCTGAGGAAATCTATGATACTCCGAGCTGGCCAACCAAACCGCTATTTTATGCCAATTTCCCTTCGGTTACAGACTCTTCCATGGCACCAACCTCATCCGAGACCGGTTTTTTCCTCATTCCAATTGCTCCCGGGCTGGAGGATACTCCACAGCTTAGATCCCAGTACTTCGATATTATAATAAAGAGGTTTCAGGATAGAACGGGCCAAAGAGTAGAAAATAATATTATATTTAAAGAGTCGTTTTGTGTTAATGACTTTGTGGAGCAGTATAACTCCTATAAGGGTAATGCCTATGGTATGGCCAACACCTTATCACAAACGGCATTTTTAAGGCCCGGTCTTAAAAGTAAAAAGGTGAAAAACCTTTTTTTTACCGGTCAATTAACCGTACCAGGACCTGGCGTGCCTCCATCATTGATTTCTGGAAAATTAGTTTCTGAATTAATGGATAAGACACAATAAACCAAACAGTATGAAGTCAATTTTCGATCAGGTTTCTATCGAATGTAGTAAAATCGTAACCGAATCTTACAGTACCTCCTTTTCACTGGCTACACGAATGCTGTCCTCATCTATTAGAAATGATATTTATAACATTTATGGATTTGTACGTTTTGCCGATGAAATTGTGGATACTTTTCACGATTACGATAAAGAAACTCTTTTTAACGATTTTGAAGCTTCCCTCGAAAATGCTCTTGACAGCAGGATCAGCCTCAATCCCATTCTAAACTCATTCCAGAAGACTTATCACCAATATCAAATTCCGAAACACCTCGTAGATTCTTTTATGAAAAGTATGAGAATGGACCTGAGTAAAAATATTTACAGCACCCAGGAGGAGTACAAGGAATATATATACGGATCGGCCGATGTTGTGGGACTGATGTGTCTGTGCGTGTTTGTTAATGGTGATCAGGAAAAATATGAGGAACTTAAAGATGCCGCACAGGCATTGGGATCGGCTTTTCAGAAAATAAACTTTTTGCGGGATCTTAAAGCGGACTATGAAAACCTCAATCGTTCGTATTTCCCGAATACCAATCTTTTGGATCTCGATGAGCAGTCAAAGATTCGTATAGTAACCGAGATAAAGGAAGACCTGAAGCTCGGGTACGAGGGCATTCTAAAACTTCCCAATAGCTCTAAATTTGGCGTATATACAGCCTATAAGTATTATAGCAAGTTATTGAACAAATTAAAAAAAACCCCTTCAAGGGAAATAAAGAATGCACGGATACGAATTCCGAATTATCAAAAATTCGGACTGCTTGCTAAATCATATGTAAATTATAAACTCAATCTGTTTTAAGATGAATATAGTCTTCGGGATATTAATCTTTTTGGCGACATTCTGTTTTATGGAATTTATGGCATGGTTCACTCATAAGTATATCATGCACGGTTTTCTGTGGAGTTTGCACAGAGATCATCACAAGAAGGATCACGATTCATGGTTCGAGCGAAACGACGCTTTTTTTCTGTTTTATGCCGTGGTAAGTATGGTCTTATTTTACCTTGGGGCTAATACTGAGTTTTGGCCGGGATGGCCATTAGGATTGGGCATTCTTGCCTATGGCATTGCCTACTTCACGGTCCATGATATCTTTATCCATCAACGATTTAGGATGTTCAGGAACGCTAATAACTGGTATGCCCGTGGTGTGCGCCGGGCTCATAAAATTCACCATAAACATCTTGGGAAAGAAAAGGGCGAATGCTTCGGTATGCTGGTGGTTCCCATGAAGTATTTCAAAAAATAAGTGGAATTATCAATTCCAATCTTACTGCCCTAACAACTCATCGATCAATTCCCTGGTAATTCTACTGTTCCAGGCTGCCGCCCCAGTTTTGGAAACAACGATCTTTCCATTTCGATCAAGAATATATGTAGTTGGTAAGCTGTTACTCGACAATTGTCTGGGACCGGGGCCCATCTCATAGTATACAGGAAAATTATATTGGTTTTCTTCCATAAAAGCTACGGCTTTTTCCTTTCGTTCCCGGGCTATAAAAAGGAATTCTACTTCTTCTTTATAGTCGCTGTATAATAATTGTAAATCTGGCATTTCAGCTACACAGGGAGGGCACCAACTGGCCCAGATATTGATAAACACGACCTTTCCTCTGGCATGGTTCAGATCATAACTTCTGTTTTGCTGGTCCGCCAGTCGCCATGTATATGAACTCAGTACTTCCTGCTTCCGCTCTTCAACCGGCGTGGGGTTAAACGAAAGCATCCGGTTCATCCAGACCTTTACATGAAAGCCTAAGGGTGTAAATAATATCAAGGCTAAAACCAGAAGAAGCAGGATATTGGTAATCTGACCCTTTTTCATTCCTCTTGCAATAGTGAATCGATCAGGTCATAGATTTCCCCATTGTCCCAGTCCGCAATGCCATTCTGTTGTACTCTGATATGACCGCTTTTGTCTAAAATAAATGATGCCGGTGGTTCCGGAATATCGAATGGTGCTGGTTCACCAATTATAAGATAAGTAAGTGGGAAGTTAAAATCATTTTCAGCCATGAACTCCTGTACAGGCTCCCGCTCTTCATTTGTTATAATGTAGAAGTCTAATTCTCCCTGATAGCGGTCATATAGTCTTTGAACGCCCTTCAATTCTGCAGCACAGGGCAATCTCCATGAAGCCCAGAAATTGATAAAGACTACATTCCCTTTTGATTGTTCAAAGCTAAAAAATTCCCATTGAGGATCCTTTAGCTGCCAGTTGTAATCAGGAATCTTCAGTGCTTCGGTTTTCGGTACGATATCAGGGCTCATAGCAAAAATCCGATTTAGTAGAATCTTGCCATGATATCCTAAAGGGGTAATAAAAAATGACAGAACCAGGGCAATAAGCAGGATGTTGATGATCGTTTTTTTACTGATCTTCATCCTTTAATCCCTCTCTCGTGAGTACTGGTACCAAGACTGTCGTCCATATTAAGCGTTTTCCTTTTTTATCACATTGAGCGCAGATCCTTCCCGGAACCATTCAATCTGAGAATCATTATAACTGTGTTTGGCGGTAATCAGGTCCTTTGATCCGTCTTTATGCACCACCTCAATACTCAGGGGTTTTTCCGGAGCAAATTGATCTATGTCAATAAAGTTAAAAGTATCATCCTCCTGAATAAGGTCGTAATCCTTTTCATCTGTAAATGTGAGCGCCAGCATCCCCTGCTTCTTGAGGTTGGTCTCATGAATACGTGCGAATGATTTCACCAAAACAGCCGCAACACCAAGATGTCTGGGCTGCATGGCCGCGTGCTCTCTGGAAGACCCTTCACCGTAATTATGGTCGCCTACTACAATGGTTTTAATACCCGCTGTCTTATAGGCCCTTTGGGTATCAGGAACTCCACCATATTCTCCGGTAAGTTGATTTTTAATAAAATTGGTTTTCTTGTTATACGCATTTACCGCACCGATCAGGGTATTGTTGGAAATATTGTCGAGATGTCCCCTGTAACGCAACCAAGGCCCTGCCATAGAGATATGATCTGTGGTACATTTGCCAAAAGCCTTGATCAAAAGTTTCATCCCCTGAAGGCTGTCTGGGATAATAGGGATAAAAGGATCAAGTAATTGCAAGCGTTCTGAGTCGGGTGCTACCTTCACTTCAATCGAAGCTCCGTCGTCTGAGGGTCCTACATAACCAGCATCTTCTACAGCAAATCCCTCGGGAGGTAATTCATATCCCCTGGGTTCATCGAGCATTACTTCCTCTCCGTCTTCATTGATGAGCTTATCGGTGAGCGGGTTAAAATCTAAACGGCCTGCAATCGCAATTGCGGTCACCAATTCAGGTGAGCCTACAAAAGCAAGTGTATTGGGGTTTCCATCTGCACGCTTGGCAAAATTTCTGTTGAAAGAATGCACTATGGTGTTTCTAGGGCCATTTGCCGCCTTATCTCCATAACGATCCCACATTCCGATACATGGTCCACAAGCATTGGCAAAAACCGTGGCCCCAATTGAATTAAAAGTATCGATAAAGCCATCCCGCTCAATAGTATAGCGCACCTGTTCCGATCCCGGGGTTATAGTAAATTTAGATTTGGTTTTTAAATTCTTATCGGCTACCTGCTGAGCCAGCGAAGCTGCCCTTGAAATATCTTCATAAGATGAATTCGTACAGGAACCGATAAGACCAACTTCTACGTTGATCGGCCAGTCGTTCTTCTTAGCCGCTTCACTCATTTCAGATATTGGAGTGGCCAAATCCGGGGTGAACGGCCCATTTAAATGTGGCTCCAAATTATTCAGATCGATCTCGATTACCTGATCAAAATACTCTTCGGGATTGGCATATGCTTCGGAATCTGCCGTAAGATAATCGGCCACCTGGTTAGCAGCATCAGCCACATCGGCACGGTCTGTAGACCTCAGGTATCGATCCATCGATTCATCATAGCCAAAAGTAGAAGTCGTGGCTCCTACCTCAGCTCCCATATTGCATATAGTTCCTTTACCGGTAGCTGACATCGCGATAGCCCCTGGTCCGAAATACTCTATAATGGCGCCTGTCCCTCCTTTTACCGTAAGAATATCTGCCACTTTTAATATAACATCTTTTGGAGCAGTCCAGCCCGAAATGTTCCCTGTTAATTTTACACCTATGAGTTTGGGAAACTTTAATTCCCATGGCATTCCGGCCATAACATCAACTGCATCGGCTCCTCCTACCCCAATCGCCACCATTCCAAGACCTCCAGCATTTACTGTATGAGAATCCGTGCCGATCATCATACCTCCGGGAAAAGAATAGTTTTCCAATACCACCTGATGAATAATTCCGGCTCCGGGTTTCCAGAAACCAATACCATATTTATCAGAAACGGATTCGAGAAACTGGAATACTTCGTTACTGGTTTCATTAGCTCTTTTTAAATCGGCCTCTGCCCCCGCCTTGGCCTGAATCAGGTGGTCGCAATGTACGGTGGTGGGAACCGCTACTTTAGGCTTTCCGGCATGCATGAACTGCAAAAGTGCCATCTGGGCTGTGGCATCCTGGCACGCAACCCTGTCTGGTGCGAAATCTACATAATCCTTTCCTCTGTTGAATACCTTTTCGGGCACACCGTTCCACAGGTGTGAATACAGGATTTTTTCAGAAAGTGTTAGAGGTCTGCCTACCAGTTCGCGAGCTCTGTCTACGCGTTCCGGCATACGAGCATAAACCTCTTTAATCATGTCTATATCAAATGCCATTATTAGTTCTTTTTTTAGGAGTTTGCAATTCCTCAAAAGTACTAAAATGCAAGGGGAAATAAAACTTTTAAAGCCGGGACCACTATTTAATTACGAGATCGCGAAAAGAAGTATAGGTCTGAATAAACCCACTTAATTTTTGATAGATATTCTTAGGAAGTCAACAATAGGTAGATGTAGTTAATTTATAACAGCTGACGTATTATATCTTCCTCCGTAATAGATTCTGCCTCAGCCTTATAGTTTTTGATGATCCGATGCCTTAATATCCCATAAGCAACCGCTTTTACATCTTCAATGTCTGGTGAGAACTTACCATTTACCGCAGCATGTGCCTTGGCCCCTAGGATGAGATACTGTGATGCCCTGGGTCCTGCTCCCCAATCGAGATACTGCCTGACCAGATCCGGAGAAGATTCCAGTCCCGGACGCGTGCTGTTTACCAGACGGACGGCATAGTCGACCACATTGTCGGCTACAGGTATTCTACGTATTAAATGTTGTACCTGAAGGATCTCATCGGCAGAAAACAGAACATCTAAAGTGGGTGTTTCATCATTAGTTGTGGTTTTTACCACCTCGATTTCCTCTTTTATGGAAGGGTATTTCAATTCAATGGCAAACATAAATCGATCGAGTTGAGCCTCTGGTAATGGATAGGTTCCCTCTTGTTCAATTGGGTTTTGGGTGGCCAAAACAAAATAAGGCAGGGTTAATTTATACTGTTTACCGGTTATGGTAACAGCCCTTTCCTGCATGGCCTCCAACAAAGCTGCCTGGGTTTTGGGAGGTGTCCTGTTTATTTCATCCGCTAAGATGATATTTGCAAAAACAGGGCCTTTTATAAACTTAAAATTCCGGTTCTGGTCCAATACTTCACTACCCAGAATATCACTGGGCATCAGGTCCGGGGTAAATTGAATACGTTTAAAATCGAGGCCAAGGGTTTGTGCTATTGTATTGACCATCAAGGTTTTTGCCAATCCGGGAACACCGATAAGCAAGGAATGCCCCCCTGTATATATCGCAAGTAAAATCTGGTCTATTACTTTTTCCTGCCCAACAATTACCTTGGCAATCTCTTTCTTAAGGGCTTGATGTTTATCGACCAGGTATTCGATAGCGGTTACGTCGGACATAGTTTATTCCTTTACCCAATTATTAGCAAAATCACATTCTTTATTGTTCCCACTTACGCTAACATAGGTGTCCTTGATATGTTCCTCCATCCATTCCTTGATCGCCCTGAACTGCTTTTCTCTAAGCGCCAGTTCTTGAATCTTGATATAATCCTTGGCAAAATCGGCTACGTGTTCATCATACCGATTGGTAATATTCAATATCTTGTATGAAGGCGGGCCTCCTCTTGGATCCTGTTCCAAGATAGGGTTAGATATCTCATTATCCTTAAGATTCCTCACCTGGTTATAAAGTGCAGGATCCATTTTGGTGAGTTCAAAACGGGAATCAAAATTTATTGGATTACGAAGCAAGCCTCCGTCATTTTTCGTTTCTTTTTCGTCCGAGAAATTTCGAGCGGCCTCTGCGAAGGTATATTTCTCTTCCAGTATATGTTTTCTAATGGTATCCAATTCTACTTTGGCCTCATTCAGTGCCGACTGTGGGATTTCGGGTTGAATCAGAATATGCCGTAAATCGAGCTCCTGCCCTCTGATCTTTTCTATGTAAATGATATGATAGCCAAAATCCGTCTCGAAAGGATCGGAGATCTCTCCCTCTCGCAGACTGAAAGCTACATCCTTAAACTCCTTCACGAATGGGGTCTGCCGGGTCATGCTGTAAAAACCTCCTTTAGATTTAGAACCCGGATCCTGGGAATATAAAATTGCTTTGACACTAAAGCTCGCATCATTATCCTCTACATCGGCCTTGATTTCCTCTAATTTATCGACAACTTTTTGTTTCTCTTCCTCGGGCACTTTTGGTTCCTTAACGATTTGTGAGATCTCTAACTCTGCACCGAAAACAGGTCTTTCATCCTCGGGTATCTTTTTAAAGAACTGCCTCACTTCTTCCGGGGTTACTTTTACATCGCCAATGATCTTTTGTTGCATTTTTTCGGAAAGCATCCTTAATTTATTGATGTTGAACAACTCCTCGCGGAACGCCTCCACCGACTCCTTCTTGTAAAACTCCAGTACCTTTTCCATAGAACCAACCTGCTGTACGAGCTGCTGTATCTGACGGTCACTGGTGCTGTTTACTTCGTCATCTGAAACCAGAATACTATCCTGAACCGCCTGATGGGCATATAATCGGTCTTCCATCAGTTTGCCCAACAGACCACAGTGGGTAACATCTTCCGCTGATGCCCCCTGATTTCTCAAATCGATAAGGGTTTTTTCGATATCGGAATTAAGTATAACATAATCGCCAATTACCGCTGCGATCCCATCTACTTTTATACGTTTAAAATTAATTATGCTATCCACGATCACTACCTCCGGAGCTTCCATAGGCGTTTCTGGGGGCTCTATTTCCGGATCAGGTATAGAATCCTTGAGCTGTGCCCGGGAAACAAAAGAGACCATTAAGGTCATCATCAGCATCCAAAGTATCTTCCCGCTACTCAAAAATCTCAAATTCATTCTCTTTTGTCGCTTCATCTATGATCTCTGTTTCCAGTTTTTTAATAAAATCAAGTTTTCTCCGGTTGAGAATTACTTGCCGGATTCTGGGTTCCACATAAGGCAGTGGAGCAATCTCGTTAACCTGAAGTATATCCTTTATAAAGACCAAATATACCCCTGAAGGGTCCTGCAATTCAAAAAATTGTGATTTTTTTAAGTATCTGCCCTCGTTGTCCTCATTCAAAGGAGGTATTTCCTGCATCACCCGAGACACCGGAACCCAAAGTGAATCGTTATAATTCAACTTTCTGAACTGGACTCCAATTGAATCGAGAAAGTATCTGTCTTCGGATTCAAATCCTTTCAGCCGACTGATTACCTCATCCTTATTTAAGAATTGCAATGGTATCTCTACAAATCTCAATTGTAATATTTTCTCTTTTAATCGAAAATTTTCTTTCTGTGCATCGTAAAACCGTTCTTGTTCCGACCTGCTAACCGTGGTATCCTGACCTTGGGAAACCAGTGCCTCTTTATAGGCTCTTGTATAGAGGTCCGTCCGGTAATCTTCAACGAGCCTGTTGAATTCTTCCAGTTTATCTTCGGGGAGATTTATTTTCGCCTTGGTCAGCAATAACTGTCTGGTAGCCCAATTATTGATGAAGTTAGTTACAAAGGAAGCGCTATCGGCCGGTGTCATATCGTCGGAGATCAGCCCTTCAATTTCTTGTTTGTATAGATAGGAATCTCCCACCCGCGCTATGGGGGTTTGGTCCTGGCTGCCATTGAGCAATTTGCCACAGGAACTAAAACTAAAGAACATTAAAAGAATGAGGCCGTACAACCACTTCATCAAACAATGAATATAGAATTGCAAATGCAAAAATAAGAAATCAAAGAATGTGAGCAATAATCGGGATAAGGGATTTGCATAAATATCCGGCCACGATCTCTATTTATTAACTATTTTAGTAGATGTAGAAAGTGAGATGTGATGAAATATACCACCGAAATTACTATCGATTTACCCAGAAGTGTATTTATGGATAAGTTCGACCATCCTGACAATATGAAACATTGGCAAAGGGGACTAAAGTCTTACAAGTACTTATTTGGTGAACC
>CAMYIE010000006.1 GCA_947258405.1 uncultured Eudoraea sp. | reverse complement strand
ATAAGGTTTTATTTCATCAACGGTCGGTTCCTTACTTAGGTTTAAACCAAGTACTTCATTCAATTCGTCCACATGTAGTTCAAATCTACCCTCGATCCCGGTTTCTTCGTAGATGCGCATATAGATAAAACTATGATCGGGATGATGGGCCATGGCCGGCATCACCATGAGCAGGAGTAATAAAACAAATAAGGATCTGAGATAATTTTTTGCTAACAATAATGGTGCATACATCACATTTAATGATTTGAGAAGTGGAATCATAGTGCTTTAAATACTTTGACAGGAATCACGGACGGTCAGCTCGGTTTGCCCAGCTTGTCGTGAATGGTGATAGGTGCCGGTTGAATTGTCATTATCCTTATAAATATGATGATTATTTACCAATCGGTGAAAAACAGTTCTTTTATTTTCGACGATCGTAGGGAAATAATAGGTTATTGGCGCCTAGAATTTTTGACAGATGAATTTCTCTGGTTTACCTTTACCAATTGCACAATAGCACAGAGGACCATAAGTTATCCTCCAATAAACTCCGATGAACCAACCGATAGTCTCCTTTATTGAAAAAGAGTTCTTACCTGCTTCGACCAAACTAGAAAGCATGGAAGAAGAGCTTCTGACCGGTGGAATTATCAATTCTTTGGGGTTGATGAAATTAATCTCATTCATTGAAAACCAATACGCGATCAGTATTCCTTTTGAAGATATTACGCTCGAGCATTTTAATACTATTGAGGTCATCACTGCCTATGTTTCTGAACGGTTGGATACCTCCCATTAAAAACAATTCATTGAAGACAGGATTAAATAAAATACCATTAACTCAAAGTCAGCAACTCATATATGCCGGGCAAAGGCTAAATCCCAATTCCCCACTTTATAATGTACCCTATGTATTCAGGATTCACGGGCCAATTGATACTGATAGATTCAACCGTGCATTTCAGTTATTGATTTCTCGTTTCGATGCTTTGAGGACTTCCATCGAAGATGATGGCCAACAGGTACACCAGCTTATCCGTCCAGATATAGATTTTAAACCTGCCTTTATCGATTGGCGCGAATCTCCACCATCTGAAGATTTGGATTCCTGGCTGGAAGAGCGTGGGAAGAGAATTTTCGATCTGGCAAGACCGCTTTTCGATTGTGTTCTAATCACTCTAGGCGATAACGAAAGTATTTGGTACCTGAATCTGCACCATTTGATCACCGATGCGACATCATTAAACCTGCTTTATCATGCCATGGAAGAGATTTATCGTACTGATGGTAAGGCTAACAATTCATTGGATTACAAGCCCTTCGCCGATTACGTGGTCTATGAAAGTGAATCAATGCAGGCCCGCAATAAAGATAGCATAGATCAATATTGGAAAGACAATATTGCTGAATATGGGAAGCCTTTTCATTATTATGGCAATAACATAAAACCCCTAAATACAAATTCGGAGCGAACCGTTGTAACGATTGCGAGTGAAAGGGCAGAACACATCAGAAAGCGGGCACAACAGCCACCCTTTGGAATGATCTCGCAGCACCTGGCGATCTACAATATTTTTGCGTCTGCCCTGGCGCTTACAGTGCATTCCGCAGGAGGAACCCAAAGCTTTGCCATAGGCAGTCCTGTTCATAACCGTGATAATCGCGACCGTAATCGAACCGTAGGTCTCTTAATGGAGGTCTTCCCATTGTTTCTGAAAATTGGTAAGGAAGATGCTGTTGCAGACGTAATTAAAGAATTAAAGACTTCCATTTTTCAAATGTTGGGCAAGGTAGGTGCTGGTATGGCAAATGCCGAAATTGGGCGCTCATTCAATACCATGCTTAATTATATACCCTGGGATTTTGGAAGATTTGATGGCCATAGAGTTGAGGCAGACTGGCTGCACCCGGGGCATTGTGATCCTAATCATGTCCTTCGATGCCAAATTCTGGATCCCGGCAAAGGTGAAATGCAGCTAATCTTTGACTTCAATTGTGAGGTTTTTCCAGAGTCTAAGCGCAAGCTACTGCCCGTTCATTGTCAAAATGCACTAAAGGCAATTCTTTTAGCCGATGATACTCCTGTGCAAGAGGTTGAATTGATAGATGAAGAAGAGCGCGGAATGCTGATGCGAAAATTTAAGCCTAGAAAAGACCATGCGGACAAAGCTGACTTTATGAGCAGCTTTGAAAAAAACGTGGAGTTGAGTGGGTCTTCTATTGCGCTTATCCAGGATGGGGAGGGGATGAGCTATACAAGCCTGAACCGTAAAGCAAATATGCTTTCGAATTATCTATTGTCTAAAGGGATACAGTTCGAGGATAGGGTAGGGCTGTATATGACCAGGAGCACGGATTATATAATTAGTCTGATTGCCCTGATGAAAATCGGAGCTGTGTTCGTACCCATACCTTCCGACATTCCCATGCGGCGCGTTCAATTCATGCTTAAAAATTCAGATTGCAGGTGCTGTTTAAGCCATGGAAGCATAGATTATCAGCATATCAAAGAGATACCAGTGGTCGATCTTGATTCGGATCAAAATGAAATATTATCCTACTCCGACGCAAATCCTCCATCAATTCAATCACCAAGAAAAATTGCCTATCACCTCTATACGTCAGGATCTACGGGTTTGCCTAAAGGGGTAATTATCGAAGTGAAGGCCTTAAATAACTATTTGAATTGGGCAGCAGCTCATTACCAAATCGAGCAGGATACTGTATTTCCCCTGTTTACCTCCATAGGTTTCGATCTTACGATTTCTTCTACCTTCCTTCCCCTTATGAAAGGGGGAACTTTACATATCTATAAGGAAGCCATGGGAGGTCCCGACCTTTCCCTTTTCAAGGTTTTGTCCGATAATGCTGTAAATACTATAAAGCTAACCCCTTCCCATATTGGTATGATACATGATCGGGATCTTGGCAATAGCCAGATCAGGACAATAATAGTGGGAGGCGAATTGTTTAAGACAGAATTGGCAAAATCCCTTTCAGGAGCGTTTAAAGATAAAGCATCGATTTTCAATGAATATGGTCCAACAGAAGCCACGGTAGGATGCATTGCATACAAATATGAAGCCGAGGATGTAGAAGGTTACTCGGTCCCAATTGGCCTGCCTATAACCAATATGCGGGCCTATGTGCTTAACGACAAATTAAAAGTATTACCAGGTGGTGTGGTAGGAGAACTGTTTCTTTCTGGTGAAAGCCTGGCATATGGTTACCATAACCTTCCTGAAATGACTAAGGAAAAGTTTTTGGATGATCCTTTCCGACCCGGATCAAAAATGTATCGCACAGGAGATCTTGCACGATGGAATGAGAAAGGTCAGTTAGAATTCAAAGGTCGAGAGGATGAGCAGGTAAAATTCAATGGATATCGAGTTGAGCTGACGGATATTGAATCTAATTTAACCAAGCTCAATAAAATCTCCGATGCCGCGGTGGTGCTAATCGGGAGTGATTCTTCTGGAGCTCAATCCGATATAGAAAACTGCGCCCGATGTGGCCTTCCCTCCAATTACCCCAATGCCGATTTTGATCGGGAAGGTATTTGTCACTTGTGCAATGCTTTTGACGGCTATAAAGAAAGGGTAAATACGTATTTCAAGACTGAAGATGACCTACGTGATATTTTAATGTCGGCCAAAAATTCGGAAAGGAAGTATGACTGTCTTTCGTTACTCAGCGGTGGGAAAGATAGCACTTATGTACTGGCCAGGCTTGTGGGCATGGGACTGAAGGTACTGGCATTTACGCTCGATAATGGCTATATATCTGATCAGGCAAAGGAAAATGTTGACAAGATTGTCGCCAAACTTGGTGTGGACCATGTATATGGAGAGACCGAGCACATGAACAAGATCTTTGTAGATAGTCTGCACCGACATGCCAATGTGTGTAATGGCTGCTTTAAGACAATCTATACTCTTAGTACACAGGTTGCACTTGAGAAAAACATCCCCTTCGTTGTTACAGGACTTTCAAGAGGTCAGTTTTTCGAAACACGGCTCACTGAGGAGCTTTTCTGGGAACAGGATCGTAATTCAGAACGAATCGATTCAACTATTTTGGAGGCCCGAAAGCTATATCATCGGGAAAAAGATGCGATAAGTGAGTTTTTAGATGTGTCGATGTTTCACGACGACAAAACCTTCAATAAAGTTCAATTCATCGACTTTTACCGCTACAGTAATGTATCACTACAAGAGCTTCTCAGTTATCTAAAAGAAAAGATCGACTGGAAGAGACCAACGGATACTGGACGTTCCACTAATTGCCTAATCAACCAACTTGGAATCTATGTACACAAAAAAGAGAAGGGTTATAGCAACTATGCCTTCCCCTATAGTTGGGATGTTCGTTTGGGTCATAAGCAGCGGGATGAATCACTGGAAGAAATAAATGAGGAAATCGACGAGCCACAGGTAAAAAAGATCATGAGGGAGATCGGCTATACGGAAAGTGTTTCGCAATTGGAAAATTCAGACCGCCTGGTGGCTTATTACGTGAGTTCTGAAGACATAGCCCAACGTGATATAAGAACATTCCTGCAGGAAAGTTTACCGGCATATATGATCCCCGGTTTATTCAAGAGATTAGAAGCTATGCCTTTGACAACTAATGGTAAAACAGATAAAAACTCCTTGAGAAGTCTTAACAAGGCTCAATTAGATGCCGATGTACCATATACTGCTCCGCGGAATGATATTGAGATACTTCTGAGTGAGATATGGTGCGATGTTCTCCAAATGAAAAAAGTGGGAGTTTTCGATGATTTTATAACACTGGGCGGGCATTCGCTTTCAGCTATCCGAATAACTGCGCGGATCAACGAAGAACTACAGCTTAATTTCCCATTAAATAAGATATTTGATTTACCCACTATAGCTGAATACAGCTCTTATATAGAAAAAATTCTTCTTGAACTTATGGACGAGGAGAACGAATGAAAATGAAGAAAAATGAAGCATAATTCTTACTTGCTTAAGTTGCTTGCGATAATCCTTATGATCATTTACCTCGCCCCTCCTTTACAGGGGCCTGCAAGGCATATACTTCATTCTATTTCTCATATTATTGATGCTCCGGAACAAATTATCACTCATAACAAACCAGGAATAGATCATTCTGCACCTGTTCATCAGCATTCTGATCACCACAAAGCTAATGCGGACCACCTGCACGAGATCATCGATGTGTTGAGTAGCTTTTTTTCCCAGGAAACACAGAAAAAGCATCAGTCTGTGGTTGAGTTAATGAATCTCGATAAACACTTCTTTTCTAAAATTCACCATGCTTCAGAATTTAAGGCAACATTAAGAGCAAATCCTAATCCTTTTGATGACATGCCTACCCGAACAGGGTTTCTTCCGTCCAACTGGAAGCCTCCATTACTTTGATTTTTCAGCCCTTAGAGGGTTTACTTGCAATTAAAAAAGCAAACAGTTTCTAACTGAAGCTCAACTGTATTGATCGATCGGCGGCAGACGAATAATGCGTCTTTCAGGAATGATCATCAAACGTTGGGTGTAATGAAAAAAAACTCAAAATGAATCGATATTTCTTATTAGCCGCAATGATATTGGTACTAAGCCAACTTAAAGCCCATGAAATCAGTGGTACCATCTATGATTCTGCTCAGGTGCCACTTGAAGGTGTTGGGGTATATAACAAGACTACAGGAGGATATACCTATACCGATATCTCGGGCTATTATGAACTCGATGATGTTTCTGTAGGAGACGTCATCTTTTTCTATAGTCTTGGATATGAGAACAAAGAGATCAGTATTGAAGAAAGTCAACTCGATACCAATATAAATATCGTATTGATGGAAGCTGCGGTATCGTTAGATCAGGTAGTTCTGGTATCAAAGGTCAATGCTCTTAGTCAGTTTGTAAATATAGATGTACTGACCAATCCGGTAAAATATTCTCAGGAGATACTGCAGAAAGTCCCTGGTCTTATTATTGGGCAACATGCCGGGGGTGGTAAAGCCGAGCAGATATTTCTAAGAGGTTTCGATGTAGACCATGGTACAGATGTGGCAATACAAGTAGATGGTTTGCCTGTAAATATGGTATCGCATGCTCATGGTCAGGGTTATGCCGATATGCACTTTATTATACCTGAAACCATCGAAAATATAGATTTTGGGAAAGGGCCATATTATGCACAACAAGGGAATTTTAATACCGCCGGCTATATTCAGCTTCAGACCAAAAAAAGCATCAAGGATAATTATATTTCACTCGAAGCAGGCCAATTCAATACGCTTCGTGCTATGAGCATGCTGAAAATTGTAGAGGGAGACCAAAGCAATGCTTATTTAGCTTCAGAATTCAGGTTAACCGATGGTTTTTTCGATGCCTCACAGAATTTTAACAGGGTCAATATCCTGGGGCGCTACCACTATAACAATAAAGAAGATCAGGAGCTTACCGTTTCGCTTTCCCACTTTCAGAGCAAATGGGATGCTTCCGGTCAAATACCACAACGTGAAGTTGATCAGGGCCTGATCAGTAGATTTGGAGCCATAGACAGCACTGAGGGAGGAAATACCAGTCGTTCCAATATCCTGATCAACCATACCAAAAAAATCGATGAACATAAACGGATAAGAACTAATGCCTATTTGACCAAATATGATTTTGAATTGTATTCAAATTTCACCTTCTTCCTGGTTGATCCAATCAACGGAGATCAAATTAAACAGAAAGAAGATCGAACGATTATAGGGGTTGAAACCAGGTTTGATGAATCACTCCATATTGGCCATCACGATTCTCAACTAGACTATGAAGTAGGTGTAGGTGTCCGCTACGACGATATCAATGATGTTGAACTAAGTAGGACAGTCAATAGAGATAGTCTGCTATCCAGGCTTTCATTCGGGAATACCGATGAAATAAATGCTCATACCTTTGGTCAGATTACTTATAAAAAAGGGCGTTGGTCTTTTAATCCGGGTCTGCGTATCGACTATTTTAAGTTCGATTATGAGGACAAGATTCCTCAAATCTATACTAATCTCAGTGAATCTAAGGTTTTTGTCGGACCCAAACTCAATGTGATTTTTGCTCCTTCTCAAAAATCTCAGCTCTATGTTAAAACCGGATATGGTTTTCATTCAAATGATGCCCGGGTAGTAACAGCCAATAGTGGCGAAGATGTTCTGCCGGGAGCTTTAGGCGCAGATCTGGGTGGAATTTTTAAGCCTTTAAATCGACTTGTACTAAACGCTGCGCTTTGGTCATTATTTCTGGAGCAGGAATTTGTCTATGTAGGCGACGAAGCTATTGTGGAGCCCAGTGGACGAACACGACGCTTAGGAGTCGATTTAGGCGTACGATATCAGATTACCGACTGGCTATTTCTCAACGGAGACTTGAACTATGCTTATGCCAGAAGTATCGATGCTCCCGAAGGGGAGGATTTCATCCCCCTGGCGCCGGATCTAACGTCGACGGGCGGACTAACAGTTAAAAATTTTAAAAATTTTTCTGGAGGTATAAATTATCGCTATATCAAAGACCGACCTGCCAATGAAGATAATAGTGCTATAGCCGAGGGCTACCTTGTAACCGATATGAACCTTAACTATCAAATAAAGAACTGGTCGTTGGGAATCATCATAGAAAACCTGTTCGATACAGAATGGAATGAAACGCAATTTCTTACGGAAAGCCGACTCTTTAATGAACCTCAGCCTGTAGAAGAAATCCATTTTACTCCGGGAAGTCCGTTCTTTATAAGGGGAAAAGTAACTGTTAGCTTTTAAATACTCTGCTGGAAGACCATATCTTTTTTATGAGAACATTAAGGATGTAAACAGGCTAAATTTAATACCTTTTAGCTGTGAAATTATTGCTTACTTTGCTCTTCATTTGTGCCGGATTTACTTCTCAGCTATATCCTCAGTATAATTCATCTGACTGGCGGGAACGCGACGCGTGGATGGATACAGACCGGATACTGGATCTGGCTGGTGTTTCAGAAGGTCAGAATGTGGCCGATATAGGATGCCATGAAGGATACCTTAGCATGCATTTGGCAAGAGCGGTAGGGGTAAGAGGTAAGGTCTATGCGGTAGATCTGAGGGAAGACAGACTCGAAACGTTAAATGAGAATGCCAGCCAACGAGACATCTATAATATTACAACCATAAAAGGTGAACCAGATGATCCGAAATTGCCGGAAGGCCTGCTGGATCTGGTGGTCATCATGGATACCTATCATGAGATGAAGGAATATATGACTATTCTGGAGCATGTTAAGCGGTCCCTAAAACCCAATGGCAGGATTGTTATACTGGAAAAACTGAAGTTTTATGCAAAAAAAAAGAACCGTAATGAACAGGTATCCGCTCATACCCTCTCAGCCCAATTTGTACGTAAAGAACTTCAACAGGCTGGCTTCAAAGTGATTGAACAGATAAATAATATCGGGAATTGGGAGAATGACACTTCGAAAAAAATCTGGATCCTTGTAGGTATATTGCCAGATGCCTGATCTTTAGGCTTCTAAACTTTTTTTTATCATTATATAATTTTAGGGCTGATTAAGCGTTATCACCTGATAATTGTTGGGGTATACACCAATTTATGGACTACACCTCAGCTTAAAAATAAATTAACGACATATACTTAAACATTATGAAAAAGTTTGTTTTAATTGCAATTTTTGCTTTAGTAGGCCTGTCTATGCAGGCGCAGAATCAATTTCGGGCGGGAGCTCATTTTGGTTTACCTGTAGGTGATGCCGGCGATTTGGCTACATTCAACATCGCCATTGACCTCGCCTATCTTTTTGAAATTTCAGAAGAAGTACAGGTAGGACCTACCATTGGTTATTCTCATTCATTTGGTGATAGCATTGACACTGGTTTAGGATCTATCGATATTGATGATGTACAGTTTATTCCAATCGCTGCCAGCGGACATTATAATTTTACAGAGCAGTTCTGGTTTGGACTCGATCTGGGATATGCTATCGGAGTTAATGACGGCAACGACGGTGGCTTCTATTACAGCCCAAGGTTTGCCTATGGTGTTACCCAGCAACTCGATATTGTAGCCTCCTACAGGGGCATTAGTGCAGATGGCGGCTCCTGGGATGTAATTTCTCTCGGAGTTGAATTTGGTTTCAACTAAACATCAAAAACATTTGACATGAAGGAGGCCATTGGCCTCCTTTTTTTATTTCCAGCCATAGCTAACCCATTGGTATACGAACAATATTCGTTATCTTTAAAGAAGACCAGTACCGGTAAAGACCGTTAGAGATTGCTTAAAATAACTTTAAAACACGGGCACTATGAAGAAGTATGTTGTATTTGTCTTTAGCCTTATGTTATTGTCTGTTTCCGCTCAGGAGCAGATTTCAAAGGCTGAAAAAAAGAAATTAAAGCAAGAAAAAGCAGAACTGGAGTATCAGAAAACCAAAGACATCGTGGAATCCGATGCCTATACTTTTGTGGCTTTGCAGGCAGCACCGCTGGGTGGAGGACAATTTTTTGTGAACACCATTCGGAATTATATAAATGTGAATGAAGGAGAAGCCGACTTGTACTTACCTTATTTTGGTGTGGTACGGGCTCCAAATGGCTATTCACCGGAAGCAGGAATCAAGTTTAAGGGCGAACTGGAAAACTATACAATAAGTTTCGACGATGAAAAGCAGGAGATTGTGGTTTCATTTGAGATACAAAGGGGACATGAACGACATGAGTTTAATTTTAATATGTATAAAGCCGGTGCGGCATCATTGGTAGTCGCCAGCAGCCGAAGGAATTCAATCGCATATAATGGCCTTATTACCGAGCTGGAGCCTCCATTGACAAATTAGAAACATAACGATAATCCAAAAGTTTTGCTGAAACATTGCAACGAAGCTTAAGAAATAGATCTTTACAGTTTTTTGAATGCGTTTATCTTGGTTAGCACTTCTGGCGGGCCTTGGATTTGCGGTTTGCGCACAGGACGATTACTCAATTCAGCGCAAAACGATGGTCGAAACACAATTAAAAGCCAGGGATATTTACGATAAGGCTACCCTGGCAGCAATGGGCAAAGTCCCAAGGGAGCAATTTGTGCCTTCCGAATACCGATTTTATTCTTATACAGATGGACCAGTATCCATAGGAGAGGGGCAGACGATCTCCCAGCCTTATATCGTTGCCTATATGACCCAGGCACTCCGACTTAAACCTCACCATAAGGTCTTGGAAGTTGGAACGGGGTCGGGCTACCAGGCGGCAATTCTTGCCGAAATAGTGGATTCGGTGTATACGATCGAGATCGTTAAGCCACTGGGATTGCGGGCAAAGTCACTTTTAAAAGTTTTAGGCTATGATAATGCAATAGTGAAGATTGGAGATGGATATCATGGGTGGCCTGAAAAAGGTCCTTTCGATGCAATTATTGTAACAGCAGGAGCAGAGGCTATTCCTAAGCCACTTATCGACCAGCTTAAAGATGGTGGCCGGATGATCATTCCGGTAGGACCCCATAGGGGTGTAAGACAGTTAGTCCAGGTTGATAAAAGAAATGGGAAAGTAAGAAAAAAGTCGGTGATGGCGGTACGTTTTGTTCCCTTTACACGCAATAAGGAGGATCCATAAAAAAAGGAGGCAACTTTGGTTGTCTCCTTTAGATTATTCATCTGTTCTTTTCAGCATGGGTAGTGGTGATCTGTTTTTAGTAAACATAGTTTCTGTTTTCAGTCCAGCGTACTCTCTTGCTATTTTTGAAATTTGAGAAGAAATTATGCCTTCTCGATTCAGTTGGTGAAAAATTCCTTGATTTCATCTTTTGTTGTTTTTAAGTTTAATAATAGTTGATTTTGATGTTTGAACTATGCAAAGGTATATTGCCTGGCTTCTGTCCATCTTACTCTTTTGCTGTCTCTAAAACTTGAAAAGAAAGAGTGTCTTTTCGATTCTGTGGGTAAATGCCTTTTACTTAAATTTTTCATGACCTATAATTTTTATACCAAAACGGCTTTATTGATTGTTGATGTTTGTTCGCTTTTTTGACTCCAGCCAAAACCCATCATCAGGCGAATTCCTTTGTTTTTATTTTTCCTTTTCTCGGTTTTCATCAGAGTGTTTTTAAACGACTTACAACTAATAGACGCCGGAAGAATGATTTTGTTACAGTACTATGTATAAAATAGTACCATATTATACAAATTTTAACAGTTAATGAGATCAAAAAATCATTTAAAGCCTTGTTATACAGTATATTATGTAGATAATGTCTTTTTTATTAAAAGTGTAATTCCTAACACATAACTATATCATACATATAATAACAGAAGATCTTTCTAAAAAAAATACTCTGATTTAGCAGATATTGACACTATAAAATTGAAAGAAAATTGTCAAAATATTGTAATTTAGAAGACTACCCAATACCTAACTGATTTAAAACATCATAAATCTAAGATAAATGAAAATATACGATGAAAAGCACATCAAAAATGTAGTCTTTGTAGGAGCACATAATTCGGGAAAAACCACTCTGGCAGAAACCATGTTATTCGAAGCAGGACTGATTAGCAGAAGGGGTACTGTAGAAAATAAAAATACGGTTGCTGATTATCATGAAATTGAACACGAGAGGGAGGCATCTGTTTTTGCTACACCGCTTCATACCGAATGGAGGAACTACAAGATCAATATTATTGACACTCCTGGACTGGATGACTACGTAGGGGAAATTATCTCCTCAATCAGGGTAGCCGACACAATTGTTACCGTTATCAATGCTCAAAACGGCGTAGAGATCGGCACTGAAATCATTTGGAATTATGTAGACACCTATCTCAAACCGACCTTATTTGTGATCAATCAGATCGATCATATGAATGCCAATTACGAGGATTCCCTAAAAGGGATACGTTCGTTGGTAGGTAATAAGGCTGCAATAATTCAATATCCAATAACACTTGACGGATCACAGTGCATTATAGATGTACTCAAAATGAAATGTTATAAGTTTTCTCCCGAGGGTGGAAAACCAGAAAAACTCGAGATCCCCGAAGATCAAAAAGAGAGAGCAGATATGCTGCACAATGAACTGGTGGAAAAGGCGGCAGAGAACGATGAAGAACTGCTGGAATTGTATTTTGATAAAGGAACACTCAATGAGGATGAAATGCGGCAGGGATTCAAAGCCGGCATGTTGAATCACGATCTATTTCCAGTTTTTGTAGTTTCCGCACTTAATGATATGGGTAGTGGCCGTTTAATGGGCTTTATAGATAATGTAGCGCCGGCTGCAGCCGATCTGAAACCCGAACAAACCCAGGAAGGGGTAGTTCTCGATAGGTCAAAAGAAGCCCCCACGACTTTATTTGTATTTAAAACCATATATCAACCCAGCCTGGGACAAATCACCTTTTTTAAGGTGAAATCTGGCGAAGTCAATGCCAACGATAAACTGGTTAATTCTCGTAATGGTGAGACCGAGGTGCTCCATCAACTCTATATCATGGACGGGAAAAAGCGTGAAGCCGTCTCAAAATTATCGGTAGGGGATATAGGGGCCACTTTGAAATTAAAACATACCCTGACCAATGATACACTACATCAACAGGGAAAGAAAGTAACCATCAGGCCTATTAAATATCCCGAGCCGCGCACCAGGAAAGCCGTATATGCGGAAAAGGAACACGAAGAAGAGAAACTCAGTGATGCACTGCGAAAGATCCATATCCAGGATCCAACAGTGGTGGTGGAGTATTCAAAGGAATTAAAGCAACAAATACTCGGTTGCCAGGGTGAATTGCATTTAGCGTCTATCAAATGGCTCTTAAAAAATATTTACGGGGTTGATGCTAAATTCGAACAGCCCAGAATTGCCTACAGGGAAACCATACAACGTCCGTCGAATGCGAATTACAGGCACAAAAAACAGTCGGGCGGCGCCGGTCAGTTTGCACAGGTGCATTTGAAAATTGAACCCTGGTATGATGGTATGCCCGATCCGGAGGGATTCTCACTAAGGGGTAAAGATGAAGTGGAACTTCCATGGGGGGGCAAGCTCGTCTTTTATAATTGTATAGTAGGTGGAGTGATCGACGCCAGATACCTGCCTTCAATTAAAAAGGGTATTCTGGAGGTTATGGAATCTGGCCCACTGACAGGTTCTTATATAAGAGATATCAGGGTAATGGTATACGACGGAAAGATGCATTCCGTTGATTCGAATGATATCTCCTTTAAAATTGCTGGCGCTCATGCGTTTAAAGATGCTTTTCTCAATGCCAAACCCAAACTCCTGGAACCAATCCAGGAACTTACGGTAAAAGTGCCTGAAGATATGGTGGGTAGTGTTATGACTGACCTTCAATCCAGGCGCTCGGTTATACAGGGGATCGATAGCATTGATCACTATCAGATTTTGAAGGCCAATGTTCCTCAATCGGAATTATATGGCTACTCAACGGATCTGAGATCGCTAACTCAGGGAAAAGCAACGTTTAGCTCTAATTTCGACTCTTTTAAAGCCGTTCCCCGCAATATCCAATCATCGCTGGTCAAAACGGTGGAAGTATAAAAATGAATTGAAGAGCTGCATTTAACTGAGCCTCAATTGGCAATATGCCGTAATGCACTTCATTCCTTCTGGAGTATTTCCAGGATTTCATCATATTTTTCAATCCTGGTGTACAGCTTTCCGCCTATATTGAGAATTGGCGTTTTCAAGGAATCTATGGGTTCTCCTTCGCCAAAGGCGATTTGTAATTGATCCTTTATATGAGGATTTTCAGCGAGGTTTAGGGTGTCGAAAATATATACGCTCTTTTTGATATCAGCCAGAAGACTATCGCAACTTTCGCAATTGGCAGTAAGGTAAATCACAACTGGTTTATGGGGCTTGATCTTTATTTTTTCGTATTCTTTTTTCAGGGCACGGTTCGATAAACTATCGTTTACTTCTATCTTGAAAGTATAACTTGGCTTTTTATCCCTGAATAAAACCAGTGTTTTCATAAGAACCTTCGATGCACCCGGAACCCTGATAAAACGTGGTTTTGCTCTGCTTTGTCTGAAATTTGTACCGCTAACCGTGAGTTTTACATCCAGGTCATGTTCGTTCTGGTTTACAGCGTAAAGGGCAATCCTGTTAGGAATATCCTTTTCAATAATGCGTACAGGACGTTCCTGAGCCGAAACTGAAAAAAGTGATATAAAAAAGCAAAGACTAAAGAGTTTTCCGATCATATTACAGTAGTAGGGAATAAACAATATAAGAAAATATTCAAAAGAGGATTCTTAATTTCAACTCAAACCATCCATTAATAAACATAGGTAGTTCAGTTTTATTCCTGACTAAAACTACTCGGTAATTCGAAGATTTCAAGGTCGAAGTAAGGAATAGCTGCCAGCAGGTGATCAAAAATATCGGCCATGATATATTCATAATTTTGCCAGCGAATATCCCGACTGAAAGTATAGATTTCAATAGGAATCCCCTGTGAAGTAGGCGCTAATTGACGGGTCATTAAAGTCATATTTTGATTTAAGGCACTATGTTTTTCGAGGTAGGTCTGTACGTATTTACGAAAAACACCGATATTGGTAAGGTTTCTGCCGTTAATCGCTAAAGATTTATCAGCCTCATGCTGCTGATTATAACCTTCAATTTTTTGACTCATGTGCTCCAGATACTTTGAAATAAGCTGGATGCGTTTTAGCTGCTCAATTTCATTCTCGTTCAGGTATTTTATACTTTTTTGCTTTACTATCAGCGCCCTTTTTATACGCCTTCCACCAGATTCCTTCATTCCCCTCCAGTTCTTGAACGAATCCGATATTAACGCATAGGTAGGGATAGTAGTTATGGTTTTGTCCCAATTCTGGACCTTTACTGTTGCCAAATTGATCTCTATTACATCGCCGTCCGCTCCATATTTCTCAAAACTGATCCAGTCGCCAATACGCACCATATCATTAATGCTGACCTGGATACTGGCTACAAAACCGAGTATAGAATCTTTAAAGATTAATAAGATCACGGCCGAAGCTGCCCCAAGGGCTGTAAAGAACTTCCAAATGGAAGTGTCGGTCATAATCGCGAAAATGGTCGTTAAACCGCCAATCCAGGCAAAAATCATAAATACCTGAATATAACTGTCTATTGGTTTATCCCTGAACTGCGCCTGTCTTTTGAGATAGTCGCGAATACTGAATAAAAGAGCCTTAACGATATATAGTACGAGAACCACACCAAGGATATATCCAATCTTCATTGCCATATTTTCAGCATATTGAAAATCGGTAAAGACCAAAGGCAAAAACTCAATCCAGACGATCAAAGGGATAATATAGGCAAGGTAACGAGGAAGCCTGTTGGTGATAACTATATCATCGAAGCTGGTCTTTGTTAATCGTGCAAAACGGATAGATACAACACGTATAATACGACGACCTATAACAAATATTAGAAACACCACCAGGGTGGTTATAATTAACAACCCTGCTGAATTGAGATAACGTGCCAGGTTTTCAGCTACTCCCAACTCCAGAAGATAGTCGTATATGAAATGGCTTATATTGAATTGCACAATTTGAAAGTTTGCGCAAAAGTACATTCAAAATTTGATTTAATATAAATACGTTGTTTATCAGGGGGAGTTTTGGCTATTTGCTACCTTTGAGGTAGAAAGACCTAGTCAATGCCGTTTCAACTTACATACCACTCCCTGGCTTCAAGAGAGATGACAGGAAAAGATCTGAAGGCGATTATGAATATTGCGATAGAAAACAATCAGAAATTAGGGGTTACCGGTTGCCTGATCTATTATAATAATTTCTTTCTTCAGATTCTGGAAGGGGAAAAGGGGACTGTTTTAGAGCTTCTCAACAAAATAAAACAAGATCATAGAAATGAACAGTTAACGCTGCTATCAACAGATGAAAGCGAAGACAGAATATTTAAGGATTGGGCGATGAGTTTCTACCATTTACCTGAAAAAAGGGAACTGGCCGCTGAGGAAGTACAAATAAAAAACCATCTGATCGAGTTATCCGATTCCTCTGACAAGCCCAATTTTACCCTTAAGGTATTTTGGTATAATGTCCGCCAAATCCTTCTTTCAGAAGGGTATTTTCGAGATAGTCCTTATATCGGTGAAAACTAAAATTCCGGTTGGTAGTTTATTTGAATCTTTTGTGAATTTATCAATTCTGGGTACTTTCAACTTGCCTTATCCATAACAAATGAAAGAAATCAGCGAAGAACGAATTCTTGTAACTGGTGCCTCCAGAGGTATCGGCCTGGCCATTGCCCGACATATGCTTGCCAAAGGAGCCCATCTTGTCCTACACTACCACAGTACAGCAGAGAGTGTTGAGTCATTACAGAATGAGTATGGAAGGGATAAAGTTGCGATTGTAAGGGCCAATCTAGAACAAGCAGAGCAAACCGCGAAAATGTTTGTCGAGGCTTCAGAGTACTTTGGAGGTCTCGATACTGTTGTGATCAATGCAGGAGTATTTGAACCCTGCAGCATAGATACCGCCTGGGAAAAGTGGTTTAAATCCTGGCAAAGGACAATTAGGGTTAACCTCGATTCAGCAGGAATTCTAACGAGATTATGCCTCGGGCATTTCCGGAAAAAAAATCAGGGCCGACTCATCTATATCGGTAGTCGGGCGGCAATCCGAGGAGAAACACAGGAATATTTGGCATATGCCGCATCCAAAGGAGGTCTTACCTCTCTGGCAAAAAGCGTTGCCCGCTCATTTGGTCGGTATAATATAAAATCATTTGTGATCGCCCCAGGGTTTACCAGGACAGATATGGCCATGGAAGCTATTGCAAATATAGGGGAGGAGCAGGTTTTAGAAAACCTCGCCCTCAATGAACTAACAACCCCTGAAGACATCGCACCCTTAGTATCCTTCATAGCCAGTGGTCAAATGGATCATGCCACCGGAACTACCATCGACTTGAATGCCGGCAGCCATATCAGATAAAAGGAATATTTAGTTGAGTTTGCCAGCTGTATTGTATTTCGTATGATCGGGATCATTGTTATCGCGTTTCGAATCCAGTTCCTTTGCAAAAAGATCGATCATGCTGTGGATAGTGCTTGTTGTTTTGTTCATATTATTGATACTCTATGTACTTTTTCTTCCACTCGACCTGGTGGTAAATACCATTCAGAACCAGTATTTTATCAGGGCAGGGGTTATAGCCAGGGCCAATTTTGCTGTCGATGAGAATTACCTGTTTAGGATAGAGCTCAGAACTTTGGGTATTCCTTTTACAATTTATCCTTTGCGAAAGAAAAAGAGGAAGAAAAGGGAAACTAAACCCCAAAAAAAGGAAACGGAGCGCTTTAAATGGTCATATATCAACACTGCAATGAGGCTTATCAGATCTTTTGAGCTTAAACGTCTTTACTTGAAACTCGACACCGGTAATTGCATAACCAATGCCAAGCTTTATCCGGTATTTGCCTACCTCAATTATATGGGCAGCGACTTTCAGATTAATTTCAAGGGCGAGAATCAACTACACCTCCATCTTCAAAACAGACCCATAAGATTAGTTAAATCATTTATAAACCCTAAAAAATTTTATTATGGAATTACACTTTGAAGAATTATTAACACAGATTACAGATTTTATGAAATCTGAAGCGAAAACTGAGACTGTTGTTGGAGAACAGTTTAAACTTGGGGAATTCCTTTGTGTTCCTGTTATCAAGGTAGGCATGGGATTCGGATCAGGAGGTGGCGAAGGTGTTGAAGCTAAGGCCAAAAAAGGTCAGGGCATGGGTGCCGGAGCAGGCGTTGGTATAGAACCGATCGGCTTTTTGATCACCAAGGGTGATGAGATTTCCTTTCTTGAAGCTGGGAAGGCCCATGGGCTTGCTGCAGCATTCGAAAAAGTTCCTGAACTGATAGAAAAGTTTGTAGAAACGAAACAGAAAGACGAAGAATTAATGGTCTGATCAGTTCAAAAAACAATTTAATCACTATTTAAAGTAACTGGGTGGGGAAGACAGTTTCCCTGCCCAGTGTTATTTTGGGATTTATCCATTGATCCATAAGAAGTCCCTGGCTGGCTTGAGGAATAACCGATGGACAATAGTTCTTAAATAGGAACTTTTGACCATTACAAAGGCATACTATAACATAATATGAGTGAAAGCAACATATCAATCGTCGCTTACTTATTATATTAGATGTTAACTAAATCAGAGAGATCAAATTGAGCGGGAATAATACTGTTGGCTGGAAAACAGCTACGGCAATCGTTATTGCCAATATGATCGGGGCAGGTATTTTCACCAGCCTGGGATTTCAATTGGTAGAAACCGTTAACACATGGTCAATTATAATTTTATGGTCTCTTGGCGCACTGATGGCGCTTTGCGGGGCCCTCAGTTATGCAGAACTAGGGACTCATTGGAGAAGATCGGGGGGAGAATACCATTTTCTTTCCCAGGCCTTTCATCCTATGATTGGTTATCTGTCGGGCTGGGTATCACTCACCGTTGGTTTTGCAGCTCCAGTTGCATTGGCCGCCATGGCACTAAGTGACTATGTTGGGCCTTATCTCTCTCTCGACAAGCTAGTATTGGCGCTATTTGTCATCATTTTGATCAGTGGTTTCCATTCACTGAGCCTAAAAAGGAGCAGTCTGCTGCAGAATACCACCACTATCCTTAAACTTGCACTTATCCTGGTACTTTTATATTACGGATTTGCAAGGCCTGCAACGGATTCGGCTTTTCTTTGGGATGGTAGCTGGCAGGATGAAGTATATCTTCCGGCATTTGCAGTTTCATTTGTTTTTGTAACCTTTTCCTATTCGGGATGGAATGCAGCGGCCTATATTGTAGATGAGATCAAAGATGTAAATCGGAGTTTACCCAGGGCTTTGATCGCAGGGACACTGGTGGTTAGCCTCCTTTACATTTGTCTTAATTTGATCTTTTTAAAACACAATGGTTTAGCACAAATTCAGGGTGAATTGGAAATAGGTCAGATCACGGCTATATCATTATTCGGGGAGACCGGAGGCAAGCTCATGAGTTTCGGTATTGCCCTCTTATTGATATCCAGTATCAGTGCTATGGTATGGGCCGGACCCAGAGTGACCCAGGTGATGGGAGAGGATCATAGACTCTGGAGATGGTTCTCGGTTAAATCTTCAAGAGGAATACCATTAAGGGCGATATGGCTTCAGGCCTTTATCAGTATTGCAATGGTTCTCACAGGTTCTTTTGAGCAGGTTATCATTTACAGTGGATTTATATTACAGCTGTTTTCGGCCCTGGCGGTTGCTGCAGTATTCGTTATTCGAAGTCGTGGGAAAGACCATATAGGATTCAGGAGCCCATTTTACCCTCTACCCCAGCTGATTTTTTTGTTTTTTAGTGGCTGGGTACTGGTGTATTTGATAATGGCTCAACCATTAGAAACCGGACTTGGTTTGATCAATATATTGATAGGATTCCTTCTTTTTAGGCTGAATAAGGCCGGATTTTTAAAAAAATAATTAACGATTGCATTTTATCGATCTGCTTAACAGGGGTGTATCACGATCGACCAATAACACTGCTATCCCAATAAGAATAGGGGTTTCCGTTTATCGAAAAAAGCCTGAATAGGGGTTTTGTTTGTAGGAAAATGCGGATATTTGAAGTTCTTACGGTTGCATATGCAACAAGTTAAGCTCTATCGACTAAAAATTGCTGAAAATTTTGATTTGGTTCCTGTGCCATAAGGAACAGTGGTGTTAAATCAGTAAGGCGGGATGTTTTCATCCCGCCTTTATATTTTAATTCGCACCGTCAAGAAAACCCAGGATGTGATCCACTACCAGTTGGGGATCACTTTTATGAATAGAATGGCCACTATCCTCAATCAGATACCTTGTTCCGTAAGGAGACAGTTTCTTAAGGTCTTCGTGAAACTCAAGCATTTTATCTCTTAATGCCTCACTTTCAAGTGTCGTATGCCTGCCAGCCATCAAAACGATGAGTGGAACATCGGGGAAATCGGGGGCATCCCTAAATTCCTTAGAACTGTTCTTAATCAGATCAAATTCATACCTCCTTTGCCCTTCGCCCACATAATCGAACAATAGATCGTAGATAAGCGCTTCGTTCTCCCTCAAATAATCGTAAAGGTCTGGGTGGGTTGGATCTATCATTAGTACACCCTTTACTTTGTCTGGATATAAGCGAGCGAACATGCTTATAAATAATGCACCTCCTGAATATCCAACCAGCACATATGGCGGTGGAATATTACGTGCGATCAGGTTGGTGTGTAATTGCTGTGCTAATTCCTCAATGCTATGTGGAGGATCTTTTAAATTACTACGGCCATAACCCGCCCTGTCATAGGCATAAACGCTTGTATACATGGCGACAGAATCGATGATACCTGCCCAGGTTTCCATACCTCCCTCGAATCCCGATTCGAAAATAACACTGGGTGACCCAACACCTTCCTTAATAAATGCGATCCTTTTCCCGCTCCTTTCTTCAACCTGAACATTTTTTAATGGTGAACATCCGAACACCACCAGGAGTAAAACCCATATGAGTAGAAAGCCGGTAAGATTCTTAAGTTTCATTTATGAGTAAATTGATTCACGGTGAAGTTATAAAATTAAGTGTTGGCAGCGTAAAAGACAACCTAAAGAGTACACCTTATATGGACTGTCGCCTTATTAATGACCAAGTTTATCGAACGTGAAATAGGTATGCCAGGATATGATTCAATTAATATTTATTAGATTGTAGGGTTACTTCAGAGATATAATATGTTTAAATCGCTTCGTTTTCTGGTACTGCTTCTTGCATTCTCTACGGCTGGTTGTTCCAAAGACAGTCCGGACCCTGTTGCTGATATACCCGAAAGCACTCAAAACGACCCGCTCCTTGATCCTCCAACCAATACACAATCATTTGAGGAAAAACTACAGGCGATCATCGACTCGCGAGTAGGGCCGGAAAAGTTACTAGGGGTCTCCTTGTCAATTCGTGTTGACGGTGAGGAACGCTGGAGTTTTATATCCGGATATTCGGATGATTCTACGCCCATAAACAGCGCTATGCGTTTCGGTATAGCTTCGATCACCAAGACTATGGTGGCAGCAACGATCATGGCGCTGGTTGAAGACGGACATCTGACTCTTGATGATCCTATTGGAGATTATATTACATTAAACAATGCCAATATTGACGAATCGATAACCATTTTCCAATTATTAAATCATTTGGCTGGGTTAAAGGGCTATTTTCAACACCCTGATATCTGGCCAAGAGTAGAATCGGATCTGCTCACACCACTGGCACCTATTGAAATTGCAGCTTATATCGGAGAGCCACTTTTTGATCCAGGCACGCAATATCAATATTCCAATTCTCATTATTTGATTCTGGGCCTTGTGATCGAGGCCGTAAGCGGAAAGACAGTAGGGGAGGTAATGAGAGAAAAATTCTGGGATTTCCTGGGCTTGAGTCAAATCTATTTTGGCGTAAATGAAACTATTGAAGGACCCATTGCTGCCCCATGGCGCGATAATAATGGCGATGGATTTCTTGAAAATATTTCGGACCAATACGGTCCGGCTTACCACAGTATTTTTTATACGGCAGCAGATGTATTCGCAACAGCATCGGATCTTTCAAATTGGGCTCATTTGTTATTTAATGCCCATGCGCTTAGTGAATCTTCAACAGAGCAGATGGTTACTTTTTTAGACCTGGAAGACCCCATTGCCAATGGATATGGTTTAGGCGTTAGAAGGGTACTACTCGCAGGCAGGAATATGTGGGGACATACTGGTGGTATGAGAGGTTATGGATCTTATATGTTCTATGACCCCGTTTCAAAAGTTAGTATTGCCATGCTAAACAACCAAAGTCGGTCTGAAAACGGACCTCTCTACAGGTATCAATTAGTCGAATCTGTTCTTAGTGAAGTATTCAAAGAGCTTTAAAACATTTAAGCCAGAATACTTTCATGACCTGAGTCTTTAACAAACAGACAGGAGCTTTTGGTTTTTTGGGTCATCTCCTGAACAAATTCCGATTGAATTTTCTCATCCATACCAAAAATATTAAGATCAGCCGAAGGAGCCATGGAGACCACTTCTTTAAAATCGCCAACATGGACCTCGGTGAGCGTATTTGGTAATCGGGCCAGATTAATAAGTGAGTTTAGGAAGTTCTGCGCATTTTCCTGCTCAGATGTATCACGAATAACTATGACCAGTCGTATTGTTGCCAGCCAGTTTCGTTTTAACTTGTAAGCAATCAAGGTGGAAAGATCCAGATTGCCTATATCCCAGCCCAGATTCCAGTTACCAGAGCGGTCGCTTACCCAGACATTGATCATATTTCGCTTTCCTAAAAGTGCCGTAGGATGAGCCTGAAATAACAATACACCAATCTCCAGGCGAATGCATTCTTTAATCACTGGTCTGATCTCGGTGTCGTAATTATCGTGCTGTTGAAGATTGAGAAATACGATATTAGGACGGAAAAAGGCACCTTTAAGAGCCTGATTCCCATAATTGACCCCTCTGGCAAAATCATCGCTGTTGATCACTGTCCAGGAGGAAAATACGCCTTTATTACGAAAATCTTCCGACATAGTGTTGAGTTCATTTACCAGGTAACCGTCTTCTGAGTTCGGTTCAATTCCAAGGAGTTTAATAGAGCCCTTCGGGCGGGCAATGTTGCGCAAAAACTGAAAGTTCCCCTTCGCTCCGGTAACATCTCTGATAGGAACCATCAGATTTGGTTTCCATGCCCGTTGTTGCATGCTTTTCATACCCCAGGTATGTTTTGCTGCCCATTCTGCAAAAGACACAAACAAACCAGACCTTACATCTTCGAAAGGGGTTTCAATATTTTGTTTAGACAGGAACCAATACATCACGAATACAACGCTGATCGATATCAGGCTGATAGTGGGATTGATAATAAACATGGCCAGGACAGAAGAGACCAGTCCTATCCAGGGGACCCATTTATTGACCTTGAAAATTGGCCGATAGCTGATCAAGCCAAGGTTTTGTTCTATGATGACCACAATGTTGATCATTGCATAAGTGATGAGGAAAAAGAGGGTTACCAACGGCGCCACTGCATTAAGATCACGAAGCAGCATAGCTAAAAAGATCATTATCCCCGTAACGATCATCGCATTTCGGGGTTGGCCATTGTTGCTTTGGCCAGCAAGGAATTTTCCGTAAGGAAGGACCCGATGCTCGCCCATGGCAAATAGTATACGGGAGGAACCCACCAGCGATCCAAGAGCAGAAGAAAAAGTTGCCCCCAGAATACCTGCAATTACCAGGGCACCTATCCAGGCTTTATCAATTATAATGTTATAGTTGGAGATCAATTCCTGCTCTGTAGCACTCCTGGCCAGCCAGTAGGCCATTACCATGTAAATCACAAAACTTATCCCGATAGCCCAAAGTGTACCGAGAGGGATACTTTTGCGCGGATCTTTGAGTTCCCCAGACATATTGGCGCCGGCCATAATACCGGTCGATGCCGGGAAAAACACCGCAAATACGATCCAGAAATCACTACCGGTGAAGTTGTTCTCCGGTGATCCCTTAAAACTACCCCATCTAAGGGCATCCTCGGCAGGGATAGTCATCGATCCCTGATATGCTGCTACAACAATCGAAATCAGTGATAGAACAATCACTACCATAATAAAATACTGGGTCTTGATCGCCAGATCGGCACTGATGTAGGCTATGGTCAAAAGCACTGCAAAAACGGCTATATCGACCAGGAAGGCATTATGATCGGGGAATATACCCAACCATCCTTCCCTAAATCCAAAAATGTACATCGTAACGGCCAGGCCTTGTGATACATATCGGGGAATTCCAAGACTACCGCCTACTTCAAGGCCCAGAGCCTGTGAAATGATCGCATAAGCTCCACCGGCCCCAATTCGGATATTGGTGGTAATGGCACTCATGGAGAGCGCTGTAGTGAGTGTAATGAGAAAAGAAATCAGTATAATAAACCAGGCACCCAGAAGTCCGGCATTACCAACCACCCATCCCATTCTCAGGTACATGATAACCCCCAAAATAGTGAGTAGGGTAGGCGTAAATACACCTCCGAAGGTTCCAAATTTTTTACCTGAGATCTTATTAGAATCCAATGGTCTGGCAGTTGATTATCGTGCCAAAATATACTAAATAAAGTCGCATGATTAACTCCTAAGCCACAGGGAGTAATAACAAAAACTATTTTGCTAATTGTTAACAACCATTTCATAAATCCCCTTTTAACCCGTTGCTTCCTGATTTTGAATGGCTTATATTTGAGTAACAAGGTTTTTAATGGGTAAAATAAAGTCAGATATCAATATTTTAGACTTGCCGGCGGTTATTATGGTCATGGAGAGCAGTAATTATCTCAATCGACTGGAAGCCAAACAGTTCAGTATTTTTACCCAAAAGTTTCATTATAGTGTTTCCAAAACTTTAACGCATTTTGAAGGCTATATTCTTAATCAGGATAACTGCAAATATTTGGTTTCTTTTGAATCGGCTACGAACGCCGTTCTATGTGCATTGCAACTCGAACAAAAATTCAAATATGTAACCCCGAAGTTCGATGAGGGCAATCGAAAGCTACAGATCGGTCTGTCTGCGGTAGATACAACCGATCAAAAAGCAGGAAACATCGATATTGCCATAGCTCAAGCCACGCAGATGTGTGAGGTGGTAAAAGATACCCTTGTTATCTCTGCTATGGTGAAGATGCGATATGAAAAAGAGAATAAGAATGCACGAATCGATGCAGAACATATACGCACTCTCAAATCGAGAGAACTCGAATTTCTTAATCAGTTGATGAAGGCCAGTCAGCGTTTCTCCAGATATGGTTCTCCCGGGCTTGAGCAGCTAAGAGCAACATTAGGATATAGTCGGTCTACCTTTTACCGGTATATTAAAAAACTGACAGGTAAATCCCCTCATCTTTTTATCCGTGAGTTCAGATTAAAACGAGCCTTACAATTGCTACATGATCGACGGGGAAATATTTCTAAGATTGCTAGTGAAACCGGCTTTAAGAACGCCTCTCATTTCGCCCGATGTTTTAATGAAACATTTGGTATTCTTCCTTCCAGATATGCCAGGCAGGTTGCAGTTTAAGGAGACTGGTAATTATTGATTAAAGGTAGCCAGCCTTTAAATTTTCATCTTTTCATTCCTTCGTAAATGCAAATAATACTACCTTGAACAGCAGATGAAGGCCGCATATTATAATTCATTCAAGGGAGACATTTCCATCGAAATTCTTCCCGACCCTGAACCCACGTCCTCGGGAGTGGTAATTCAGCTCGAAGCCTCAGGTTTATGCCTTAGCGACTGGCATGGGTGGCAGGGTCATGATCCTGATATAAAATTACCTCATGTACCGGGCCATGAGCTGGCGGGCATAGTAGTAGAAATTGGTAATCACGTAGAGAACTTTAAGTTAGGAGACAGGGTTACCGTACCTTTTGTAGGGGGATGTGGCCAATGTAGATATTGCCAATCTGGCAACCCTCAGGTTTGCGATCACCAATTTCAACCCGGCTTTACCGCTTGGGGTTCTTTTGCAGAATATGTTTCTATAGAATATGCCGACATAAACCTGGTTCATCTGCCTCCGGAGATCGATTCGGTATCGGCAGCCTCCTTGGGATGCCGCTTTGCGACGGCTTACAGAGCTGTAAAAGATCAGGGCCAACTTCAAGATAATCAGGTTTTGGCTGTTTATGGCTGTGGGGGAGTAGGCCTGTCGTGCATTCAGATTGGAAAGGCTTTGGGGGCAAGGGTAATCGCTATTGATATCAATAAAGCAAAATGCGATCTTGCCCATGAACTTGGAGCGCATCATACCATCAATGGCTCCAATACAAAAGCAGCAAAGGAGGTCCGGGATTTGAGCCATGGAGGGGCTGACGTTTCGATTGACGCCCTGGGCCATACCGAAACCTTCCTGAATTCTTTGCATAGCTTGAAAAAGGGAGGTAAGCATATTCAGGTTGGCCTAATGACAGAAGAACATGCACATGCCGCTGTGCCCATGTCTATGATAATTTCCAATGAATTAGAAATAATTGGCAGTCATGGTTTGCAGTCTTTCAAATACCCGGAAGTGTTTAGCCTGATCAATGAAGGAGGTATAGAGCTGAATAAAATGATAAAAAAGCACATCACATTGGAAGAGGTAGTAACCGAACTTCCAGACTTAAATGCTAAGTCCGGTCCAGGAATAACAATGATAACCGAGTTTTAATTGCTTAATAGGGCACGTAGTCCACAATTTCTAGTCCATAGCCCACAATACCTACCCTTTTAGCTTGTGCAGAATTCGTCATTAACCTCATTTTGGTGATATCCAGATCATGAAGGATCTGAGCTCCAATCCCAAAGTCCCTTGCATCCATCTCTATTTTGGGCGCTTTTAATATACCTTTTGCCTGGTTCTCTTTTAAACCATGAAGTCGTTTTAAAAGGTTGAATGACTGGTTTTGCTGATTGATAAATACGATGGCCCCACTACCTTCCTCATTGATCAGTCTGAACATATCATCGAGTCGCTTATCTGCGTTGGTGGTTAGTGTTCCCAGGATATCATTGTTTACCAATGTGGAATTGATACGGGTGAGTACCGGTTCATTTAATTTCCAATGACCTTTTGTAAGCGCTAAATGCACCTGATCGTTAGTGGTTTGCTGATATGCGTGAAGTGTAAAATGACCAAACCTTGTTTCCAGCTCGAAGCATTCTCTTTTGTCGATCAGGCTATCGTGGCGCATACGGTAGGCCACCAGGTCTTCAATGGATACTAATTTCAGATCAAATTTCTTTGCTACTTCCACCAGTTCCGGAATCCGTGCCATGGTGCCATCTTCATTTAAGATTTCCACCAATATCCCCGCAGGTTCAAAGCCGGCCAGTCTTGCAAAGTCTACAGCGGCTTCAGTATGTCCTGTACGCCTTAGTACTCCACCGTTTTTAGCTTTAAGCGGGAAAACATGACCCGGTCTTCCAAGTTTGTGAGGTTGGGTGTTTTTATCTACCAGGGCCTGCACCGTTTTTGCTCTGTCCTGCACAGATATACCCGTTGTACAGCCCTCACCTATTAGATCTACAGAGACAGTGAATTGTGTATGATGCATCACTGTATTATTTTCGACCATCATATTTAGTTGCAGGTCCTCGCATCGTTCTTCTGTAAGCGGAACACAAATCAGTCCTCTGCCGTTCTTCGTCATGAAATTGATTAACTCCGGGGTAACCATTTCAGCGGCGGCAATAAAATCGCCCTCATTTTCCCGGTTCTCATCATCAACAACGATGATGATTTTTCCTTGCCTGATATCTTCAATGGCCTCCTCAATTGTATTGAGTTTTATTTTATCCATTCTGGTCGTAATCATTCCTCTTCTTTGTTCTTTTTGAAATAACCTTTTATGCGATCAAACATATGACTAAAATCCATCAGTCCTCTGTCTGCCGTAGCTTTCTTAGTAAGGTAAACGCTCAAAGGTAACATTATTAAGGTAGAAAGCCATGCGCCCAACACCGGATGAATATTACCTTCTTTGGCATAATTACCTGCAAATACGCCCAAAAAGAAATAGGAAAGGAAAAGACCAATGGCGATGACCATAGGCAGTCCAAGTCCTCCTTTTCTAATAATAGCTCCCAGGGGTGCACCCACAAAAAACAGAATTATGCAGGAAAGTCCCAATGCATATTTTTTGTGCAGTGAAAGGATATGCATATTGTAGATCCTGAATCTTTTTTCCAACTCATCTTTTTTACCACTTACGGAGTTGAGTATATTGGTAACTGAACCCTTGGCCGAAGTGATTAGTTGGTCTTGCTCCCAAGGCTTATAAAGACCTATGATATCGGCAGCTGTGTGGAGTGAATCGGGAAGTATTCTTTCTGGTTTTTTATCATATTTTACCGCTAAGATAGTGGCGGGTTTTGATTGCTTTCCTTTCGATAATACAGTATCACTATCCATAGATACAAAGGCCCCCATACGGTTGGCTATGTTTTTGGAAAACGCAGTGATGATGGTGATATTATTCTTTTTCAAAGAATCGATGTCTTTATTCAGCCGGTAAACATTTTTCATCTTATCGGTGGTTACATTACGGTCTTCCTCCAGATCTTGTTGTTCGGGCAATTCAATATTAATGGTATAACTCTCAAAATTGGCCCGGGTAAAGGGCTGGAGCCTTTTGTCCTCACTCGATTTGGGCTCGATTTCCTCATAATAATGACCATCATGTAATATCAACTGTATTACCTCAGATTCTTCGCTACTGATAAATTCTCCGCTTTTCGCCTTGATTACAGTAGTATTCTTTTGTTGATTAGACTTTTCATGAATAATGACATGATCTAAAAACCGGTCATTTGGGCCATATTTGCGTTCCACCTTTATACTCCTTCCTTCAATATCGCTAAAAACTCCTTCCTGAATAATGGCAGCAGGTTTTAGTTTGGCAATATTTCTTTTAAGGTTATAGATTTTTTGCTGGGAAGCGGGTATAACACTGTTAGAAAAGAAAAAAGCGACACCACCGAGGAAAGTCACGAAAATTATCAGGCTTAACATAGAACGCTGAAGGGAGATCCCCGAGGCTTTCATCGCAGCAAATTCATAGTTCTCGGCAAAATTTCCAAAGGTGATGATAGAGGCCAGTAAAACCGTTAGCGGCAGTACTTTTTCAGTCAGGTCAGGGAGGAGGTAAAAAATAAATTTGGCGATGATGATGATATCCAGCCCTTTACCCGCCAGATCGTCTATAAACAGCCATATCGTCTGAAAGATGAAAATAAACATCAGAATGACGAATGAGCTTACAAAATTGTATAGAAACCGCTTAAGTATATACTGATCTAATATGCGCAATGCTCTAATTTCTGATGATATAGTACCCGGCATCTTGGTACTTTGCCTCATCAAAAGTAAATAAGGTTTCCGAGATCGGCTGATTAGTTTTAAAAGAATTAACAGTGATGGTGGTCTTCGTTCCGTTCTTTCCAGTTTCGATTAATTTATAGATATGCCGGGTTTCGACATCTATTCCCAATAAAATGGAAGCGATCTCTGAGTTTGTATCTATTGGGATCAGCTTTACAAATTGTACTTTTCGACCCTGAACATCCTGAAGAATATCCCATTGGTAGCGATGCCCTTCGCGGTAGAATGTCAACATTTTTGAAGGTGTAACCGTATTGTCTTCTTCTGATCGATCTTCAATGGTTACCTCTTCATTTTCCGGAACGATAGTATAGACTTTCTTGCCGTCATATAATTGCTGGGACCCCAGATAATTGAATAAGTACTTATCGCCGGCCAGGGTAACATCGCCACGAGTCTCCTGATTGATATCAGCCTCGGTATTTTGAAGGGAGTACTTAAAATCCACTTCAATATTCTCATAGCTTTTTACTTTGCTATATACTTCCTCCAGAAGTGCTCTGGCCTTATCGGAATCCTGCGCCATTAATGCAGTGGAACAGAGTAAAATTAGCATTGAGGAGATAATATTTTTCATGTTTTTGATGTTTCGTTCTTTAATAATTGATCTAAGGCATACATGTCCGGTACCAGCACCTGACGGGCTTTACTTCCTTCAAAGGGTCCTACGATCCCCGCAGCCTCTAACTGGTCGATGATCCTGCCCGCCCGGTTATAACCGAGTTTCAATTTGCGCTGTATCAATGAAGCCGATCCTTGTTGTGCATTTACGATTACTTCAGCGGCATCCCTGAACATAGAATCCCGTTCCGATATATCGTAATCAAGACCTGTGCCAGAATCTTCTCCAACATACTCCGGAAGCAGGTGGGCACTTGGATAGGCGCGCTGCGACCCAATATATTCGGTAATTTTTGATATCTCAGGTGTATCGACAAAGGCACACTGGATCCTGGTCATATCGTTGCCCTGGGTAAAAAGCATGTCTCCGCGCCCAATAAGCTGATCCGCACCCTGATGGTCGAGAATAGTCCTCGAATCTATTTTAGATGTTACTCTAAAAGCGATACGTGCCGGGAAATTAGCTTTTATCAATCCCGTAATGACATTAACAGAGGGTCTTTGGGTGGCAATAACAAGGTGAATCCCAATGGCTCGGGCGAGTTGCGCGAGTCTGGCTATCGGGGCTTCAACTTCCTTTCCAGCCGTCATGATCAGATCTGCAAACTCGTCGATGATCAATACTATATAAGGAAGGAATTTATGACCATCATTAGGATTGAGTTTACGCGCTTTAAATTTCGTGTTATATTCTTTAATATTCCTGACCATCGCCAGTTTAAGCTGTTCATATCGGTTATCCATCTCAATACACAGTGAATTCAATGTATGGATAACCTTGGTATTGTCTGTGATAATCGCCTCCGCAGAATCGGGTAGTTTGGCCAAGAAATGACGTTCAATCTTGTTATAAAGGGTTAGTTCGACCTTTTTCGGGTCTACGAGGATGAATTTCACTTCAGCCGGGTGTTTCTTATACAGAAGAGAAGTGATAACCGCATTTAGCCCAACTGATTTCCCCTGACCTGTAGCCCCTGCCATTAATAAATGGGGCATTTTTGCAAGGTCTACTACAAAAGTTTCGTTACTGATGGTCTTACCGAAAGCAATAGGTAATTGCATTTCTGCCTTTTGAAATTTAGAGGAGGCGATCACAGAGCGCATAGAAACGATAGTGGCATTCTTGTTGGGAACCTCAATGCCGATAGTGCCTTTTCCAGGGATAGGGGCGATGATCCTGATACCAAGGGCAGCCAAAGACAGCGCTATATCATCTTCCAGGTTTTTGATCTTAGAGATTCTAACTCCGGCCTCGGGTACGATCTCGTAAAGTGTAACCGTTGGTCCGATTGTGGCTTTGATCTGGGCAATCCCAATTTTATAGTTTTTAAGGGTATTAACGATCCGATTTTTATTTTCCTCAAGTTCCTCCTGGTTGATTGTGATGCCTCCGGTAGATCCATGCGGATCTAAAAGATCGAGATGTGGAAATTTATAACTGCCCAGTTCGAGGGTTGGATCGAACTCTCCAAAATCGGATACCAGTTTATCGGCAAGTATATCTGTTTCCTCTTTTTCTTCCGCCAGCTCCTCCACTTCCATTTCGATGGAATCAGCCTCGCCTTCCGAAGCTGCACCGACCTTTTCTTCATCCAGGAGAGGAATATCCTCCTTATGTGTATAGGTATCGAGGATTACCGGAGCTTCTTCTTCCTCAGGGATAAGTTCGATAGAATCTTCCTCAGTGGAAGGTCTTTTGAAATCTTTGATAATTCCCGATCGTTTCTTCTTTATAAAAGCTGCAACGTTCTCCGGGGTGAGTTTGAAGAGCCGAACCAGGATAACCGTTAGCCCGAACAGAAGTAAAAGCATTACCCCGATCTTACCGGTATAGTCCTGCAGAAAATCGTTCATTTCATAACCGATCAAGCCTCCAAGTAACGGTTGTTCAAAGGCGAAAAAGCCCAGTGCTACGGAGGTCCAGATGAGAAATACAAGACCCCATATCCATTTGCTGATCAGACCTTTTTTGTCGATACTCAGGAAAAGATAGAGCCCGGTGATACAAAGCAAAAGCGGAAAAATAAAAGAGGCCAGTCCAAACCCTCTGTACATAAAAAAATGACTTACCGAAGCTCCGAATTTGTTGAGCAAATTTTCGGCTTTAGCATTACGGTCGGCAAATTCGGTTAAAAGACTCTGATCTTCCTGCCATGTAAAATAATAGGAAATAAACGAGAAAAACAGAGCGATACTGAGCAAGACCAGCAGACTGCCCAGAATAACCTTATTCTGTTTTGATAATCCGAATGAAAGCTTTTTACCCTTAGTGGATCTGGACTTTTTTCTCCTTTTTGCCATTAATCGTTCCTTCGATGGGGCTAAATTACGAATTTAGGAAGCAATCGGTAAGCCCGTAATCTCTAAAATATTTTAGGTATATATATTATCAACCCCACAATAACTGCCGCCATTGAGACCCACATTACTGCACCGGCCGAAACATCTTTTATAAAACCAATCTTATCGTCGAATTCGGGTTGGGTATAATCCGACATTTTTTCTATCGCGGTATTGAGGCCTTCCACACCGAGGACCAGGGCAATAGCCAATATCTGAAGTATCCACTCAATAGCGGTAATCTCAAAATAAAAACCAGCAGCGGTAACCAACGCCGCAATAACCACCTGTATCTGGATACTGCTCTCGGTCTTAACCAAGAGAAAGGCACCTCTGAAAGCAATCCCTATACCCCGTATCCGATTGCGAACAAAGCTTTTTCTAGGCATCCATCAGTGCTTCTAAAGCTGCCTTGTAATTTGGCTCTTCAACGGTTTCCTGAACCTGTTCTGTATGGATCACCGATCCGTTTTGATCCAGTGCGATGATGACCCGAGATAGCAACCCCTGTAGAGGCCCATCAACAAATTCAAGTCCATAATCTTTACCAAAATTACGATCTTTAAAATCTGAAAGTGTCTCAACATTCTCAATGCCTTCAGCAGCGCAAAACCTGTTCAGAGCAAATGGGAGATCCCGGGAAATACATAAAACCACCGTATTATCTAGCTCGGCCGCTTCCGTATTGAATTGTCTTACAGATTGGGCACAAGTTCCTGTGTCGATACTGGGAAATATGTTCATCACTATTTTCTTACCCTTATAATCATCCAAACTCGACGAGGACAAATCCCCTCGTGTTAAGGTGAATTCCCGAGCCAGACTTCCAACGGAGGGTAACTCGCCACTTGTGTGAATTTCGTTGCCTTTTAGTGTTACTGTTGCCATAGAATTATAAATAAATAGTTCATAATATTTTAAGGTCCCTAATTAGAAACCTACTCGCTGTGAAATTAAAAAATTTAATGGGGAAAATCCCATTGGAAAGCGCAAAATTAACGCAGATAACTTAAAGTCATTATTATTTGCTCGAAGCAGTGGCCAACTGTTTAATCTTGATACCCATAGCGGCAAAAAACAAAGTGGTAATCGGACTCAGCCAATTAAAGATCGCGTAGAAGAAATATTCTGCCACGCTAACCCCCAACACACCACTATGATATGCGCCACAGGTGTTCCAGGGTATCAGTACAGAGGTTACCGTACCAGAATCTTCTAAAGTACGACTCAGATTTTCAGGTGCCAGTCCCCGGTCCTCATATGCTTTGGCAAACATTTTTCCAGGTACAACAATGGCCAGGTACTGATCTGAAGCGGTTACATTCAGTGCCAGACAGCTGCCCACTGTACTTGCAAAAAGCCCGAATGTACTCTTTGCCAGTCCCAAAAGAGATTTGGTGATCCTGGAAAGCGCACCGATTCCATCCATAATGCCTCCAAATACCATCGCACAAACTATCAGCCATATGGTCTTAAGCATACCGGCCATACCTTTTGCTTGAAATAGGTCGTTAAGTGCAGGATTATCGGTAGGTACTGAAGTTTTTACAGTAATAGCATTGAGAATTCCTTTATATCCGGTCTCAAAATTAAGCTCCTTTGCACCTGTAATATTAGCTACGACATCTGGTTGGAATATCAATGCAAAAACTCCTCCCAGGAGCGTCCCTATTAACAGGGCAACCAACGGTGGGGTTTTACGGATGATCATCCCAATAACTACAAGAGGTACAAAAAATAGCCAGGGATTGATATTAAAGGCAGAATCGATCGAATTTAATATGGTGGAAGTATCTGCAATACCCACGGTTTCCAGGTTAAATCCAATTATGATAAATACAATAAGTGTTACCGTTATGGTAGGTATCGTGGTATAGGTCATATAGCGGATATGACCGAAGAGTTCGCCGCCGGCCATAGCAGGCGCCAGATTGGTGGTATCGCTTAGAGGCGACATTTTATCCCCGAAATAGGCTCCAGACAATACAGCTCCTGCGGTCATGCCAAGAGAAATGCCCAGTGCATCTCCAATACCGACAAGGGCTATGCCCACAGTGGCAGCGGTAGTCCAGCTACTGCCTGTGGCAATAGATATGATAGCGCTGATCACCACGCAAGCTCCAAGAAAAATTGTGGGATTTAAAATTTGTAGTCCATAATAGATCATGGCAGGGATAATACCACTGATGAGCCAGGTGCCTGCCAGGGCTCCAACCATAAGAAGTATCAGCAGTGCTCCGGTTGTAGATTTTACATTCTCGGCCACTTCGGCCAGCATTTGTTTATAGGAAACCTTGTTGAAAAAACCAACCACTGCGGCAACAGCCCCTCCTAATAGCAGAATAAACTGATTAGAACCTTCAATGGCATCGTCTTTGAACACCAGCACATTGTATGCTAACATGCCTACCAATGCAATAACCGGGATCAAGGCCTCCCAGATATTGAGTTCTATGTTCTCTACAATATTCTCGTTTTCCCGAAACTTACCGGATTTTTTCTGAGGCATGGTCGCTGGATTGGTTTAGTCGTAATATTACGACTTTGAAGAGGTTTGTGCAACCTCTGCTTAAACCAACACCTCCTTTTTTGGAAGGATTCCCAATCTTCTCATACAGGCCTTCATCGTTAGATAAGTACGTTCAATGTCATCATCCAATCCGATAGAAAACCTGATCAGGCCATCGGTAAGGCCCATTGTAACCTGCTCCTTTTCGGGTATTTCTGAGGAAGTGGAAGTGCCCGGGGCACTAAATAGTGTTTTGTAAAATCCAAGACTGACCGCCAAGTACCCCAAATCTTTATGTTGCATCAGTTCCATCAACCTGTTCGCATTGTCGAGCGATCCTACATCGATTGTCATAATACCGCCATATCCGTATTCAGCGATCATTTGTTGAGTCATCAGTTCGTGTCCGGCGTGTGATGGCAGTCCCGGGTAAACCACCCTAAGACCATCCTCTTCGAAACGATTTGCCAGATATAAAGCATTTTCACTATGCTTGATCATCCTAAGGTGCAAGGTTCGGATATTCTTAAGTATGGAGGCAGCTCTAAGACTGTCGAGAGTGCTTCCCAAAAGCATTGCAGCCCCTGAATTTACATCTTTCAGATCAACACAGAAATCCTTTGAAGCACAAACCGCACCGGCTACGCAATCGCTTGTGCCATTTATAAACTTGGTAAGACTGTGTACCACAATATCTGCTCCAAGTTTAGCAGGAGCAATAGACATGGGGGTGAAGGTATTGTCTACCACTAATGAGATTCCACTTTTACGGGCGATTTTAGACAGGGCCTTTATGTCTGCCACTTCGAGAAGCGGATTGCTTACACTTTCACAATAGATCATCTTGGTCTTTGGCCCTATTGCCAGTGCCACCGCCTCCAGGTTGGTGATATCTACGAAAGAGGTTTCTATATCAAAGTTCTTAAGGAAATTTTTCAGGAAGGCGTATGTGCCACCATAGATTGTCCTGCTGCTGATAATATGATCACCAGAATTACACAATTGAAGAATTACAGCGGTAATAGCTCCCATACCACTTGCGGTAACATGCGCATATTCTGTTCCCTCCAAAGCGGCTAACGCTTCTCCCAGATATAGATTAGATGGAGAGGAATGTCTGCTGTAGAGATAGCAACCCTCGGTATTGCCTTCAAAAGTGTCGAACATGGTTTTGGCCGACAAAAAAGTGTAGGTGGAGGAATCAGAAATGGAGGGATTCACACCTCCAAATTCACCAAAATTATGTAAGTCGAGGATACGATCAGACGCTCTATTTTTTTTCATTTCAAATGAGTTTAGTCCATAAAATTAGGTTTATACCGTAAATATGTCAATGATATTTATCAATAATAGGAAATAAAACTATATTTAGGCTTTATTATAGTTAATATTTAATAATTTCCGTTTTTTAGCCGGAAAGAACCGAAAATTTTTCGTTATGAAATTTGATTCGATCGATGCCCAATTATTGCGAATGCTACAGCGCGATAGCAAAAAGACAACCAAGGAATACGCCAACTCTTTGGGTTTATCAAATACCGCAGTCTACGAGCGGATCAAAAGGCTAGAAAAAACGGGCGTGATCAAGCAATATGTCGCACTGCTCGATAAGAAAAAAGTAGAAAAAGCATTTCAGGTATTATGTCATGTAAAACTAGTACAGCATATCGAAAAAAATGTCCTTCAGTTCGAGCAAGAAGTTAAGGAATTGGAAGAAGTCGCAGAATGTTACCACATCAGCGGTGATTACGATTATATATTAAAGGTACACGTAAGCGATATGGAAGCTTATCGCGACTTTATGGTAAGCAAGCTCACCGCCATAAGCAATATCGGTAGTACACAGAGCTCTTTTGTAATTAATGAAGTGAAATTTAGCACCGCTTTAAATTTGTAATCAGATACTCTTTTAGCTTAGTGGTTTTAAATTATGAGCGTATTTCTTCCGTTGGCACAACCATAAAACATTCGTACTTTTGAGCCTTCGACCGGTCACTTAGGTGAAATAGAATAAAACTCAATTCATATGTCTAAATACGATGTAGTGATAGTTGGCTCAGGACCAGGCGGTTATGTGGCAGCCATCAGATGTGCCCAGCTGGGGATGAAAACAGCGATAGTTGAAAAGTATTCTACTCTGGGGGGAACCTGCCTTAATGTGGGCTGTATTCCTTCCAAGGCTTTATTAGATTCGAGTCATCATTATGAGGATGCTGTTAAACATTTTGAGACACATGGGATAGACATTGCTGGTGAAGTTAAGGTAAACCTCAAAAAAATGATCGCCCGTAAACAAGCTGTTGTCGATCAGACGACAAAGGGAATACAGTTCTTGATGGATAAGAACAAGATCGATGTTTATGAAGGCCATGGTAGTTTTAAGGGCGCCAATGAAATATCCATTAAAAAAGGAAGAAGCAAGGCAGAGGTTATTGAAGGTAAGAATATCATCATAGCTACGGGCTCTAAACCGGCATCACTCCCCTTTATCACTCTAGACAAGGAACGAATTATTACTTCTACAGAGGCCTTAAAACTCAAGGAGATCCCAAAACATATGATCATTATCGGTGGTGGTGTAATTGGGCTGGAACTCGGTCAGGTATACAAAAGACTGGGTGCGGAAGTTACCGTGATCGAATTTTTGGATCGTATTATTCCTGGTATGGATGGAGGGCTATCTAAAGAGTTGATGAAAGTGCTGAAAAAGCAAAAAATGAAATTTTTCCTCTCACATAAAGTCAAGGGGGTAGAAAGAAAAAATAATGTGGTTAAAGTCACAGCAGATGATAAAAATGGCAAAGAAGTTGAGTTCCAGGGCGACTACTGTTTGGTTTCCGTTGGCAGAAAGCCATATACCGAAGGATTAAATGCCGAGGCTGCCGGAGTGAAATTGGATGAGAAGGGCAGGGTAGAGGTGAACGAACATTTACAGACCAATGTGGATCATATCTATGCCATAGGCGATGTAGTTCGCGGTGCGATGCTCGCTCACAAGGCTGAAGAGGAAGGTACAATGGTGGCAGAATTGATCGCAGGTCAGAAGCCTCATATTGATTATAATCTGATCCCTGGCGTGGTTTATACCTGGCCGGAGGTGGCAGCGGTAGGAAAAACCGAGGAGCAGCTTAAAGAAGAGGGGATAGATTATAAATCAGGTCAGTTTCCGATGCGAGCTTTGGGAAGATCACGGGCCAGTATGGATATCGATGGTTTTGTCAAGATCCTTGCTGATAAGACCACAGATGAAGTGCTTGGAGTACATATGATAGGTGCCCGTTGTGCTGATCTGATAACAGAAGCCGTAACTGCTATGGAGTTCAGAGCTTCAGCTGAAGATATCGCGAGGATGAGCCATGCCCACCCTACATATGCCGAGGCAGTTAAAGAAGCAGCGTTGGCGGCTACAGAGAATAGACCGCTGCATATTTAAACAAATACCTCCTCAACAAGACATCGTATTTGGGTCGCACTTATCTTGAATACTCTGTTTTAAACAGAGAAAAATATAAAAGTAAAATGAAGAGGTCACGGTCTTACCCTGGCGAATATTGACCTTAAAAACCGATAAATGAAGATCCTGCTATATCTAATAGCATGAGTAACATAAGGTTCTGTAGATTGTCCAATTTGGGCAACCGCCCTGGATATATGTATTTTTATGGTCTGTTCATGTCGTGAATACCATAAGGCCGTATATGCACAGCAAATCATGAATAGTAGAGCTCCTGGGATAACGACACTTGGAGAAAGGCTGTTATGAAAGAATCGATACAGTCCAAGGCCTGTAAAACTTCCATAAAGTATAATAAAGTGAATTACATAGATCGACAAAGTGTTCTGACCGATCCTCAGAATCGTTGTGCCAGTAAGCAGATGCCTTAGCATCATAAAAGCAGCAAATACTATAAAGACGTCTCCCAATCGTATAAACAGGTAATTATTGGAGTGAATCCCTTGAAACAACTGCACTCCGGTAAGGCCATGGAGCGCCATAAGTACCTGTGAAGAATAAAAGATAAGACTCAATCCTGCGGCCAGGCTGATCCCAATGGAAACCGGATATAGGTATTTATAGTCCCTGAATTTGGTAAATACCACAGAGCTGAATGCACCAAAAGTTGCATATCCAAACCAGGGTATAATACTAAAAACCGAACCATTAGCCCTGGTAAAGTAATTGGCCACGGCATCTGGCATAAATGCAAATGTCCACTGACTATAGACTGGCTCTAAAGTGAACAAAAGTACCGTGACACATAAAAGAATTGAAGCAAATGTGACCCGCGGCCTTGAATAAGTAAGTAAGTACAATGCAACTATTCCCAATATCGACAAGCCGATGATGTGCAAGACATCCACCAGATAAAAAGTCTCGTACATCTCACCATTAAAAAGACCAAAGAAATTAAGCCTTAGCAAATAGCCGATAAAAAGTAATTGAATACCTCTGCGGATGCCTTTAAAAACCCGTGGATTGTCCAGCCCTTTTTGAGGTACACGGATAAGTAGATAGGTAAAGATAAATCCCGAAACCGTAAAAAATACCGGGGCGGTAATTCCCCTAAAATATTTCCATATGCTGTAAACACTACTATCCGGATCTCTAAAACTCTCTTCCAGCAATCCATCTACAAAATGCCCCTGCAACATCATCAGGATCGCCCAAGCCCGCATGGCGTCAATGAAAAACAGTCGTGCAGTTTTACTTCCCATAGTTATCTCTTCCTCTCTCTATATACTTGCCCGACAGGGTATTTGGATGTTTTCGAGGGCAAAATTAGACAAAATACTCGCATAAAAGCCGTATTTGGGGTATTTTCGCCAGTAAATCGAAACACTCACAAAATGATATTAGCATTTGCCGGAAGCAATTCGCCGGCCTCCATAAATTATAAATTGGTAAAATTTACTGCCGGTTTGGTCTCAGACAGCACAGTACAGGTTCTGAATATGGCCAATTATCCTTTCCCAATGTACAGTGAGGACTATGAGAAAGCCAAGGGATTTTCAAATTCACTGATGGAACTACGCGATGATATCAGGAATTCTGAAGGGCTTATTATTTCAGTTAATGAACACAATAGCAACCCCTCTGCCTACTTTAAAAATTTAATCGACTGGTTGTCCAGGTTAGAGCGGAATTTCTTAGACGGTAAAAAAGTGTTTTTGATGTCTGCCTCCCCCGGTGGAAGAGGTGCTATCGGTGCTTTGGGAATTGTGGAAAAGATGGTTGTTCGTTTTGGGGGTGAGGTGGCAGCTACATTTTCTTTACCCTCTTTTTATGAGACTTTTGATCCTAAACAAGGGATTGTAGATTCCGATCTTGCCACGGAGCATAAGAATGCTCTAAAAGTCTTCCTCTCAAAGAAATAGCGCGTTGCGTACGGCCTACCATTACCGGATTAAAGACAAAAGTGCCTTTAAACGGCGGCTTCTGCTATGGGCACAGGGCTATAATGAGGTGGTTTGGCTGGACAGCAACGATCATAAGGATATCTATGGCAGCAAGGATGGTATTTTGGCCGTTGGGGCAGCCTCCTCAATTCAATACCAGGCAAAAGGAGCTTTCTTAAAACTAAAGGAATTTATAGACCAGACCGAAGATTGGATATTTGGTTATTTATCCTATGACCTAAAAAACGATTTGGAAGACCTGTCTTCAAATGGATACGACGGGTTGGGATTTCCTGACCTTTATTTTTTCCAACCAAAAAAAATCATACGAATAAAAGACCAGATGGCGGAATTCCTTTACCTGTCCTCCTGCCAGGAGGAAGTTTTGGACGATATTGAAAAGATCAATTCTAATGACAAAGAAGCTGTCCCGGCCACTCATGATCCGATAAAGATCCGTATGAGGATGTTTAAAGAGACGTATTACCATAAGGTCGGTCAAATGCTTAAGCATATTCAGCGAGGGAATATTTATGAAGCAAATTTTTGTCAGGAGTTCTACGCTCAGCAGACAATTATCGATCCCGTTACTGCCTACCGCCGCCTTAATAAAATCTCCAGACCACCATTTGCAGCATATCTGAAAATTGGCCCACTGTATCTTATCTCTGCATCCCCTGAACGTTTTTTAAAAAAGCAGGGAGACCTTTTGGTTTCTCAGCCGATCAAGGGAACAGCCAGGCGGTCATCAGATAGTGCTGAGGATGAACAACTGAAAAAGGATCTGGGTAGCGACCCTAAGGAACGAGCGGAGAATATTATGATCGTAGACCTGGTGCGCAACGACCTTTCCAAATTTGCCCTGAAGGGTAGCGTTAAAGTTAAGGAGCTTTGCAAGGTTTACTCCTTCGAACAGGTCCATCAAATGATTTCTACGATAGAAGCCACAGTAGCAAAGAACACACACCCAGCAGATCTTTTAAAAGCAACTTTTCCTATGGGGAGTATGACCGGCGCTCCTAAATATTCCGCAATGAAAATAATTGAGGAATTAGAACGGACTAAACGCGGATTGTATAGCGGGGCTGTTGGTTATTTCGAACCGGATAAGAATTTCGATTTTAATGTTGTTATTCGAAGTATACTGTATAATCATAAGCGTCAATACTTATCTTTTTCTGTAGGGAGCGCTATTACGGCAAAAGCGCTACCGGAAAAGGAATATCAGGAATGTCTGTTGAAAGCCAAGGCAATGCGATTGGTGCTTGAAAAGGACGATGTAAAATAGTTCGCTAAAACTAAAGCATCAAATTATTCTTAGTTAATTTTGCAGGGTGATAAAACAATTCCAGGCCCATATTGCAGAATCATTCCCCGACCCATCCAAAACAAAATTCTTGGTAGCGTGCAGCGGCGGAGTAGATTCAGTGGTTCTCTCACATCTCTGTTCACGCTCTGGATATAACTTTGCACTGGCACATTGTAATTTCCAATTGAGGGGAGAAGAGAGCGATCAGGATGCTCATTTTGTGGAAGATCTCGCTAAACAGCTCGACGTTCCTTTTCATTTAAAACACTTTGATACAAGAAAATATGTTGAAGAAACTAAACAATCAGTTCAAATTGCGGCAAGAGCCTTGCGCTATAGCTGGTTTGAGGAACTGATCGAATCTGAACCATATACCCGGGTACTAACCGCACATCATGCTGATGATGCCCTGGAGACATTTATCATTAATCTTTCGCGTTCAACAGGTTTAGCAGGACTTACCGGTATACCGGCCCAAACCGATCTGGTATACAGACCGCTGCTTATTTTTTCCCGGAACGATATTGAAGCTTTTGCAAGAGATGAAAAACTACAATGGCGTGAAGACAGTAGCAATCGTGAGTCGGTATATCTGCGAAACAAGATCAGACACGAGCTGGTTCCTGTTTTAAAGGAGCTACATCCAACATTCCTTCAAAATTTTAAGAAGACGCAATCCAATCTTCAGGCCATGAAGGCTATATTAAAGGTTGAGCTCGAACAAATCAGAAAAGAGCTTTTTAGAGAAACCGATGGGTATTTAAGTATTACCATCGAATCTTTAAGAAAGCTACAACCTTTAGAGGCGTATCTCTATGCACTATTAAGCGATTACGGATTTACTGATTGGGACAGCATTGCCGATCTGTTAAACGCGCCCAGCGGGAAACAGATCAGTTCCAGTTCACATAGGCTTGTCAAGGATCGTGATGATCTTCTGCTCTCCAGGTGTGAAACAATTGATGATCAGACCTATTTTATTAATCCCCAGGCCGGTGAGGTTATCAAGCCAGTTTCTATGATCATCGACGAGGTGCCGTCTATCGGCAGCTTATCGGATAAAATACTATATGTTGATAAAGAAACGTTAAACCATAGGTTGGCAATAAGAAAATGGAGAAAAGGGGACTATTTTTACCCTTTGGGACTGGGAGGAAAGAAACTGGTGTCTAAATATTTTAAGGATCAGAAAATGAACGCCCTGGAAAAAGAGAGACAATGGCTTTTGTTCTCAGGAGACCGCCTCCTATGGGTGATCGGCAGGCGGGCAGATGAGCGCTTCAAGGTTGGCCAGAAGACCAAAGAAATAATTCGTATTAAGCTGTTGGGATGAAATATATTTTACTCATTTTATTAGGATCCTCGACCTGGATCGGAGCGATGGCGCAAAACGAAGAAGATCCTGTTCAATGGACTCATGAAGTCAGGGATATAGGAGATGGAACCTATGAACTCACTTTTAAAGGTCAGATCCTTGAAGGCTGGCATGTTTATTCACAATTTACGGCTGAAGGAGGATCGTTGCCCAGCGAGTTTATTTTTGAAAATGCTGGCGAAACATACGAGTTGATAGGTAATACAGAAGAAGGGCCTACACAAACTGCCTTTAGTGAAATTTTCGGTGTTGAGGAGACCTTCTTTAAAGTGGAAGCCTTGTTCAAACAAAAAATAAAGCCTCTTTCTCCCCAACTCAGGCAGGTAAATGTTAGTTTATTCTACCAGGTATGCAAGGAAGTTTGTATACCTATGGAAATAGATTTTAGTTTATCGCTCGATGGAAGTACGGCTGCCGCAGATAAGAAAACGGTTGATGCGAACAGTGAATTACTCGGTAATTCTCTCAGGCTGGATTTGAAAAATAAAGAAATGCTTTCTGGGGCCAATGGGTTCGATTCAAAATCTAAAAATGGTTTGTGGACTGTATTTGGACTCGGATTTATCGGAGGTCTTATCGCGCTGCTGACACCATGTGTCTTTCCAATGATTCCTCTTACCGTATCATTTTTTACCAAACGGGTTCAAAATAAAAGTAGGGGAGTGGCCAATGCAATTTTTTATGGTTTCTGTATCGTGCTCATTTATTTTTTGCTAAGTCTTCCCTTTCATGCTTTCGATACTATTGATTCCCAAATTCTTAACACGATCGCTACCAATATTTGGGTCAACATTTTATTCTTCATCATTTTTGTGTTTTTTGCCTTTTCATTTTTTGGCTATTATGAGCTCACCTTGCCTAATTCCTGGGCTAACAAAATGGATGCGGTTTCTTCCAGGGCAGGAGGAGCTCTCGGCATCTTTTTTATGGCAGTTACACTGGCCATTGTTTCTTTCTCATGTACCGGCCCGATCTTAGGCGGTTTATTGGGAAGCACCACATTATCCATCGGAGATGTTGCCACTAATTTAACGGCCGGAATGACCGGATTTGGATTGGCGCTAGCCCTTCCCTTTGGTCTATTTGCACTTTTCCCATCATGGCTGAATTCGATCCCAAAGTCGGGATCATGGATGAATACAGTAAAGGTTTTTCTGGGCTTTTTAGAACTCGCACTGGCTTTTAAATTCCTCTCGAATGCCGATCTGGTAGGGAATTGGGGGATACTCAAGCGTGAAGTATTTCTCGGTGTCTGGATCTTGCTTTTCCTGCTCCTGGCCCTATATCTCTTGGGCCTGATCAGGTTTCCTCATGAGCCTAAAAAAGCGAGGATATCAGGTCTTCGTAAAGGAATGGGACTTTTAAGCATCTTTTTCTCGATCTATTTATTGTCCGGGGCTTTGAATTACACCTCTCTAAAACATCTTAGTGGATTCCCGCCACCTGATTTTTATTCGGTTGTAGAAAGTAGTTCCAATTGCCCACTGGGCCTGGATTGTTATAAGGATTTTGAACCTGGGATCGCCCAGGCAAAGGAATCAAAGAAACCTATTCTACTCGACTTTACAGGCTGGGCCTGTGTTAATTGTCGTAAAATGGAAGAAAAGGTCTGGAGCGATCCGGCTGTTTATTCATTGATAAAGGACGAATTTATACTGATCTCATTATATATCGATGACCGTACACCCCTGGCAGAAGAGGAACAGTTCAATTTCGAATTTAAATCGGGCAATATTAAGACCATCAATACAATTGGGGAAAAGTGGGGTACATTCCAGACGGTCAACTTTGGCGCAGCATCACAACCCTATTATGTGCTTTTATCACCAGAACTCGAAGTGTTGACTACCTCTATTCAGAATACAGACGCTGATACCTACAGGGATTGGTTGAAAAAAGGCCTTGAAAATTTCCATCAGTCCGATTCTAAATGGAGTACTGCATTGGATAATTGAGTTTTTATATCTTCCAATAAGGTCTATCTTTAATCGAAAAGAAAGATCTTGAAATATATCAGAAGAATTTTACGGATTCTGCTTGTCATTTTCGTTGTATTTGGCGTTGTGGGTTATTTTATTGTACAATCCTTAAAGCCCGATTATGCTGGAGAAATCGATTTTCCGGGCATTGAGGAAGAAGTCAAAGTGTACTACGACGAATATGGAATTCCGCATATCTTTTCCAACAGTGAAGAGGATGCTGTTCGCATATTGGGCTATGTTCATGCACAAGATCGTTTATGGCAGATGGAGCTGTTACGAAGGATTGCAAAAGGACAACTCTCAGAAGTGTTTGGACGAGACCTGGTATCTACTGACAAATTCTTTCTGTCCCTCGGGATTGACGATGCAACGCAGAAAACGGTATCACAGCTGGAACCCGATGCCAGGAGTGTTATAATGGCTCGCAATTACCTTGCCGGCATCAATCGATTTATAGAAACCGGCCCCACCCCGGTAGAATTTTATCTAACAGGAGTTGATAAATCTCCTTTTACCCTGGAGGATATACATAATGTTATAGGGTATATGGCCTTTAGTTTTGCCATGGGCCTTAAAACCGATCCACTTCTTACCGATATTTACAATAGTCTGGGTAATGAATACACCTTAGATCTGGGAATCAGTGTAGATCCCAATACAGAATGGATTCGTAATTATAATCCAAAAGAAGACAAAGAGACACTTGTCGCGATGGTCTCTACGGTGAATGAGGCCCTGGAGAAATTACCCGTACCCTCTTTTATCGGTAGCAATAGTTGGGTTCTTGCTCCGGCAAAAACAAAAGATGGTAAGGTGATCCTTGCCAACGACCCTCATATTGGCTTCGCTCAGCCTTCGGTATGGTACGAAGCACATGTGGTTAGTCCGGATTACGAGAAATATGGCTACCATATCGCAGGCATCCCTTTTCCTCTTCTGGCTCACGACAGGAATCTGGCTTACGGGATTACCATGTTCGAAAATGATGACCTGAATTTTTACCACGAAGAGCTCCATCCCAACGATAGTACACGATATCTTACGGAAGACGGTTACGAGACTTTTGAAGTGGTAAACAGAGAGATAGTTGTTAAGGACAGTGCAGAGGTGTCTTTTTCATACAACAAATCGAAAAACGGCCCTATTCTCAACGATATTGCAGATCAGATCAAGGGAGATACCCCTGTAAGTGTTCATTGGATTTACACCCAATATGAAAATAAGCTCCTGGAAGCCTTATATCGAATGAGCCATGGCAGGAATATCGAAGAGTTTAGTGCGTCACTGCCCGATATTCATGCCCCGGGCCTGAATATAATGTATGGAGATGCCAAAGGAAATATCGCCTGGTGGGCTACCGCCAAATTATATGACATCCCTGATTCCCTGAACACCAAATTGATCATGGATGGGAGGTCTAATAGCACTAAACTGGTAAATTACCTCGATTTCGAACATAATCCACAGGCTGTAAATCCACCCTGGAACTATGTATATTCAGCCAATAACCAGCCCGATTCAATTGCCGGTATGCTTTATCCTGGTTATTACCTGCCTGAAAACCGTGCCAGGCGAATCGTAAAACTGCTCGAAGCAAAGGATAATTGGAATAAAGAGGAAGTAGCCCATATGGTTACCGATGTAGTTTCGGCGGTAAACCCCGAGATAACCAGGGTTTTATTGATGAATGTAGACAAAGAGCCGCTAAATGAAACTGAGGCAGCAATCCTGGATATGCTCTTTCAATGGGATGGCTCCTATGAGGTTGTTCAGCTCGAACCAACAATTTATCATCGGTGGATCTACTACATCCTAAAGAACACGCTGGAGGACGAATTGGGCCAAGAACGATTTTCTCAACTCCTGTCAACTCACCTGATCAAAAGACTAATAGCCCCAATGATCTCTAATAAAGAATCTATTTGGTGGGACGATGTGCAGACCGAAGATCAAAAGGAAACACAGATCGATATTATCAACAGGTCCCTCAGATTGGCTTTCGACTCCCTATACGAAGATCTAGGACCAGACACCGATGAATGGAAGTGGGGTGCGATTCACATATTAGAGCACAAGCATCCGATAGGGGAGGTACCGTCCCTCAGATCCTTTTTTAATTCGGGACCATTTCCGATTGATGGAACCCGGGAAGTGATCAATAATATGGCTTTTAAGTACGACACCACCAGCACATTCCAGGTGTATTCAGGCCCGTCTACGCGCAGGGTAATCGACTTTTCCGACATTGAAAATGGATGGAGTATTTTACCAACCGGGCAGTCCGGAAATCCATTTAGCGATCATTATGAAGATCAGGCTAAAATGTATAACAGGGGAGAATATCGAAAAATGATGATGAATAAGGAGGAGATTATGAACTCTTCCAAATCTTTACTTATATTTAGGCCGCTTTAAAAAACCATTAGCTAAATATGACGAAACCGTATTGCCGTATTTAGCTTTTTTTATTGTTTGATAAATAGAATACTTTTGATTCCAAAGAATTTCACAGCTTTTTTCCGACTCGTAACCTTCGCACTCATACTATCGGGTAGTTTCACGATAAGATCCCAGGAAAAACCACAAAAAGTTTCATACCTGAATTGGTTCGATCAAGAGGTAGGCCTTGAAAATACAGCTTTGTATGATGGTATAATATATAAAGAGACCTATCGGACAATTAATGAAAAGATCAAATTCTACAAGTCTTCAGCATGGATTAACGGCACAGTGAAATACGCAGGTCAGTTATTTACCAATGTCCCAATGAGATATGACGTATTTGGAGACCAGCTGCTGATCAAGCTCAATGATCAACTTGGAGGAGGTGCCTTATTGCTATTCAAAGACAAAGTATCGAATTTCACAATCGACGGCGCCGTTTTTGTCAATATAAGTAATATTTCTGAGGCTTCTGGCCGCAAGGGGTTTTACGAATTGCTTTGGGATAAAGATCATATGCGTCTGTTGGCTAAACATCAGAAGAATGATTTTTTACGAAAGGACAGGCGATCGCTCTACTATGAATTCGTCGATCTGAAAAAAGAATATCTCCTTGAATTTAACGGTGAATACAGTCCAATTGGAAAGAAAAAAAGTATCAATGTCTTGTTTCCACAATTCAAAAAAGAAATAGAGAATTTTTATCAGCAGAACAAGAGGCTGCGTAGCAGGGATATGGATGCATTTATGAGCGCCTTGGTTAACAGAATTGAAGACCTTTTACTTCAAAGCCAACCCAAATCACAGTCATGAAAAAGATCTTTACACTATTTTTCATGTTGATTTTTGTTGCTGTAGGGTATTCCCAGGAAGAGCGTATTACCGTTTCTTTCGACGACACCCCCCTCGATGAAGTTATCTCAAATATCGAAGGGCTAACCGGGCTTAAGTTCTATTTTGTTGAGGAATGGCTGGGAGAATCACGTGTTACTGCTGATTTCAACGATACACCTCTGGATGAAGTGTTGGATAAGATTTTTCGGGATACGCTGATAAACTATTTCCTAACCGATGAGGGATCGGTAATCCTGACCCGTAATAATATTATAATTGATCAATTGCCAGAGGAGTATTTCGGCGAAGAAGATCAACAGGTCACAGGTCTGTTGGAAGATGAGGTAAACCCGCTTTTCGTAAATGAGGAACAGGTGGAAGAACTCCGGGCAATGGAAACGGTCCGTATCGGCAGGCAAACACGAAATAACCGCAGAAGGAATTTTACGCTTTCAGGAGTGGCACTAAATTCTGAAACAGCTAAGCCCATTCCCGAACTCGCAATCATCGTACAGGGAACCAACCTTGGAACTACTACCGATGCTGATGGGCGTTATAGTATAGAATTACCAGCAGGTGTTAATATACTGGAGGCAAGATCCCTTGGGATTGGCACCAATCGGAAAAGGGTGATCATTTATAATAACGGCACCTTGGATTTCAGTATGGAGGAAAGTTTCACACAACTCGATGAGGTGGTGGTAAGTGGTGAAACCGATAGAAACGTATCCGCAGCAGTGACTGGGGTGACAGTACTTGAGGTTGAAAAAATAAAAACTATTCCACTGGTTTTGGGAGAAAGAGATATTCTTAAGGCGGCGGTAACTCTTCCGGGTATCACAACTGCCGGTGAAGGTGCCCAGGGGTACAACGTGAGGGGTGGCCGGGTTGATCAGAACTTGTTTTTACTCGACAAAGGAGTATTGTACAATCCAACGCACTTTTTCGGGATATTTTCGGCCTTAAATCCATTTACCACAGGAGATGTAAGCATATATAAAGGTGGAATCCCTGCGGAATTCGGTGGGCGACTTTCATCGGTATTCGATATTAATACCAAGGATGCCAATACCGATAAGTTTTCCGGAGAAGGATCAATTGGTCCGGTAACAGCAAATCTAATGCTCGAAACACCGATTGTAAAAGGCAAATCAGGTTTACTTGTGGGGGGAAGGGCCACTTATTCCGATTGGATTTTACGCGCATTAGATGAACCGGAACTACAAAATAGTCAGGCTTCATTTTACGACGTCATCGGAAAGTACAATCATGTCATTAATGAGAATAACGAAATAAAAGCCACCGGATACTACAGCAAGGACGCTTTTAGCGTGACCTCGGATTCGCTCTTTCGGTTTAGCAACAGGATATTATCACTGGAATGGGACCATAAATTCAATGAGAAAAATACGGCAGTGGTATCGTTGGCCAACAGTGAGTATCAGTTCAATATTGAGTTCGATGGACTAACCGATACCAATTTTGATCTTCGTTACAAGATCAACGAAACCGAACTTAAACTAAAAATGAAGTATTTGCATAGCGAAGCCCATACGTTCGACTATGGGGTTTCGGCCAAATATTATCGCGTTGATCCGGGTTCGATAGATCCATTGGATGCAGCATCTATAATAACACCAGTGGAAATCCCAGGAGAACAGGCGCTTGAAGGAGGTGTTTTTATTTCTGACAGCTTTAAGGTTAGCGATAAATTCCTTATTGATGCCGGAATTCGATATGCCTTTTACGCAGCATTGGGAGAAGCAGAACAGCGGATCTATGAAGAAAACCTGCCAAAAAACCCGGGGACTCTGGTAGAGGTGAGGCAATTTGGCAATAATGAAATAATTGAAACCTACGGCGGACCTGAAGCACGTATTTCTGCCCGTTATTTCCTGGCAGAAGATCTCTCGATCAAGGCCAGTTTCAACAATACGTATCAATTTATACACCTGCTGACCAATAATACTACAGCTTCCCCGACCGACACCTGGAAACTTTCGGATCTGAATATAAAACCACAGCAGGGATATCAGGCATCGCTGGGTCTGTATAAAAATATTAATGGTAATGATTACGAGATAAGCCTGGAAGGCTATTTCAAACGATCTGAGAATATCCTGGATTACAAGGTAGGTGCACAGTTATTGTTGAACGAAACGCTGGAAACCGATGTTTTACAAGGCGATGGAAGATCTTATGGGATTGAGTTTCTTTTGAAGAAGAATGCAGGTCGCCTAAATGGCTGGCTGGGATATACTTATTCACGTTCGTTTATCCGGCTCGATAGTGAGTTTCCAGAAGAGACAGTTAATAATGGAGAATACTTCCCCTCCAATTTCGATAAGCCACACGATCTAAGCATAGTAACCAATTATAAGTTTACAAAACGGTTTAGTGCCTCGGCAAATTTTGTATATCAGACCGGCCGACCAGTTACATACCCTATAGGCAGCTTTAATTTTAACAACGCAGATTTTGTGTTCTATAGCGACCGTAATGCGTTTAGGATCCCCGACTTTTACAGACTCGATGTAAGTTTCAATATGGAGGGAAATCATAAAACCAATAAATTAGCCCACAGCTTTTGGAATTTCTCCATTTATAATGTGCTTGGTCGAAATAATCCATTTTCTGTCTTTTTTGTGACGGAGAATGGGGAGATAAAAGCATATCAAAGTTCAATATTTGCCATTCCCATACCTACAATAACCTATAATTTCAGGTTTTAATTTTGTTGCAGATGAAGAAGTTAAAAACAATACTAAAAAATAGTGCGATCCTTATGGCAGGGTTGTTTTTGACCACCTGTGTTGAAGAATTTGAACCCGAAACGATCACTTTTGAAAGCGCCCTGGTGGTGGAAGCTACTATTACGGACGAAGTAAAAACTCAGGAAATATACCTGAGCAGGACCTTTGCTTTTGAGGAAGATGGTCCGGAAAGCGAGACCAGTGCCACTGTCGGGGTGACAGACGATCAGGGTAGTAGTTTTGCCTTTGTAGAAAGCGAACCAGGTATTTACAGGTCTGTAGCAGAATTCGGGGCCATTACAGGGAGGGACTATACACTTAATATTACCACTTCTGATGGTCGTGGCTATAGTTCGTCTGCCATGGAACTTCCGCCCACTACGGAGTTGGATAGTATTTATGCCGAAAGAATAGTTGATAGTAATGGGGTAGACGGTATCGCTATTTATGCCGATAGTTTCGATCAGACCAACTCTTCGAACAATTATCGATATACCTACGAGGAAACTTTTAGGATTATAGCACCCAGGTGGAAACCGGACGATCTGGCCCCGGATGATTCTCAGCTAGTTGGTCCCTGCGCTGTAAAATTAGTGCCAAAGGAAAGCGAAGAGCAGACGTGTTACCGTACCGATTTCTCGACAGATATTATACAATTTCAGACCAACGACCTGGAAGAAGACAGAATAAGCCGGTTTCTGATTCGTTTTATCAGCAACCAGGACTATATTATTTCACACCGGTATACAATCCAAGTACGTCAATTGATACAGTCCGACCAGAGTTATGCGTTCTATGAAACTTTAAACGAATTTTCGAGCATAGAAAGCCTGTTTTCGAGCACTCAACCGGGATTCCTCAATGGCAATGTGAGCTCGGATACCAATGGGAATGAAAAAGTGCTGGGCTATTTCGATGTTGCAACCGTTGATGAAAAACGATTATTTTTCAATTATGAGGATTTCTACCCGGGGGAACCTTTACCTCCTTATGTAAATCCGTGTATGCCATCAGCACCGGTCATTGCTAATGAGGGAGGCTGCGTCCTAAGAGTTCAGGTTGAGGCCAATATTATACGCTATCTGGACCTAAATCAGGACCCACCTCTGAATGAAGGCCCCTACCTGGTTGTACCCCGTGTTTGCGGTGATTGCACGGAAATAGGAAGCATCGAAGTACCCGAATTTTGGACCGAAGAATAATGATATTAAAATGCTGAGACAAGTAAGCAATTTATTTTTAGTGACGCTTTTATGGGCCACGTTCATAACCATGCCGGTATTGGGTCAGAATAATGCCACTGGTCCTAAGGGTTTTGGTATAATTGCTCAGGAAGGTATTTACCTTCATCAGAGTAATACGCTTTTATTTGCTGGAGAAAGACTCTACTACAAATTATATTGTCTCAATCTTAATGAAAAAAAACTGAGTGACCTCAGCAAAATTGGGTATGTCCAGCTTTATAACAGCCAGGGTGAAACGATTTTCAGGCATAAGATTAGATTAAATAACGGTATCGGAACCGGAGATTTTTCTATTCCGGCCGAGTTGCCGACCGGGAGTTATAAGTTAAAGGCCTATACCAACTGGATGCTGAGCAGGGCCGAAAACCAGTATTTTGAATCCAACTTACTGATCATAAACCCCTATAAGGCAACGGCAGAGACATATCTTGAAAAAATTTCAAAAGACAGTATAAATCCTGATAGCACCACCGTAACGGCCGTGCCCAGGAAGGCCGAAATTTTACAATTCGAATCGAAGGGAGATCAGATCGTATCCATGACACTCAACGATACCTCATTTAATACCCGTTCACCAGTGAATATCACGCTTGAGCCACTTAGATATACGGCGACTGGTGGTCATTATTCCCTTACTGTGCGTAAGGTGGACAGTAGCTTCCCACAAATGCAAGAGCCTTCAATAGAAGTATGGAGCAAGTATGGCAGCTTCTGGACACGGAACATGAGCAATCCGGGTACTATGCCAGAATTACGGGGTGAGTTATTCAGTGGGCGCGTGGTGAACCGAAACGATGGACAACCAGCTGCAGGAATTAAAGTTATACTCTCTTTACCAGGCGATCCTTTCGTAGTTGAAATTGTACAATCTAATGCAGATGGCAGATTTTATTATAATCTGGATACGCCCATAAGTAGTACTCAGGCAGTATTTCAATTTTTGAGCAAAGACAGGGAACAGTATGAATTACAACTCGATCCATCACCAGTACCGGACTACCAACCTGAAGATTTTGTTGAATTCACTTTATCTGATGATCTGGAAGCAGCGATTCTGGAACGTAGCATTCACAACCAGATTGAAAATGCTTATGCCATTGCCAAATCGGACACTATTGTAAACCCGGCAGAAGATATTCCATTTTACAGGAACTATCAGCAGCGATTTTTCCTGGACGACTATACACGATTCAATACATTAAGAGAGACCATGGTAGAGATCGTTGATAATGCCTGGATCGATGAGAACGGCGAAAAGGACCCTACCTTTGGTGTGCGCCCTCTCGTTGGTTACCTCGATGCAGGAGGATTACTTCCCATGGTTTTTGTGGATGGATTGTTTATTCAGGATCACAAGAATTTAGTGAATTATAATTCCAAAGAAATCAGATCGATTTCACTTTCCCGTGACCGTTATTTAGTTGGATCACAAATTTTTCAGGGACTGCTTTCACTGGAAACCAAATCTGGCGAATTCTATAAAACGCTTTATAGAGAACATTTATTGAGAAGAGAAGTCGATAGGCCCGAGCCTGTTAGGCGTTATTATTTCGCAGATTATATTAATGATTCAGATGCTTCCCGCATACCTGATTTCAGATATCAGCTTTTTTGGGTACCAGATATCGCACTTGGTAATGATTACACGGTCTACAGATTTTCTACATCAGATGTCAAGGGAAAATTCGAGGTGGAACTAAAAGGATATAGTTCAGAAGGGGAACCGGTGTCGCTTAGAAAACAATTTACTGTAGAATAAAAGCTACATTCTATTATCCAATAGTCCTATCGCTCCATTCAAAATAGTGGATTTTTTGTAATGATCAGGGAGTGAGCCAAATTCTCAGCTGCTCAAGAGGTTTTCTTCTTTGTGTTGTTCCTGCCAACTGACCATCACAGGCTTCATACTTTCTGGGAACATCTCTGGTAGTGCTTTCCCTGTATCCCGTCCAGATCCAATAACAAACCGATTGCCCTGGAAAATTGGTAAGCTTTATTTCTATGGCCTCAATTCTGCGGTCTTCATCCTCAGTACCCGCGGTTTCCCCGGCATTGGTCCAGGGTTGCCACCCATCAGTTTTAATATGAACCCTGTACTGAAGAGAAGCTCCAGGAGGAAAATCGAAGGGTAATATCTTAATCGCCTCGATCCTTTTGCCTCTTTCCCCAACTATAGTATTCTCTTTTACCCAGGGATGCCATCCTTTCGATTCTTCATAAATCTGATATCGTAAAGATTGAGCTTCACCAACAAAGCATGTGCTGATCAGCGTTATGGAAAATATTAGTTTTAGAAAATGCATGACCCCAAATTTAACCAATTATTAGTTTAAATAACTGTCCTATTTGCTAGGCGGTTAAATTTATCCGATATCAGGTATTGTCTTCGAAATCAACCAACGTGCCGTGCTCTAGCAAGACTAGTTTCTATAATTGATGCTTTAAACCTCATAATTAATTACTTCATATATAGATTTAAATCGCATATATTATAGATAATATTCTATATGAATCATTTCTTTCTTATCTTAGTGTTGATGAACATGGCGTATTATGTTATCAAAGGTTTATGGTGGAGCGGTATTTGGGATTGAGGCCACTACTATTACAATAGAAGTCAATATTGACCGGGGTATTGGCTATCATCTGGTGGGCCTGCCCGACAATGCTATTAAGGAGAGCAACTTCAGGATTGCAGCAGCCCTGAAAAACAATGGTTTCAGAATTCCGGGCAAGAAAATCACCATCAACATGGCCCCTGCAGACCTGCGCAAGGAAGGTGCTGCTTATGACCTCCCTCTGGCAATGGGAATACTTTCGGCTTCCGGTCAGATACTTGCACCTAAACTTGAAGAATTCCTGATCATGGGTGAATTATCACTCGATGGCAGCCTGCAACCAATACGAGGGGCGCTTCCTATTGCTATTAAAGCAAAGGAGGATGGGTATAAAGGATTTATACTACCTATGGCTAATGCTGAAGAAGCCGCAATCGTAGGTGATCTGGATGTGTACGGTGTTTCAAATATTACCGAGGTGATCGATCATTTAAAGCAACACAACAGTATTACACCCTTCACATCAGGTTTTGCAGATCGTTCCCAGACTGAGGCGGTGGTTTCTACACACGATTTTAGTGATGTCAAAGGCCAGGAAAGTGTGAAGCGCTGTATGGAAATAGCTGCTGCCGGCGGGCATAATATCTTACTGATCGGTCCGCCTGGTTCGGGTAAAACTATGCTCGCTAAACGATTACCAACAATCCTGCCGCCTATGACCGTCAGGGAGGCATTGGAAACCACAAAAATACATTCGGTGGTTGGGAAATTAAAGCAGCATGGTCTGATGCATGAACGCCCTTTCAGGAGTCCGCATCATACTATTTCTGACGTTGCCTTAGTAGGGGGGGGGACCTATCCCCAGCCCGGGGAGATCTCACTTTCGCATAATGGCGTGCTTTTCCTGGATGAACTACCGGAATTTAAACGCAGTGTGTTGGAGGTAATGAGACAGCCTCTGGAAGACAGGGAAGTAACCATCTCCAGGGCAAAATTCACCATCACCTATCCCTGCAGTTTTATGCTGGTAGCCAGTATGAATCCAAGCCCCAGTGGTTATTTCAGGAATCCTGATGCGCCACTATCATCTACCCCTGCCGAAATGCAACGCTATCTCAGCAGGATATCCGGCCCATTACTCGACAGGATCGATATGCATATCGAGGTGACCCCGGTTCCCTTTGAAAAGCTTTCAGACAAGCGCAAAGGGGAGCAAAGTCTGGAAATTAGGCGCAGAGTTTTGGCAGCCAGAGAATTGCAAACCTTCCGTTTTAGTCATTTTGAAAATATCCATTACAACGCACAAATGAACACCAAACAAATACGAGAGTTTTGCATACTTGACAGCGCATCACTGAAACTTCTAAAAAGTGCTATGGATCGACTTCACTTAACTGCCAGGGCTTATGATCGTATTCTAAAATTGGCACGTACGATAGCGGATTTGGAGAAGACGAATGAAGTAGCAGATCATCATATTGCTGAAGCCATTCAGTACAGGAGTTTGGATAGGGAAGGTTGGTTAGGTTAGTTGAGGTGCGAGGTGGGAAGTACGAAGTACGATGTGCCATTTTCTGTTGCGACAATTAGAACCGGAAATAAAATAGAAAGATGCAAGTTCTGAAAATAAGCACTAAAAGATTTGCAATTGACTGCTGGAAGTTATGCAAAAACATCCCAAATTCACGTGAATTTGATGCATGGGCCAGACAGCTAATAAGATGTTCAAGTTCAATTGGCACGCATTATCATGTGCTGGCGTAAGCATCATGCTCGTGCCCATATGCTGGCGCGAGCATCATGCTCGTGCCTATATCACTCACAAAGTAATTCATTAAAAGACAATCAATTATGAGTAGAAAATATAAATTCAAAAATCCAACTGCAGCCTATTTCGTGAGTTTGGCAACAGTTTATTGGATTGATGTATTTACCAGGCAAGAGTATTTTTCAATTTTAGAGGAAAGTATTACATATTGTCGCGCAGAAAAGGGCATGGAGGTATTTGCCTATTGTTTTATGCCTAGTCATATTCATATGATCTTTCGATCAGATAATGAAGATCCATCTGGATTATTAAGGGATTTTAAAGGGTTTACGGCAAGAAAAATTATAAAAGCTATACAAGAAAATCTGCAAGAAAGTAGAAAAGAATGGTTGCTATTGATGATGGAACGTGCTGGCAGTAAAAATAGTAATGTGAAAAAAAGACAGTTTTGGCAGCATCACAATAAACCGATAGAATTGTGGAGCGATAAAGTTTTAAAGCAAAAGATTGATTATATACATAATAATCCTGTAGAACAAGGATTCGTAACGAACCCGGTTGAATGGAAATACAGCAGTGCGAGAAATTATGCAGATGATGAAACTATTCTCAAAATCGATAATAAAGGAATGCACTTAGGTATGATGGACCTTTGAAAGATCAAATTGCTGCTAGCTGTAATGTCACGAGCGTGACGCTCGCGCCAGCGGGGAAGTACGAAGTACGAAGTAAAATTTTTGGTGACAATATTTAGAAAAGAAATTATAAAAGATCAATGCGAGATTTGAAATTTAGAACTAAAAGATTTGCAGTTGAGTGTTGGAAGTTATGCAAAAATATTCCCAAATCACGAGAATTTGATGCATGGGCCAGACAGCTAATAAGATGTTCAAGTTCAGTAGGAGCCAATTATAGAGCCTCCCAACGGGCTAGGTCATCAGCAGATTTTATAAATAAACTTAAAATTGTAGAAGAAGAAGCAGACGAATCCATTTATTGGTTAGAATTATTTCAAGAGGTCCTTGACCCGGGTAGAAAAGAAATCAAAAATTTGAAGCAAGAGGCAAATGAACTTTTGGCGATCGTAGTGGCATCAATTAAAACTGCCCGGAAAAACAAGGTCAAACAAAACCAATAATTATAATCTCGTACTTCGTATTTCGTACTTCGTATTTCGTATTTCGTCCTTCCTCACGTCACGAGCGTGATGCTTGCGTTAGCTGGGGAAGTAATAGACACTTATGGATGATATATATCATACTATCTTGGAATATAAGGACCTATTTTTATCCTACGGGCTTGAATGCGTTTGGGTTGCGGGCGCATATTCCATATTTAACATGCCTCATCATCGACTCTTTCAAGTCATTTCCAGAAGTAACTATTATGTCTTTTAAAAATACGAAGGGGATGGAATTGACAGACGGCTCCCGCATTGCGGTCATTGGGGGCGGTCCTGCCGGAAGTTTTTTTAGCTACTATGCCCTGGAGTACGCCAGAAGATTCGGCCTTGACCTTGAACTCGATATTTTTGAAGCTAAAGATTTCACAAAGATAGGTTCTTCAGGGTGCAATCACTGCGGGGGCATTGTATCTGAATCCCTGGTTCAGGAATTGGCTGCAGATGGTTTGGTGATCCCTTCAGAGATTATACAACGCGGGATCAACACCTATACTATGCATACCGAGCAGGGGAAAAGGAGCATCCATGCCCCGACTGATGAACATCGTATTGCGGCCGTTTTTAGGGGATCTGGGCCGAGAGGCTGCTTAGACAAGAGTCTGAAGGGGTTTGACAATTACTTGCTGGGTCTTTGCCAGGAGAAGGGCGCGAAGCTAATCCCTGAAAAAGTAACCCTCCTGGAAAGGACGGAGAACGGGGTGATGGTGGGGTGTTCAAAGTCAGATATGCGAAAATATGATTTGGTAATTGGAGCTGTTGGGCTCAACATCAATGCATTAGAACTTTTTAAAGGTATTTGTCCTTCCTATTCGTTGCCAGAAGTTACCCGCGCTTACATCAGCGAATTTATAATGAAGCCCGGGGATATTGTGAGAAGCCTGGGAAGTTCCATGCATGTTTTCCTGTTGGATCTTCCACAAATTACCTTCGGAGCACTAATACCCAAATACAATTATATAACCCTCGTATTATTGGGCAAAGACATAGATAAAGATATCGTACAGAATTTTATCAACTCCCATCAGGTAAGGTCTTGTTTCCCCGAAGATTTTCCGGTAAAAAGAGCTCTTCCATGTCAGTGCTATCCCTATATCAATATAAAACAAGGCAATAATGCTTATGCAGATCGGGTGGTGCTGATCGGCGACTCGGCCTCTTCCAAATTGTACAAGAATGGGATCGGTGCCGCTTTCATAACGGCAAAAGCTGCAGCGAGTCCTGCAGTTTTTGAAGGGATAAGCAAAAGGCACTTTGAAAAATATTATAAACCTATATGCAGGGACCTGGACAGCGACAACTGGGTTGGAAAATGGATCTTCCGGGTCACAAGAATCATTCAGAAATCTGCTGTATTAAAAAGAGGGTTGCTCTACCAGGTTGGAAAAGAACAAGCAAAAGAGCATTCGACTCTAAGGATGAGTTCTGCCCTTTGGGATACTTTCACAGGCAGTGCGGGTTACAGAAATATCTTTAGGCGCTTCCTTCATCCTGGTCTTCTTTTTGGACTCATCAGAAGCACCTTAACATCGAACTTATCAATAAATAATCGCCACACTCATGAAAAGCAAGAAGCTCGGCAAACTCTATAAGGACAAAGAGATCATTATTAAACAGGGAGAAAAGGGTAGCTGCCTTTATGTGATCCAGGAAGGCATGGTGGATGTGATCCATGAAACGCCTGAAAGGGAGACCAAGGTAGCGGAACTGAGCGAGTCGGACTTTTTCGGAGAAATGGGCCTTTTTGAGGACGATGTGCGGTCATGTACCGTCCGGGCCGCCGGGGAGGTCAGGATACTTACTATTGACAAGCGAAATTTCTTTAAGTCTATAAAGCGCGACTCTTCCCTGGCCTACAGGTTGCTGGAAAAAATGTCGAACCGGCTTCGGGAAGCAAACGAAAAGATCAACAAAACCTGATCCCAGGTGCAAAGTGTATTATTGGAAAAATAAGACATCACATTAGTTTAGCAATTAAATACCGGATACTAAATCAGGAAGGGAGGTTAGGCTAGTCGAAGTTGGAGGTAGGAAGTTGGAAGTATGAGGGAAAAGAAATCAAATTGTTAAAACGAGATGCGTACGTACTTTTGGCGATAGTAGTAGCATCAATTAAAACTGTCCGGAAAAACAAGGTCAAACAAAACCAATAATTATAATCTCGCACTTCGTATTTCGTCCTTCCACAGGTCACGAACGTAACGCTCACGCTAGCAGGGGAGCCTGGATAGAGAAGGGTGGTTGGGGTAGATGGATCTCTTGCTTCTTTGATATCAAACCGCGCTGGTTTAATTGATCAATTCCTCTTCCAGAACCTGTTTCAGCTTATAAATCTGTTCTTTCTGAACTTCAAGCCGATATATTACATAACCGCATTGAATCCATAAGGTGGAGAGTATTTGATCAAATTCTTCAGAGTCATACTGAGCCTTTAGTTTTTCATGGTCTATAATATTAACTTCTTTCTCACGGACATTTTTCCAATTCAATGCCACCTGGTCAAAGACAATTTCAGAATCCATAAATCCGTGTTTATCCGCAAAGGGCCGTACAATTTCCAGTTTTATTCGGTTAAAGTCGCTGTAGGCCTTTATGGCTAATCTTTCTTCTTTTATATACTCATTCAATTCCTCTCTTACCCGCTCATTTATGAATTTAGATATATCACCCCCATGATTTTCTGTTATTACAGCTATATATTCGGGATTCCAGCGTATGGCCTGGTATTTAACTTCAGGATCATAAGAGGCTCTTCCTTTGGTTTCATCATAGATATGCCTGTGAATAATTTGGTAGCCTTGAAACCTATCAGATTCAAACTCGATGTTTTCAAGAGCAATTTTAAGATCCCCTATCATTTTAGTATACCATCTCCTTTCTTCCTCAAGGGCTATCCTGTTTTGATTCCAGTTATTGATAGAGAGGGCTATCAAAATACCGATGACCACCAGAACGATCTCGCCCAAAGCATATCGAAAATATTTTAAGGGTTTATTAGTGTCGGCTAGTTGCTTACGTATTTTACGGAAAAAGCCTATCATGAAAAGAATTGGTTAGTGCTTCCATGTATTTCTTAGAAAACATGTATCAGCCCAAGTTAGTGAATTATTTAATTGACAATCACAGGTATGGGACAGAGTCACAGAAATAGCACTTATCACTTATAGAGCCTTTTAATCTTACCTATAGGAATTTTGTTATCCCTGAAAAGAATTCTACCAAGGAAAGAGGATTAAGCTAAAGTTGGTAGGGGATTAAATAAAAAAACCCAACCTGGTCGAGGTTGGGCTAAATTCTGATATTTAGTTACTTAATAACTTAAAGAATAAAATCATCGAAACTGCAGATCAAATCAATATACTCTTCTGGTGTGACCCCTTCAAGCTCTTCTTCCGTGATCGTTTCGGATTGACCGGCAGCTGAAATGGTATAGGTTCCGTCTCCATTATCGCATATCTCTACATTTTGGCCCTGCAGATCACAGCTTTCACAAATTCTATCATCGCCATCGTCGTCGGAGCAACTGCTAAAACCTAATGCCATAGCAGCTACAATGGAAATTCCTAAAATACATTTCTTAAACATAATTATTTGTTTTTTATATTGGTGTTAAGAATCTAGAACGATTTTACTTACAATATATTTCACCTACGCATTTATATAAAGGATATTACCAACGATATAAACAGCTAATTCTACGATAATTAAGGGATGCTCTGTCGATGGAAGCCAATTCTAAAATATGGTCTTTAAGGTGGCAATTTACTGATCAATAGGCTCCCTGCTTGCGCAGTGCAAAGAAGATATTCTCCACACATATGGTGGGTATGGAGTTATGCATATTAGGACGCCTGGGAGACCAAGGGTTAGAAGCTAGCAGGAACTTCGGGGTTGATTATGCAATTTCTATGTCCGATACACTGTCTAAGTTCAATTCCTTAATACTCATCTGACGCATTTCCACCTTTCTGATCTTCCCGGTAATCGTCATTGGAAAATGATCGGTAAATTTAAAATACTTCGGTACCTTAAAATGTGCGATCTTGCCTTTACAGAAATCTGTCAACTCTTGGGCACTGGCCTTTTCACCCTCTATTAATTTGACCCAGGCCATTACCGCCTCTCCATATTTAGCATCCGGAACACCAATTATCTTTACATCGCTAACTTTGGGATGATCGAACAGGAATTCCTCAATTTCTTTCGGATATATATTTTCACCTCCTCTGATAATCATATCCTTAATACGCCCTACGATATTAATATACCCTTCCTCATCCATTGTGGCAAGATCCTCGGTATGTATCCATCGGGCGGAATCAATGGCAATTTTGGTTTGTTTTTCATTATCCCAATACCCCAGCATCAAACTGTACCCTCTGGCGCAAAGTTCCCCTGTGGTACCTAGAGGAACCACCTGTCCGGTTTCATGATCAATAATCTTTACCTCCAGATGGGGATGGACCTGGCCAACGGTACTTATCTGTTTTTCAAGTGGTGTTCCCATTTTGGTTTGGGTGCATACAGGACTAATTTCAGTCATTCCATAAGCTATCTGAACGTCGCTCATGTGCATCAGCGAGTGCACTTTTTTCATCACTTCTACAGGGCATGGAGAACCCGCCATAATTCCGGTCCGCAGGCTGCTCAAGTCAAAATCATCGAATTCGGGATGTTCTAGTTCAGCGATAAACATCGTTGGCACCCCATATAAAGCCGTTGCTTTTTCTCTTTCCACTGCTTTTAAGACAGCAAGTGGTTCGAAGCCTTCACTCGGATAGATCGTTGTAGCTCCATGTGTCATGCACCCCAGGTTCCCGAGAACCATGCCGAAACAATGATATAAGGGTACGGGTATTACAACACGATCTTTTTCCGTTAATTCCATAGTGCTCGCTACAAAATAGGCGTTGTTCAGAATATTATGATGGCTCAATGTTGCACCTTTGGGAAATCCGGTGGTGCCACTGGTATATTGAATGTTTATCGGATCGTCAAAGTCTAGTTCCTTTTGCCTTTTTTCCAGCATATTAGTGGAACATAATTCTGATTTGCCCATAAAGGCAGACCATGATAATATTCCCTTCGGAGGATTACCAGACAACGAAACAACCGTTGTCAGTACCGGTAAGATAGAGGCATGTAGTTTACCAATATCCGAAAAGGCCAGTTCAGGAGCCAATTCCATAATCATCTTTTCATAATTAGAGGATTTGAATTTATCGGCGATGACCAACATTCTGCAACCGGCCTGATTTAAGGCATATTCCAGTTCGTGGATGCGATATGAAGGGTTTATATTGACCAAAATAGCACCCACTTTAGCAGTGGCAAACTGTAAAACAGTCCACTCATAACGATTTGAGCTCCAGATGCCTACTCGGTCTCTTTTCTTAATCCCAAGGGCCAAAAGAGCTTTTGCACATTCATCCACCTGCACTTTTAGCTGGGAATATGTAAATCTCTTATTCTGATGAGGTACAACCAGTGCTTCATTGTCCGGGAACCGGTTTACTATCTCGTCAAATTTATCACCAATGGTGATTCCTAATAATGGTTTGTCACAAAGCCCGCAGCTATAACTAATGGCTGTCATAATTTATATGTCTGTTTTTAATATTATCAACTGAATTCTATGATGGCAATATTACCCTCCAATTTACAGAATTTTTCTACCAGACGAATACTTAAAATAATCCTGATATCGAAGAAGCAATCTAATTCAGGAGTTTGGACAGGGAAGGGTGCTTGGAGGTAGTTCATTCATACACAACACATTGACAGCCAGTTAAGAACTGGGATTAGCCGGATGACATTATGTATTGATGTTATTATTTTCTATCTTAGATAAGATAGAAAGCCTATTCTAAGCGTATTAGACCAACATGCCGGGACTCTAGAATATATTATGATTTTGCTAAGTAAATGAGTCGGAAGAGAAATACACCAATTGTAGAAAATATGGATCAGGAGGAATTTAAAAATGAAAGAGAAAAGGAAGTGGCCAAAGATCAAAATGAAGACCAAATAGAGGTCAGTAATACAGAAAAAGGAGAAGCAGATAGCGTTGCAGGGGAAGTGTCTGAAGCCGCGGAGGAGGCCGAAACCAAAAGAAGGGCCGCGGTAGCAAAAAGAATAAGGGAAGAAGCAGAAGCATCGGCCAAAAAAAGAGCCGAAGAGGATAGATTATGGGAGGAAGCTATGGTGAGAAGAATAGCCGAGAACGAAAAAAGAATCAGAGAAAAAGCAGAAGTATCAGCTACTAAAAAAGCGGAGGAGAAGAAAAAAGGCAAGAAAAAAGAAGAAATTGAAAAAATTACAGGGGAAGAAGTAAGGCATGTAGAAAAATTAGGTACGGCAACGAATCAAAGAGCAGGACGCGAGAAAATACATAATGAAGAAATGGAGGCCAAACGTCTTGCAGAAGGAGAAAGGCAAAGAAAACTTGCAACCAAAGCCCAGATGAAAGCTGCAGGAACACAAGTGGGAAAAGGTAGTAGCTTAAAAAAATTAATACTCAGGGGATCACTGGCAATATTACTTTTTGTGGCAGCAATATGGGCTATTTCAAAATTTAATTCGCCTCCCGAAGCACAGCAACCCGCACTGCCAATAATTGAAGAAGCCGAATTAGAGGATCCGAATGATTTGAAAAAAACGAGTATCGAATCTTCAAATAAGGCAACGACTTCCACTAAATTAGGAGTTGGTGACATCTACGACGGGGGAATTATTTTTACAATTGATCCTGCTAACAATACGGGTAAGATTGCACATCTTGAAGACGCCGGCCCTATGCCATGGCAAGATGCTGTCAAAATTCACGAGCAATGGGGGGAAGGATGGAGATTACCATCATTCGATGAATTATACCTCATGTACCAGACTATAGGACGGGGCGCAGCCAATATTGGGGAATTTACCGATGAACTGTATTGGAGTGCAACTGCTTATGATGAATACCAGGCCAGATTAATAAGATTTAAAGATGGTAATACATCATATCATTACAATAAAAATGTAGAACACCGGAAATTTAAGGTAAGGGCAATTCGCGAATTGAGGTGATCATCATAGGAATCCCTATCAAACTAATCGCCAGAATATCCACCACATCATTTGCAAAACGAAAGTAGTCTGTACTTGGTCCCTGTCTCCTCGTACCCCATAATATCTCACGCTTCGGACTTCGCATTTACAAGTTCATCCTTGATACTTCCTCAATTAAACAGCGTGACACTCACGACGACTTATAGGTACATTATTTTTTGGCCTTCACATAGTCTTCAACCAGTTTTCTGCTGCTCTCAAGGACCATCACATTAAGTTTAGAATCTATTAATTCTTTACCTCCTTCTTCGAGTTCTGTAATGTGAAATCTCATGTTTTTGTCATTATAACCGCCATACCCCACATTGTTTTTCCATACCATCGCCATATCGCTTTTACGTATAATCCTCACCTCAACACCGAGGTTTAAATGGTATGTCCTCCATTTGGTTACCCCATAAGTAGCCCGCCAGCCCATTAATGGTACAATGATCTCCATAATATAGTCCGCATCAACATCTTTATGACGGTCCAGGTCTTTGAGTTTTGCAGGCATCATAAACTCATAGGCGTCATCTTTTATCTCCACCTCCGTGATTAAGTCTTCTGCCCGGAAGAGACTGTCGACTTTCTTTTGTAATCTTGCCGAGGGATAATATCTGAAACGCTCTCTGTTTTCGACAACGTCAGATTTCGTAGCGCTAGCGATCAAACCGGCTCCTGCCGCATCTTTTGGTGTCATAAATGAGAGAGGAGGGGCTTCATACCTTACTACCAGGACTTTAGAATTTTTGATTTTTTCTTTTTCTTCAGCAGTCAGTTTTGCCTTTTTTTGCCCATAAGTATGTAGTGTACAAAAGACGGTAAGCAATACGACAAAAAAGCGGTAAATAACTGAAGTATTCATGGTATAAGATTTAGGGTTGGTTTTGTATCAATACCTTAACGCCGCCGCAAACGTTTTTATTTTATCTTAATTCGTGCTTATCACCTTTCCTCTGCCAGCTTGACTATCCTGCTCATTCAATATACATTCTATTAGCCGGAGCCTAAAATATTAGAGCACGACCAGAATGGGAAGGCGATGTTAAAAAGAGACGGAAAACATAATAAATATGTACTTTATCGGTTATTTTAGTGTCTAAACCCATTTTTATCTTGTTCCGACTTAACCTAAAGCGAGTGTTAGCCTTTCGGCGTTTTAAGATCTTTGCCATTATCAGCATTATAGCGGTGGTGGTTCTGGCTCTTGCTATCACGTTTGGTATCTCTTTTTCAGAAACCAGATCATTTCGAAAAGACGCTGCTCATAAGTCAAGTCGAAGCTTTGCAGATCAATCTGCAGCCAAACAATATGAATGGCAACAGCAAAAATTAAAAAATGCTTTAAAAAACTATTTCGATAAGGCCATTGCAGCGGGAGAGATCGTTGGTGCCGGGGTGAGCATCGTAAGTGGCGATTCGGTGGTTTTTTCAGATGGGTTCGGTAAAAGAAATATAAATGAAAATGACCTAGTTAACAGTCAGACACTCTTCAGACTCGGATCCCTCTCCAAAGGATTTACAGGGATATTAGCGGCCAGTTTAAAAAATGAAGGCAAAATACGATGGGAAGACAAAGTCAGCGATTATATTCCCCAATTTCGGCTAGGAGACGAAAATAACACAGATAAAATTACTCTTTCCACTATTTTATCACACTCATCGGGTGCGCCCTATCACAGTTATACTAATCTGGTTGAGGCCGGTTTGCCTTTAACCGACATCGCAAATCGTTTCAAGGATGTAAAACCTGTTAGTGCTCCCGGGACCTTATATAGTTATCAGAATGCTTTGTTTGCCCTCTCCGAAGAAATGATGCGTAAAGTTACGGGGCATGATATCACTACATTACTGGAAAACAGGTTTTTTAACCCACTGGAAATGTGCTCCATCATAATGGATTATGAAAACTTAGCAAAAGCCAATAATGTAGCCTTACCCCATATAAAAAGACGAAAAGGCTGGAATGCCAGGCGGCTTACCAACAGTTATTACAATGCCGTGGCAGCAGGTGGAATAAATGCCACCGCCCTTGATATGGCCAAATGGATGCGTTTCATTTTAGGTAATAACCCGGAAATAATGAGCGAGTTGGCCATAAAAGAGGCATTCAGTCCAAAAGTTGAAATCAAGGGTCGTAGTAAATACTACCAGCGATGGCCCGGACACTTATCGTCTCATTACGCCCTTGGGTGGAGGGTCCATAAATTTTTAGAGGACGACACCACCCAGGAACAAACCATCTGGCATCACGGCGGAAGTGTAAACAACTATAGAAATGAAATCGCTGTCTATCCTGAGGCCGACCTGGGGATTTGTGTACTATTAAATAGTAATTCCAGGCTTGCAAGAACCGTTATCCCAGATCTCTACGAAATAGTTAAAAGCACCTTCGATCGGTCCAGTGCAAAACCGGTGTATAGCGGTATTGCAACGGCTATTCCTCAATTTTAGTTGCCTGCAGCCGAGCTATTTACAAAGACTAAAGGCTCTGTTGGCTGTGCGAGCATGATTCTCGAGCCATCGTATAGAATACCACTGTCATTTTCAATATCCCAATAGATTAAGTACAGATATTAATTAGGATTTTACAGCGAATAATTAGACTCAGTTTAAAGAAGATCGGGGTCGAAGTTCAGGGGTGCGGGATCAGGCAGGTTCATTTCGTGAATTAATTCCAGGTATCTTGGATCTTTTTTAAAGCCTTCGTCCGTCATCATTACTCTTATCCAGGGATAGAAGGCATGGCCTTTGGCTTTGTCTAAACATTCGAAAGCCCTGTCGTATTTTTTTAGTTCCACATACATATAGGCCAAACATAAGGATCCGAAAGGAGTGGTTTCCATACTTTCCAATTCTTCGATGATTTTACTGCCTTCCTCAAGATGTCCTGCCTGTAGCAAAGCTCTGCCATAGCCCATGTATTTCCATCCAGAGTTAATCTCTGCAGCTTTTTTAAGATATTTCAGTCCGGCTTCCGTCTCTCCTTTTTCCATTAAAATAGTCCCTTTCACAAAAATACTCAGGGCATAGTTTTTTTGTGATTGCAATGCCTTATCGGCTTCTGCCATTCCCTCTTCATATAAACCAACCCAGCTATACAATATCCCAAGCCATGCTGAGTGCAGAGGTGTAAAGGGGTCGATTTCCTGAGCTCGTTTGTGCTCTTCAATAGCCTCATTCATTCGCCCGAAAAGGGCCAGGTACCAGGCCCGATGGTAGTGATTGTATGCCATATTCGGATTCAGCTCATCGGCCTTCTTAAACGCATATTCAGCGAGTTGCCAATCCCACCCGAAATAAGTGTGATAATGGGCCAGTGCAGCCCAGCCTTCAGCATTTAATGAATCTAATTGAATAGCCCGTTTGGCGGCAGCCTCGGCTTTATAAAAAACATCGGAAGGCGGCATAAGACTATGACCAATGGTAATATATCCCTCTGCCATTCCGGCATAGGCATATGGATCGCCCGGGTTCTGATCGATAGCCTCTTGTAGATAGACAAGTCCTCTATTCCAATCCTCGTAAGTGGATTTGTTTAAATAATGCTTTCCTTTCAGGTATAATTCATAAGTTTCAGGTCTAATCGACCTGAGGTTTGCCCAAAGTGCAAGGTCTTCCTGCTGCACTTCAACCCCTAGATGACTGGCCAGGTCTCTTGCGGCTCTGGCCCATAACTGTCTGATTTCGGAAAGATCGCCATTATAGCTTTTCTGCCATATTGGATTGGCATCCATGGCTTCGTTGATCCTTAATGTTACAGCCAGACTATTTTCGTATCGCTCAAATGCGCCACTGATAAAATAGTCTACCAATTTAACTTCATTGACCATTAGCATATTTGTGGGACTAAACCCTGCTGCCAGTAAACTTGAGGAGGATAAACTAAGAACTTTCAACTGATCTACCTTGGAAAGCTCATCTATAAGTCCTTCAGTAAGTCCAGATCTGAAATATTCTTGGCTACCACCATTCGCTTTCTCTACAAATGGTAAAATGGCGACCCTTTTGGTTTCAGATGAAAACACCCCTTCATTCCATTGTGATCCGGCCCAAAAACTGGCTATTACCAGCAGAAAAACAGCAAGGAATAAGGCACTGACGATTACAGTGTTTAGTCGGCGGTTGTTCAGCCTGTTGATTTCAATATCTACAGGGGCATCTCCCGTCTTTTTAAGACCCTCCGGAGTAAGGTCATAGATCCATGAAAAAACGACCCAAAAGAAAAGGCCTCCGGAAAGTAAATAGATCAATATCTTAATGGCGTAATCCGGGGCATCAAAGGCAGGCAGTATTATGGAAGCGATTTGAATAACAAGCCAGGCGACGGCCAGATAGGCCAGGGTTGCTTTGAAGACGTTTCTTCTATTAAGCTCTGATATAATTTTGGAAAGTCTCATGTCTAAAAATTTCCTAATTAAAACCAAAAGAGGGGATGTTGCTGTGCCCATAGGAGGTTTGGGCTGCCAACTGTCTAGTTTTATGTTAGTTAAGTTAGTAATTAATATTTAATTTACCTCAACTAACTAAAAGCTTTCTCAAATTTTTAATCAACTTAATGAAAGCGATATAGGATTTTTGAATTGAATATTATGAGCAACCGCTTATATCAATTATGAATTTTTTTGCAAGTGAAAGGAAATCAGCATTAGAGAAATAAAAGCTTTCGAGCTTCTCATATTTTATTGTTGTTGAAAAGATCGTGGAAAATGACCTTGAAAATCGAGGAATACACGCTTTTAATTTTTATATTTATCGGGAAATTAAACACATACCATTAAATTTAAACGTAACAAAAAAGTACCATGGGTAAATTTGAAATTAAAAAAGACAAAGCCGGCAAGTTTCGATTCAATTTAAAAGCGAGCAATGGGCAGGTAGTTCTAAGCAGCGAAGGTTATAATTCTAAGAGCGCCTGCGAAAATGGAATTGCTTCTGTTCAGAAGAACTGTTCTAACGACAACTGTTTTGAACGCACCACCGCGTCGAATGGAAAACCACGATTCAATTTGAAATCCACCAATGGCCAGGTGATCGGAACCAGTCAGATGTATTCCAGCAATTCTGCAATGGAAAACGGTATTTCCTCTGTAAAGAAAAATGCCCCGAAAGCTGCAGTGGTAGAATTATAATTCTACAGTAGCATCAAAACTATAAAAAGACAATCCTCAGGGTTGTCTTTTTTAATTTACATACATCACAACAGATGTGAAATTAATCCAGCCTAGTTCAATTATAAAGACACCCAGAATACTGCCATCAAATTAGGCTACTATGCGGGGATTAACTATTAAACCTGCTGTTCTGGTCGTTTGAATGATATAAATTAAAAGAATACAAAGGCATATTTAACCAATCGACCAAGTATTAATTGAAGACTTTGCGTTGATCACTATCATAGAATCGGACTATGAAAACTATTGAATTGGTAAAGAAGTGTTGAGAAAATTGATTGAAAATACAGGGTCTTACATGATTTCCGTAAGAACCATTAAAATGCTTTCGCTCGAGCAGCTGAAAAGATCAGATGCGAAAAAGCATAATGTAAACTGCCCAAAGTATGCAGAACGTACAGAAAGCGTACAGCATGTAGGAAATCGTAGTTTTTTTGTTCATATGATGGGGCTTTAACAGTCAACTGTAAACTGTTGCTCAAATCAACACTTAAATATTTAATAATTGAAATTTAATCGTTTTGGGACCTGTGTTATCGATAAAATGACATATTTTACCTACAAAAGCCTATCAGAATACATTATTCCTAATATATTATAAAGTATTTTCCTACAATTTATTAATATTCATTTAATGCATTGTAACCAGGCTTTGCAACAAGTCACCCACATAATAAGCTACCACTGCCGCTATACCACCGAGCAGTAGTGTTTCAAGCATTCCCTTCCAATAGAAGGTATGGTTTACATGCGCCTTAAATAACCCAATGATCAGAAAGCCTAAAGCTGTAAGTATAGAAGAGATTAAAAACAGATTCTCATTTAAAGGGTAAAAAAGATCAACCACATAGATGATCAATGGTATCAGCCCGATAAAAATAAAAGAGATATAAGTCACCGCACCAATGGCAATAGGCGATTTGTCTTCGTCGAACATTTCCAGTTCCTCCCGCATCATATCGTTAACCCACCGATCTTTATCACTTGTAATTACCTGTACCACCTGTTCCAGAAGATCTCCGCTAAAGCCTTTAGCCCTATAGATCTGTCTTACTTCTTCCCGCTCATCCTCTGGTGTGTCTTTTATCTCCTGGTATTCAATCTGCCGGTACTTTTGATAATTATCCTTATTGGACTTGCTGGATAAGTAAGCCCCAACTGACATGGCAAATCCGTCTGCAAGGAGATTGGCAAAACCAAGGACAATGATAATCGCACTGTCCAGTCCGGCACCAACCGATCCCGCCACAACTGCAAAGGTTGTTACGCATCCATCGATACCGCCATAGACAAATTCACCCAGGTATTTTTCAAATCTATTTTTCAGTGGCCTGTGTTTTGAGATTCATTCTCATCTTGGAAAAAACATCCTATTCAATTGGTATAAAAAGACGAAATCAGCCTAGTACTGCTTTTAAAGCATCGGAAAACAGTTTCATTTCCTTTTCCGTACCCGTACTAATCCTGGCCCAATCCGTAAGAGGAGGGAAGGGCCGGCCGATGAGAACTCCTTTCTCTTCCATAGCGGGTATCAAATTATAAATCGACATGCCCGACTTAAAAAAGACAAAGTTTGTATGGGAAGGGATAAACGGAATTTTCAATTTTTCCAATGTATTGTATATCGCTGTTTTGGCCTGATGGTTCTTAGCGATGCTGAACTTGTAAAATTCATTATCCTCCATTGCTGCTTTGGCCGCTTCCAATGCAAGAATATTGGTATTGGCCATAACAACCTTCTTAAGTTCACGAGCCGTGTCTGGTCTCGCAACTAGATATCCGATACGCATGCCTGCAAGACCATATACTTTGGAAAAAGTCCTCGAAACGATAATATTCCTATCCTCTTTAACCAGGTCTACCATGGAGGGGTAATTGGCTTCGGTGATAAAATCGTAATAAGCTTCATCGCTAAAAATCACCGTATCTTTCTCGTATGAAAGACAAAAATCTCTCATTGCATCGGCAGGTAGTAAGGTACCTGTAGGATTATTTGGGTTACAAATAAAGATGAGGCTGGTCTTATCATTTATCTTCCTGCTTATTGCCTCCAGATCGTGCTCCATACGTTCATTTAAGGGAACCCTATGCACTATGGTATCGAAATTTTCCGAATATCGCAATAAGGCCTGAAAGGTAGGGTCGGCCGCAATGATCTCCGAATCCTGCCCCCCATATAACAAACCGCAGGCTTTAAGACCCTCCGTGGATCCGCCGGTAATCACAATATGGTCTTTACTAACACCTTCCTTTTCGGCGATAATTTTAACAACCCCCGAAAGTGTACGAAAAGGGTAACGACAAGCCAAATCAAAAGAAGCTGAAAGCACTTCTCTTACATTTGCAGAGGGACCATAAGGATTTTCATTTGCGTTTAAAGAAATAGGAGAAAGGTTGCTCCTGTGATTTAAATTAGGGGAGAAGGCCAGACTTTCCAATCCTCCAAGCAAGGCAAAACCACCAGACATACCAACGGTTTTAAGCCATTTTCTTCGATCTATGTTTTTCATTTTCTAAAGATTATGAAAAAAGATACGAAGAATCATAAAAGTATTGGGTAATCGACGGTAATTAAAAATAGGCAGCCCTGGATTTAAAAAGCTGGGGGAAACTATTTACCAGATCTGTTAATCGGCAAACTTGCTTCAGAGCTTATATAAGGTATTTGAAATAAGAATGGTGAGAATAAGAATAACCATGGCCGAGTGTACCACCAGGGCCACCAGCTTTTTTTCATTTGTAGGCTCATTTCTGCCTTTGTATAGGACATAGGCACCAAATATTCCCAATAATCCTGATGCGATAATAGGCAATCCAAAAAGATACCGTGATATCTCTGGTTGAATATTTATAACTATAGTAAGTGCCGCGAAAGTGAGAAGAAATATAATAAGCTTACTCACCTTGTACGATTGGTCTGTGTAATACGTATTTGCATCCATCATTCAGAATTTTTGAATTTTCTTCTTAGATCAGTTTTACATTCGCCCTCAAACCTTCCATAATTCCCAATATATTCTGTATGGTCTCCTTTAAATGATATTTTATTAGCGTATTGGGGATTTTAATCGTGGTAAATCCATTTCCAAACGACTGCATCGTTTTTTGTAAATGCTCAAGAGCCTGCTCATCGGTTAATTTCTCATATCGGTCGTCTATTTCAATATTGAGCTTTACCCTTGAAAAAGCCAGATCCACATGCTTGTTGCCATCCCACCATTCGAGCATAGGACTTTCCCCTGCCGACTTGAGACCATAATACAATTGAATAGCAGCCACAGGAGTATTTTTTGCCCTGACCAGTTTATCTATTCGCTTTTTGTGTTTATTGCAAAGCTCAACACCCAGATGATCCATCGATGATCGATGATCCATATAGCTGAGTTCCTTATTACATTCCAAACAAGTCATTGAAGTAGGTAAGTTTTTGATTTGGATTAATTATAACCAGACGATTAAACGATTATTATGCGATATCGACGTACAGCACCCCTATTTTAGATGAAATGCAAATTTTTAGATGAAATACATGATTTATGTTAAAATTTTGTCCGTAGAACACTTTTTCAACTTCTCGGTTTTAAGTCCTAAAAGATTTTATATTTACCCGACTCAATAGTATTGTGGGTATTAAGAACTTGTTTAAAAATATAGGACCAGGAATTTTGGTCGCTGCGGCATTCATTGGCCCTGGCACTATAACTGTTTGTACGGTAGCCGGGGTGAAATTTGGCTATGCGCTCCTATGGGCCATGCTTCTCTCTGCTGTGGCTACCGCGGTTTTACAGGAAATGGCTGCCCGTTTGGGGATTGTTACACAAAAAGGACTTACTTCTCTTTTAAAGGAGGAAATTCCCAATCAGCTGGTCCGGACTTTTGTTCTTGGTATAATCCTCTCAGCAATAGTAATTGGTAATACAGCCTATGAAGCAGGCAACATAAGCGGTGCCACCCTTGGTTTAGAAGCTCTGTTCGGTAGTGGCGGACTTAAGTATTATCCATGGGTGATAGGTTTTCTTGCTTTTGTTTTATTATATATCGGATCATACAAAATTTTGGAAAAAACATTTGTCGCCCTTGTAGGACTGATGAGCCTTTCCTTTATAATTACGGCCATTTTAACCAGGGCCTCTATTACAGGTATATTAAAAGGCCTGTTTACACCAGAGATTCCAACGGGTAGTATTTTTACGATTATAGCGCTGATCGGGACTACAGTTGTGCCCTATAATCTCTTTCTTCATGCCTCTTTGGTACGAGAAAAATGGACTTCCTTATCCGATCTTTCAAAAGCTAAGAAAGACACGTTGTTCTCGGTAATGCTGGGAGGATTTGTTTCTATGGCCGTAATAATTGCAGCCACAGCTATCCCCAAAGAAGAGATCTCAAATGCATTGGATATGGCCAAAAGCCTGGAACCCCTATACGGCAATGCTGCAACACTTTTTATGGGTATTGGTTTGTTTGCGGCAGGAATTACCTCGGCCATCACAGCACCATTAGCGGCAGCGTATGTGGTTAATAATTGCTTTGGATGGCATGCGAATATGAAGGATTTCAGGTTCAGGTTGGTTTGGATAATAGTTCTGTTGATTGGCGCAGGGTCATTGAGTTTACAAATCAGGCCGATTGAGATCATCCAGTTTGCCCAGGTGGCCAATGGACTCTTACTGCCATTAATCGCCATGATATTGCTTTGGTTGATAAACAGAAAAGAGCTTATGGGGTCCAATAAAAATTCATTTTGGCAAAATATTGTGTCATTAGTGATCATAGGCCTCGTATTTCTTTTGGGTATTAAGAGTATTTTTGGTGTGTTTACAAGTTGATATGAAGAAGTTTAGTATCGATATTAATTGCGATGTAGGAGAAGGTATGGGGAACGAGTCTCAACTCCTGCCACTGATTTCTTCATGTAGTATTGCATGTGGAGGACATGCCGGAGATGAGGAATCGATGTCGATGAGTATTTCACTGGCACAAAAACATGGTGTCCGTATTGGTGCCCATCCATCATATCCGGACAGAAAGAATTTTGGAAGGATTAGCATAAAACTTTCTCCCGGCGATCTATTGCAAAGTATCAGGGGTCAACTTTCCGATTTCAGGATGATATTGGATCAAAAACAAGCTGAATTACATCATATTAAAGCCCATGGTGCTCTCTATAATGATATGATAAAAGATTCGAAACTTGCCGAAAACTTTATCCAGGCGATTAAGCCTTTTATCAATGGGGTAAAGCTATATGCTCCTGGTAATTCCGCCCTGGCAATGGCAGCCACTCGTCATGATATAGCGGTTTCCTATGAAGCGTTTGCAGACCGTAACTACAACAAAGACCTTAGCCTGGTCTCAAGGTCTGAAGCCGGTGCTCTGATCACATCTCCTGAATCGGTACTGGAACACGTGGTGCGAATGGTTCATAGAGGTGAGGTGAAAACACTTCAAGGACAAATGGTCAATATAAAGGCAAATACATACTGCATTCATGGCGATACCTCTTCAGCATTACAAATATTGATGTATCTTGCTGAGGAATTACCCAGGCAGCGGATTAGTATTGAACGGTGAGTAAATATCCCATTTCTCTAAAACTCTTCGGAGAGAAAGCCATCCTTATTGAATGGCCGGCCGAGGTGTCTGAAAGCATCTTATATGATATTCTGGCCTTTGCAGAACATCTAAGATCAGACCAACTCGATGCTTCTTTATGGGAATTAGTCCCGGCATACAATTCACTCACTTTAATCTGCAGCAAAAAAATCAAGGATACAGATCAGCTTATAGAACAATTAAAAGGCTGGTATAATGGTGTAAAGAGTTTGGTCCCGGTAAAGCGTCAACTCTGGAAGCTGCCCGTTTGCTATGATCTCGAATTTGGTATCGACCAGGAAACGGTTGCCAGCACCCTGGAACTGAGCATCGACCAGATCATTGAGATTCATACCAAACCTGTATACACTGTCTACGGAATAGGTTTCCTGCCGGGTTTTATGTACCTCGGCGGATTGTCCGATGAGCTCAAAATTCCGAGAAAAGAATCACCCAGACTTCATGTCCCCAAGGGTTCAGTAGGCCTGGCTGGACAACAGACTGGGATTTACCCACAGGAATCACCCGGAGGTTGGAATATAATTGGAAACTGTCCTATCCCGATATTCAGCGTAGGGGAGGATAAACCCTGCTTTGTCTCTGTAGGGGATCGCATTAAATTCTATCCAATAACAAGAGCTGCCTACGATCTTTATAAGATTGAAACACAAGTTGGTATTTACAAAATAGAACACAGCATAGTAGATGTTTAAGGTATTAGAACCGGGCTTTTTTACCACCATACAAGACGCAGGCCGCAAAGGGTTGAGAGATAAAGGGGTTCCTAGCAGTGGGTATTTGGATATTAAATCTGCCCAAATGGTGAATTCATTGCTTGAAAACAATTCGGGGGATGCTATCCTGGAGATCACTATGACGGGGCCAACGCTTCAATTCGAAGAACCCACATTTATTGCTTTGGGTGGGGCAGAAATGCCAGCATATGTCAATAAGGAGTTATTGATAAATAATGAGGTAAGACAGATAGATTCCGGTGATGTGCTTTCATTTGGGAAACTCAAAAATGGTTTCCGAACCTATTTGGCCATCAAAGGAGGCATTCAATCCGCTGAGATATTGGGAAGTCGGTCCTATTTTAAGCCCTTAACGGAGCGAAGCAGAATAAAATCGGGTGATGAGATCCCGTATAGTCCACACAGCGATTTCCATCCAAAAATCTCCTCTATAAAAACCAACTCCCATTTAAAACAAAAGCATCTGGATGTTTTTCCGGGCCCGGAGTTTTCGGCCCTGGATGCTGAAAGCAAAGTAAAAATATTTGATTCAGCCTTTACAATAGCAAAAGATTATAACAGGATGGCATATCAATTACAGGAAAAGATCAGTGCACATCGTATTTCTATGATTACTTCAGCCAACCTTCCCGGCACTGTTCAGCTTACCCCATCAGGGAAGTTAATTATTCTGATGCGCGATGGCCAGACCACAGGAGGTTATCCCAGAGTATTGCAACTTAAAGAAAGCTCTATTTCAGTATTGGCCCAAAAAAAATTCGGCGATAAAATATTCTTCAAACAGGTCTGATCCAGAATTTCAAAAAATTACAATTTTCCACCCACGAATAACTACAAACGTTGTTATTTTAAAGGCTTACCATATTGTGGTAACAAGTATTGAATATGATATGAAATAACTATTTAAAATATTGATTATCAGGTCAATAAATAGATAATTGATTTATTGAGTTTAAACTAAGAGGTTTTGTTAAAAAAACATGCTGTACGAAAGGTATATCTTTGAAAATCGGTTAATACAATGAGATAGAATTTGGAACTAAACAAGTACAGTAAGAATGTAACCCAGGATCCCACCCAGCCCGCGGCACAGGCCATGTTATACGCCCTTGGCCTTACGGAAGAGGACCTTGCAAAACCATTTATCGGCATAGGAAGCACTGGTTATGAGGGAAACCCTTGTAATATGCATCTGAATGACTTGGCGCAATATGTTAAGCAGGGGATCCAGGAGGAAGATCTTGTAGGCCTGGTGTTTAATACTATAGGCGTTAGTGATGGTATTTCTATGGGCACCTATGGCATGCGTTATTCTCTTCCTTCACGAGATATCATAGCGGACTCAATGGAAACGGTAGTGCAGGCCATGAACTATGATGGACTGGTAAGTGTGGTAGGTTGCGATAAGAATATGCCTGGTGCGCTGATGGCGATGATCAGGCTCAACAGGCCCTCGGTATTAGTCTATGGTGGTACTATAGCGTCAGGTTGTCTGGGGGATAAAAAGTTAGATGTGGTTTCTGCTTTCGAAGCCTGGGGAGAAAAGGTAGCAGGTACTATAAACCAGGAAGAATATAAGTCGGTTATACAAAATGCATGCCCAGGGGCGGGGGCTTGTGGTGGAATGTATACCGCCAATACCATGGCCTCGGCAATAGAAGCCCTGGGTATGGCCTTGCCATATAATTCGTCCAATCCGGCGACAGGGACAGAAAAGAAGCAGGATTGTATAAATAGTGGCAAAGCCTTGCGCTTGCTGATAGAGAAAGACATTAAGCCCAGCAATATTATCAACAAAAAATCTCTTGAAAATGCCTTGCGTCTTATTACGGTAATGGGAGGATCTACCAATGCAGTGCTACATTTTCTTGCCATCGCAAGAGCTGCTGGTATTGAACTTACCTTAAAAGATTTCCAGGAAGTCAGTAACAATACTCCTTTCCTTGCCGATCTTAAACCCAGTGGCAAATTTCTGATGGAAGATATACACAGGATTGGGGGAACACCTGCGGTCATGAAATTCATGTTGGATAATGGAATGCTTCATGGAGACTGCCTTACGGTAACAGGTAAAACTGTAGCAGAGAACCTATCTGAAGTATCCGGATTGAGTGAGGGTCAGAAGGTAATTATGCCTTTAGACCAACCAATTAAGCCAACAGGTCATATCCGTATTCTTTATGGTAATCTTGCCGAAGAAGGAGCGGTAGCAAAAATTACAGGAAAAGAAGGATTACACTTTACCGGACCTGCTAAAGTATTTAATGATGAATTTGAAGCAAATAGGGGTATAGGTGATGGTCAGGTTAGCAAAGGAGATGTTGTGGTGATACGTTATGAAGGCCCCAAAGGAGGTCCGGGGATGCCTGAAATGCTTAAGCCTACAGCAGCCATTATGGGTGCCGGACTCGGAAAAGAGGTGGCACTTATTACCGACGGGAGATTTTCAGGCGGCACACATGGTTTCGTAGTGGGGCATGTTGCTCCGGAAGCTCAGGAAGGAGGGCTTATCGCCTTGTTGAAAGATGGAGACATAATTACTATCAACGCGGAGCAAAACATTATAAATGCGGATCTCACCATCGAAGAGATAACACACAGGCGTGCCTTGTGGAAACAACCAGCATTAAAGGTAAGCAGAGGAAGCTTGTATAAATATGCTAAAACAGTGTCTTCCGCATCCGAAGGTTGCGTAACCGATGAAATTTGAAAGATCGACCAGAACCGTTTATTGAATCCCATAAGTATATCAAATGGAAACACTTAAGGAGACCACAAAGAAGAAAAATCAAAAAGCCGCTTTAAAGATTACCGGAGCAGAAGCTATTATTCATTGCCTGCTGGCAGAAGGGGTAGACCTGATCTATGGCTATCCTGGCGGAGCTATTATGCCGGTGTATGACGAACTATACAAATTCCAGGATAAGCTCCAGCATATTCTAACACGTCACGAGCAAGGAGCTACCCATGCTGCACAGGGGTACGCACGGGTTTCAGGTAGAGTGGGAGTAGCGATGGCAACATCGGGTCCAGGTGCAACTAACCTTGTCACAGGCCTGGCAGACGCACAAATCGATTCTACTCCGATGGTTTGTATTACCGGTCAGGTACCAAGGCATCTTTTGGGGTCCGATGCATTTCAGGAAACCGATATTATAGGGATTTCCATGCCCGTGACAAAATGGAATTTTCAAATTACCAAGGCTTCTGAAATACCTGAAATAATGGCTAAAGCCTTTTTTATCGCAAAATCCGGACGACCAGGGCCAGTGTTGATCGATATCACTAAGAATGCACAATTCGAAGAATTGGATTTCGAGTACAAGCATTGCACTGGGGTTCGAAGTTATAATCCGCGCCCAAAACCGGATACTAAGAAATTAGAACAGGCAGCCGCATTGATCAATAATGCTAAAAAACCTTATATCGTATTTGGTCAGGGGGTTATTCTTGGGCAAGCAGAAGAACAATTAAAGGAGCTTGTTGAGAAAACCGGGATCCCGGCGGCTTGGACAATACTGGGACTTTCAGCTCTCGCTACAGATCATCCGCTAAATGTAGGAATGGTTGGAATGCATGGTAACTACGGACCTAATGTACTTACCAATGAATGCGACTTACTGATTGCGATAGGTATGCGATTCGATGATCGCGTAACCGGTAATCTGGATACCTATGCCAAACAAGCTAAGATCATACACTTTGAAATAGATCCGGCAGAGATCAATAAGAATGTTAAGGCGGATGTGGCGGTACTTGGTGATGCCAGAGAATCATTAGAATTACTGCTGCCGATGATCGATAGCAATAGTCATGAAGACTGGTTGGCCAAATTTGCCGAGAAATACGAAGAAGAGTTTAAAACTGTGATTAAAAACGACCTTCACCCAACCAAAGATGGGTTAACCATGGGAGAGGTTATAAAAGAGATAAACAATGCGACTAATAACGACGCGGTTATTGTGACCGATGTTGGTCAGCACCAGATGATCACTTGCCGCTATGCCAGGTTCAAACAGTCTAAAAGCAACATAACTTCAGGAGGCTTAGGTACAATGGGCTTTGCGCTACCGGCTGCCATTGGTGCAAAAATGGGAGCGGAACAAAGAGAAGTAGTAGCTATAATAGGGGATGGGGGCTATCAGATGACAATCCAGGAACTCGCCACCATTTATCAAAACAATACAGCTGTAAAAATTGTAGTGCTTAACAATGAGCACCTTGGTATGGTACGTCAATGGCAGGAACTCTTTTTTGACAAGCGCTATGCCTCGACAGTAATGACTAACCCCGACTTTGTAAAAATCGCAGAAGGCTATCACATAGAAGCGAGAAGTGTGAATAAGCGCGAAGACCTTGCGGATGCGGTCTCTCAAATGATCGCCTCAGATAAGCCTTACTTCCTGGAAGTTAAGGTAGAGAAGGAAGATAATGTATTTCCAATGATCCCTTCAGGGGCATCCGTCTCAGATATCAGACTTAAATAAATACAAATGGAAAAAAGATGGTTTACCATATCGGTATATACGGAGAACAATATTGGTTTGCTTAACAGGATATCAGATATTTTTCTAAAAAGGCATATTAATATAGAGAGTTTAAACGTATCTAAATCCGAGATCGAGCATGTTTCAAAATTTACCATAGTGGTCAACACTACCGAAACATGGACACAGAAGATTGTAGGGCAGATCGAAAAGCAAATAGATGTTATCAAAGCATTTTATCATACTGATGAGGAGACCATCTATCAGCAATCTGCTATGTTCAAGATCGCTTCTCATCTATTGTTCGACGAACCGCAGATCCAAAATATTATAGCCGAAAGTAAATCTAAGATCGTAACGGTATCGCGTGAGTACTTTGTCCTGGCTAAAACCGGTCGTAAACATGAGATTGACGAAATGCATGATAACCTGGAACCTTTTGGTATTATGCAGTTTGTAAGATCGGGGCGGATCTCGGTTACCAAGGCCGAAATGCCAATTACTTCTATGCTTAACGAATTTTATCAAACCTAAAATAAACGAGAACATTCATGTCTAACTATTTTAATACCCTGTCATTGCGCGATCAATTAAAGCAATTAGGGAAATGCCGGTTTATGGCAGCTACAGAATTTGCAGATGGCGTTTCTGCCTTAAAAGGGAAAAAGATCGTTATCGTCGGATGCGGTGCTCAGGGACTCAATCAAGGCCTGAACATGCGCGACTCAGGACTCGATATTTCTTATACTTTGAGAGAGGCGGCCATAAAGGAACAACGTCAGTCTTATAAAAATGCTACCGGGAACGGCTTTGCTGTAGGAACCTACGATGAGTTAGTTCCAAAAGCCGATCTTGTAGTTAATCTGACACCTGATAAGCAGCACACCAATGTAATCAGCACCGTTATGCCTCTGATGAAAAAAGGTGCCACTCTTTCATACTCACATGGATTTAATATTGTGGAAGAGGGTATGCAGATCCGAAAAGACATCACTGTTATTATGGTTGCACCCAAATGCCCCGGATCAGAAGTAAGAGAGGAATACAAAAGAGGTTTTGGAGTACCAACACTTATCGCCGTACATCCGGACAATGACCCTGAGGGGAAAGGCCTTGAGCAGGCTAAGGCCTATGCTGTCGCTACCGGCGGTCATCGGGCCGGTGTATTGGAATCTTCTTTTGTAGCGGAAGTTAAATCGGATCTCATGGGCGAACAGACCATATTATGTGGGTTACTACAGACCGGTTCTATCCTCTGTTTCGACAAGATGATTGAGAAAGATATCGATCCTGGTTATGCTTCCAGGCTTATCCAGTACGGATGGGAGACCGTGACCGAAGGCTTGAAATATGGTGGGATTACCAATATGATGGACCGTCTCTCTAATCCAGCAAAAATAAAGGCGTTCGAATTATCAGAGGAGTTAAAGGGGATCATGCGGCCGTTGTTTCAAAAACATATGGATGACATCATGAGCGGTCATTTTTCCAAAACGATGATGGAGGATTGGGCTAATGATGATAAAAACCTTCTAAACTGGCGCGCTGCTACAGCAGAAACTGCTTTTGAAAAAACAGCAGCAGGGGATGTGGAAATTACAGAGCAGGCGTTTTACGACAATGGAGTTTTGATGGTTGCTTTAGTGAGGGCAGGTGTTGAGTTGGCCTATGAGGCGATGACCGATTCCGGAATCATCGGTGAATCGGCCTATTACGAATCTTTACATGAAACCCCCTTAATTGCCAATACCATTGCCAGAAAGAAACTCTTTGAAATGAACAGGGTTATTTCAGATACGGCAGAATATGGATGTTATCTGTTCGATCATGCATGCAAACCGCTATTGACCTACTTTATGAAGAACATAGACACCGATGTAATTGGTAAGCACTATGGGCAAGGTGAGGATAATGGTGTTGACAATGCACAGTTGATAGCTGTAAATAAAGCCCTTAGAAATCATCCGATCGAAGTTGTTGGAAATAGACTTAGGGAGTCCATGACAGCTATGAAACCGATCGTGTAAGTATTTCTAAATCAAAGGTCATTAAATTGCAATAAATGGAAAGTATTGTAACAAAGAATATCCCGGAAGCATTGAGAATAGTAGAACCGATACACCATTGTAATTATTTGGTGAACGGTGAGTTGCTTAGCTGGGAAGGAAAGACATCAGAAGTTTATTCCACAATTTCAAGTACAGAGCTATATGCGCCAACACTATTGGGTTCGGTACCCGATATGGCTGAAGAAGAAGCATTAACAGCTCTCAATGCTGCTGTAAAGGCTTATGATCAGGGTCAGGGTGCCTGGCCAACCATGAAGGTGAAGGACCGGATTGAATGCATGGAGAATTTCGTCCGCATTATGGAGACCAAGAGAGCGGAGGTGGTTAAATTACTCATGTGGGAAATTGGTAAATCACATGCTGATTCTGAAAAAGAATTCGATCGGACCGTCGACTATATTTATGATACTATTGAAGATTATAAACAACTGGATCGGAATTCAGCAAAATTCCAAAAAAATGCGGGGGTTTATGCCCACATACGAAGGGGGCCTTTGGGAGTAGTTCTCTGTTTAGGACCTTATAATTACCCTTTGAATGAGACATTTACCTTATTGATCCCTGCAATTATAATGG
>CAMYIE010000005.1 GCA_947258405.1 uncultured Eudoraea sp. | reverse complement strand
TATCATAACATAATAGTTTAACTTATATTTAACTAAAGTATTGCTTGCTAAAATTAAATTAATACTATTTTTGCTAAGCATTATGAAACATTTAAGCCGGATACAATTGTTATCCGCCATAGCGGTCTTTGGTTTTTCGGTTCTCTCTGCCGAGGCACAACAGCTGTTCCACATGAAAATCGATGAGAATCAGCGGATGGAGACCCTGCACGGCTCTTCTGGCTTGTTGTTCGACGTACCGGTGAAAGATGGGACAGTGATTCTTGCTGGTCAGTACGATAAGGAAGGCCTGGGGCAACATCTTGTATTTAACGGAGGCAGATTGCTGATAGAAAACATGGTCATGGGCAATGAAGGTCAACGTCATGTTACCTTAAGATTAGAGGACCGGCGTAACTTTTACAATATGTTTCCCACTATCAAAGCCACCCTGATACCGGTAGTCGATGTTGTTATAAATGACCTGGAATCCGAATCGGAGCATACGGAACCAGGATTTGATGATGTGGAAACCAATTGATTTATTGATATGAGAAATATTGTTTTATCGCTTATCGCACTGATGGCTTGCACTGCGTTGCAAGCGCAAAACATGGAAGAACCCCAGGTTGGGGAAGTTTTATTAATGAGTTCTCAGGATGGGAACGGTTTTGATCACGTTCATTTCCCAAAATTGAACTTTATTATGAAAAGGGGAGGTGTTGGAAACTGGACCAATTTCCGGGGAACCAAAGTAGTGGTCAAAGAACAATACCCGGACAGCGAAGGCAGCAAATTTGTGGTATTGGAAAGGGCAGATGGCCGTAAGTTCTTTAAGCTATTACCCTCAGTGACAGCTTCCTTTAATAAAGCGCTGGCAAGCGGAGAATTAAAAAGGATCTGACAAGAATTTAGAGTTTGAATTAGTAAGTGTTTAATGTGTTGTTCTTTCACACCAACCAATAAGGTATAGTCTCTTCGGAAATCAACTTGGGTTGGTGTGGTTATTTAATGGCTATAGTTTTTGTTCATATTTCAAACTTGGATCTCAGGCATTTAGTATTCTGAGATCCAGTCGAAATTCTCGTGGATTATTTCTTCCTTTTTTTGTGCAATGAATTCCAGAAATGCCTTTGCCACAGGGGACAGTTTTTTTGCTTTTAGCCATACTAAGCGCCATCGGGTACTAATAGGTAAACCCTTCATTGGAATGATGTGTAGTTCCCCACTCCTGAGCTCATTTTTAATCCCGATCAAAGGCATGATAGAACATCCCAGACCGGCTACTACGGCTTGTTTCACCGCCTCGTTGGAAGTGAGCTCCAATTTCTTACGTACAGATAGGCGTTTATGGGAGATGTAGGCCTCCATGGCGTTTCTGGTAGCCGAACCACTTTCACGATAGATAAGCGGAAACTCCTTGAGCAATTTTTTTTCATAGTTTTTTTTGTCCATATCGAGCCGGGTGCTTGCCACAAAGTATAGCTTGTTTTCCATCAATGATACGGTATCGATCTCCAGGTTTTTTGGTAGCACCGAGACCATAGCAAAATCCAATTCATTACGTGCTAGGTTTTCTACTACATAGGTCTTATTGGTCACATCCATGGATAATTCTATTCCAGGATGTTGGGTCATAAAATCAGAAAGGAAATATGGCATAACATATTTTCCGGTAGACACTACAGAAATATTCAGCCGCCCAGCTAACAAACCCCGATAAGACAAAGACCTATAGTTTATCGCATGAACCTCATTTAGTATCTTTTCGGCCGCCTGTTCAATTTCCCTTCCGAAGTCGGTAATATAAAGCTTGCGACCAACCACCTCGGTAAGTGGTATAGCAAATTGTTGCTGTAGATTTTTTAACTGTATAGATACCGCTGGTTGAGTAAGATGCATAGCTTCAGCAGCCTTGGTTATGCTTTTATGCTCGGCGATAGTGAGAAATACCTGTAGCTGGTGTAATGTATAATGCATAAATAAATTTTATGTATAGGATAATAAATATAAATAAAAATATATGAAATATTAAACGGAACTTTGACTTAAATAAAAATAAGTCTGTTTCCAGAGTTTACGGGACAGATTGCACAGGAGAGAAGATATTAACGTAAATCATTTAAAAATGGAAACTCAAAAAACATCAACCGCCGTCAACATGGATCAAAAAATCCGTTTAGTAGATGGAGAATTCACCCCTTCTGAAGCATGTGACATTGTCAATGCACTACTCGATCAAAAGATCAACTTTCACAAAATACAACGTCTTTCTATGTGGGAGGGAGACATCAACGCCAATGCTTCTTTTCCGAATAGCAGGATTGAAGAACTCGAAGCGGAGAAGATCAGGTTCAAAGAGTACATGAAAACTGCCAGAGAAGATGGTTCTTTGGTTAAAATCAAAGGGAACCTAGATATTTCCTTTACACGGTAAAGACCGGTAATTCCCGGAAGTTTAATATCAATTTCAACAAAGCGGACTATATCTGTTCGTATATAAAGACGATTTTCCTGATCGCCCTCTCCTTTCATGCCTTGTCTGAACAGACTTTCGAAAATCAGCAACTATAAAAAGAATCAGAGGTAAAGACTAATATAACTTTTCAGATTTGACTCTTGAAACGGAAAATATACAATTGGTAGAAGGTCAATTTAATGCCATCGATGCTGCGGATGTCCTTATCTCTCTCCTCAACGATAAAATACGCTACCACACCATTAAATCGATGAATATGAGTTTGGACGATCCTACTCGAGATCATTCTATTCTGCGCATTGATGAGCTTCAAAAATCCAAAAATCGAATTCTGGATCTGGTTGTAAGGAGCAGAAAAATGGGCAAATGGGTCGAAATTGACAGTTCTATTCATATAAAACTTATTGAGCATCCGTCCGCAAAAGAAAGCGAAGGATCTAAACAGGATTATGGACTTACATCTACTGGTAGATAATCTTACCAATCCGGCGCTTCTATTTTTCTTTCTGGGTATTCTGGCAGTGCGATTGAAAAGCGACCTGGAGATCCCTCAGAATTCCTCAAAATTTATTTCGCTCTATCTCCTTTTCTCCATCGGGTTTAAAGGAGGTCAGGAATTGGCACATAGCGACCTGAACCTGGATATACTTTGGGCATTGTTATTCGGGATATTTCTGGCACTAATCGTACCGCTCTATACCTTCTTCATCCTGAAAAGGAAATTTAGCATTGAAAACTCAGGGGCTATAGCAGCGGCATATGGCTCAGTTAGTGCAGTCACCTTTGTCACAGCGGTGTCCTATTTAGAGATCGAACAGATTCCCTTTGGAGGCCATATGGTTGCCGTAATGGCGCTTATGGAAGCCCCCTCAATTATTGTCGGTGTTCTCATGATGTCGTTCTTTTCTAAAGGAGAAAAGAGCTTTAAGATCAACGGAGTTTGCAAGCACGCCCTTACAAATGGCAGCGTATTGCTGATCCTGGGAAGCCTTCTGATCGGATTTCTGGCCAGCGAGCACCAGGCACGTGGAATTGAACCATTTACAACAGATATATTTAAAGGATTTTTGGCCGTCTTTCTTCTCGATATGGGTATTACCAGCGGAAAAAAACTCAAGGATTTTCTAAATAAGGGTCGCTTTGCTTTCTTGTTTGCCATCGTAATACCCCTTATCAATGGATGTCTTGTGGCTATGGCGACTAGTAGTTTTATAATCGGGATTGGAAACCAATTTCTGTTTGCCATACTTGCGGCAAGTGCTTCTTATATAGCCGTCCCTGCAGCTATGAGATTGGCAGCGCCGAAAGCGAATCCCAGCCTGTATTTACCTATGGCGCTGGCAATTACTTTCCCATTTAACATTACACTGGGGATGCCTATTTATCTATATATCCTGGAAGCGCTTCAGTAACCCGAACGAAAGCTGGGCAGTTTTTTGAGCTTAACTAACAACCTGATGTTGAATTCTACCGGCCTGATAATGTCTGGGCAATGTTTTATTTCTGCATTTCTAAGTAATAATCTGTAGAATGCTTTCCGGAGCCGTAGAACAGAAAGAATATGCACACCAGCAATGTTACCAACCCCAAAATAAGGTTAGTAGTGTTCATTTCACCCAAAAAATTGGTGAGAATGGCCCCTGCCAGAAGCGGAAACTGGATTATGACCGCCCACCGGGTTAACAGACCAATAATAATAAAGAATCCTCCGGCAAAGTGAGCGAAAGGTATGTAGTGCATAATCAGCCAGCTTGCCGGCCAGTTCTTAAATGGTTCCATGACCACTGCCATCTCCACGGGATCTGACATAAATTGAACTCCTTTAACAATCAGAAACACCCCAAGGGCTACCCGCAACAAATCAATCGGAATATAGCTGTGGGCATTCGCCCATTTATTCAAGGTCTTGATTCCTCCCATGATTCAACATTTTGAATTACTATATCATTTATAAGACACTCATTATTAAGGATATAATAATTTAATGCTTTTTTAGATCAAACTGAATTCAACCGGTAAATTATCGGCATCCTTCGGACAGAAAAAGCATTACTTCATCCTTGGACATTATGATTAAAGGCATTTATAGAATATTATCGCCAGGCTCTACAGTGATCCATGGAGCTATAGAATTTATATTAATCAACTCAATAATTATGAAGAATTTCATTCTTTTTTTTGCTGTATTAACCCTTTTTGCCAGTTGCCAGGAGAAAGCCGCTCCGGTTCAAAAAGATGAGGTAGCTGAAGTGGACCCTAATCTCGAAAGATTTCACAAGAATGTGGAAACCACAAAAGTTTATCTCCAGGCGTTTTGTGAAAAAGACTCCACCAAATTGTTTTCTTATGTCAGTGATGATTTTATCTGGTCGCCACCCAGCGTAGGCCGCGATAGCCTGCCCAGGGAAACCTGGGAAGAGGCCATGACAGGATTTATGGCAGCCTATGATGATATAGAATTCACAAACGGGTTATACTATGCCGGTCTAGGGGAAGATCAAAAGCCTAACGGAGATGTACGTGTTTATGGGTTATGGAAATCCAATATGGTTGAAACGGGTGAAGAACAGCGCATGAAATGGTATGCGGTATTGTTTTTCAACGAGGAGGGGAAGGTAGTTCATTCAGCAGAATGGTACGATACGGCCGACCTTACCAGGGCCTATAAAGGAGAATAGCAGGTAAATGAATCATAAAACCCCGGTTTTTCCGGGGTTTATTTATCAACTGCCATAGCAATTTGCTTCAATATCCTTCAAAACATTAAAAAGCCGCTAGCGCTCAATGGAATCTACATCGATCCCAGCCTCGAGCAAAATATTGAAAATGAGTCTATATTCGTCTTTGCTGAACTCACCGTCGGCATTTGCCATTTCATTTAAAAGGACCGCCAGCGCCTGTTTTTTCTTATTGTTCATACCCTTGAGGATCATCATACATTCCTTCGCGGTGATAGCCCTGGCTTCTTCTACAAGCGCCCGGTCGAATTTTAGAATGGTCATAAGCTGGGAGAGGAATTCCACTTCCTCCTGCTTAACTCGCCCATCGACCAAAATCACCTCATCCACAGCTTTTACGATCGCAAGTTTTTCTGCTAAATTAAAATCCATATATCCATTTTTTAGAGGTATACAAGGTAAAGAAAATTATTCAAGCTTCCTTACGAATAAGGGAAGCTTTCAGGGTAGATTCATAATCTGCTCGAATAGTATGAATTAGACGAGAATTGTTAACAGAAATTGCCTTTTAAAAGACTAAAAATATTAGAAAACAACCTATAACTAAATCACTATGGCAAATAAGAATGGGCTTTTAGGCCCGGTATCTACTTCAGAACGTATCCGTTCCCTCGATGTACTAAGAGGAGTTGCACTCCTCGGAATATTGTTGATGAATATAACCGGCTTTGGACTGGTCTTTATGGCCTATGTTGATCCAACGGTGCAGGGGGGTGCCGAAGGGTATAATCTTTACGCATGGCTTATGAACAACTTGTTTTTCGAGGGTACGATGAGGGCAATGTTTTCGATGCTCTTTGGTGTGGGGATGGTGCTGATGACTTCCCGGATGATAGGTCGCGGAGGTGGTATTGAGGTGGCCGACATATATTACAGACGAACTATTTGGCTGCTGATATTCGGATTGATCCATGGCTATTTGATTCTGTGGGTAGGAGATATACTATTTGCGTATGGACTATGGGGATTGTTTCTTTTTCCTTTCCGAAACACAAAGCCCAAAAAACTGATCATTGCGGTAGTGGTATTGACCCTTATCGGGTCTGGCCTACTATATGGTAAATACAACAAGATTAAGGAATACAAAATGCAATATGAAACTGCCCGGACCTATAGCGAAGGCCAGGAGTTGCCAAAGGAAGTCAGCGAAGGTAAAGAAGCCTGGGAAGGAATTGCCGCCGAATTGAAGCCGGAGCAAGTAAAGATCACAGAAGATACTGAGAGTATGCATAAAGGATACTTCGACCTGGTAATGTTCCTTGCTCCGATAAACCGGATGATGCAAACTACTTTTAATTATGATAATAATCCCTGGGATATACTGGCCATGATGATTTTAGGGATGGCACTTTTTAAGATGGGCGTGATCACTGCAGAGCTGAAAACCAGGTCTTATCTTATCATGATGCTGTTCGGATATGGCATAGGGATCCCGATCAATTATTACGAATCCAATATATTGCTGGAAAATAATTTTTCCATCCTATCATTTTTCGAATCCGGGATTACTTATCCCTTTGGCCGGATAGCAATGTCATTTGGTCATATTGGCCTGGTCATGCTCTTTTGTAAATCAAATATTTTGGGATTCCTCAGGAATTCACTTGCTGCCGTGGGAAGAATGGCATTGACTAACTACATTATGCACTCCGTGATTTGCGCTTTTGTATTTACAGGTATAGGATTTTCACTCTTTGGAAAACTTGAGAGGCATGAGCTTTATTATGTAGTGTTTGCCATTTGGATTTTCCAATTGGTTGCCAGTCCCATTTGGCTAAAGTATTTTAGGTTCGGACCATTGGAATGGCTATGGAGAAGTCTAACATATAAGAAGAAACAACCTTTTACAAGAACCTAAGACCGGGCGATGATCTGATCATCTAAATAATATCAGGATAGCTCCCAGGCCTGTGAGTATAAGAATGAGTGTCCGGTAGAACTTCTCACGGATCACTTTTACCAGTCGTACACCTGTAAAAAGCCCTAGAAAAAGAGCGGGAAGGAGCTTTAAATTAACCAACAGCGTCTCCGGGCTAACCGTTTCCCATACGAAGAAATGAAACGGTAATTTTACCATATTGGTGATAAAAAAGAGCCAGGCTGCCGTTCCGATAAACGCCTTTTTAGGTAAACGCATGGCCAGGAAATAGATATTGGAAAAGGCACCTGCCAAATTGCCCAACATAGTGGCAATACCGGCGGTAATGCCCATGAATCCAGCAAAGACCCAATGGCGTGGAACATGCTTTGACTTTCTCAGGTCCCACCAGTACATGATCACCACACTAATGAGAATTATGGTAACCATCCAGAATTTGAAACGCGCTTCAGGCAGGTCTTTTCCCATTATCACCCCGATCAGTATTCCGGTAACCATCCAGGGAGCGAATTTCAGAATATACTGCCATCTTGCATGTCTGTTGTAGTAAAGGACCGCAAAAACATCACCAACAAGAAGCATGGGAACAATCAAACCGGTCGATTCCCGGGCTCCGAATGCCAATGCCATTAAGGTTACGGTAACTATTGCGATACCCTTTATCCCAGCTTTTGAGATTCCCAAAACAAAGGATGCGGTATAGGCAAAAATCCAGGAAGTGAATGGTATTTCCAATGCTTCAGGTATGCCCGGGCTTAATGTATCGGGCAATCAAAGGTATTTTAAAAAAAATATATCTTTACGCCTCAACCAATTCCAAACCATGCAACTTTCCACCCTAGATTATTCACTTATTATTGGGTTTTTCACTATTGTATTGATTATTGGGATCGTAGTATCTAAAAGGGCTGGTAAGAACACAACCGAATTCTTTCTTTCCGGGAGGAATATGCCCTGGTGGTTATTGGGGTTCTCTATGGTTGCAACCACTTTTTCAACCGACACCCCCAATCTTGTTACCGATATTGTCCGTACCAATGGCGTCTCTGGTAATTGGGTATGGTGGGCTTTTTTGCTAACCGGCTTGCTTACGGTCTTTGTATATGCCAAACTGTGGCGACGTTCTAATGTAGCTACGGATATGGAGTTTTACGACCTGCGTTACGGAGGTAAACCGGCTCATTTTCTCAGAGGATTCCGGTCTGTATACCTTGGGATCATTTTTAATATAATGGCCATGGCTGCGGTTACCCTGGCAGCGATCAAGATTGGACAGGTAATGCTAGGACTCAGTCCTGTTGAAACTGTTCTCATAGGGGGGGTTATTACCGTTATCTTTAGTGCCGTAGGCGGATTCCGTGGCGTGGTATATACCGATTTTGTGTTGTTTTTCGTGGCTATAATCGGGGCAGTTGGTGCCGCTTATTACCTTGTAAATCTTCCTGAAGTGGGGGGTTTAAAAGCGCTGATCAGTCATAATAATGTGATGGACAAGCTTTCGATCTTACCTGATTTTTCAGATAAGGAAGCGCTGATAGGTATTCTTATTATCCCATTGGCCGTACAGTGGTGGAGTGCCTGGTATCCGGGGGGTGAACCCGGTGGCGGTGGGTATATCGCACAAAGGATGCTGGCTGCAAAAAACGAGAATCATGCCATAGGCGCAACTTTTTTCTTTAACATAATGCACTATGCGTTAAGGCCCTGGCCATGGATTCTTGTGGCGTTGGCCTCCCTGGTTGTCTACCCGGATGTGGCTAGCATTCAAGAGGCTTTTCCCAATATTGAAGAGGGGAAACTAGGCCACGACCTGGCCTATTCGGCCATGCTTACAAAATTGCCCAGCGGCTTGTTGGGGCTTGTGCTGGCCTCCCTTGGGGCAGCTTATATGTCTACCATATCCACACATTTAAATTGGGGCTCCTCTTATGTGGTAAATGACTTTTACCGCCAATTGATTCACAAAAAGGCCAATGAAAAGGAACTGGTGCTTGTAGGACGAATAACCACAGTAATACTGATGGTTGCCAGCGCGATTTTCGCCTTGTACTTAACCAATGCCAAGCAATTGTTCGACATTATAATAATGTTTGGTGCAGGAACAGGATTGATCTTCATCCTCCGATGGTTTTGGTGGCGAATCAATGCCTGGAGTGAGATCGTAGCCATGTTTTCTTCTGGTGTTATATCGCTTCTTTTCTGGAGATACGAGCAAGTGCTTTTTCTCGATGAGACAGCGATATTCCCATTGTGGAGCCGCTTTCCATTGGTGGTGCTCATTACATCCGTACTCTGGATTACCGTGACATTTCTCACACCTGCAGAAAAGACTTCCACCCTTATCCGGTTTTATAACAAAACTCAGCCAGGCGGACCTGGCTGGAAAAAGATTGTCAAGGAAGCCTCTAACCAGGGTATAGACCTCACCAAAGGCGAAGGCAAATGGACGGTGCCTTCCGGAATAATTGCTATGCTGCTTGGCTGCATTTTTGTTTATAGTTGCATGTTTGCCACCGGAAACTGGATCTATGGAAATTACTCACTTGCCACAGGACTTACTTTTGCCGTTGTGGTATCAGCAATTCTCTTAAAGCGTGTTTGGGATGGAATTAAAGGCGATCTACTTTAACTACTAATGATATGAAGGAAAGAATTATTTCAGTAGATATTTTCCGAGGGCTTACCATCGTACTGATGATACTGGTCAATACCCCAGGCACATGGGAACATGTTTATGCGCCGCTGCTGCATTCAACCTGGCACGGCTATACCCCTACAGACCTCGTATTTCCTTTTTTCCTGTTTATTGTTGGAACCTCTATTGTATTTGCATACCGCAATAAGGAGCTTAATAAGGCCACCTTTAAAAAGATTACGGTCCGCACCTTAAAACTCCTGGGGCTTGGATTGTTTTTAGGAGCCTTTACCATTCATTTTCCGTTCTTTGAGGATTTCGGTAACATAAGATTTCCGGGTGTACTTCAACGCATTGGGCTGGTCTTCTTTTTTGCGGCCATCATGTTTCTAAAATTCAATTGGCGCGTACTGTTGGGAATATGCTTGGTGATTCTATTGGGGTATTGGGTCTGGTTGGGATTTATTCCAATCCAGGGTGAGGCCCCAACCTTTGACCGGGCGCCTAACAATTGGGCAAATTTTGTGGATCTGAAAATCCTGGGGACACATATGTACAAGAAAGACTATGATCCTGAAGGTATTTTGAGCACCATACCTTCAATAGCGAGCAGTCTCTTGGGAATTTTTACAGGGCTAATTCTGGTTTCTGCCAGGGCAGGTAAAGAGAGAATCCTTGTTGGCCTGGGGGTAATTCTCGTGGTCCTCGGATATTTGTGGGATACCGTATTCCCAATTAATAAACCGATTTGGACAAGTAGTTATGTATTGGTAACAGCTGGTTGGGCTAATATAGGTTTAGCCTTTATCTATTACCTGACCGATGTTAAAGGGTTTAAATTTGGTAGTATATTCCGATATGCCGGTGCAAATGCTATCACCGTATACTTTCTGTCTAGTTGGATCACCAAGATATTCTATGAGAAAATCGTATCTCCCGGCACTTCCCTGCATCAATGGTTGTTCGAAAACATTTTTGTTATAAATGTGTTACCGCTCAAGCTTTCGTCATTGCTTTACGGACTTTGTGTGATCGCCTTTTATCTTTTACTGGCTTATGTGATGTACAGAAGGAAGATATTTATAAAGGTTTAGCATCCTTTTTTTAAGACACTTCAACTCCTCAATTCCAGGAGCCGGGAAACATATTTACCGATCACATCAAATTCCAGATTTACAACTGTGCCAATAGCATATTGCCCAAACCTGGTGTGTTGGTAGGTATAAGGAATAATAGCGACGCTGAAGGAATCCGGACCTGAATCTACCACTGTAAGGCTTACGCCATCTACGGTGATGGATCCTTTTTCGACTGTTACCCCTCCGTTAACTGGTTGATATTTAAAATGGAAATACCAACTGCCATCCTGTTCATCGATTTGGGTACAGCTGGCTGTACTGTCAACATGGCCCTGAACCAGATGGCCGTCTAACCGCGACCCGAGTACCATAGCTCTTTCCAGATTAACAACCTCTCCTGTTTTCATACTGCCTAAGTTGCTTTTTTGGAGGGTTTCCTCCACAGCGGTAACGGTGTAAGACATTTTGTCTTTAGACACTACGGTAAGACAAACCCCATTATGGGCAACACTCTGATCGATTTTTAACTCGGGGGTGATTTCCGATTGAATTTTTATATGCAGATTCCCGCCTTCTTTTTCCAACCCCTGTACAATACCTAAAGTTTCAATAATTCCCGTAAACATGGTTTGAGTAAAATAAGTAGTTTTGCCCTGTAAAAGTAGAAATAAAGACGCGTTCGACATGAGTGAGGAGAAAAAAATAAAGTTGGGTATTTCTATAGGAGATATCAACGGGATTGGATGCGAAGTGGTCTTAAAAACATTTTTGGATCCAAGGATGCTGGAGTTTTGTACTCCGGTCATATTTGCTTCCAATAAATTTATCTCCCAGCAAAAGCAGGACCTGAAGATCGGAATAAATTATCATGGGATTCAGTCCGCCACGCATAGTTCGGATAATAAGATAAATATTGTAAGTGTTTGGAAAGAAACGGTAGATCTAAAATACGGGCAGGCGACCAAGCAGGGTGGGTCACTGGCCATAAAATCCCTGAAAGCCTCGGTAAAAGCTTTGAAACAAGGGGAGATCGATGTGCTTGTCACAGCACCGATAAATAAATCCAATATACAATCTGAAGAATTCAATTTTCCTGGCCACACAGACTATCTGGCTCGTGAACTCGGTGGTGAAAGCCTGATGTTTATGGTAACCCCTGAGCTAAAAATCGGGCTTCTGACAGATCATCTGGCGGTAAAGGATGTACCGGGCTCTATCAATGGTGAGCTTGTTGCCAGAAAAGTTGGTATAATCGATAAATCACTGAGGATGGATTTTGGTATACGGCGTCCGAAAATTGCGTTGTTGGGGATCAATCCTCATAGCGGAGATAATGGGGTAATAGGAAAAGAAGACGATGAAGTACTCAGACCAGCTATTGAAGAGCTATCACGTAAAGGAATCTTGGTATTCGGGCCATATGCTGCAGACAGTTTCTTTGGGTCGGGTAGCCATCGCCAGTTCGATGCCGTTCTGGCGGCTTACCATGATCAGGGACTTATTCCTTTTAAAACACTTTCGTTTGGGAAGGGTGTAAATTTTACTGCCGGACTTAGTCATGTACGCACTTCACCAGATCATGGCACGGCCTATGAGATTGCGGGCAAGGGAGTGGCCGACGAGAGCTCCTTTAAAGAAGCTGTTTTTACGGCTATTGATATTTTCAGGAACAGGGAACAGCATAAAGAACTCACACGCCAGCCACTTAAATCACAAAAACCAAAAAAGTAAAAAAATTGTATAGGGCTGTTTGCCCAGCTGGATTAGGCCCCATATTATTTATGAATATAATTGAGTATTTCTAAAAAAAAAGTATCTTTGCACGCCTTAAACTTGTGTGCCTGATGATGATGAAACAGGAATATACGATTCCTTTTGCGGGTTTGAAACCAGGGAAACATGAGTTTGATTACAATATTGACAATACGTTCTTCGAGGCTTTTGAATATGCCGAATTTAATGATGCTTCCATTGCGTTGACAGTTTTGCTCGATAAGCAAAATACAATGCTGGAGTTTGAAATGTCAGCAGCAGGTTCTGTGAATCTAGATTGCGACCTCACAAGCGAGCCCTTCGATCAGGAAATTAAAGCCTCATTGGAGCTAGTTGTCAAATTCGGGGATTTTTATAATGATGAGGATGATGAGATCCTGATCATACCTCATGGCGAACATCAGGTTAATATTGCACAATACGTATATGAAATGCTGGTTTTAGCAGTTCCTCCAAAAAGGGTACACCCCGGAGTGCTCGACGGTTCATTGCAATCGGATGTTTTGGAGAAGCTCGAAGAACTAAGGCCTAAAAAGGCAAAAAGAAATACAGAAGAAACCGATCCCAGATGGGACGCTTTAAAAGATTTAAAAACGGATAATTAAATTTCATCATGGCACATCCAAAAAGAAAGATTTCCAAATCGAGACGTGACAAGAGAAGAACACATTATAAAGCTACAGCTCCAACACTGGCAAAAGACCCATCCACTGGAGAATTGCATCTGTATCACAGGGCTCATTGGCACGAAGGTAAATTATATTATCGGGGCCAGGTCCTGATCGATACATCGGAAGATGTATCCGACTAAACGCATTTTTTTAAAATGAAGACTCCCGCCTTGATAGAGCGGGAGTTTTTTTATGACTTATTCTATGGTCCTAAAAAGTAGTTTTGAAGTCATTTATTGATGAAAATTCACTATTTTTCACCAATTTTTGGAAGTTTTTTTAGGATTCTGTACCAAAAATCGCCAAAAGCATGAGCAAACTAACAGCAGCTATAACAGCTGTGGGTGCCTATCTTCCGGACTACCGGTTAACCAATGAAATATTGGAGACTATGGTGGATACCACCGATGAATGGATTACTACACGAACCGGTATCAAGGAAAGAAGAATACTTAAAGATAAGGACAAAGGGACTTCCTATTTGGCGATAAAAGCTGCCGAAGACCTTATCAAAAAGAAAAACCTCGATCCAAAGGAAATAGAATTGGTCCTTGTAGGCACGGCTACGCCAGACATGCCTGTGGCTTCAACCGCAGTTTATGTGGCATCACAGATTGGGGCTACCAATGCTTTTGCATACGATCTCCAGGCTGCCTGTTCCAATTTTCTTTACGGAATGTCTGCGGCTGCACGTTATATAGAATCGGGTAGATACAAAAAAGTATTGCTTATAGGAGCGGATAAAATGTCGTCTATTTTGGATTACGAAGATAGAACCACCTGTATTATTTTTGGAGATGGGGCAGGAGCCGTACTTTTTGAACCCAATACAAAAGGTTTAGGCCTTATAGACGAATATCTGCGTTCCGACGGCAATGGAAGAGAGTTTCTAAAAATTGAAGCCGGGGGATCTTTGCTGCCAGCTTCCGAGGAAACGGTGCGTAATAAACAGCATTATGTTTTTCAGGATGGTAAATCGGTGTTTAAATTTGCGGTTTACAACATGGCTGATGGAGCCGCCAAAATTATGGAGCGCAACGGGTTGACCCACGATGATGTCAGCTGGCTGGTTCCCCATCAGGCCAACAAAAGGATCATCGATGCAACCGCCAACAGAATGGGTTTAGACTCGGGCAAGGTGATGATGAACATCCATCGGTATGGCAATACTACCTCAGCTACTTTACCCTTGCTACTGGCCGATTATGAAGAGCAATTGAAAAAAGGAGACAACCTCATATTTGCTGCCTTTGGAGGCGGATTTACCTGGGGCTCTATATATTTGAAATGGGCCTATAACCCTTAACAGTATCAACCAAACAAAAGATAAATTATGGATATTAAGGAGATTCAAAGCTTGATAAAATTCGTGGCCAAATCCGGGGCGAGTGAAGTTAAACTGGAAACCCCGGAATTGAAGATAACAATCCGGACCGGTCCTCCCGGGGGCGGATTCGAAACAAATGTTGTTCAGCAGATACCAGTTGCGGCACCTGCTGTAGCGATGCCAGCTCCGGCTCCAGAGGCTCCAGCTGCTGCAGCTAGTGCAGACCAAGCCAGCGAAGAAGAGTCAAAGTATATCACAATTAAATCCCCAATTATAGGGACGTTTTACAGAAAACCATCCCCTGATAAACCTCCATTTGTAGAAGTGGGTGATGTTATTACGCAGGGAGATGTGCTTTGTGTTATTGAAGCGATGAAGCTTTTTAATGATATAGAATCCGAAGTGTCAGGAAAAATAGTAAAGATACTTGTAGAGGATTCATCACCTGTAGAATTCGATCAACCATTATATCTGATCGACCCATCTTAAGCAAATGCCTAGCCATATTGAGCCTTACCACATTTTCATATAACGGTTAAGGCCTCTTAAATGTAAAACGATATGTTTAAAAAAATACTTATTGCGAACAGGGGTGAAATCGCTTTGCGTATTATCAGGACGTGTAAAGAGATGGGAATTAAGACCGTAGCGGTCTATTCAAAAGCCGACGAGGAAAGCCTTCATGTAAGATTTGCCGATGAAGCCGTTTGTATCGGCCCGGCTCCGAGTTCTGAATCATACCTGAAAATTTCCAATATTATCGCTGCTGCCGAAATTACCAACGCCGATGCCATTCATCCTGGTTATGGTTTTCTATCGGAGAACTCTAAGTTTTCGAGAATTTGTGCAGAACACGAAATAAAATTTATTGGTGCCTCAGGAGAGAACATCGATAAGATGGGCGATAAAGCTACAGCAAAAGAGACGATGAAGAAAGCCGGTGTTCCTACCATCCCAGGATCGGAAGGTATTCTTAAAGATGTAGCCGAAGCGAAGAAAGTAGCCAAAAAACTGGGATATCCGGTAATGATCAAAGCAACCGCCGGTGGTGGAGGAAAGGGAATGCGCGCAGTTTGGAAAGAGGAAGATATTGAAAAGGCATACGAGAGTGCTGTTGTAGAAGCTGTGGCTGCTTTTGGGAATGGTGGTATGTACATGGAAAAACTTCTGGAGGAACCCCGCCATATTGAGATCCAAATTATAGGGGATCAGTACGGAGATGCCTGTCACCTTTCGGAACGCGATTGTTCCATTCAGAGAAGGCATCAAAAGCTTACCGAGGAAACACCCTCACCATTCATGACTGATAAGTTGCGTGATGCCATGGGGAAGGCGGCCATCAAAGCCGCGGAGTATATTAAGTATGAAGGAGCGGGAACGGTTGAGTTCCTGGTAGATAAACACCGGGAATTCTATTTTATGGAAATGAATACGAGAATTCAGGTGGAACACCCGATCACAGAGCAGGTAGTGGACTATGACCTGATCAGGGAGCAGATCCTGGTAGCTCAAGGTGTGCCGATTTCCGGCAAGAATTACGAACCCAAACTGCATTCTATAGAATGCCGTATCAACGCAGAAGATCCTTATAACAATTTCAGGCCCTCACCCGGCAGAATCACTACTCTTCACACACCTGGAGGACACGGGATCAGGCTCGACACCCACGTTTATAGCGGTTACGTTATCCCTCCTAATTACGATTCCATGATCGCTAAGTTAATCACCTCTGCTCAGACCAGGGAAGAAGCGATTAACAAGATGAAGCGGGCCTTAGATGAATTTGTGATCGAAGGTATTGCGACCACTATTCCATTCCACAGACAATTAATGGACCACCCGGATTATCTCGCCGGAAATTATACAACCAAATTCATGGAGGATTTTGAGATGGATCCACCTGAAGAATAAACCTTTAACTCCGATCTTTTCGGAGTTTTTTATCCCTATGAATCTCAGTTATTGGGAATATAAGACCTGGCTTGCCAATGTAGACTATACAGTGGTGGGTAGTGGGATCGTAGGTTTGAATTGTGCACTGGCCCTCCGGAAAAAGCACCCCCATGCCAAAATTCTTGTACTCGAAAAAGGGATATTACCACAGGGCGCCAGTACAAAAAATGCTGGTTTTGCATGTTACGGTAGTATTTCCGAAATACTGTCGGACCTTAAAGACCATACCGAAGAAGAAGTATTTGAACTCGTAAAGATGAGGTGGGAAGGGATAGGCCTTCTAAGAGAAATGCTGGGTGATAAAGCTTTGGAATATGAGCAACACGGCGGGCACGAGATCTTTGCAAAATCTAATACGGAAAAATACGAGCGCTGTTTACAGAAACACCATGAGGTCAATCGGTTACTTCAACCGATTTTTGGCCAGAATGCCTTCGAACAACAGAAGAATTCCTTCGATTTTGGGAATATCAAGGATCATTATCTGGTAAACAGGCTTGAAGGTCAAATAGATACCGGTAAAATGATGAATGCCCTGTTGCAAAAAGCAATCCTTGAGGGTATTACCGTACTAAATTCCGTATCGCTCATGAAGTTTGAAGCCCTCTCTGAAGGAGTGGAGTTGCAGACCGACCAATTCGATTTTAAAACAAACAAGCTCTTTATCGCAACCAATGGTTTCGCCCCTCTGATCCTTGAGGAGGATATCGTACCGGCAAGGGCACAGGTCCTTATCACTAAACCTATGCAGCACCTTCATATCAAGGGTACTTTCCATATGGATGAGGGCTTTTATTATTTTAGAAATATCGATAATCGATTACTACTCGGAGGAGGCCGGAACATGGACCTCGAAGGAGAGAGGACATCCGAATTCGGACTTACAGATAAGATTCAAGACAAATTGGAATTTCTTTTGAGGGAGGTTATTCTACCCGGTAAAAACTTTGAGATTGAAAGAAGGTGGAGCGGGATAATGGGAGTGGGCTCTCAAAAGCGACCTATCCTGAAACACTTAAATGACCATGTTTTTTGTGGTATCAGACTGGGAGGAATGGGCATTGCAATAGGCAGTTTCGTTGGCAAATCTCTCGCCGGGCTTCCTGAACGTCAGGATTAGTACTTATCGGTGTCGGGCAGATTGAAGAGACTGTGTTGAATACCGAAGGAATAATTGCTTAATTTCCATAAAATGATTTAAGCTGTTCTCTTCAATATTGAAATTAATTTGCCAATAAAAATCAGAACATGGAAATTCTCTTTTTAGTACTGGCGGTTGTGATGATCATTGTTTTGACCACACAGCTCAAAATACATCCCTTTCTCGCATTATTTGTTGTTTCTATTCTTTATGGTCTGTTTGTAGGTATGCCCTACCAGGAGATCATCCAATCTATCAATAACGGCTTTGGAAATACCCTTGGTAAGATCGGGTTGATCATTTTCCTCGGTGTGATTATCGGAGCGTTCCTTGAAAATACAGGAGGAGCATATAGTATAGCGGAAAAGGTCCTTAAATATATCGGGAGCAAACGCGTTCCTACGGCCCTGGGTATTATTGGGTATATAGTGTCTATTCCTGTTTTTGCCGATAGTGGATTTTTACTCTTACATCCGCTTAATAAAAGCCTATCGAAAAAGGCAAAGATATCCCTGGCAGGATCGGCAGTCGCATTGGGACTTGGCTTGCTGGCTTCACATACCCTGGTGCCTCCAACTCCGGGACCCATTGCAGCAGCAGGGATTCTCGATGCCGACCTGGGCCTGGTTATTGCGCTGGGGTTCCCCATCAGTCTGGTAGCGCTTGCAGCCGGGATTATTTACGCCCGAAAATATGCTGCTAAAACTTATATCAACCCAGATCAAAGCGATGAAATTAAAGAACAAATGACCGTAGACTCAAGCGACAGACCGGGCGCACTTGGGTCCTCCATACCAATATTGGCCCCCATCTTACTTATTGTTCTAAAGTCTGTTTTAAACCCAGATCGCCTGGGATGGGAACATCCATTATTAGAAATCATTCAATTCCTGGGAGAACCGGTAATCGCCTTGCTGATAGGTGTTTTTCTCTGCCTATTGCTACCGAAAAAGCTCGACAAACAGATGTTATCTGCAACGGGTTGGGTGGGAACTGCTGTAAAGGACGCAGCATCGATTGTTCTGATAACCGGCGCCGGGGGAATATTTGGAGCAATTCTGCAGAACTCAGGTATCGCAGAAGTCCTGGGAACGACACTTACCGAATATAACCTGGGCATATTCCTACCCTTTCTCCTGGCTGCGGCCCTTAAAACGGCACAGGGATCGTCTACAGTCGCATTGATCACAGCTGCTTCGATCATCCTTCCGATGTTGCCATCTCTGGGCTTTGAAACGGACTTCGACAAAGCACTTGTAGTAGTTGCCTTAGGTGCTGGTTCTTCGGTAGTATCGCATGCCAATGACAGCTTCTTTTGGGTTGTTACTCAAATGAGTGGGATGGATGTAAGGACGGGCTACCGCCTTTTTAGCGTGGGAACCTTTGTACTGGGAAGTACGGCGGCCATCACTATTTTTCTGGTGAGCCTGATTTGGACTTAAGTTTTAGTCCAAACCAGGTTTTTTTCTGCGTATTTTCTTCTCGGCCTGACGCTGTTTTAACTTCAGTCTTTTCTCTTTGGACTTCTTAGGAGGCTTGGACTTTTTACGTTTAGCGACTACTTCGAGTTTACGTTCCAGGAGTTCCAGGAGTCTTTGCTGGGCAATCTCCCTGTTTTTGATCTGGCTGCGGGTATCGGCAGCCTGTACGATCAACAGTTTATTTTTTGTAAGACGGGATCCCAGCCTCTGAAGCAACCTCTCTTTTTCCTCGTTAGAAAAGGCTCTGCTCCCCATCAAATCGAACATCAGAATTACCTTGGTTGAAACCTTATTGACATGTTGCCCGCCTGCTCCGCCGCTGCGTACAGCCTTAAATTGAATTTCATTGAGAATTTGCCCGGTATTCAAGGATTTACGATTTAATGGATCATCCGCTGATTAATAGTTTCGATGGCAATGTTTAAAAAAACATTTTTGCCCAGGTCGTAAGGCCTGTTGGAGTGAAAATATATCACATTGTTATCGGCCAGGGCTTTGATCAGATAATGACTACCCATATAGTAAGAGGTCTGAACCACCACAGATAACCCTGAATTTTCAGATATGCCAAATTCGTGTGCGTATACTATGATCCTACGGGTGGTATTGGCATAAGACTTCAATACGTCGATCGGTATTAAGTTGGCTTCACCAAAGAGGGAGGCAATATATAATTCCCTGGGGTTCTTGTATAGAGAAAGGATCGGTGCATCCGCGATAAGCTGCTTATTTTTTAAAACGATAACCCTGTCGGCAAACGGCAATACATCGTGATGGTCGTGCGTAGCAGTTAGCCAGGTAATACCTTCGTTTTTTAGATATTCGAAAAGATTTCTACGGAGACTGTTCTTCCTAAAATTATCGATATGGCTAAAAGGCTCATCAAGCAATAGTAATTCGGGTTTTTGAGCAAGTACTCTGCACAGGGCTACACGCTGTTGCTGGCCACCACTAAGGTTTTTTACCTTAGTGTCCGCAAATGCATTCAATTCGGTTAGATCGAGCAGCTCTCTTGTCCTTTTTTCCTGTTCATCAGGATAAAATACTGATAGATACTGACTAATATTCTCCTTTACAGTAGTAAAGGGCATCAGATCGAAGTCTTGCGAGAGATACTTCATAAAAGGTTCTCCGGGAACCAGATTGTACAAGGGACCCTTGGCTTCGTTCCCTTTCCAATATATTTTTCCTGATTCGAGCGGGAGAAGACCATATATAATTTTTAGCAAGGTACTCTTACCACATCCACTTTCACCCATTACAGCCACATGTTCCCCTGGCCGGATCTCAAAATCAACAGAATCCAGAACAAATGCTTCATCGTATGAAAATGAAATATTCTTTACTTGTAACATGGATCGTCTGGTTAGAATGCGTTCTTAGCATTATCAAACGGCAAGATATGCAAATTATTGGAGCGTAATGATACGGGCAATTACACCTGAAAAAGAGTAGCTTTTATATGAGTTTTGCTGTCAACAAATATTCAGCTATCTGAATGGCATTGGTTGCGGCCCCTTTGCGAAGATTGTCGGCAACTATCCATAAATTCAAGGTATTCGGCTGTGTCTCATCGCGGCGAATCCTACCCACAAACACCTCATCTTTTTCGTGTGCAAAGACAGGCATCGGATAGGTATTGGTATCGGGATTATCCTGAACTACTACTCCAGGGGTATGGTGCAATAGTTGTCGTACGTCATTTAAATCAAAGTCGTTTTCAAACTCCACATTCACAGACTCTGAATGGCCTCCTGAAGTTGGAATCCGAACGGCGGTTGCCGTGATTGAAAAAGTTCTGTCGTCGAGGATTTTTTGCGGTTCCCGGGCAAGTTTCATTTCTTCCTTTGTATAACCGTTGTCTGTAAATACGTCGCAGTGAGGTAATGCATTCCTGTTAATCGGATAGGGATAGGCCATCTCACCATCTACACCTGCCATTTCGTTTTCCAACTGTTTTACGGCCTTTACTCCCGTGCCGGAAACAGACTGATAGGTAGAAATAATTACCCTTTTCATTTTGTATTTTTTATGCAAGGGCGCCAGCACCATCACAAGCTGGATCGTAGAGCAATTCGGATTAGCAATGATCTTGTCTGTTTCGGTCAGTATGCCAGAGTTGATCTCAGGCACCACCAATTTCTTCGACGGATCCATTCGCCAGGCAGAACTATTGTCGATCACTGTAGTACCCACAGCAACAAATTTGGGCGCCCATTCCAATGAAGTTTCGCCACCGGCAGAAAAAATAGCCAGGTCGGGCTGTTGCTCTACAGCCTGCTCCATACTTATCACAGTATACTCCTTGCCGCCAAATGGCATCTTCCGGCCAACCGATCTTTGTGAAGCCACCAATAATATTTCGTCTATGGGGAAGTTCCGCTCTAAAAGCACGCGCAACATCACCTCGCCTACCATACCCGTGGCACCAACCACTGCTACTTTCATAATCCTGAATTATTTGAACAAAGGTACCTCCTAAGCCATTACGGTACAAGCATTTTTAAACATCGTAAAAAAATATAACAAAATGTTATAAATATTTAAACAAAAAAAGAACCGCCAAATGCCCGGATGGTCTTTGGCGGTTTTAATCAATTATTTGTGTAGCGGTCCTCCCATGACCGGGAGGTAATTTCTTATTGTTTTTTCAACAGGTCCCTGATTTCGGCAAGCAAGTCTTCCTGACTTGGTCCTGCAGGAGCTGCTGGTTCGGCCGGTTTTTTGGTTTTGTTATAAGCTTTTACGAGCAAAAACATCACAAAACCAACAATAATCAGGTTTACAATGGTGTTGATCCATGCGCCATAGCGAATTGCATTTTCGGCTATAAATCCGGCTTCACCTGCTGTCCCCTGGGCCGCGGTGAGCACGTATTTTAAGTTCGCAAAATCGATTCCTCCGGCAAACTCACCTACAACAGGCATTACAATGTCATTCACAAACCCATTGATCACAAGGCCAATGGCACCTGCCATGATCACGGCAACGGCAAAGTCGATTACATTGCCGGTCATAATAAAATTCTTGAATTCTTTTAGCATAATGTTAGTGTTTAATTAGTGTTTATCTAAAAATTCGGGATCGAAGATACTAAAATTTGCAAATCTTAACAAAATGTTAAACACCAAAGATCTTGCGCTTTACCCTTTGGGAGATGCCGGCAATGAGTTCGTAGGAAATGGTGCCGGCCCTTCCCGCTTGCTGCTCTGCGGAAAGTTGCTTTCCGAAAATTATAACCTCATCGCCTTCCTGACAAGGGATCCCGGTAATGTCGATCATCATCATATCCATACAGACGTTTCCAATAATAGGGGCTTCCTTCCCATTTACCAGAACCGATACTGCTTCCTTGCCGTAATGTCTACCTATTCCATCTGCATGACCAATGGGGAGGGTGGCGGTTACCCGAGGTCCTTCTGAAGTATAAGCCCGATTGTATCCAACGGTTTCATCGGGTTCTATCTCATGGATCTGTGAGATCACCGATTTAAGTGTAGCTACCGGTTTTAGCAGAGCATCGGTCTTGGGATCATTAGCATATCCATACAGGCCAATACCACAGCGAACCATTTCAAATTGGGCTTCCGGATAATTTATCACTCCGGAAGTATTAAGCATATGCCTAAAAGGTTTTCCATGAAGCTTGGCCTTTACATTGGCATATATCTTTTTAAAAGATCCGATCTGCTGCTCACTAAAGCTTCGTTCTGCAGGATCCTCAGAGGCTGCAAGGTGGGAGAAAACCGAAACTATTCTTAGCTCCTCCCTTCCTTTCAATTGTTCAGCGATATAATCCACATCTTTTTCCCAAAACCCAAGCCGATTTAAACCGGTGTTGAATTTAAGATGAACGGGATAGCTTTTCTGCTGTTGCTCGGAAGCTACTTTTATGAACTCCCTGAGTATCCTTGGAGCATAAATACTCGGCTCAAGGCAGTATTCTATGATTTGATGAAAGTTTAAGGGTTGAGGGTGAAGCACCAATATTGGTGTTTTTATTCCAGCTTCCCTGAGCAATATCCCTTCATTGGTATAGGCTACTGCGAAATAATCCACACCGAGTTCTTCCAATTTTTTGGCAATGAGCATGGCATCACTGCCATAAGCATAGGCCTTTACCACCGCTAAAAATTTGGTCTGCGGTTTTATATTAGATTTCAGGAAGTGGTAGTTGTGCTCAAGCGCCTGCAGATCTATTACGAGCACTGTCTCTTTGGCCTTAGGCATTGGAATCCTTTTTTGAATTCACAACCTCTGCCGCTTCTACCTTCATTTTATAGACTTTTTCCTTTAGCATGGCTTTATAGAATGCCGCACGACTAAGGGGTTCATACTCTTCTGTTTCACCTAAAAACACGAGATTGTCATTGTTCGATTTCCTAAAACTGTAATTGGCAAGGTTGCCGGTTCGAGTGCAGATAGCGTGCACCTTGGTGACATATTCCGCGGTGGCCATGAGTGCCGGCATGGGTCCGAAGGGATTGCCTTTAAAATCCATGTCCAATCCGGCAACTACAACCCTGATTCCACTGTTGGCGAGGTCATTGCAAACAGTAACAATCTCATCATCAAAGAATTGTGCCTCATCGATACCTACCACATCACAATTATCCGCCAGTAGACGAATATGGGCCGCCGAGGGCACCGGAGTAGAACGAATGGTATTTTCATCGTGGGAAACAACATTGTCGTGATCATAACGGGTATCGACAATAGGTTTGAAGATCTCCACATTCTGCCTGGCAAACTGAGCCCGCTTCAACCGTCTTATCAATTCTTCTGTTTTACCCGAAAACATCGAACCGCAAATGACTTCAATCCATCCGAATTGCTCCTTATGATTAACAGTGTTTTCGAGAAACATTTTGTAATTTTAAACGAAATTTGGGCTTTCGGTCTATTATGACGTTAGCACCTGATAAAATTAGCAATAAAGATACACCTTTACCTAAAAGGCTAAATAAAAAGAGATGAAACGAAAATTGAAGGAGGAGCTGGTAAGACTGTGCACAGAAATTATAACATCGAAGGAAACTGAAGATTATTCCAAATTATACAATTCGGCCAAAGAATTGTACGAGAAGCTTGCTGTATTGAAGTATATCGAGGAGAAATTGAGCGATATTGAAATAGACGTTTCCAAAAATGTACTCGCCGCCAAATTTGAAATGATGGCCANNNNAGAACCGTCCCCGAAAACAATCCGCATGAGGAAGATATTATTACCCCGGGGATCGATACAATTAAGCATATGGTGTCTGAGATGCCTACCAGCGAGGAAGTAGAGAAGATATTTGCCGAATTTGTAGCAAAAAAAGATCTTTTAAAAAGCGATAAGGACTTTCTGAATCCCGAGGCAGATCAAGAGAATACCAAGAACATAAAAACTAAATCGATAAACGATATTCTTACCGGGAAAGAGCTTAGTGTTGGACTCAATGACCGGCTAGCGTTTGTGAAGCATCTTTTCGACGGCAATAAAGAGTATTTTGATAAAGCCATTACCCAACTAAATGAAATAGACTCAGAAGAGCGGTCTCTGGCTTTTGTCGAGAACCTGGTTAAACCGGAGTTTGATAATTGGACCGGGCAACAAGAATATGAAAAACGATTCATAGACCTTATCAAGAGGCGATTTGCCTGAAAACTAAAGGTTCCGGACTAAGATAACAACTGACCAAGCATATTATGGACATTAAAAAGGTATTGTACTGGTTGTGCACAGGAATACTCACGGCCATTATGCTCTTTTCAATTTATAATTACTTCTTTCACTACGATGCTGTCGCGGGCTTTTTCGAGAGCTATCATTATCCGACCTATCTGGTTTATCCATTGGCCATTGCAAAAATCCTCGGACTTGTTGCCATTTGGGCAAACTTTTCCGCTTTTTTGAAAGAGTGGGCATATGCCGGCTTCTTTTTTAATACCTCCCTGGCTTTGGTAGCCCATTTACATGCACAGGATGGAGGATATCACTTTGCCCTGGTGGCACTGCTCTGTGTCATTTTTTCTTATTTTACAGGGAAACAAGTCAGGCCATAGCTTTCAAGTATGGGAAAACTCTATATCGTGCCTACACCAATAGGGAATTTGCAGGACATAACTTTGAGGGCGATCAGCGTATTGAAAGAAGCAGATCTGATTCTTGCCGAAGACACCCGTACCAGCGCAAAACTATTACGACATTATGAGATATCAACTCCTCTGATGTCTCATCATATGCACAATGAGCACAGAACACTGACTTCAATTTTGCAAAGGCTGGTGGCAGGGGAAACTCTCGCACTTATTAGTGATGCCGGAACACCTGCCATATCCGACCCCGGGTTTTTGCTCTCCAGGGCCTGTATTGAAAAGGGCATAGAATTAGATTGCCTCCCTGGTGCAACAGCACTAATCCCTGCTTTAGTTTGTAGTGGTCTTCCCTCAGATCGGTTTGTATTCGAAGGGTTCTTGCCTCCTAAGAAGGGCAGACAAACTCGGTTGAAACAACTGGCCGATGAAAAGAGGACTATTATACTCTATGAATCTCCACACAAGTTGTTAAAAACGCTTTCTCAACTGGCTGAGTTTTTTGGTCCGGACAGAATAGCTTCGGTTTCAAGGGAACTCACAAAACTTCACGAAGAAACAAAGCGAGGTACACTTGCAGAAATATTGGAGTATTTCCAGTTGAATACGCCCAGAGGTGAGTTCGTGCTGGTAATCTCTGGCAGGAAATCATGAAGAACTTACTTTCAGAAATCAAAAAGTGCACATACTGCGAGGAGTATCTGTCTGATGGGCCAAGACCTGTGGTTACTGCTCATCCCCAATCCAAAATTGCGATTATTGGCCAGGCCCCGGGTCTGAAGGTACATCAGTCTGGTATCCCCTGGGACGATCCCAGTGGAAAGCAGTTGAGGAAATGGCTGGATGTCAGCCCCGAACAATTTTACGATGATCGTTTGATTGCATTGGTACCAATGGGATTTTGTTATCCTGGAAAAGGTAAGAGTGGGGATCTTCCACCCAGACCCGAATGTGCCCCATTATGGCATGATCGGCTAATAAAGAAAATGCCCAACCTGAATTTGACTTTGCTTATCGGGACTTACGCTCAGGAATATTATCTAAGGGATACATCGGGTAAAAACCTAACCGCTACGGTCAGGGCATTTAAGGAATATCTGCCCCATTATTTTCCTTTGCCCCACCCTTCACCCAGGAACCGGTTCTGGTTGAGCAAAAACCCATGGTTTGAGATAGAAGTACTGCCCGAATTGAAGCGACAGGTAGAATACCTGCTCAGTTCATGAATTTCCCCAAAAAACCTAGTTGTGTTTCCCCTTTTCCCAGCCGTGTTTACCGAGATATTTTTCACCGCTCTCCACTGCCCCTCCTTCTATAGTAGTGCCCATGGAGTCATTCCAGCGGTTAAGGTATCCGAACAAGGAAATAACACCTAGCATTTCAACAATTTCACCCTCCTCCCAATAGTTATAAAGTCGTTCTTTTATGCTGGCGTCTACTGCATTGGGTACTTGGGAGGCTGCTAATGAAAAATCGAGGGCGGCCCGTTCGGCTTCTGAAAATGCCGGGTGAGTGCGGTAGTCCCAGATATTGTCGAGTTGCTCCTGCTCTGCCCCATAACGTTCAGCAGCCCTGATGGCATGGGCCTGGCAGTAGCGACAACCAGTACTGTTACTGCTTACCCAGGCGATCATTCGTTTCAATGCAGAAGTCACCCTGCCTTCATTGGCCATCACCGCCTTGTTGAGGTTGATAAAAGCTTTCGATATAGCAGGGCGATGCTGCATGGTAAGTACAGAATTCGGACAAAACCCAAGTGTTTCGTTAAAGAATTCAGCCAGTTTTTTGGTTTCGGAATCATGATTGGGATCAAGGGGTGATACTAGTGGCATGGGTGCTGTTTTTAATCGTATTTTTGAACTTTGCAAGAAACAAAAAATAATGGCGAATACAAATCATATCAGTACCAAATGGCTCGGACAGATGGCTTTTGAAAGCGATAATCCTTCCGGTATCTCCCTGCGGATCGACGCCGGAGCAGAAAGTGGGGGCGATGGTAGCGGATACCGGCCCAAAGCTCTCATGTTGTCCTCACTTGCAGGTTGTTCAGGTCTAGATGTAGCTTCTATGATCAGGAAAATGAAGCTTGAGGTAGAAGATTTTAGCATTGAGATTATCGGTCATCTAACGGAAGATCATCCGCAGTATTACAAGAAGGTTCTCATTGAATACCACTTCCATGGCAAAGCGCTGAATGAATCGAGGTTGCAACGGGCGGTAGACCTTTCCATCGAGAAGTATTGTGGAGTAACAGAAATGTTCAGAAGATTCGCTGAGCTTAAGATCACGACTATTTTTCATCATAATTAGGCGGCGGAACGGAGTAGAGAGATGAGACTTACTGCGTGTAAAATGCAGTCTGAGGCCGTAATTTGAGTAGTATTACATTCTTCCTATGCGATGGACGCTTAAAGCACAACCCGAACAGGAAAAAGGCGATTACCTGGCTAACAGTTTGAAAGTTAGCCCATTGGTTGCACGTCTTTTGCTCCAAAGAGATATCTGTTCCTTTGAGGGAGCGAAGGCTTTTTTCAGACCTCAGCTTAGCGATCTGCACGATCCATTTTTGATGAGCGGCATGTCTGCTGCAGTTAAAAGGATTCTTAAGGCTATTGAACAAGGGGAAAATATCATGGTGTTTGGGGATTATGATGTTGATGGCACCACATCGGTTTCACTTCTCTCCTCATACCTCCTGGAGAAATATTCCAATGTGGCTACCTATATCCCTGATCGATATAAAGAGGGTTACGGAATTTCCTTTCAGGGTATCGATTTTGCTAAGGATAACGATATCGGTCTTATTATCGCTCTTGATTGTGGGATAAAGGCCATAGAGCAAGTGGCATATGCCAAAGAAAAGGGAATCGACTTTATTATCTGTGACCATCATCTTCCAGGATCGAAACTTCCTGATGCTATAGCGACCCTCGATCCAAAAATAGCTGGCGATCCCTATCCGTATAAGGAACTATGTGGATGTGGTATTGGATTTAAACTCATTCAGGCGTTAGGGACTAGTCTGGGAGACAGCACTGAAGAACTACTTCCCTACCTGGACCTTGTTTCAGTGGCAATAGGAGCTGATATCGTGCCTATAACAGGTGAAAACAGGGTATTGGCGTATTTTGGACTACAGGTAATCAATTCAGGGCCAAGGCCGGGTATCGAAGCGATCATCAAAGCGACGGAAAGAAAGGATCTGGGCATTACAGATGTGGTATTCATTATTGCCCCCAGGATCAATGCTGCCGGCAGAATGAAGCATGGCCAGTATGCTGTTGAATTGCTTTCGGAACCCAATTTCCATAAGGCTCAGGAATATGCTTCTGCAATTGAAGAATTCAATACTGAGAGGAAGGGTCTGGATCAGAAAATCACTGAGGAAGCGCTTATTCAGATTGCAGAGAACCATGAAGAAAACAGGCATACTTCTGTGGTTTACAAAGAAAACTGGCATAAAGGAGTTATAGGAATTGTGGCTTCCAGACTAATTGAAACTTATTACCGACCTACACTTGTGTTTACAAAAAACGGTGAAAAGCTTACGGCTTCAGCACGGTCTGTAAAAGGATTTGATGTTTATGCCGCTTTGGAAAACTGTACTGATCACCTGATCCAGTTTGGGGGCCATAAATATGCAGCAGGTCTTACGATGCTCGAAGCACAATACGAAGATTTTAAACAACGGTTCGAGGAAGTAGTACAGAAAACTATTAAGCCCGAGGCGCTAACACCAGAGATCGAGATTGATGCCAAAATCAGTCTTTCTGACATCAGTCCAAAATTATTGAGGATTATAAAGCAATTTGCTCCGTTTGGACCAGGAAATCGTGCACCGGTATTTATGGCTTCGAGATTATTTGATACAGGTTTCGCCAAGAGAGTAGGTGCCGATGGGAATCACCTAAAATTACAGATTACTCAAGATGGGAGAAAGGCCTTTGGAGCAATTGGGTTTAACCTGGGAGAGAAGTTCGAGAGGATCGGGGGAAAGAAAAGTTTTGATGCGGTATTCACTATAGAGGAAAACCATTGGAATGGAACTACGAGCATTCAACTAAAAGTCAAAGATCTTCGCTAGGAGTAAATTTTTCTATTTTCAAAAACTGCCCGTCAAAAACTGCATAGGTATAGTAAGAGATCCAATCCCCCAGATTCACATATTTAGAACTTTTGTTTAAATCGATCTCAAGCGGCAGGTGCCGATGCCCGAATACAAAAAAATCAAAATGTTGATATTCCAGCTTGCGCCTTGCATACTGAACAAGCCATTCTTTGTCTTCCCCCAGAAATTGGATATCCTCCTCTCCAGAAATCAGCCGGTTTTTTACCGAAAAATATTGTGCGATGCGTACGCCCAAATCAGGGTGTAACCAACGGAAGCACCATTGTGCAAATCGATTGGTAAAAAGCTTTTTCATTCGTTTAAAACCTTTGTCTCCGGGGCCAAGTCCATCTCCGTGACCGATAAAAAACAATGTTGAACTGATATTGAATTGTTGAGGGCGATGAAATACGGGTATCTGAAGTTCTTCTTCAAAATAGCCATTCATCCAAAGATCATGATTGCCGACAAAATAATATACAGGGATTCCTAAATCCCTAATCTCAGCCAGTTTACCAAGGGTTCTGGTAAAGCCCTTAGGAACAACGGTTCGGTATTCGAACCAGAAATCAAACAGGTCGCCCAGAAGAAAAATAGCTGCAGCATCGTCTTTTACTTTATCGAGCCAGGCAACAAATTTCTTTTCACGGGGAAGGCTTTCTTCCCGGGTAGGAGCACCTAAGTGGTTGTCGCTGGCAAAATAAATTTTTTTGCCTTCAGGTATGGTAATCTCTCGCATGCCGCTGTAAAGATAAGGAAAGCCCTTCTAGTTATCGGAAGAGAACCATTCCGCATAGGCGGTTTCTGTTTCTCTCAGTTTTAGAGAATGGAGTTTTATACTGTTGGGAAGTTTGGCTGAAATCTTTTCTGCAAAATCTATTACCATGTTTTCACTGGTGGGCTGATAGTTGGCCAAAATGACTTTATGCCCCCTGGTTTCCAATTCCATGGCCAGCTCGAGATGAGGTGTATTCTTGTTAAAGACAGTAGCATGGTCAAAGGGGTCTACAACCTCTTCCCTGACAATTTTTTTTAAATCCCCAAAATCTATTACCATTCCCAGTTTTATGGCACCAGCCTCATCTATTGGCTTCCCGATAACCGTGACAGCCAATTTATAACTATGCCCGTGTACATTCTTGCATTTACCATCGTAGCCGTAAAGGGCATGTCCGGTTTCGAATGAAAATTCCTTGGTAATCCTGATGGTATTCATGAAGCTATATTTATTCGGCAAAGGTAGGAATTATCAAAAATGCCACTGGTGCCTACCTGAGCTTCTTTTTAAGAATCAGCAGGGAATTTCCTGATTAACCTGGAATGGAGTTTTAGGCCGAATAATGGACGTATTATTTTCCATCGGCGAATGCCAAATTCGTAGATCAGCCAACTCACAATAAACGTCCCTGCCGTTAAGAGGATGAATTTCGAAAACATATGCCAGGGGAGGTCCATTATAAAATAAGCGATGATTATGGTTATGGTTTGATGAAGGATATAAAAGGGATATACCGCTTCGTTGGCATAGCTAAGTATAAAACTAGGTCGATTGAGGTATTTGGACGCATAGCCAAATAGCGTTAGTATCCATGACCAGGTATTGAATACTTTCAGGAAAGCCTCAGTAAAATGACGGTAGGTAGAATCCTCGAATACCATGATCAGGGCTAGCCAAAGCGTGAACCCTATGATGCCGCAGAACAGATATTTTTTTCGATGATCTTCCACATTCTGCCAGAATTCCTTTTGTGCACTGATGAGCAGAAAACCGTAAAAGAAAAAGAGCAAAAAATATAGAATCGCAAACCAATCTCCTATTAGAGCATGGGTGACCGGAAAAAAAGGCTCTACTAATGCTTCTGCAAGGAAGAGGGGCAGAATGAGTACAAATATCCCCGATGGCTTGAGAAGTAACATTTTCATCCTTCCGGTCCAAAAATTGGCAGGACGTTTTTTCAGATAGAGAAATACAGGAGCCAGTAGAAGGGAAAACAGAAGAAGATATGGCAGAAACCATAAATGATGCCAACTCATATTTCCTTCAGGATAGATCCCGGTGAAGGCATGGGTAGGCCAGAAGTTGAAGTATCCTCCGGAAAACTGAGCGTTCGCGATACGTTCAATATAGACCTGAGGGGGGACTATCAGCAACATACCAACGGCAAGAGGAATATACAACCTGATAACTCTTTCCGATAAAAACTGTTTACCACTTCTTTTTCTCAGCGCATAGAAGGTACCCATACCTGAAATGACAAAAAGTATCGGCAGCCTCCACTGATTGACAAACATCATGGGAAAAATAAGCTTATCGGAAATTTCATTGTTTTTGATATGCCAACCCCAGGGCACAAAGAACATACCTACATGGTACAGAATCAACAGGGCAAATACAAATACACGCAGCCAGTCCAAATCATGACGTCTCATCGAAAGATTTTTTGGTAAATATACAGACCGTTAACATTCAAAATGCCTTACTGTTATCACCAACAAGGATTTGGGATCAATAACAAAGATCAGATTCTGCGCTGAAGATGTCGTTCGAATGAGGGAATCATATTCCTGGATACGGAGACGGGATCAGGACAGTGTTTTAACCGTAATTTATAACCCTGGGCATTACCCGATATCTCCTCAATATAATTGGTATTAACAAGGAATGATCTATGTGTTTTAACAATATAAGGGTCGTCTTGCAGCTGCCGTTCGAGATCTTTTAGTGGAATCCTGACAAGTTTACGCACAACGGTGCTTTGTTCCTCTAAATAAATCTCTACATAATTACCTTCCGATTTGGCAAAAACCAGATCGGAAGTACTGAGGTAAAAGTCGTCGCTTTTCTGATTGGTTTTGATAAATACAGCACCAATGGACTCATGTTCTTCTTGTAGTAAGGACAACAAACCGGCCTGCTTTTGGTTGATGTAGTACAAGCGACTAAAATTCAATGGAACCAGGATAAGGACAAAGAGTATCCCCACCATAAAGGTATTCCTGACCTCTTCAATAAAATACTTCCAGGACCAGTTATTCGGATTATCATAAATAAGATCTCGTATAAGGAACTGACCTATTCCTATGCAAAGGAATAAGAGAAGTAAAAATATGATCTCGTTTGAGATCTTCCACTCTTCTATTTTATACTGTATGTACAAAAACACGAAGCATACCAGCAAGAAGACCAACCCCGCGGTTATTGTGTGAATTAATGAAATACCAATATAAGGCATCTTATGTTCAGACAGGTTCACATTAAACGGTTTAAAGAAATAGTTAAACCCGAACGACATTAGAAAGAGGACTATAAATATCACCCATAGCGATTTACCCCTGTAATAATACGGATAAGGTTGTTTTAAAAATGGCGTTTGATTTAAGGATGCGCCCATTTCGTAAAATCAACTTTTTATTCGAGCGAGAATCTCTTTGGTTTCTGGTAAGAGAGACAATTTTCCCGACATTTCAGCCCGGGAGAGAAGCAGTTCATTCCAGTGTTCAGTGCCTTCCCACAGCACTTTTTTCATCGCTTGTAAAGCTTGTGGACTGAGTCTTTTTAAATGGGCCATATATAGGTCTAGCTCCTTGTCCATTTCTTTGATAGATCCAAAGACTTTTGAAAACAAACCCTTTTCCCTGCACCAGTAGGCATTTTTCCATTCTGCAGGCGAGAATGCGAGTTCTGCAAGACCGGCTTTACCAATTTTTCGTTCCACTGCCGGTGCTATAACCAATGGTGCAATCCCGATGCTGATTTCCGATAGTCTTATCGATGCCGCTTCGGTAGCAAAAACGTAGTCACATGCCGCAGCAAGGCCCACTCCTCCACCAACTGTTTTGCCCTGAACCCTGCCAATGATAGGCTTTCTGCATTTTCTCATGGAGTTGATGACATTGGCAAATCCACGGAAAAATGCCTTGCCTTGATCGAGGTCTGAAATCGCTATCAATTCATCAAAGGATGCCCCGGCACAAAATGCCCTTTCCCCCTCAGACTGAAGTACGATTGCACAAATACTGTCGTCCTCCGAAAGCTTGTCGATTTCTGTATAAAGCCTCTCCAATAATTCTGATACAAATGAATTACTGGCAGGGTGGCCAAATTCAACTACGGCTATACTTTGTTCCCTGCGGGTATAGAGGCTTCCATTTGTTCTAGAGGTTCCCATATTGAAGAGTTTAATCAAATTTAAACCTTTTGCAAAAGGGGGCGAAATTTTCGCCTGAACTTCCATACAGGCGCCGCACTGCGAATAGCCATCCACACTGTTAGGGCAATCCAAATACCGTGAAGACCGAGCTCAAAATTCAAGCTTATATACAGCACTGGGACAAATCCGAAAAATGTTGCCACAAGCAAGACATTGCGCAGGTATTTCATTTCGCCAAGGCCCTTAAAAATGCCGTCGAAAACAAAGGCTATTGTATTCATTGGCTGGGCCAGGATAACTATATAGAAGATGCTGTAAAAAGTTTGTAGTACAATGGCTGAGTTAGAGAATAATGTTCCCAACGGGCGGTAGAGTGCAAACCCGACCACCATTAACATGAGGCTTACCAGGAGACCGTAACGCACAATCTGTTTTGCTAGAGACCAAAGGCCATTATAGTCTTTGGCGCCAATCAGCTTGCCTGCCATGCTGTTCCCGGCAGCGCTGTATCCATCTACGAAAAAGGCGGCAAAGAGCCAAAGATTAATTGCAATGGTATGCGCACCGATGAAACGGTCTCCCAGTGCTGTTGCTTCGCGTACAGCAAGGATAAGTGCTACATTCAGGGCCACGGTCCGTACAAATAGATCGAGACTCATACGTATTAATCTACCCATTTCCGGATGTATTGGTAAACTGAGTTTGAGGGTGATTTCTGTCTTGCGGATAAGCAGTACAAAGGCCATCAGTGCCATTACCCCCTGAGAAATAAGACTGGCCCAGGCTGCTCCTTCAAGATACATAGGAGGAATCAAGTCTTTGACACCATAAACCAGGGCAAAATCGAGCAGAATATTAAGAAGCGCTCCAGTGGTTGCAATGACCATGGGCCAATAGGTGTTCTGTAGCCCTCTGAAAATACCCATGACCGCAAATGTAAACAGGGTAAGCGGGAAACCCCACACCCTTATCGCATAATAGTCTATACAGAACTCCAGGATTTTACCGGAGGCATTCAGCAGGCTGAAAATATCTTCCATTATAAAAATTGTACCGAGCAATACAATAAGGCTAAGGAGTATATTGAAATAAATCGCCTGAGCTGGTAGTGACTTCACCTCTTTTAATCGGCCTGCACCTAAATATTGGGAAATAATGGTAGAGATGGCACTTCTGGTTTGGCCCAGGATCCAAATAAGCATAGATAAAAAGGCCCCTACAATGCCAACCGCTGCCAGAGACTCCAAACCATCTACCTGGATGTTTCCAACAATTGCCGTGTCTGTGATCGATAAGACAGGCTCGGCAATTCCGGCCACTGTAGCCGGTATAGCCAGTTTGTTGATGGTTTTAAGGTTAACCTCGGTTTTCACAAAGAAGTAGGTTGTTAAAGGATTAATTCATAACAATGGAAAGGATATTCACTCTGTGTGGGGAAAAAAATATCCCCGAGTTTTACATACCCTCTCTGTTCATAAAACCTTTGATTCCTGAAATTTTTGCTAAAAGTATCCAACCTTATGGATTCGCAGTTGTTATCTATTGCGAGTTCCTCTGCAAAAGACATCAGTTGTTGTGCGTAACCCCGGCCTTGAAGCCTCGGATGTACTGCTAATCTGTGTATATAGAGATTATTTCCGGTTTGGGTTAACCATTGAACAGAGACATATTCCTCATCGATTAAGGTTGTGACTGCGATAACCCCTATAACTTTTCCATCAATTTCGAAAGCATATAATTCATCCCTGGATATATCGCGGACAAAAGCCTGCTCTGAAGGATAATGCTCATTCCATTGAGAGATTCCTTCTTCGGTCATATGATGTGCACAAGCTTTGGTAAGCTCCATTATTTCCGGGATTTCCTCTATCTTTGCACGCCTGATCATGGGTAATCATCGATTTAATCTGTAAATTTAGGCTAATTAATCTGTAAACCTTATGAAGAACATTTTAGTACCTATTGGAAGTTCTCCCAACTCTAATGAAACTTTGCAATACGCAGTGGATTTTGCTGCCGATTTTTCAGCTAAGGTTTATGCTATGGAGGTATTTAGCACACCTGTGGGAGCTGGCAATCTTTCCGATGTTTCAAGCAAAGTACGCCAGGTTAGTGAAGAACGACTTAAAGAAGTAATCGATAAAATTGATTTGAAGGGTGTGCATATCAATATTGCAACCTACAAGGGAGATTTGGTCGATGGACTAAAGGAATTAAATCTTGTCCTTGGGATAGATTTGATAATAATTGCAGCGCGCTGCAACGATGCACAGGAAGAGTTATACCTTGGGCATACTACAGGTAAGATCATTAAACAAACCGATATTCCCACTCTTGTGGTTCCCAGAGGAACACACTTTTCACCTTTTAAGAATATACTAACGGCATTCAGGTCAGGTAAGTTGGATAAAGAAGAAATTCTGAACCCATTAAGAGCTATACAAAATAAATTTGCAGCCAGTGTGAATTTGTTACTGGTGAAAACACCAAAGCATACAGAAGAGGATCTAGAGATTAATCCTGCACTTAAAAATTTAAGTTCGGGAATGGTTACAACAGAACATGCCAAAACCTATCTTGGGGTATTGGAACAGTTTCAATCTCATCACCCGGACATGCTTTGTGTTTTCCGGAGGAAAAGAGGGTTTTTCAAATCACTATGGGAAAAAAGTACCATCCCTAAATCAGAATTCTCTTCCAGGGTTCCGGTATTGATCCTCAGTGCCAAGGTAAGTGAGGAAGCGTAAAAAAGTCAACGGGGATTTTGTTCCTATTCTAAAAAGTTTTTTCTTTGCGGTCCTTGCAATTATGGGGGATTAGCTCAGCTGGCTAGAGCGCTTGCATGGCATGCAAGAGGTCACCGGTTCGACTCCGGTATTCTCCACCTTCGCCCTCCTTCGCCCTGATAGTTGTCGGGCTTCGGAGGGCTTTTTTAATTTGCCTTGATTAATTATAATAAATCATACTTAAGGCTTTATTAATTGCTCATAGTTTTAATTTTAACCAAAAAGAGAGAGTATGTCTGATGTTCATAACAAAGTGGTCTATATAACAGGGGGTTCTAAGGGGATTGGTTTAGGAATTGCCCAAATATTGTTAGATGCCGGGATGAAGGTCGCCATCAGTGGGAGATCTGAGAAATCTTTGGCCGAAGCAAAGGAGACTCTTAATAGCGATCAACTTTTGGCCATACAGTCCGATGTTACCAAACCTGAGGACGAGGAGAATGCCATTTCTAAAGTACTCGAGAACTGGGGACAGGTCGATGTAGTAATCGCCAATGCAGGAGTAGGTCATTTTGCTGCTGTAGATGAGATGTCTTTAGATCACTGGAATCAAATGATCAATACTAACCTCAATGGTGTTTTCTACACATTAAAAGCCTCGGTTGAAGCTTTGAAGGAATCAAAGGGATATTTCATGACCATTGCGAGTCTGGCCGGGACAAATTTTTTCCCCAATGGTGCTGGTTATAATGCCACTAAATTCGGTTTGGTTGGATTCACTCAGGCTGCCATGCTCGATTTAAGAAGATATGATATTAAGGTAACTACCATTATGCCGGGTTCTGTAGCAACCTATTTTAATCGGAATACACCTTCAGAAAAGGATAATTGGAAAATCCAGCCAGAAGATATAGGACAAATGGTATTGGATTTATTGGAAATGCCAGCACGATCGTTACCCAGCAAGATCGAGGTCAGGCCAACCAGGCCAGATCTCAAATAGCCGGTTCCACCTTTTCAACGAATGGCACATCGGGATTACAAATTTCCCGGATTAGTTGGAAAAGTACTCTCTCAAAAGATTGAAGACGATCCTGATCGATTCCGGGATGTCGTTTTCTGCTGCCTTTTTTTTCTAACAGAGCGAAATCGAGATACCCCTGACTGAGGTTCTTTAAAGAGATCACCCCACCATCCAATACAGTATTATTTTGTGCTATTGTATACATATAAGCATATGAGAGGACCTGGAAAACCTTGCTGTAACGGACATCCTCTGCTAAATCTTCCCAGGACGAAAGACCCATGTCGGCCAGATTAACCTTACCGGTCTTATAGTCTACAATTCTCAACCTGCCATCTACTTCATCGATACGGTCCAGGGTGCCTTTTAGGAAGACTGGGAACAGAATACCAGGAATATCAAGCGGTATTTTCAATCTCTTTTCCAGCTGAATAATTCTGACTTTTTTTCTCCTGCAAATGCTTATCTCGTACTTGATAAAATTTTCAACGGTTCGGACCAGTACCTGAAAAACGATATAATTCTTTCCATGATGGATAGAAGATTCGGAGTAGAATTCAGTGAAGTGTGAAAGCACAACGTTTCTGATATCCGGAAGAATGGATTGAAGTGATTTCGGGTCGAGAATCTGACCTACAAATGGTTTTAATACCGCCTCCAGGGAATTGTGAATAATAGTTCCAAATGTATTGGCGGCAATTGTTTCATCGACCATTGTTGGTTCCTCTATTCTAAGCAGGGCCCTTTTATAGAACTCCTGAGGATTTCTGATATATTGGATAAGCGATGTAGGCGAGAATCCCCTGTTTGCCAAATCCTGAATGGCGCTCATTGCCTCTTCGCTTTTTGGAAACTCTTCGGGAGCTGGCAGGTAGTTGGGGAGTTCCATGGTTGCCAGGCGATCTTTTATAAATGTTCTGGTGTTTTTATCGGTTTGCAGTTGATGGATTAGACGGCTTTTTTCACCTCCGAGCAGTACATCGGGTTCTGTATTGTACAAAATATAAATTTTCTTAGCCCTTTGCAATAAACGATAGAAGTGATAGGTATAGACGGCATCTTTTTCCTTGTAGGCAGGCAGTCCTAGTTCTTTCTTTACATCAAACGGAATGAACGAATTCCCTTGTTTTCCGGCGGGTAGGATTCCTTCATTTACAGAACTGATTATTACGGTTTCAAAGTCGAGAACTCTGCTTTCCAACATTCCCATTATCTGCAGCCCTTTTAGAGGTTCCCCTTCAAAATCGATGGTCTGCTGAGCCATTAGCTCATGATATAACCCTTGTAATGCACGAATATCGGAGATATAGGGAAACACCTGATGCATTTCATCGAGCTGCTTGAAAATAGAATTAAACCCGAACAATTGTTCTACTTCCAGACCCCGATGTTTTTTTTTCTCGAGTTCTCTTTTTAAACCCTCGATAATATAAAAGCAACTCTTGAGGAATTCGCCGACTTGTAGGTTAGAAGGATTAAAAAGGACTTGAGATACCTCTGGCAGGTAGCTGTCAAGAAATTGATCCGGCAGATAGATCATATTCATTTTTTTAACTTCTACCCTTAAGCTTCTAAAACCTTGGCTGTCCGAATCCGATAACAGCAGCTGAATATAAGGTAGAGAAAGAAAACCGATAATCTTCTTATAGTACCAACCGCGTTTATTAGATTGTTGAAATAAGTCAAAAAATTCCTCAAATACACCGGTTAGTGGAGAATTCTTCAAAGGATAACCCATGGTTATATTTGCGCTATCGAGCTGGGCCGGAAGAGAGTTTATTAGGGGATTCAGTAATGATTCATCGGAGAGTATCAATGCTGTATTATCCAGACTTACAGTCTTGTGTTCTGAAATTGTGTCTAAAATATGACCGATGTATTTTACCTGGGAAACATTTTTTGGTACTCCGATGATTTCGATATTCTTTGGAGCAAGGAAGTGATCGCTAACTCCCTTAATTCCATTGTTCTGAAAATATTTCCAGCTCTTTTGATGGCGGCGGATAAAGTAACCGGCATCGTGATAAGACTCTTCGAGAAAGTATTGGTCAATATCCCAATATATATCAGAGTTGGTATTTTGGAGTATATTCTGAATAATTTTTGATTCTGCGGTATTAAGGGCATTAAAGCCGAGAAAAACATGGTTATAATTTTTGGAAGATTCCAGATATAGATCAAGACGCTCAAATGCGGTGCGATATATCAAACCCTGGTGACCGAGTTTTTTTTCGAGCAAAAAGCCGACAAATTTTTGATATAGGGGTTCAAGACGCTCCCAAAATTTGATGTAGTCTTTTATTAAGGAGGTTTTTTCCTTTCTTAAATACCAATGGTTTACTTCGGTAATGGCGGCCAGATAAGAGAATATATCCTTATGGGGGATGAGATAGCGATCGATCTCGTCAAAGTCTGCGAGCAAGACTCTGGCCCATCTACTAAATTCAAAAAAAGACTCCTTTTCTGAACCGGCTACTTCAAGATGAGCTTTATAAAGGCAAAAGAGTTGTTCTGGTAAGGTAGCATAAGACAAGCCCGACAATTGTTCTATGAACTGTTCAATGCTATAGATTTTAGGAGCAAAGACATTACCCCTGGCTTTATGCGATAGGCTATTTCGCAGGTAGGTCCCGGCTCGTCTGCTAGGGAGCACAAAAACAGTGTTTTCAAGATTTTGTTCTCCGTCCCATACATCGGACAATACCTGGTCTATAAACGACTTATGCATTTATAAAAATAAAAAAAGCTCCGCATTTGCGGAGCTTTTTATGATTAAAGGATGTTAAATCCTATTCATCTTCTTGTATGAGGTTTATCTCAACCCTTCTGTTAGTTCTTCTTCCTTCTCTTGTATTGTTGGAAGCGATTGGTCTGTCTTCTCCGTATCCAGCTGATACAAGTCTTTCAGAAGCAATACCGTTCTCAATCAGGTAGTTCCTTACAGCACCAGCTCTCTCTTCAGATAGTCTCTGGTTTGTTGAAGCTCTACCCACACTGTCAGTATGGCCCTCAATGTTGAATCTAGCATTCTTGTATTCATTTAGAATTCCAATGATATTCTCAAGAACTCCAGCTGATTGATCTTTGATAGTAGATCTGCCAGTATCGAACAAGATAGTTTTGGCGTAATCACGAAGTGATTTTCGTACAGCTTCTGTAATCTCAGGACAACCTTCGTTGGCCACAGTTCCTACAACGTCAGGACAAATATCTTCTTTGTCTGGCACACCATCACCATCTCTGTCTGGCCATGGGCATCCGTTATTTTCAGCAGGACCTGCCACGTCTGGACATTCATCGTCCGGATCGGCTACACCGTCACCATCAGTATCAGCACATCCGTTGAATTCGGCTTCACCAGGAACATCTGGACATTTGTCATCGATGTCAGGAATACCATCACCGTCAGTATCAGGACATCCGTTGAATTCTTTTGGTCCGGCTTCGTTTGGACATCTGTCTTCTCTGTCTTCTATACCGTCGCCATCAGAATCAGGACATCCGTTAAATACTTCAAGACCTGGAATTTCAGGACAAGCATCATCCTTATCGTAGATGCCATCACCGTCAGTGTCTGTTCCACCAAAGCGGATGTTAAGACCAAAAAGGTGCTGGAAGTGCTTTACTCCGTAGTCTTCAAAAGCGTGCTTATAACCAAACTGGGCGTTGAAACCAACATTTTCGGCGAACCACCATGTAGCACCAAGGGCTCCATTAAGCGTACCGAAACCAATTTCATCTACCCACGTATAACCACCACCAACTTCGATGTAAGGTTCAACTTTGGTGTTTTTTAAGATGTTGTATTTAACATTACCATCAACAGCATAGTATGATAGATTGCTAACGCTAACACCTCCTAGAGTCGTTAACCTGTTTAAGGATCCCCTTGCACCAAATGTAAAATTATCTCCAATGTAACGCGATACATTCACGTAAGAGATGGAAGGAACTACATTCCAGTGATCATTTACATTAAAGAACTCAGAACCGAAAGATCCGGTTGGATAATTAGCGCTGTTGTCATTGGTAGGATATACGTCAACCGCATTAATACCGAAGCCAATCAACCAGGGATTGTCTTCGTCCTGCGCTTGTACGTTGTTAAACCCTAAAACAAGTAGGCCAACAAGTATTAATCTACTAAGCTGTTTCATGTTCAAAATTTTAAGTTTAAGTGTTTATCAGTCGCAAATGTAAGTTGTTAAATATTATTAACAAAATCAAATTCCTATTTTTTTAACGCATTTTAAGACTTTAAAAAAGGGCTTCAAATAATATTTAAGTCCTTGCCGACCTCAACAAATGCTTTGATAGCACGATCGAGATGTTCTTTTCTGTGTGCCGCGGATAATTGAACTCTTATCCTCGCTTTACCTTTGGGTACCACGGGATAAAAGAAACCGATCACATAAATACCTTTTTTAAGCAGAGCATCTGCCATTTTCTGTGATAGTTTAGCATCGTAAAGCATTACTGGCACGATGGCCGATTCTCCTTCTATAATATCGAAGCCCGCTTCTTTCATCCCCTTTTTAAAATATCGGGTATTTTCCATGAGCGTATCTCTGAGGCTATTATCGTTCGCCAATAGATCGAAAACCCTGATGGAGGCCCCTACTATAGCCGGGGCAAGAGAGTTTGAAAATAAATAAGGTCTTGATCGTTGTCTGAGTATCTCTATAATTTCCTTTTTACCGGTGGTATATCCTCCCATAGCACCGCCAAGCGCCTTGCCCAGTGTACCTGTAATAATATCGATCCGTCCCAGGACCCCTTTTTCTTCCGGGGTTCCAATTCCCGTTTTTCCAATAAAGCCCGTTGCATGACATTCATCGACCATCACCAGGGCATCATAGCGATCTGCCATATCACAGATCTCATCCAGTGGTGCCACCAAACCATCCATTGAAAATACTCCATCCGTCACTATGATCTTAAATCGGGCTCCATCCGAATTAGCCTGTTTTAGCTGATTTTCAAGATCTTCCATATCGGCATTGGCATATCGGTATCGCTTAGCCTTACAAAGTCTTACGCCATCAATGATGGAAGCATGATTCAAAGCATCCGATATTATTGCGTCTTCGGCCGTAAGCAGGGGTTCGAAAACACCTCCGTTAGCGTCAAATGCCGCTGCGTATAATATGGTATCTTCCGTGCCATAGAATTGAGCGATCTTTTCTTCGAGTTCCTTATGGATATCCTGGGTGCCGCATATAAAACGAACCGAAGACATCCCAAAACCCCGCTGGTCAAGGGTAGATTTAGCTGCTTTGATGACTTCCGGATGCGATGAAAGGCCAAGATAGTTATTGGAACAGAAGTTTATCACTTCCTCGCCAGTCGATATCTTTATCATCGCATCCTGGGGTGAGGTGATAATCCTTTCCTCCTTAAACAACCCGGCTTCTCTAATCGCATTCAATTCCCCTTGTAGATGATCCTTGATTTTTCCGTACATAATTATTGAATGTATTCTATATTTATAGTATCGTCAATATAAACAATTATACTCTGGGAGAGCTCGTATCCCATGGTTTTGAGCGCATTTCCATATAGCAGTAACTGATCCCTGTGTTCTGCAGACCTGGCTCCTGTCTTATAGTCGATAATCGTCACCTGACGCTCGTTAAATACCAATCTGTCAGGGCGTAAAAATAGTCCATTTTCTGTAATGATTTCCTGTTCGTTCTTTACCATTACCCCTTGCTGAAAAAGTCCTTTTAATTCCTGATGATTTACGATCCGAAGCACCATTTGCCTGAACTCATTTATCTCCGACGCTTTAATCGTTCCCTTATCCAGCAGATCGCTCAGGGTAGGTTCCAGATCGCTCTTATGCTCTATAAGACTCATGATGTAGTGAACTAGCGTACCTCTTTTACGCGGATCTGCATCCGCTTCGTCCCAGAGGGTACCCTTTATCACCATTTTGGGCGCATTGGCTTCCTTGGTTGAATAGATATAAGGAATACTCTCCTCTAAGGGCGTTTCCCGTTCCTGTTTCTTTGGTAAAAGATGCCCCAGGCTATAGATCATTTGAGCGTCGGCCCAATAGCCTTTCTCCATTAAATATTCCTTTAGGAGTGTTGAATAAAGATTTTTTGTGTGTTCACCCTTCTCATTAATCTCCCGCTCTGAAAGAATAAAAAGTCCATCTACCGCCCTGGTCAGTGCTACATAGAGCACGTTGAAAGAATCCAGCTCTAATTTTTGCTGATCTTCAATATATAATGCGGCGGTGCTTTCCCCATACTGTTGCAATTGTTTCTTTTTGCTCAACAGTACTTCGGAAAATCCGTTGTATTGTTCAGGATCCACAGGCTGCCATATCTTGCCACCCCGTTCTTCATAAATATTCGAGTTTGCGTAAGGATAGATCACAATAGGGAATTCAAGACCCTTTGCCTTGTGGATAGTCATAATTTTTATAGCGTTGATATTCTCTGGCAACGTTATACTCAATTTTTCAATTTTCTTTTCCCAGTGATCCAAAAATGAGTTTATTCCGGAACCTTGCATCTGCTCCACCAGTAAAACCTCATCCATCAGGTAGGCGATATAGGCATCGGAATTCCTTACTAAACCAAAAATGGTTATCGCCTCTTCCAGTCCGTCATAGACCGATAAATAACTCAATCGCTGTATATCGAATCCCCAGTTTTCTATAAGCCATTGGTCCAGGTTTGCCAATGCCTCCAGCATAACCCTGTGATAATACGGTCCTTTGGGAATCAGATAATCGGCAATAAGATATTTTGATTCCTGATCATCCGGTTGATCTTTACACCTCAATAGGCCAATTAGAAACATTACTTCCGGACTGTTTTTTAAAAGCAAAGTCTCTGAAGACACCACTGGGATGCCTTCGTTGATCAGACCTTGCGAAACAAGGACACCCTGTTTCTTTTTCCGGATCAGCACGCAGATATCCTGATATAGATAATTATTTTCCTTTGCAATTTTTACAGCCTCGAGGATACGATCCAGATAAGCCTGGTCTCGCATTTTTTTATCACAATCGATGAATTCTATCTGTACCAATCCACCTTTGCGTGAATTGGTCTCCTGACGGGTTTCTTCTAGAAACAATCGCCGATAGCCTGGGCTACCCAGCAGCGAACTCGTGATTTCAAAGAAATCATTGTTGAATTCAATAATTTGTTCAGCACTCCTGTAATTCTTTTCAAGAGTATGAAGTGAAGGCTCTATTGAAAAGGGGTTCTGCGATCTTTCTATTAAACCTAGAAACTGTTCTGGCTTGCCTCCCCTCCATCTATATATGGCTTGTTTTGCATCACCTACTATAAGTAGTGACCCGGGATTGCCGTTGGCATCCAGACTTTCCAATGCATTTCCAACAAGAGGGATAAGATTATGCCATTGCATCTGAGAGGTGTCCTGGAACTCATCTATAAAGTAATGTCTGTATTTCTCACCTAGTCGTTCGTAAATAAAAGGTGCAGGCTGCTCGCCGATAATTTCCGAGATCAGTGAATTAAAAGAAGTGATTGGAAGGAGTTCTTTTTGTAATTCGATGGCTTTCAGCTCTGTCTGAATTGATTGCAGAACTGTAAGCGGCACCAAATTCTTAAGAATATTGATCAAAAAGGCTCGTTTAAGGAGTGCGCGTTTGATCTCCAGATAATGATTCAGAATAGCTTCGACGGTTAAAGCGGGCAATGGGGAGACATTCACTTTTACGATTTTACCATCTCTCAATTGTTTTTCTAAGGTATTACCATACAGTTTTGTAGGATCAAAGCCTCCTTCTATGATCTTTTTAAAATGAGCAGGAAGGGTTCTGCGTGGGAAGTCCTCTTCTTTTTTTCCCGATGTTGTGATCAGTTCTAAAACTTCCCCAGCCTTTTCTCTGGCAATTGTTTGGAGCACAAGGATATCATTTTTAATACGCTTTTGTAAGGCTATGAAATCCTGTATACTTCTATTCTCGAGCCCTTGCAGATAAACCATGTCGTTTTCACGAAACAGCATCTTGCCTATTTTCTGTAGGTCGGCAGCAACGTTCCAGTGTTTGTCCTCATCGGTTTTATCGAGTGCAAAATCGACGAGTACAGCAGTTAATTGAGGATCTTCACCCGATCTAGAAAGGAGGTTGTCTATGGCTTCTTCCAGCAGGATATCTGTATCAAGTACAACCTCAAAAGACTGGGAGAGCTTAAGGTCCTTTGCAAAAGTTCGAATTACCCTATGGGTAAATTTGTCGATAGTGGAGACATCAAAAAAGGCATAATTATGTAAGATCCTTTTCAGAATTTGATCAGATCTCCTTTGGAGCGTACCCCATTCCAGGCCTAGCTCTTGATGAAGGCTTAGCGCCATATCCCCGGCCTTGGCACCATCACCGATCTTGCTCATTTCGAAGAGGCTATCCAATATCCTCTCCTTCATCTCGTTGACGGCCTTATTGGTAAAGGTGACTGCCAGTATCTGTCTGAAATTTGGCGAATGCTCCGATGCCAGAACGATTTTTAAATACTCCTTTACGAGGGTGAATGTTTTTCCGGAACCGGCCGAAGCATTGTATATTTTAAAACAGCTTTCCCCCACTAGTATTTTTTAGCAAAATACGGATTCCTCGATGGTTCTTAACAAATAATAAGGACAATATTTATGTTAAAAGCGCTACTTTTGAGATTCAATTAATCAATAACTAAAACATCGAAAAAATGGCTTTTGAATTACCTGATCTTCCATATGCTTATGACGCATTGGAACCACATATCGATGCGAGAACTATGGAAATTCACCATACAAAGCATCATAATGGATATACTACGAAACTCAATGCAGCAATTGAAGGAACAGCACTTGCTAATATGTCTATTGAAGACATACTGAAAAACCTGGACATGAGTAATACCGCGGTTCGAAATAACGGTGGTGGTTTTTACAACCATTGTTTGTTCTGGGAAGTGATGTCTGCTGATGGAGGAGGAGAAGCTGGTGGAGAAATCGGGAATGCGATATCCGAATCTTTTGGTTCATTTAGTGCTTTCCGTGAAGAATTCAGTAATGCTGCAGGTACCAGATTTGGTTCAGGTTGGGCCTGGCTTTGTGTTCATCCGGGAGGCAAACTGGAGATCTGCTCTACTGCAAATCAAGACAATCCAATAATGCCAGATACAGGATGTGGGGGATTTCCTATTTTAGGTCTGGATGTTTGGGAACACGCTTATTATCTGAATTATCAAAACAGGCGCCCGGATTATATCAGTTCGTTTTTCAATCTTATCAATTGGAAGAAGGTAGGAGAATTATACCTTGCTAACCAATAAATATGTAAGTGACTATCAATAAATAATAAACAAAACCGCATTGAAAAATGCGGTTTTTTTATTCATAGAGAAGCCTCCACCCTTTTCGTCCCAAATCTTACCATAAACTTAACCTACTTATGCTATGGCATTACTAAATTACTGGTATTGTGAGAAATAACAAAGAATTTTTAAGAAATTTTAGGCTTTGCTAAAAGCTCAGATTGAAGCTTTAGAAGAGAATTAGCGGGGACCGAGGTATAATCAATTGATAGTCAGTAATAAAAAAGGCAGAGAGTTCTCTGCCTTTTTTCCCCAAATCTTACCATGAACTTAACCTACTTATGCTATGGTTCTCCAAAAATATATGAATGACTTCAGGAACTAAAAGGTTTTGGACAAAAGCCCTTTTATTCGGGTGAAATGCTAGGCATGAAGGAAAATACTGTATTATACAAAAGAATTATAGTTAAAAAAACCACTTAAACCACATTGGAATCAATAATTTAAAAGGAAGATGTGCCGTTGAAAAACTTGTTGCTCTAAGAGATGAGGTTATTAATCTGTGTTGTATCGAGTGGAGAGGGCATGCGATTTATTATAAATAAAAAAGGTGGAGAAGTCTCCACCTTTTTTGCCCCAAATCTTACCATGAACTTAACCTACTTATGCTATGGCAAGTCTAAAGTAAATGGCTTTGGCAGGACCTAACCATAAACCCGACGAAATGCACGTATTATCGACGAAATACACAATTTTGTGCATTTCATCGATTTTTTGTTTAATAGGCTCTTTGATTTTTCCCCTCAAAGAAGTTGATAAATGCCCTGTTTACAACCTTATTTCCGCCAGCTGTGGGATATTCACCGGTGAAGTACCAATCACCCAGGTTTTTCGGACAAGCCTTATGAAGGTTTTCGATGGTTTGATATATAATTTTGACCTCTGCCTTTATATCAGTCGGACTTAGTAGTTCGGAAATTTTATCTGATATTTCCTGCGGGCCGAAAGGGGCATAGAACTCTTTCACATGGTTCACAACTTCTTCCTGTGGGCTTTCGAGTTGTGCAATGCATTTTTTATAAATTTCTTCGACCAGATCCATGCTGTTGCGCTCACGGTGTAATTCGAGGGCAGCTTTAAAAGCTACAAAGTCTTCAAGTTTAGCCATATCTATCCCGTAACAATCGGGATATCTGATCTGAGGGGCAGAAGAGACCACTATGATCTTCCTGGGCGACAATCTATCCAGAATTCTTAAAATACTTTTCCGAAGTGTGGTACCTCTCACAATGCTATCGTCTATTATCACCAGGTTATCATCGGGATTTACCGAGCCATACGAAATATCGTATACATGTGCTACCAAATCGTCTCTGCTGCTATCCTGAGTGATAAATGTTCTGAGTTTTGCATCTTTTATAGCTACCTTTTCGATCCGTGGGCGGACTCCCAGAATATCATGTACCCGATCTTTGTTGAGGTCCGAACCAAGTGCCAGGATCTGCTCTGCCTTTTGGTTATTCAGGAAGTTTTGAGCTTGCCGAACCATACCAAGAAATGAAATTTCCGCAGTATTCGGGATATATGAAAAAACAGAATTTTTAATATCATTATTAATCGCCTTGAGAATCTGAGGGAATAGCAGTCGCCCAAGTTCCTTTCGTTCCCTATAGATTTCTTTATCGCTACCTCTCGAAAAATAGATACGTTCAAATGAACAGGCCTTTCTCTCTTTTGGTTCAAGAATTTCGGATATATCTACCTGACCGCTTTTCTTGACAATAATCGCATGTCCCGGATCCAGCTCCATAACATTTTCATAGTCTACATTAAAGACAGTCTGGATGGCAGGGCGTTCGGAGGCCACTACCACCACCTCATCGTCCTTATAGTAATACGCCGGTCTTATTCCTGAAGGATCTCTGAGTACAAATGCATCGCCATGACCCAACAGGCCGGCCATAGCATAACCTCCATCCCAGTTTTTTGCCGCTTTTTTAAGTATTTTATTGACTTTGAGGCGATCGGCAATAAGAGGAGAGGCATCCATCTTGGAAAAGCCTTCTTTTTTGATTTGCTTGTATAATTTGGCTACTGCATCATCTAAGAAATGACCAATCTTTTCCATAACCGTAATGGTATCAGCCATTTCCTTCGGATGCTGTCCCAGTTGTACCAGATTATCGAAAAGCTCTCCGGTATTAGTCATATTAAAATTACCGGCTACAATCAGGTTCCTATGCATCCAGTTGTTTTGGCGAAGAAAAGGATGGACGTTTTCAATACTGTTCTTCCCAAAGGTGCCATAGCGAACATGACCCAGTAAAACTTCCGCTACATACGGAATTCGCTTTTTTTGCTCGGCAAGATCATTTACGATCTCAGGATGATTATCAAACTCGGTATTGATACGGTAATTTATTTTGTCGAAAATATCCTGAATCGGCTGCGGCTGTATAGATCGAACCCGACTCATATAACGCTCACCCGGCTGCATATCAAGTTTAATACTGGCAAATCCAGCACCGTCCTGCCCACGATTGTGCTGCTTTTCCATCATCAGGTACATCTTATCTACCCCGTAAAAGGCTGTACCGTATTTTTCAACATAATACTCCAGGGGTTTAAGCAACCGAATTAAAGAGATTCCACATTCGTGTTTGATGCTATCGCTCATACCTTAGCTAATAAAAAAGCCCCGAATAAGCAGGGCATCATTGTAATTCTATATCAAATTGCGTCAATTCTTTGAATTGACGGAGTCTTTTGTCTACTTCGCTTTTCTTTAAACTCTCTATTCTGGCTGTCCCAAATTTTTCCACCGAAAAAGATGCCAAATTGGATCCATGGATAACGGCGTTGCGAAGATTATTAAAAGAAACATTCTTGGTTTCGGTTAAATATCCTACAAATCCTCCTGCAAATGTATCTCCTGCGCCTGTAGGATCAAATACTTCTTCCAGGGGTAAGGCCGGTGCAAAGAAGATATGGTCTTCATGAAAAAGCAATGCTCCGTGTTCCCCCTTTTTAATGACAACGTACTTGGGTCCCATTTTGAGGATTTCAGAAGCAGCCCTTACAAGAGAATATTCTTTGGTCAGTTGCCGTGCTTCTTCATCGTTGATGGTTAGAACGTCTATTTTGGTTATCACCTCCAGAAGTTCATCCCAACTATTATTCATCCAATAGTTCATGGTATCCATCACAATCAGTTTAGGGCGTTTTTCCATCTGATCAATTACAGATTTCTGGATATTGGGATGGAGGTTCCCCAGCATAACCACATCGGCATCCTTAAAATTGGAAGGAACTATAGGGTTAAAATCAGCCAGAACATTGAGTTCTGTAATAAGGGTATCTCTACTGTTGAGGTCGTTATGATATTTTCCACTCCAGAAAAAGGTTTTCCCACCCTTTACAACTTCAATTCCAGAGATATCGACGTTCTTTGATGATAGAAGATCGAGATACTCCTGAGGGAAATCATCTCCAACTACAGAGACCACTGCAGATTTGGTTTCGAACTGGGCTGCAGCAAGCGCAATGAAGGTTGCCGCGCCACCCAAAATCTTGTCTGTTTTGCCAAAAGGTGTTTCAATGGCGTCGAAGGCAACTGTACCTACGATAAGAAGTTTACCCATGTGGTTTAAACTTTGCTGCAAATATACGTTTTTGAACCACCTAAATTTCCAATTAGTGTATTATTTCCCATTCCTATTTCCTTCCAAAATCGGCAGGGATCTCACCCCATGCCTTAGTCTCCCATTTCACAATGGGCGTGCTGTAAGAATTTTTTTTCAACCAATCAATGGCCCTTTCAACCAAAATAAAAAGCGACTTATTCTTTTGATTCTTTTGCAATTTGGTGTTACACGATTTTTTGCGCACCCAACTCATTGCAGTTCTGGAATCGGTATAAATGATACGGTCGCTACCACGTTTTTTTAAGTACGCCAGGGCATGTACTATCGCGAGAAATTCCCCAATGTTGTTAGTACCTTCTTTAAATGGCCCCTGTTTAAACAGGGTTTTTGCCGTCTTTGTGTCGACTCCCCGGTACTCCATAATTCCCGGGTTACCGCTCGAGGCGGCATCTACGGCAATAGAATGGAAATTTGGTTCACCGATACGCATCAGATCGGCTGCTGTGAGTTCGTTTTGCCCCCTTTTTGTGCCTTTATATTCTGCGTAGTTAGAATTAAATGCGGTTACTGCTTCATCACGGGATTCGAAGGATTTATACTGAGCTTGCTTATACCCTTCAATTTGTTCCTTGCACGCCTCCCAGCTCTCATAGATACCCGGGCGTTTTCCTTTCCAGACAACATAGTATTTTTGTTTCTTAGCCATTCGAATCCTTCAGTAACTGCTCTATGATCTTAGGAAAGTGTTCGTACTCTAAACGATGCACTTTTTCGGCTATATCGTCAACAGAGTCAATATTTTCGACACCCACTCTTGCCTGGAAAATGATGTTCCCTTCATCGTAATTCTCGTCAACATAATGAATTGTGATTCCAGATTCCGAATCTCCACTCTCCTTAACTTTTTCATGTACATATCGTCCATACATACCTTTACCGCCATATTTTGGAAGTAATGCCGGATGAATATTGATGATTTTCCCGTCGAAAGATTGTACAATATTTTCAGGCACCTTCCATAGGAATCCCGCAAGTACTATAAGATGCGGATCTATTCCTTTAAGAAGGTTTAAAACAATATCTGAATGGCTGTAAGCAAATCGATTAAAATATAAAACACTGATATTTAATTTATTACATCGATCGATTACATAGGCATCGCGCTTATTGGTAAGCACTGCAACTACCTTAATGGAATGGTGCTCTTCAAAAAATCGGGCAATGTTTTCTACATTACTACCCGAACCCGAAGCCATTAAAACAATGCGTTTCATATTTATGAGACTAATTCAATAAACAGGGTCAGTCAACCTCAATATTTTTAACCAATTATGTATATATGAGCAAGTGAGATAATTAATTGACTAATTGGCATAATGAGGCACCCTTGCTAAAAAATATGAGGCTAATGTAGTATACTTGACTCTAAAATTCTTAAATTAAGCCACATTTTAAACCTAAAAGCTATTCGGAATCCAATAGTTTTATATTTTTGCCTTCGATTTAAAAATTAAAACCAAAATAATTATGTCAGACATTGCATCAAGAGTTAAGGCTATCATCGTAGATAAATTAGGTGTAGATGAGAATGAAGTTGTTGCAGATGCCAGCTTTACCAACGACCTCGGCGCAGATTCTTTGGATACTGTTGAATTGATCATGGAATTTGAGAAAGAATTTGATATTCAGATCCCCGACGATCAGGCAGAAAATATTGCAACAGTAGGCCAGGCTATAAGTTATATAGAAGAGGCTAAGTAATTTTGTGCTTCTTAATAAAGAATTGATAATTATCCATGTGGCGATCCTGGCACATGGATAATTTTTTTTATTTTACTTTTGGGTAAGTCATCAGTAATCAAAAAAGTGATTCCATGCAATTAAAGCGAGTAGTGGTCACGGGTCTTGGAGCCCTAACACCGATAGGAAATACTATTGAAGAATACTGGGAAGGATTAAAGAATGGGAAAAGCGGCTCTGCACCTATTACTTATTACGACACCGAAAAGTTCAAAACTAAATTCGCCTGCGAATTAAAGAATTACGATTCTCAAGACTTTTTCGATAGGAAAGAAGCCAGAAAGCTCGATAAGTTTTCTCAATATGCCATGGTGTCTTCAGATGAAGCCATTATACATTCGGGCCTCGATCTGGAAAAGATAGACAAGTTCAGAGTTGGTGTAATATGGGGTGCCGGTATCGGCGGATTAGAAACCTTTCAGAATGAGGTGATGAACTTTGCTGCCGGCGACGGAACACCAAGGTTTAATCCATTTTTTATTCCGAAAATGATAGCGGATATCGCTCCCGGAAACATATCTATTAAATATGGATTCATGGGACCGAACTACACTACGGTGAGTGCCTGTGCTTCTTCTGCCAACTCCATGATCGACGCATTAAATTATATACGTCTTGGATATTGTGATGTTATCGTGACCGGTGGAAGTGAAGCGGCTGTGACCATTGCGGGAATGGGTGGATTTAATGCCATGCACGCCCTAAGTACCAGGAACGACAGTCCGGAAACGGCATCCAGACCTTTCGATGCCACCAGAGACGGATTTGTTCTTGGCGAAGGCGCTGGCGCTTTGATCCTTGAAGAATATGAACATGCCAAGGCAAGGGGTGCAAAGATTTATGCAGAAGTATTGGGCGGAGGTCTTTCCAGTGATGCCTATCATATGACAGCGCCACACCCTGATGGCATAGGGGTTGTGCAGGTTATGAAAAATTGTCTTAGAGATGCCGGACTGGGACCTGGGGATATAGACGCTATTAATACGCACGGGACTTCTACACCTTTGGGAGATGTTGCGGAACTAAAAGCCATAGGAGAGGTTTTCGGTGAGCATGCACATAAGATTAATATCAATTCTACGAAATCTATGACTGGCCATTTGTTGGGTGCGGCTGGGGCCATCGAAGCAATTGCTTCTATCCTGGCGATGCAACATAATTTGGTTCCTCCGACGATCAATCACGCTACGGTAGACGAAAATATCGACCCCAGACTCAACCTGACCTTAAATAAGGCTCAGGAAAGAGAAGTTAATGTAGCCATGAGCAATACTTTTGGATTTGGAGGTCATAATGCCTGTGTCCTGTTCAGAAAAATAAGTTAAACTACGAGATGAACTTTCCCGCCAATATATTCAATTCCCATTCCAAAAAGGATGGGGATTTTTTTTTGGGAATCACCAGAATTCTTGGGTTTAAACCTAAAAAGTTAAGCATTTATAAAAAGGCTTTTCTTCATCGTTCACTAAATAAAAAGGATAAGCACGGGAATCCTTTGAATTATGAGAGGCTGGAATTTTTAGGTGATGCTATGCTTGGAACTATTATTTCGAAACATCTATACAACGAGGTGCCGGCCGGAGATGAAGGGTATCTTACAAAGATGCGTTCCAAGATTGTAAGCCGCAAGCATCTGAATGAACTCGGGAAAGACCTGGACCTTATCAGTTATGTCGAAAGCCGTATCCCAAAAACCCATTTTGGAGATAATATCCACGGTAATGTTTTCGAAGCGCTTGTTGGTGCCATCTACTTAGACCGGGGATATAAGTATTGCGAAAAGTTTATCAGTGAAAGAGTAATTGGACCTTATGTTGATATTGAGCAACTGGAGGGAAAGGTTATCAGTTATAAAAGCCTGGTGATCGAGTGGTGCCAGAAACAGAAAAAGGAGTTTAATTACAAGGTCTATGAAGATACCGGAAATGATCCTTTGAAACACTTTGCGGTTAAACTATCTATAGGAGACAGGGTAATGGCTAAAGCAAGGGCTACCTCAAAGAAAAAAGCCGAAGAAAAAGCTTCTAAAAGGGCGTTCTTTGCCTTGCAGAACAAAATGGAAAATCATTCTCCACAACTCTAACGTTTTCGTAGTATTACCTAATACATCAAAAAACTCATTAATAGGCCAATTTCCTATTTAGTCCTATCTTTACGCGCGAACAATGAGTTCGGTTAATACATATAGAATCAGCGAGGATCTTTGTGTAGAAGAATTTGTGTTGATAGCACTTCATTCTAGTTTAGAAGATCATGCCATGGTCTATTGGCTTAACCATCGATTGAAATTATTGCTGAGAAGAACAGGAGAAGACCTGGAGATCAAAGATCAAGGTTGTTTTCCGGTATTCGAGTGGAAGGACAAGATCAACGACCGATACTGGACATTATTTACCAACAATAGTATAGGAGTGGAGGAGCCCAAACAAGCAGATCTTTTTCAGAACGAACTTTTTCAAACAGTACACCATTTGGTGCCGGAGCATAAAGAAGTAGATTATTTACTGAAAATTGAACAAGGAGATGAGTATCTGGAAGAGGAAGTGATCCGCGGCATATTGTCCGTTCCAAAAATCATCACAGCCTATACAGTAGATACAGAAAGACTAAAATCTAAACACAACTTAATTTTTTAAGTGAATGCAGGGCATTAAAAAGACGAAGATAGTGGCTACCCTGGGACCAGCAACCAGTAAGAAGCAAATCATAGAAGAGATGATCAATGCAGGGGTCGATGTGTTTCGCATCAATTTTTCACATGCCGATTATCAGGATGTCAGGGAACGAGTAGCCATGATCAGGAAGCTCGACGAAGAATTAGGCACTTTTACTGCGATCCTGGCCGACTTACAAGGTCCGAAACTTCGTGTGGGTGTCATGTCTGGAGAAGTGATTGTTGAGCCTGGAGATGAGATCACCTTTGTAACCGGCGAACCATTTGAAGGTAACGCGGAACGGGTATATATGAATTACAGTGAGTTTCCCCGAGATGTGAATCCCGGAGAAAAAATACTGCTCGATGATGGGAAACTTATATTCGAAGTAATCTCTACTAATAACGAAAATGAAGTTAAGGCTAAGGTTTTACAGGGGGGTCCCTTAAAATCTAAAAAAGGAGTGAATTTACCGAACACAAATATCTCATTGCCTGCACTCACCGCAAAGGATGTAGAAGACGCCAAATTTGCAATATCGCTTGATGTGGACTGGATAGCTCTTTCTTTTGTTCGTTATAGCCAGGATTTAATCGATCTGCAGAATATTATCCGTGAACATGGTGAATACAAGATCCCGATTATAGCTAAAATTGAGAAACCGGAAGCGGTAAAGAATATAGATAAGATTGTCTCGTACTGTGATGGGATAATGGTCGCCAGAGGTGATCTCGGTGTTGAGGTTCCGGCCCAGGAGGTTCCATTAATTCAGAAAAAGCTGGTACTGAGAGCTAAACGAGCGAGGGTTCCGGTGATTATTGCAACACAGATGATGGAGACTATGATTACAAGCCTAACCCCAACCAGGGCAGAGGTGAACGATGTGGCAAACTCTGTAATGGATGGCGCAGATGCGGTAATGCTATCTGGTGAAACCTCTGTAGGGAATTATCCTATAGAAGTAATCCAAAAAATGGCGAGTATACTTCATAGTGTAGAGAGCTCCGAACTGATCACCGTTCCTCAGGAACCACCACATATTCGTACTAAAAGGTATATCACAAAATCTGTTTGCTACCATGCTGCAATTATGGCCAATGAAATCAAAGCCAAAGCAATTTCCACTCTAACTAACAGTGGCTATACTGCGTTTCAGATTTCTGCCTGGAGACCAAGAGCCCATATTCTTGTCTTTACCTCGAATAGAAGAATTCTAACTCAACTGAATTTGCTCTGGGGAGTGAAGACTTTTTATTACGATAGGTTTGTTTCTACCGATGAAACAATTGAAGATGTAAATGCCATTGCCTGTAAAAAGGGGTTTCTCGATGTAGGTGATATGCTGATAAGCCTTGCTGCCATGCCCATTAAATCTAAAGGGATGGTGAATACGCTAAGGGTTACCGAGATCGAGACTTGTAGTTTCTAAAGCATTCAAGTCTGAAGCACCGGTCAATATTGTTCGCTGTTAGAACCCTTGCTTTTTTCGTACTGTTGAACACTAGAGGTACCAATCGACATTCCTGTGGCAGTGCCAATGGAGCTGTCGAGATATAAGTTCACCGGATTTGAAATCAACACTTTTGGAGGATTTTCGGTTTAAGAGCTTTATGCTTAGAGTTGTCGGCTAAAAGAAATATGGTATCTTGACAATCTTTCTCACAAAATCAATTCAATTTAAAAAATCATGAATCTGAAACACTTCCTTATTGCCATAGTATTCGGACTGTTGTTCGTATTGCCGGCCAATTCACAAGAAACTATTAAGTCAATTATTAAGAATGGCGAATTCCGCGTAGGACTAACGGGAAATCAGCCACCTTATCATATGAAAAACCGTTCAGGTGAACTCATGGGCTACGAGATCGATATAGCCAGTGCAATTGCGAACGGTATGGGCGTTAAATTGAGTGTTCAGGAAATGCCATTTTCTGAATTACTCCCAGCATTAAAAGCGGGGAAGATCGATGCGGTGATGTCGGGCATGGCAGTTACGGCTTCCCGTAACGCTGAATTCTTGTTTGCCGGTCCTTATACGGTGTCGGGCAAGTCGATTCTCGCAAAATCCTCGATGATCGAAAAACTTAAAGGCAGTGAAGCAGCCAATAGTTCAGAGTATCGTATCAGTTGTCTGACGGGATCTACCAGTGAAGCGTTTGTTAAAGCTAATATGCCAAAAGTACAGATAAAAGGGGCTAGCAATTACGATGAGGCTATTGCTATGGTAGTTAATGATGAGGCAGATGCCATGGTAGCTGATTATCCTATTTGTGTAATCACAGTAATGCGGAATGAAGGGAAAGACCTGGTTACCCTCGATGGCCCTTTAAATATAGAACCCATAGGGATGGCTCTGCCTCCTGGCGATATTCACTTCCATAATCTGGTAGAGAGCTATATCAAGGCACTGGAACTTTCAGGTCTTCTAAAGGCTCTTGATGACAAATGGATGAAAGACGGTGCCTGGCTGGTAAATCTTAAGTAAGCACAGAACAGAACATTTAACTAATCCTGTTGGGAGAATTTAAAAGTCGAATTTCAACTGAATGGTGATTTCCTGTTCTTCTTCCTTTTCAACTTTTTCGGTATTCAGATTGGATAGCGTAATTCCAAGAAGGCGAACAGAGTTTTCCAGTGATTCCTGCAGGAGTAGTTCTCTGGCAATCTCTAAAATCAGGTCCTTATCTGAAATATAATAGGGGAGTGTTTTACTTCGGGTATGCAAACTGAAATCACTGTATTTGATCTTTAGAGTAACCGTTTTACCTGCTATTCCAGGTTTATTCATACGGGATTCCAGTTCCTGAGCTATATACTCTAGCTTGTCGATCATAAAGATCTCGCTGCTCAGGTTTTCGCTGAAAGTTCGTTCTGCACCAACCGACTTGGGTGTCCGATGTGGCTTAACTTCACTATTGTGGAAACCCCGAACTACATGGTAGTAATACTGGCCGCTTTTACCAAATTGTTCATCCAGATATTCTAGTGAACGTGATTTAAGATCTTTCCCGGTAAAAATACCCAGCTTATACATCTTTTCGGCCGTAACCTTACCTATGCCATAGAATTTCCTGATATCAAGGTCTTCCAGGAAATCGAGAACTTCTTCAGGATTCACAGTTTTTTGTCCGTTGGGTTTGTTGATGTCACTGGCTACTTTGGCCACGAACTTATTCACTGAGATCCCCGCCGATGCGTACAACCCCAATTCATTAAATATCCGACGCCTTATCTCATTTGCGATTAGAGTAGCCGAAGGATTACCTTTCTTGTTCTCCGTAACATCGAGATATGCCTCATCGAGTGAAAGGGGTTCTACCAGATCGGTATAATCGAAAAAGATTTCCCGTATTTGTTTTGAAATTTCTTTGTAGCGATCAAAACGGGGTTTTACAAAAATAAGTTGAGGACATTGCAGCCTAGCCAAAACCCCACTCATCGCGCTTCGAACCCCATATTCCCTGGCCTCATAGCTGGCAGCAGATACCACACCTCTTTTAGAGCCACCTCCCACAGCTACGGGTTTACCCCTAAGATCAGGATTATCGAGTTGTTCTACCGAGGCGTAGAATGCATCCATATCAACATGGATGATCTTGCGTATTGGGAATTGCGGGGTCATATTCAAAATTACGGTATATTTAAGATCCCTCATAAACTTCATGAGATGACATCGGACATGGAAATTGAACGTAAGTTTTTGGTGATATCAGACGAGTATCGGAAAGCAGCATATGCCAAAAATCTGATTATACAAGGGTTTTTAAGTACTGATCCGGAAAGAACGATCCGTATCCGCATCAAAGAAGACAAGGGGTACCTTACTGTTAAAGGAAGAACTGATAAAAGCGGCACCAGTAGAATGGAGTGGGAATATCCAATTAATCTGGAAGATGCCCGTGAGATGCTAAAAATATGTAATGAAACCCTTGTTGAAAAAACCAGGTATTTGGTAAAGTCCGGGAATCATGTTTTTGAGGTCGATGAATTCCTGGGTGAAAACGATGGTCTTGTCATTGCTGAAGTTGAATTAGACGCAAAGGAAGAAGAAATTATACCGCCTCTCTGGCTTGGAGAAGAGGTTACCGGAGATCCAAAATATTACAACTCCCAACTCAGTAAAACACCTTATTTAAAATGGAATACATAAAAGTAACACTATTAGTAGTATTAATATCAGGGATCTTGTCTTGTGGCCAAAAAGATAAACCACAGAATACCTCTGAATCACCTTCAGAAACAAGTGTCGCAGAACAATTGCGCGAATTGGAAAGCAAAGGCTATCAGACTTTTAACTATATAGATGAAACATCGGGCGACACTGTGATTATGCAACAGTATTATATGGCCTTTCTTAAAAGTGGCCCCAATAAATCTAAAACTAAAGAAGAAGCCGATAGCTTACAGGGATTACATCTTGCGCATCTATCAAGAATGTATGAATTGGGATTTGCAGATATTTCCGGCCCCTTTGGAGATAATGGTGAAATTAGGGGGATTACCATTTATAATACTACTACCCAGGAGATAGCAGACTCCCTGGCCAATCTGGATCCGCTGGTACAACTCGGCATTCTGGAAATTGAGATCCATCCATGGTGGGCTGCAAAAGGTTTCCCGCTCAGGTAGCATTAGTATTGTGAAGGGGACAGGGAGAATTAAAAGGCACTTTTGAATTGTTCAAGGAACCTCAGATCATTTTCGCTAAACATCCTGATATCTGAGATCTGGTAGAGCAGTAAAGCAATCCTGTCGATCCCGAGACCAAATGCAAATCCGGAATACTCTTTGGAATCGATACCGCAATTATCAAGGACATTTGGGTCGACCATCCCACAGCCCATGATTTCCAGCCAGCCGGTTCCCTTGGTCATACGATAATCCGTTTCCGTTTCCAGCCCCCAGTAAACATCTACCTCCGCACTGGGTTCAGTGAAGGGAAAATAAGAAGGCCTCAATCTGATCTTGGACTTGCCAAAAAGTTCGGTAGTAAAAAATTGGAGGGTTTGTTTTAAATCGGCAAAGGAGACATCCCTGTCTACATATAGCCCTTCTACCTGATGGAAAAAACAATGTGACCTTGCGGAAATGGCCTCGTTACGATATACCCGACCAGGGGAAATAGTACGGATAGGAGGTTTATTATTCTCCATATAGCGAACCTGAACAGATGAAGTATGAGTCCGCAACAAGATATCCGGATCGGTCTGAACAAAAAAAGTGTCCTGCATATCCCTTGCCGGGTGGTACTCAGGAAGATTAAGAGCGGTAAAATTATGCCAGTCGTCTTCTATTTCAGGACCTTCAGATACATTAAAGCCAATACGTGAAAAGATATCGATTATCCGGTTTTTTACAATAGATATTGGATGACGGGCGCCCAGATCCATAGGTTCTGCTGGTCTGGTAAGATCACCAAAACGAGCTGTTCTATCTTTATCTGCATTCAGGGAAGAGATAAGACTGTTCACCTTTTCCGTCGTCGTCGATTTTAGGAGATTGATCGTTTGCCCGAACTCTTTTTTCTGGTCGTTGGGAATGCTTTTGAATTCAGCAAAAAAATGGTTCAGCAACCCTTTTTTGCCCAGGTATTTTATACGAAAAGCTTCTACTTCTTTCGGATCCTGAGTATTAAATCCTTCTACTTCTGCGATATGCTTTTTTAGTTGATCGATCATCGATGGTCCTATTGTAGCCCGTAAGCAAATTTGTTCCGGCTTGAGTCAGCCAGCAACAAATTTAAAATATTTAAGCATCTAAATAGTGAAAATGAGCTTTAATTGCCCACTTGCCGTATGTCTTCTTCGTAGTGATAACTGCGTAGCCATTTTACACAATCTTTAAAGTTTTCAAAAATATGCTCTCTGGGGACCAAATCGGGGATGATATCGATACGTTCCATCATATACATGGGCTGGTCGAGAACCCCGGTGAGCAAGGCCATGACCTTTTTCCTCTGCAGCGCCAATAAGACTTCCTCCATAGCATAGAGCCCACTTTGATCCATATACTGCATACGCCCCAGGCGGATGATCACCGCACGTGCATTGTCTGGGATTTGCTCGGCCAATGCCTGGAATTCACTCGTAGTACCAAAAAAGAGAGGCCCTTTAATGTGTTTAATAAATACTTCATCTTTTAAAGACCGTGGGAAGTCTTTTTCATCTGCCCAGGCCTTTTCCGATTTGAGTGTCTTTACGTCTGATCTTTTCGCGGTAAGATCCCCGATCTTTTTCATAAACATCAAAGAGGCGATCACAAGCCCGATACCAACTGCATAGACCAGGTTCCAGAATGTGGAAAGTACGAGTACGACCAACATGACCAATACTTCGGAGCTTAGCTTTAGCGGCCCTATGGCGATATCCTTGGGTAAGCTGGGGATGGCGCGTAGCCCTTTATAGTCCATAACAGCCACTCCTACAGTAATGAGTATCCCGGCCAATACAGCAGCGGGGATTTGTGAGGCTATGGGACCCATGGCCAGAAGGATGAGCAATAGCAGTAACCCGGATATCATACCTGACAATCTGGTTTTACCACCCGAATTGATATTTACAACAGTACGAATGGTTGCCCCCGCACCAGGCAGGCCCCCGAAAACAGCCGCTATACTGTTGCCGATTCCCTGTCCTACTAACTCCTTATTGGGCTTGTGCTTGGTTTTCGTCATGTTATCGGCTACGACTGATGTCAGCAGGGAATCAATAGCTCCCAATAAAGCTAATGTCAATGCGGTAAAAATATAAGGTGTGATCGTAGCTGGCCTAAAAGAGCTAAAGATCTCCCAATTGGGTATAGGAAAGCCTTCGGGTATTTTGGCGATCGTCCTGTAATCCAGTCCGAAACCATAAGCAAAGCCCGAGACTATGACCAGGGCTACCAGTGTGCTCGGCACAGTAGTGGTGATCCGTTTGAAGCCATAGATGATTACAATGGTCGTCAGGGTTAATATGAGTTCCAGCCAACTGATATTTTTTACGGCACGAGGTAGTACTTTAAGCGCTCCCATAACCCCGGAAGCTTCTTTGGCCGCAAGAGTCCTGGCCTCTTCCAAGATCGTCTCATCTGTTACTTCTTCTGCCCTTTCAATGGTCTCTTCGAAATCCTCCAGCACCAAAATTCCTTCACCGGCTTCTTCTATCAGGATATTCTCAAGAATGAGTTCCTCCGCTTCCGGTTTGAAGGGCAGCACCCAATTCTCATCTTCTTTAGGGTAATAGCCGATAGCCGGCATAATCTGTGTGATAATTATAATTAATCCAATGGCCGTCATAAAACCTGAAACCACAGGATAGGGGATATATCGGATATAACGCCCAATTCCCATTAGCCCCAGGCCAATCTGCATCAGGCCGGCCAGGAGGAAAACTGTCAGTATGGCCGGCAAGGCCTTTTCAATACTGCCGTCGTACTGGGCAATTATCCCTGCGATGATCACCATACTCACAGCGGTCATGGGCGCTGTTGGCCCCGAGATCTGTGTATTGGTTCCTCCGAAAATAGCTGCAAAGAAACTGATGAAAATGGCGCCATAAAGACCGGCACTTGGCCCAAGACCCGAACTAACGCCAAATGCCAAAGCCAGGGGAAGCGCTACAATCCCGGCGGTTATCCCACCAAATAGGTCACCTTTAAGATGGGCAAAGAATTTAGACATAAGCGTTAGGTTGTTTAACTGAAAAATATAGTGTTTTTTTAATAAATAAAGCCGGGAATTGTTAATTTCCCGGCTTTATAATTTTGGAAAGGAATCACCTAATCAAAAAATCGAACTTCACCGTTATGAATATCATACATTCCTCCAATGATCTTTATTTCACCTGAGTCTTCCATTTCTTTTAGTACCGGGCTCATTTGCCTGATATTTTCAATCGTCATGCCGACATTCTTAACGGCTACTTGATCCACAAATGCAGCATTCTTTGAGTTCCTCAATCCTGGATCTGCAGGTTCTGTAACTGCTTCTACCGCCGGTTGGATCTTGTTCAGGAGTACGGTAAGATTGCCTAGTTGTGCCCCATCACAGGCTCCTTTTACAGCTCCGCAACTGGTATGTCCCAGGACAACAATAAGTTTTGTTCCCGCAAGTTTACAGGCAAATTCCATACTGCCCAATAGATCTTCATTTACTATGTTACCTGCGACACGAGCACTAAAAATATCTCCAACACCCTGATCAAAAATCAGTTCTGCCGAAACTCTAGAGTCGATACAACTAAGAATTGTGGCAAAGGGATACTGCCCTGTGGCGGTATCCGCTACCTGCTCTAAAAGATCTCTGTCGGCATGCTGACTTTTTACGAATCGTCTATTGCCATCTTTCAAAATTTCAATGGCACTTAGGGGAGTGATGGCAGCTTGAGTTTCTTTTGTATGTGCTTTCATAATGATGTGGTTTTAAAAATTGTGCTTTTGTTGTTTATTAAGCTCAATTGTTATGATAAGGTTTTTACTCACCCGAAATTAAAAGTGAAACATTCAACTTTCCCATTACCTCTTTAACATCGGATGCCGTTAAAATTGTTGTTGCATTGGAACTTTTCTTCACCCTATCCAAACATAATAGATCAATATTGATTTTGGATATATAAGTGTTAAAGTTTTTAATGATATTATCACTGTATTCAAAATCGTATTCTATTGTCTTCCGGTCCTTGGGTAAAGGCTGTTTTGGTGATGAAGATTTATTCTTTACAATTTTAAACGATTTTAAAGGTTTATGGACGTGCTTCATTAATTCTTCCGCAAACTCCAGATTAATTAATGGTTTCGGGTTGTTTAACATCCCCAGGCTAACTTCTGTATTAGGCTCTAGGGCTTTGTTGTAAGGGGTAATCATTATTGGCCCACCATGGCAATTTAAGACGAAATCCGTAATGCCATCGCCCATAAGCTTAAATGTTTTCGATTTTCTTTTGCCCAATATAACCAAATCTGGCTTTTGATCTGTAAGATATTCTTCGATCTCGTTTTTTACATTCCCGAACTCAAACGAATAGGTAATGCCCATATCGTATTTTTCAGAAGTAGAAGACGCCAGATTTCGCATTTTCCTATTGATAGACTTATGTTCAATAGTGATGGTCCGCATGGCCGATAACTGGTTGTCCATCTTTACGACATCGACAGCTTTTTTTACATAAAACATCTCTATTCGGCCATTGATTATTTTAGCAATGCTAACGGCACTCTTTAGAACGGATTCCGAAGATTTGGTCAAATCTGTGAGAACGACAATTTTATATGGGTTTTTTTTCATGATTTTCAACTTAAACTTAAGTTCGATTTTGGTCTCTTTTCAAAGAATTTGATAAAACTGGACGGGTTTTCTACTGTGCCTCGTTTTGAGACTAACTTTATGTCAATATTGCGCTCCATTGCCTTGAAGGTAAAATCCTCCAAAATTTCAATAATGTCGTTGTCCAAGTATCTGGTATTAAGAACATTTATTTCTAAATAGGTATCCCTGGGCAGACTTTCCAATTCTTTTAGGATAGCCCCTTTGTTAAAGAATGTAACTTCCTCGGCAAGGGTCATTTTGATCTTATGCTTTCCGTTACTCTTATCCTCAATATGCAGAAAGTGAGAGTTTTGGTAGCTTTTTAATAAAATAACAACGATACCCACTCCGAGCCCAAGTCCTATTCCTACGAGCAGGTCTGTAAATATGATTCCAAAGACGGTTACAAAAAATGGAATCGATTGTTTCCACCCAAGGTTGTACATTTTCTTAAAAAGTGCAGGTTTAGCCAATTTATATCCTACCAGGAATAAGATAGCTGCGAGCACCGATAGCGGGATCATGTTGAGTAGTTTGGGAATAAGGATCACGGAGAACAGCAGGAAGAAGCCATGAATAATCGCCGACATTTTCGTCTTTCCACCAGATTGAATGTTAGCAGAACTCCTGACAATCACCTGCGTGATAGGCAGGCCGCCAATGAGCCCGGAAAGCATATTACCAATTCCCTGAGAAAGTAATTCCCGATTCGTCGGTGTCACCCTCTTCATAGGATCCAGCCGGTCTGTCGCTTCCACACAAAGCAGCGTTTCAAGACTGGCTACCAATGCTATAGTAAAAGCAGTAACCCAAATATCGGTCCTTGTTATAGCTGCAAAATTGGGAGTGCTAAACTGTGCTAAAAACGAGGCGGTATCTCCGGGTATCGGAACCGTAACAAGGTGGTCCTGAGAAATACCCCAGTAGGCACTATCGACAGTGAGGTTGTAAAAGACTATGCCTACCACTACCGCCACCAGAGGGCCCTGGATCAGTTTAAAAATTTTGGCTTTTTTGGTGAGAACTTTTTCCCAAAGGACAAGTATTGCCATCCCTAATACTGCCGCCATAGTTGCACCGGGACTTATGTATTTAAATGTATTAAAGATTTCTGAAATGGTATTTTCTCCATCTACCTGGATAAAGGAGAAGTCACCTTCCGGATCGGCATCGTAACCAAAAAAATGTGGAATTTGCTTTAAAATAATAATGATCCCTATACCGGTAAGCATCCCTTTGATCACAGAAGAGGGAAAATAGTAACCAATTACGCCCGCTTTGAGAAGACCAAAAACGATCTGAATAAGGCCTCCAAGCACTACAGCGAGGAGGAAATTCTGAAATCCACCAAGTGTGCCGATGGCGACTAATACGATAGCCGCAAGTCCGGCTGCCGGTCCGCTGACACCAATATGGGAGCCACTTAGACTACCTACTACAATACCACCTACAATACCGGCAATTAAGCCGGAGAAAAGTGGGGCCCCACTGGCCAGCGCAATACCCAAACATAAAGGTAATGCAACAAAAAAGACTACTATGCTCGAAGGAAGATCATTTCTTAAGTGCTTAAACATAACAAATAGATTAACCCTTAATACCTTTAAGGGATTAGTTAAAAAATAGAATGATAAAGATTAATAGTACACTAAAGCATCAACTCCGGAGGTGGTAGGGGAATATCCTGAATATGGCAAGGGGTAAGATTCAGTGAAAAATCGACGTCGGAAGTCACTTCAGACTGGATTGGTAAAGATTCGTGAGCATTCTCTTCGCCAGTGATCTTTTCCTCAGAAGAGTCTTTTTTCTCACCTTCCTTTGGCTCTTCCTCATTGTGACACATAACCATCACAGTATCCTGACCTTCGGAAAGCACCGTAATTATTGAGGGGACTAAAATGGCCGAGAGCCAAATAATGATAAAGCCTGTCAGAATGGTAAACTTCATTTCTAAAATAGTCTGTAGGCAAATTAACTATGAATTTTTTTCATCCGTGTTAAGATAGTCTTAAAAGTCTTTAAGCAAACGGATTTCATCCTGATGGACCCATCCTACCTTGCCATCAGCGAGTTCGATCTTCTTGTAATCTTCAAGACCATCGAGTACTTTCACCTTTGTTCCTTCATGAAGCAGGAAAACTTCCGAACTCCTATTATTCGGCTCAGATTTAACGAGGCATTCATTAGCAAAGACGATGGCGGGTTGGTTAGCATTATAATTGTTTTTCTGAATAAAAGCGAAACCTACGCAAACGAAGGCAACTATCAGTGAAGTCATACTACTTATAAAGGCAATTCGTTTCTGTGAGGATAGCCTCAGAAAGAAATAAGCCAGGTAACACAGGACAAATAATATGATAAATCCAACTGCACCATAAGCCCATTGGTCGAAGGTGAACTGCCCGATCACATTGTTATAAATTCTTGTGAGTCCCGAATCCGGCAAAGGTTCTATTGCATCTATGGTCATCTGCCGGGCGTAAACCAGGTTGTTTTTGATCTCCTTGTCACCGGGGGAGAGCAACAGTGCTTTTTCATAATAGTAAATGCTTGGGGCAATCTGGTTGGTCTTGTAGTAACAGTTTCCAAGGTTGTAATACAGTGCAGATGAATGCTCGCCATTTGCCAGGATCTGTAGATAGTGTTCGATAGCATTTTCATATTTGCCATCGTTATAAGCGGTGGTTGCTTCTTCGAAAAGCTCTGTATTCTGGGCGATACCGGTGAGGCAGCCAAAGATCAATAGCAAGGAAAAATATTGTTTAATCCTCATAACTTCTTGTCTATAGCCGAGATCACTTCACTCGCTTTTTTATAGTCGTGCTGCATTTGTACTTCAGAAAACGGACTGTAACGCGCCATCTCACAATTCTTTAATAATGCGATAAAATCATCGATGGTATTCTCGTGGATTTCTCTCTTTTTCAACAGGGCTGCTATTTTTTCCTTGCTAAATTCCGAGGTCTCAATCTTCAACTTCGCTTTGAGATAGTTATGCAGGGCTTTCTCCAGGGCGATATAAAAATCTTCTTTGTTACCGAGCTCCCGCTTAGCGGTAGAGAGGTATTTTCTAGCCAATTTGTTTGCGCGCTTGATCTTATTCCCAATTTCATCACTTGCGATCGCCTCTCTTTTCTTTCCAAGTAGTATAACCAGGGGAATCAATAATAGTGGCGATATCAGCAAGGCATAGAAACGCGGGCTGGCGAAAAAATACTGCTGACCGATAGCGGTCAGATTGTGTTCAAGTTTGATAAAATTAAATTGCATACCAGAACTTACTACCTCCTGCTTATTAGTGGAAATCCCTGGGGCAGATGCGATACCGCTGGCCGACGGACCGTCCATGACATTGATCATGATCTCCTCGGAAGTAAGAGTTTGATAGGTTTCTGTTCTCGGGTTGAAATAGCTGAACGAAATACTGGGGATTGGATACTTACCCCTGTATGATGGGACAATAGTATAGTTGTTGCTCACCTTTCCTTGCATCCCTGACAGGGAAGTACGAACATCTACATTGAATTCCGGGTCATATACTTCAAGTGATGCCGGTAAATTCGGTTCGGGTAGTTGGAAGAGTTTTAAGTTACCTTTTCCTTTTACTTCCACAATGGCCTGAAGGGATTCAGAAGCCTTAAGTTCAGATTTACTTGCACTCACATAGAAGTCGAACTCTCCCACGGCGCCACTGAAGTCGGCCGGCCGACCATTGGACGGCAACTGTTTTACATTGATGATACGTTTACCGGCAGAGACCGTTTTGTTCGTCTGGGTATAGATCCTGCCCCCGAAGAAGTCCCTCCTGTTGGTGGGGACGTCGAGAGTAACATCGAGTGAAAGTGGTTCTATCTCAAGCTTTCCTGGTTTTTGAGGATAAAGGACCACTTTTTTAAGGATCACATATCGGTAGGCCTGACCTTTGTAGGTGCCGTTCTGGACGTTGTATTTGCTAAACTGGATATCCTGACTCCAGAAATTATTATACTTCGGATTATCAAGTGGTCTGAAATTGGAAACGTTGATAGACGGACTTACATAGAGTTTGTAGACCACACTGATGGCTTCATTTAAATAAGGAGTGGTTTTAGACACTTCTGCCACAAGGTGAAGGTTCTCGTCGGCGATATCGTCTACAGTCATCTGGTCACTGGGTTTGTCTACCGCCGCGGTTACTTCCACAGCTTTAGATAACGACTTATAGGTTTTGCCGTCGATGACAATTGTTGCCTGTTTAATTCGGAATTTCCCCCTAGATACCGGCGCCAGCGTATAGGAATAGGTCTTGGAATAGCTTCGTACACCATTAATCCAGGAAGAACTGATGGACTGGGATGGTCCCATAACTACACGGAAGCCTTCAAAATCGGGCGGTGTAAAGTTATCACCATCTTTGTTCATGGCAAAGTCTACCCTGAGACGTTCATTTAACCCCAGTTTAGACTTACTTAGTTTTGTCTCAAATGTCACCCCTTCTTTTTCCTGTGCAAAAAGTTGGCCACTGCAAATGAAACAGCTGCTTAATACCATCAGGCTATATGTGATCCAAATCTTTTTCACCAGTCTTTTTCAGTCTTTTTCTTAACGCCTTTAACTTTTTTGGCTTCCATTTTTTCCTGTACTTTTTTCTCCTCGTTTTCCATGGCCTCCAATAGATTTTCTATCTGCTGAGGTGAGAGCTGGTTTGGCCGGGGCTTTTTATCCTGAGGTTCTTTCCCATCGCTTGGCTGGCGGTCTTTCTCTTCTTGTTCTTCTCCATCTCCCTTCTTATTCTGGTCTTTCTGTTGATCCTCATCCTCACCTTCTTCTCCCTTATCCTGTGGATTATCCTGCTCCTGATTTCCCTGGTTCTGATCTTCTTTCTGATCCTGATCTTGTTTGTCGTTCTCCTTGTCGTCCTCGTTTTGTTGCTGGTTCTGCTGATCTTTTTTTAGCATTTCTTTGGCCAGTGCAAGATTGTAGCGTGTTTCTTCATCTTCAGGATTATTTCTCAGTGCCTCTTTATAAGCTTCCACAGCCTTGGCGTATTCTTTGTTCTTCATAAAAACATTGCCCATATTGTGATAGGCCCTATGTTTCGAAGGTTTTTCTGAGGCCAATTCACCGGCCTCCTTAAACCTGCCAAAAGCTTCGCTATAGCTTTCGTTGGCATAATAGGCATTACCGAGATTATAAGGCGCCACGGCATTAGCCTTACTCTTTGAGATGGCCTTTCTGTAATCGACCTCGGCATCCACAAACTTATTGTTCGAAAGATCTTCATTGGCCTCCCAGGTAAGATTCTGCGATGCCTTTAAGGCTTCCTGGTCTACCTCAGGCTCTTCCTGAGCAATCAGCGAGGTAGTGCATAGCCCTATGCAGAATACTATAATAAGAGATATTATTCTAGACTTCATCTTCATTGAACAGGTTTAACTTTCTCAACCATTTGGTTTTACGGTCCAAAATAAAAACATCTAAAAATAGGAAGAATAAGCCTGCCCCCAAAAACCATTGGAATTGGTCCTTAAATTCAGCAAACTGTTTGGCCTCGAATTCCTTCTTATCCATCTGTTCCAGTTCTTCCTTTATAATTTCCACAGCCTCACTGGTATTGTCTCCGTTGATATAGACTCCGTTGCCTTCATCGGCGATCTCAGTCAATATTTCTTCATTGAGTTTTGTGATGACCACTTCACCCTGACTATCTTTTTTTAATCTTTCAACAACCCCATTCCTCTTGATGGGTATCGGGCCGCCTTTATTTTTTCCCACCCCAATGGTATAAATCCTCACGCCTTCTTCAATCGCAATTTCTACGGCGTCTATGGCTTTACCACCCGAATGGTCTTCACCGTCGGAGACTATAAAGAGAACACGATTCGTTTGTTCTTCATCATTAAAATAGGTAGAGGCAAGCTCTATTGCAGCATCGATGGCCGTTCCTTGCGAAGAAAGCATATCGGTATTCATGCTCTGAAGGAACATTTTAGCCGCGCCATAATCTGTGGTGATCGGCAACTGGGGATAGGCCTGGCCGGCATAAGCGATAATGCCAATACGATCGCTTGCCAATTGGTTGATAACTTCAGATACAAGGCGTTTGGCTTTTTCCAGCCGGTTAGGGGCTATATCCTCGGCCAGCATGCTTTTTGAAACATCGACCGCGAATACGATATCAACGCCCTGTCTCTTAACCGTTTCCAGTTTGGTCCCAATTTTCGGGTTCACAAGCCCAACCACCAGGCAGCTGAGCCCAAGGATCAATACTAAAAGTTTTAGTGTGCCTTTAAACGAAGACCTGTTAGGCGTAAGACGTTTTAACAACCCTGCCTCTGCAAACCTTTTCTGGGTACTTTTTTTCCAAACCTGAAGTAACAGAAAAAGTACGATCATTACTGGAATAATCAATAGCAGATAGAAATATGTTTTTTCGTCGAGTTGAATCATCGCTCTATATAAAACTTCTAAAAATAGTATATCTCAAGAACCATTCTAACAAGATAAAAAACCCAGCCAATAACACCCATGGGCGGAATTTCTCATCGTATTTATAATATTTAAATTCTTCGATCTCAGTTTTTTCAAATTGGTTAATCTCGGAATAGATCTCTTCTAATTTCTCATTGTCGGTGGCTCTGAAATATTCCCCGCCTGTAAGCCTGGAGATCTCTTTGAGAAGGTCTTCATCGATTTCCACCTGTCGCATCCCATATCTGAAAGAACCATCTGCATTATATGCTATTGGGGAGAGTGCATTACCGTTTGTTCCCAGTCCTATCGTATAGGTCTTAATGTCGTACTCCAGGGCCAGATCGGCTGCTGTCATAGGTTCGATGAACCCCGAATTGTTAACCCCGTCTGTCAGCAATATTATAACCTTGCTTTTTGCCTTGCTTTCCTTCAAGCGGTTTACCGAGGTCGCCAGACCCATTCCAATGGCTGTACCATCTTCCAGGTCGCCATAGGTGATCTCTCTTAAGGCACGCAGAACTATAGTCTTATCGCTGGTAATCGGGGTTTTGGTATAGCTTTCCCCCGCATAGGCTACCAGTCCAATCCTGTCATTAGGCCGTTGTTTAATAAAATCAGCGGCCACGTTTTTTAGAGCAGACAACCGATTGGGTTTCAGATCTCTTGCCAGCATACTAGAAGAGACGTCAATTGCTATAACTATATCGATACCTCTTGTTGTTTTGGTCCGGGAGGAAATGTCTTCAGTTTGCGGCCTGGCCATAGCGGTTATAATGGCGGTAAGAGCGAAAAGCCTAAGTGCAAAAAGAAGAGGTTTCAGCCTGGGAAGCATATTGCCAGAGGCAAAACCGGAAGTACTGGAAATTTTCAATGAGGCGGTTTCTTCATTTCGTCTAAAAATATACCACAGCACAGCTACAGGAAGCAGCAGAAGCAACCAGAAAAATTGTGGATTCGCAAATTCAATACCAGTAAACATCTATGTTTGTGTTTTTACATCAAACGAACTCAAAATGCGACCTATAATTTCTTCCGCATAATTATCTTCATCGGCCCAGGATAATAACAGTTGCTGCTGAAAGCCATTTCCTCCAAACATCAATAGCATATATTGTCCTTTTATCCTGTCGTTAGAACCTGGTTCCTTAAAAGTACCACTACCATAAACCTTAACGCCCTTTACCCCGCTTACAGTAGTGAATTCTTCCTGTTTAGTAATAATATTTCGGGCACCTTTGCTCTCCAGGTATACCAATACCTGTTCCAGGCTTTGTTCGTAATCTGGTTCTACAGGCTCCGACAGGGTCTTTGAGGTGGCCCCAACTGTAAAAAGCCCATCCTCATTTTCATATACAAAATGGTATAGTTCTTTTAATTTTTCCGAGTCCTGCAGTTGGGCAGGAGAACTTTGCCTTACCAGAACCTCCGGTGTTTCTATAAGGATTGGTGGATATCCATATATACTTTTAACCCATTCGCCCTCTAACATTTTTTTGGAAGGATCACGAGTTACAGTATCCCAAACATATTTTGGGCCATAATAGGCTGTGAATCCTGCAGTAGCAGCCAGTAACACCAGTACTGCCGCCGCCGCCAGCTTTATAATATTCTTCTTTCTGCGCTTCCGGGCGATTTCCTCAAGATATTCCTGTTGCTGCATTAATTCCTCTTCAGTGGGTTCAGGAAGCGCTTCCTTGGTTTTAATCACCAATTGTTCTACCGCCTGGCGATCGTTTTCAGCTTGAGTAGTAGGAGGTTTGGATCGGGCAAATTTTACAAGGTCTGCTGTTTGTAAGATCATCTGAAATTGCCTGATGGTGTCCTGATTAAGTTTTAATTCGCCGGCATCTTTAAGTAATTCCAGTTTTTCGATCAACTGGTTAGTAGTGCTTTCCAGAGCAGAAATATTGGCATCCTCTTCCAGGTAAGATCTCACAATATCGGTGAGTTCGGAATAGTATCTCTTGTATTCGTCCTGTATCAGATATTTAGAATTCTCGAGCCGTTTCAATTCTAATAAAGCACGGTCATAAGCAGGTAGTAAGGCCTCCTTTTCTTCCTCGCTCAGTTTCTTTTTCTTAATGAAAAGGAAGTAAATGAGGAATCCTGTCACTGCCAGTATCAGGAGTATCCATAATAGAACTTTCCAAACTCCGGCGTAATTTTTCTCTACCTCGATAAGTGGCTTTATATCGAACATGGGTTGAGCAACTGTATCTACCGGAACCGTACCGACATCTACGCGTGCAGAATCGGTTAAGTAGCCCTTCCCATCTATTTCTATACGTTGGGGAGGGATGGTATAACTCCCTGAGTCGAACTGTGTCAGAGCGTAGGTTTTTTGAAGCAACATCCGGTTTTGGCGCTTCGTGGTATCGGTTAAAAACGCTTCAACTGTTTCCATGGGAGAAAACGTCTGACCTTCCGGAAAAAATACAACAGCTGAAGAATCGGCTTCCACGGTGATCTTATACCTGACCTGCTCTCCTATACGTATTCGGGAGGTATCAATCTCAGTATTTACTCTTGTTTGAGAATGCGACCATGCAAGTGAAAAACAAAAAATGATTAAAGACAATAGCCTTTTCATTCCGAAACTCGAAACCAACCACTTTTGTTGTATGGAAGCCTTCCCTCTCATCCCCTTCTCTTAAAATAGCCCAGCAGCTTTTTTACATAACTTTCGTCTACACGGCAATCCAGGGTGCCACAGCCAGATTTAGCGAAAATATCCTTGAAATAACTCACTCTATCCCTGTAGAATTTTTCGTAAGACTGCCGTACTTTATTAGACTGTGTATTAACAAGTTGTAGGCGACCTGTTTCCGAATCCTGCATCTGGACCATTCCGAGATTAGGGATGCGTTCTTCCTGACGGTCGTAAACCCGTATGCCTGTTAAATCGTGCTTGTTTCCTGTTATCTTTAGGGTTCGCTCGTAATCTTCCGAAATAAAATCTGATAAAACAAAGACAATAGCTCTCTTCTTGATCACATTTGAAAGAAATTTCAAAGCCTGCCCAATATCTGTTTTATTACTCGACGGAGTAAATTCGAGCAATTCCCTTATTATTCGCAAAACATGACTCTTTCCTTTCTTTGGTGGAATGAATAGTTCAACCTCATCCGAGAAAAGTACCAGGCCTGCCTTATCGTTGTTCTGAAGGGCCGAAAAAGCCAGAGTCGCTGAAATTTCGGTAATAATTTCCTTCTTAAAACTATTGAGTGTGCCAAAATGTTCGGAGCCACTAACGTCTACCAATAGCATCATGGTAAGCTCCCGTTCCTCTTCGAATACTTTTACATAGGGCTCATTATACCGGGCAGTCACATTCCAGTCGATGGAACGTACATCATCACCAAACTGATACTGGCGTACCTCGCTAAAGGTCATTCCTCTTCCCTTAAAAGTAGAATGATATTCCCCACCGAAAATATGATCGGAAAGACGGCGGGTCTTTATCTCAATCTTACGTACTTTCTTTAATAATTCCTTGGTATCCATCGGGGTTCAAGGTTTCAGGTTTAAGGTATTCAATTGGCCGGTAACCTAGAATAGAACCATTGAACGGTTAGGGTACTTCAATCTGGTTAACGATTCGATTGATTATTTCTTCTGAGGTAACATTTTCTGCCTCCGCTTCATAGGTAATCCCAATCCGATGCCTGAGGACATCGTGTATTATGGCCCTAACATCTTCCGGTACTACATAGCCTCTTCTCTTTATAAAAGCATAGCATTTGGCTGCATTAGCCAGGTTGATGCTTCCTCTTGGAGAAGCTCCAAAGCTGATAAGAGGTTTCAGATCTGCCAGTTCATATTTTTCAGGATAACGGGTAGCAAAAACAATGTCGAGAATATATCTTTCAATTTTTTCGTCCATGTAAACCTCCCGCACCGTTTGCTGGGCACTTAATATCTGCTTGAGCGATACCACAGGTTTAACGGGCTCATGAGCTCCTTTTAAATTCTGACGTATGATCAGTTGCTCTTCGTTCATTTTCGGGTAATCGATTACCGTTTTGAGCATAAATCTGTCTACCTGCGCTTCTGGCAAAGGATATGTACCCTCCTGTTCAACGGGGTTCTGAGTAGCCATTACCAGGAATGGCGGATCGAGGATAAATGTTTCGTCACCAATAGTAACCTGGCGTTCTTGCATAGCTTCCAGCAGAGCCGACTGCACTTTTGCCGGAGCCCTGTTGATCTCATCAGCCAGAACAAAATTTGCAAAAATAGGACCGCGCTTAATAGAGAAGTCATTTTCTTTCATGTTGTAGATCATCGTACCGATAACATCGGCCGGAAGCAGGTCTGGCGTAAACTGAATTCTGCTAAAGCTGCCTTTTACAGCACTGGCAAGCGTATTGATCGCTAAGGTCTTAGCAAGACCCGGCACCCCTTCGAGTAGGATATGGCCTTGTCCCAGCAGTCCGATCAACAGGCGTTCAACCATGTGCTTCTGCCCAACGATCGCCTTGGTCATTTCCATCGTGAGTAAATCGATAAAAGCGCTTTCCTTGGTAATCTTCTCATTCACAGCACTGATATCCACAGTATTATTTTCCTCCATAAAGTCTATATTTCAGTGTGTTTCAAATAGTTGGTTTTTAGTAAGGCGCAAATTGAAAATTTATTTAGTCATGTGCTGTTAACGATTGGTTAAAAAATACGGTGAAGCCCATATTTTATGAACTATTTAAGGGATTTATCGTATATTTTTACCGCACAGGAATTCCGAAATCGATCCGCGAAAAAAGCAGATAATTTTTCCTTTATTTGAACAGAATGTCCGAAGGCTTTGATTTGGACCTTTTGAAAGACTTTAATCATGAAAAACGAAAATAGTTATTCACGTATAATTGCCGGCGCCATGACCTGGGGAAACTGGGGCAAAAAGATGTCAACTACCGAAATGGCAGAATTGATTAACCATTGCAAAGATCATGGCCTTTCTTCCTTCGATCATGCTGATATTTATGGTGGCTATGGAACTGAAGAAGAATTTGGTAAGGCACTCACACATTCCGGTGCAAAGCGCGAATCTATTCAACTGATCAGTAAATGTGGGATACAATATATCTGTGAGGCAAGGGAAAATAAGGTAAAACACTACGATTATTCTAAAGAATATATAATCTGGTCTGCAGAAGAATCTCTTAGAAAACTTCAAACGGACTACCTGGATTTATTTCTGCTGCACCGTCCCAGCCCTTTGATGCAGCCGGAAGAAATTGCGGAAGCGATATCCCAGCTTGCCCAATCTGGGAAGATAAAAGAATTTGGGGTGTCTAATTTTACGGATTCTCAGATAGCCTTGATAGAAACTGCTGTTCCGGTAAGAGCAAATCAGGTAGAATTCTCCATCACCAGTAGCGATGTGATGTTCGATGGCACTCTCGATGATTGTATGATTCATAAGCGAAAGGCCATGGCCTGGAGTCCGCTTGGAGGATATTTTAGAGGCGAAAATGAACAAAACAGCCGAATTGAAGCGGTCATTAAAGAACTGCAGCCCAAGTATCAGCTAAATGCGAGTCAGTTGTTACTGGCCTGGATTCTGAAACATCCGGCAGACGTGCATCCTGTGGTGGGCACAACGAACCCCAACCGACTGGCAGACTCGTTAAAAGCAGCTGAAATTGAAATGGATCTGGAGGACTGGTTTTTGTTGCATACGGCATCGATGGGCGAGAAGGTGCCTTGATAAAGATTTTAAAAAGATGAGTGAAACTGCATTGATTACAGGAGCTACAAGTGGCATAGGCAGGGAAATTGCCCGTCGTTTTGCCGATGAAGGAATTTTATTAATCCTCTGCGGCCGCCGCCAGGAACGTCTGGATGCACTTGAGGCCGAACTATCACCGAAAACAAGAATACATACGCTAAATTTTGATGTGCGAAACCGGGAAGAGGTATCTCAGGCGATAGATTCATTACCGCCGGAGTTTGCAGATATTTCAATCCTGATCAACAACGCTGGCAATGCTCATGGTTTGGATCCGATTGACAAGGGTAACCCGGATGATTGGGATGCTATGTTAGATATCAACGTAAAGGGTCTTCTTTATGTTACCAGGGCGGTATTGACAGGAATGGTGAAAAGAGCCGGGGGACATATCATCAATATTGGTTCTACGGCTGGGAAGGAAGTATATCCAATGGGAAATGTCTATTGTGCCAGTAAACATGCCGTTGATGCGCTGAATCAGGCTATGCGGATCGATTTGAATAAATATGGGATACGGGTGGGCTCTGTAAATCCCGGTCTCGTAGAAACCGAATTCAGTGAAGTCCGCTTTAAGGGAGACAGTGCACGCGCCGATACGGTCTATACCGGTTATCAGCCTTTAAAACCTGAAGATATTGCCGATATAGTTCATTTTGTTGTTTCCTGTCCTCCCCATGTAAATATAGCCGACCTCGTGGTAATGCCTACTGCTCAGGCGAGCAGTACGATTGTGAAGAAAGACCGATGATCAATAAGCGACTCCTCGTTAAAAACCTCCTGGCCCATAATGATGAAAACAGTTTCTATGATAAGAAGCGCTCGATTAACATCGGCCATAAAGAGGGAAAGGCTAAATTTCTGAAACACGTATGTGCCCTGGCCAACAGCAATCCCAAAAACAACGGGTATATTGTGATTGGGGTCGAGGATGAAGATAATAAGATTTCAGGGGTCGACTTCTTCGACGACAGTAAGATCCAAAACCTCGTTAATGCCTATCTTGACCGACCTCCATTGATCTCCTATGAAAACATTCCCTTTCCACATTTACCTGAAGGGAAGGTAGTCGGACTGGTAACTATTACTTCCAGTGGCAAGGTTTGCTCCCTGAGAAAAAATATCTGGAAATATTACGGAGGTACGGTTTTTTTCCGGGAAGGCAGTATCAGTTTACCCAAAGCCTACGACATAGATCTAAGGGATATAAATTCAGGAATCGTCAGTACGCTTGAACAACATGCCAGGAATAATATCGAACTCACTCTGGATGGTGTTATCGATTTCTTGAATAACCGGCATAAAAATCTCAGTAGCGATTACAAAGTTTTTAAAGAGCAATTTGTGGTTTGCTGGGCAGGGAAGAAGAAGAAAGTGAATGATAAAATATATTATTCACGGGTGGATATCGAATTGATCAATGAACAGGTAAAGCTTTTTTATTCAGCCCTCGATGAGATATCTGTGGAGATCGATGAGAACGCTTTTGCCATTATGGAATATGTACAATTGGGTCTGGGAAGTGATCAGAAATATTACCCGCTGGAAACGCTGATCATCACTTTTTCAGATAACGGGACATATCAGATCGAGACAAAATTGGTTTTTGACCCTCCGAAGTACGACAGGAAAACACTCTACCATATTTTTAATGCAAACAATACTCTATTGCATAAGCTGGAAAAAAATATTCCCCTGAAACCAAGAGAACAAAGAGATCTTACTCATTTGCCAGCTACTTACCTGATTTGTTACCTCAATGGCTTTGAAGAGGCTAAGGACCAGCTCGACCTTGGCAGGTCAGTTCTTAAGAAGTACGACAAAACGGTCTATGAGTCTTTAAAGGAATCATTGAGGATTCTTAGGAAAGTAAAGTATAATTAGAGAGAATCAAGCCAGAATATTTCATAGGGTTTAAGGCTGAATAAACCACTGGTTAGCTTGCGTTTTTCTCCGGTGATGAGATCGCTATACCGCGCATTTTTTATATATCCCAATGAAGTGATCAAACCGGCATCGAGTGCCTGATCGTGCTCATCAAAATTGCATAAGACCAGGATGCCTTTATTATTGCCATCGGTACGCTCGAATGCCAACACATGGTTATTATTTGGCTCATGTAGAAGCGGTAGATGGTGATCTGCCAAAACCTGATATTCCTTGCGTAAAGCGATCAGATGCCTGACTTGCCGGAACACCCTGTAGGGAATACTGCCTTCCTGATGCACGGCTGCGCTGGACGCCCAATCATGTACAGGCCTGTTTAACCAACGACTGTCGTCTCTTTTATCCTCCTCATTCAGGTAGGAGTAGTCGTTAAGCGTTCCTATTTCGTCTCCAGCGTAGAGCATCGGGATTCCACCATAGGAGAGGATAATCCCATGCAACATCACAATTTTGTCTATGGCCTGATCGATCAGTTTTGCATTTTTGGTCTTCAATCCCATTTCCAGACCAAGCAGTGAGGCGGCACTGCCCGTAATCCTTCCATCACCCGTCCTTGGGTTGTACATGAAAGCCTGACCTATGGCAGGTGACCATTCCAGCTTTTGCGTGAAATAATTTAAAAGAAATTTCCTGTGTTCTGAAGCATCCCAACCGATCTCATATATATACCTATCGTCGAATCCCAATCCAATATCATCATGGCAACGAATGTAATTTAGCCAGGCCCCTTCCTGAGGCCTGGAAGGAATATTCTTTAAATTCCTGTACAGCAGAAGGGTTTTTTTGGTCGCCACAGAATTCCACAGTAGGGCCATAAGGGTAGCATTGTAAGCGAGTTCGCACTCATTTCCTTTAAAAATACCCTGGCCGAAGTACTTGACGATATTTGTGGGAGCAACAATGGCCTCAGCCAGAAGCACTATTCCCGGAGCGACTACCTGCAGGCATAATCGGAACAAGCTGATTACCATATGTGCTTCCGGCAGGTTCTGGGAAATGGTCCCCAGTTTTTTCCAGAGGAAGGCAAGAGCGTCGAATCTGACAATATCGACACCCATATTGGCTAAAGTTACAAGGTTACTGAGCATCTCCATAAACACCTCAGGATTGCGATAATTTAGGTCCCACTGATAGTTATTGAAAACAGTCATAACCCATTTTTGCATCTGCTCGTTATAGGTAAAATTTCCCGGTGCGGATTCTGGAAAAACCTCGGGAAGCGACTTTTCAAAGGCATCAGGGATCGTCCTGTCTTGATAGGTATAATAGTACTTTTGGTACTTCTTATTTCCTGCTGCAGCCTTTTTAGCCCAGGGAAACTCATCGGAAGTATGGTTAACCACAAAATCGAGCATAACATACATCTGCTTACTGTGCATGGTTTTGATAAGACGAAGCAGATCGGCCCTTGTCCCGTAGCGTGGGTCTACCTTTGTATAACTGTTCACGGCATATCCTCCGTCGTTCTGTCCTTGGGGTCTTGTAGTCACGGGCATAAGGTGAATCAGGTTTACACCTAAGTCCTCTATATACGGCAGTTTTGCTTTCAGGCCATTAAGATCCTTGTTATATCGGTCTACATAAAGCTGCATCCCCACAAGGCGTTGATCCTGATACCAGTTACCCTCAGCCATTCTACTGAGATCGAGGAGTCGAAGACGTTCTGGCCTTTTGTTAAAAAGATTGGGGAGGAGTCGTAGTAATTTCCCAAAATCTTTCTTGTGCTCTACTTGTGGGTAGAGTTCGAAAAAGAGATGCTGGATCAGCGATATATTGCTGTTAAGCCGCAGCTCGAATAACTTTTGTTGGTCTGCTTTTTCAGGATCTTTGAGGTCTTCGCAGGCCAGGAAACTATGAAAAGCTGCCTGATTCATATCAGAGTTTCAGTTGATCTTGATCGGGCAGGGATTCTATAGCACCATAATTGGTAGTGGTAATTGCTCCGGCACGATTAGCTATGGCGACCATTTCCATCAATCTATCATCGTCCTTTAAAATATCTTCGGCGTGGTCAAGTGTGGCTATTTGCTGTAACAAACATCCTATAAAAGCATCTCCTGCACCTGTGGTATCTACCGCTTTAACTTTTATACTTTCTACTGTTTTCTGAGTACGGGGTGTACTTACAAAGGTGCCTTCTCGCCCCAGAGTCACGGCAACAACCTGGACACCCATGGCGTGCAGCTCACTACAAGCAGATGGCACATCATCACGGGAAGTGATCAATTGAGCTTCTTCAAGGCTGAATTTGCACAGGTGTGATTTTTCTATAAAAGGCCTGCATTTTTTGATAAACACTTCATCTTTGCCTTTCCATAGATCACCTCTGTAGTTAGGGTCGAAACTTATGAATGAATTCTGGGTTAGTGTGTCGAAATAATAATGGCTATAGGCATTCTCAAGATTACCACCCAACAGAGCTGTAGCGGCCCCAAAATGTACAATACTGTCTTTAAATTCGTGTTTTATGGCAGACTGATACTTTAATTCCTTATCGGCCCCGCGACTAAAGACAAAATCGCGTTCACCATCCTCGGCCAGGGATACGAAAGCCAGGGTTGTAAAGATATCCGATCGCTGGGCCATGGAAACATCCACTCCATGATCGCTTAGAATTCCCAGTAAGTAACTGCCAAAAGGGTCTTTACCCACACAGCCTATAAAGGCACTGTTTCCACCGAGCTTTGAAATTGCACAGGCTACATTGGCGGGAGCTCCACCGGCCTTTTTAGTAAATTCTACGGCTCTGGAAAGATCACTACCCTGATTTTCTGCTACAAAATCGATCAAAAGTTCGCCTATACAATAGACTTTTTTCATAACTGAGGCACTAGATTTTCCAAAGTAAACAGAATTCTGGCATCAGACCAAAATTTATTCTTCTTTGTTGCCCTCCAACAATCAATATTATCGAATTTTGTGATATGAGGACTTTGGTAATAGGTGATATTCATGCAGGGCTTCGTGCGTTGGTACAGGTTATGGAGCGGGCAAGAGTTGGAGAAGAAGATAAGTTGATCTTTGTAGGGGATTATGTGGATGGATGGAGTGAAGCGGTTGAGACCGTAAATTTTCTTATTGAGCTGAACAGTACCCATAAATGTTGTTTTCTACGCGGCAATCACGATGAACTGTGCGAAGCATGGTTACGTTCAGAAAAAAGCAATCCACTCTGGGTAAATAGTGGTGGTCAGAGCAGTATCGATTCCTACAATCGATCTAGCAGAGAGATCAGAAAGATCCACCTCGATTTTTTCGGGCGACTGGAGAACTATTATCTGGATGATCAGCAGCGGCTTTTCCTCCACGCTGGCTTTACCCATATACACGGAGTGGCAGCCGAATATTATACCAAACCATTTTATTGGGATCGCACGCTTTGGGAACTTGCACTGGCCCTCGATCCCCGAATAGCGCTTACCGATGTGCGGTATCCAAAAAGACTGAGCCATTATCATGAAATATATATAGGACATACTCCGGTTACCAGGATCGGTAAAACCATTCCTCATCGCGCTGCGAATGTCTGGAATATAGATACCGGGGCGGCTTTTACAGGCCCTTTGTCGATTATCGATATCGAAAGCAAGAAAGTATGGCAAAGCGATCCGGTGTATACTCTGTATCCTGGGGAAAAAGGGAGAAACTGAATTTTATGATGGTATTAAGTGATGAAGATGGATTAAATGTCTTTCTTTGTAAATGATGACAGCACCTCACAAGAATATTCGACTGGAAGTAATGAAAGCCATTGAACCACAGGTTCAGGGGTTTATGGAATCGTTTTTGGTCCCTATAGAACAACTATGGCAACCTTCAGATTTTTTACCCGATTCCCAGGGCGAAGATTTTATGGACGAAGTAGAACAGATCAGGGAGGAAGCTAAGGAATTGAGTTATGATTTTTGGGTTACCCTGGTTGCCGATACCATTACAGAGGAGGCCTTACCTACCTATGAATCGTGGCTGATGGATGTGGAAGGTGTCAATCAACAGGAAAACGGACCCTGGTCGCGTTGGGTGAGGGCCTGGACAGCGGAAGAGAATCGCCATGGTGATGTGTTGAATAAATACCTCTACCTTTCCGGTCGTGTAAATATGAGGGAGGTTGAATTGTCTACCCAGTATCTTATCAATGATGGGTTTGATATAGGAACCGACAGGGATCCGTATAAAAATTTTGTCTATACCACCTTCCAGGAGTTGGCTACAAATATATCTCACAAAAGAGTAGGGCAACTCGCCAAGAAGCAAGGCAATAGTTTACTCAGCAAGATGTGTCAGATCATCGCCGGAGATGAAATGCGCCATCATCTGGCATACCGGGAGTTTGTTAAAACTATATTCGGACAGGATCCGAACGGTATGGTCCTGGCTTTCGCCGATATGATGAAACGCAAAATAGTGATGCCTGCACATTTACTCAGGGAATCGGGACAGATCGCTGGTCTGGCTTTCGAGAATTTTGCCAATTGTGCCCAGCGTCTTGGTGTATATACCTCCCAGGATTATATCGATATACTTGGGAAACTAAATGCTTACTGGGATATTGGCTCTTTAAGGAGTCTAACAGACGAAGCAGAAAAGGCCAGGGATTATCTTATGAAACTCCCCGAAAGACTTGAGCGTATATCAGACCGAATGAGGATTCCTGAAGACCAGTACCGGTTCAGGTGGGTGGAAGCCAATGGTATATTATAATAGTTATAATTTTCCATGTAAATGTTCTTCCTGCCATCTGTGTAACTCCTTCCATTTATTCTCATAGCACATTCTGGCTTGCATAGGCCAGGAAGCCGGATCGTGAACCCGATACTTCTCTCCGCCTGAATCTAAAACTTCGTGACATTTAGCCACTGAAGTCTTGGACAGTGCCTTCCAGGTCTTGATATTATAATTGTGAAAAAGACCTTCAATTTTCGGGCCTATGCCTTCTACAATTTTCAGATCATCTTGTTTTACAAACCTCCCGAGAACGGCCTTGGCCATTTTTGCATCGAACTTAATGAGTTGTTGACTGGGTTGAGCATGCTCGCTGTTCAGGTTTTGACGACAAAGTTCCAGATCGGATTGTAAGATGGAGTTGGTCGCTTTTAGCTTCTCAACCGAGATTTCCAAATCGCCGGAGTTACCCATGGAACGGCCTATAAAAAAGCCCACGATCCCAAATATCAATCCAACAACAATCATTATAACCCAATAGCTCAATTCAATACTTTCCAAGTCCATCTGATGCGATCTTTTTATTTGTTTACCACTATTTTCCCTTTGCTTAGGATACTATGATGAATATAAATGCAAAAACTCTGTATTACAATGTATTAAAAATTCTGAAAATAGTTTTTAAAAAATCGCTGGAGAGCGGTTTTTGGGGTGTTTACGTGAAGAGTTTAAGAGATTTAAGACAAGGAGGTTGTTAAATGCGACGAATTTTCTACCAGATATACAGAATTTGATACCATTTATAACTTTTCATGAACCGGGAATCTACTTAATACTGATATTTGTGTCAAAGAGTGGGATAAAACCCTATTTCTCCCGACAACGTTTCGGCACTGAAATAGGGTTTTCAAAATCTCTTGAACTAATGCAGTGTTTGAATTAGTTTAGTTTGGTTAGTTTGGAAGGATCCGCCGTTGTTTCATGTTCTATGATGGCGGATTTTTTATGACTTCACATATAATATAAAATCACTGTCGATCTCTATAAACGGAGCCTCGATCAGCTTCTTCTAAAGATCAAATTTAATTCCCTGTGCCAGCGGCAGATCTTCGGTATAATTAATGGTATTCGTTTGCCTTCGCATATAGATCTTCCAGGCGTCCGAACCAGATTCTCTTCCTCCCCCGGTTTCTTTTTCGCCTCCAAAAGCACCACCTATTTCCGCACCGGAAGTACCTATATTGACGTTAGCGATACCGCAATCACTTCCCGAAGCTGAAAGAAATTGTTCGGCTTCACGCAAATTACCGGTCATTATGGCTGAGGAAAGCCCCTGAACAACATTGTTTTGTATGTCGATTGCATTGGACACATTTCCTTCGTATTTCAACAGGTATAAAATAGGCGCAAAGGTTTCGTGTTGTACTATTTCCATACTATTTGCTGCTTCCACAATGGCAGGTTTTACATAACAACCACTTTCGTATCCCTCTCCTTCAAGTATGCCTCCATCGACTATTATAGTACCACCCTGGTCTACAACAGCGTTAAGTGCATTCTGGTAGTCGGCAACGGCACCCTTATCGATTAATGGTCCTATATGATTGTTTTCATCGAGTGGATTTCCAATCCTCAATTGCTTATATGCATCAACAATGGCATCTTTTACACGGTCGTAAACAGACTCATGTACGATAAGCCTTCTTGTAGAGGTACAACGCTGGCCGGCGGTTCCTACAGCGCCAAATACAGCACCTATAACTGTCATTTTTATATCTGCCTCTGGTGTGACTATAATGGCATTATTTCCGCCCAGTTCCAGAAGGGATTTTCCTAAACGGGCTGCAACAGCCTGTGCGACAATTTTACCCATCCTGATGGATCCTGTTGCAGAGACCAGTGGTATCCTCTGGTCGTGAGACATAAATTCACCCACACGATAATCGCCATTTATAAGGCATGAGATCCCCTCAGGCATTTTGTTTGCAGCTAAAACTTCGGCTGCGATATTCTGACAGGCAATTCCGCATAACGGAGTCTTCTCTGAAGGTTTCCAAACGCAAACATCGCCACATACCCAGGCCAGGGCTGTATTCCATGCCCAAACAGCCACAGGAAAATTAAAAGCTGAAATAATTCCTACTGCGCCAAGTGGGTGATACTGTTCGTACATACGATGGCCGGGTCGTTCAGAATGCATGGTTAGTCCGTGCAACTGACGAGATAGCCCAACGGCAAAATCACAGATATCGATCATTTCCTGAACCTCCCCAAGACCCTCCTGATAGGATTTCCCCATTTCATAGGATACGAGCTTGCCAAGAGGCTCTTTGAGTTCCCTGAGTTTTTCTCCGAATTGTCTTACCACTTCACCTCTTTGTGGTGCCGGTATTTTTCGCCAGACTTTAAATGCCTTGTTTGCCGCGGACATCACCTTTTCATAATCTTCCCTGGTACTGGTTTTAACCTTAGCGATAAGTGCTCCATCGACCGGAGAATAAGAGTCGATAATTTCTCCTGAAGAGAAGAAATCCTTACCAGTTGAAGATCCATTATTTACCGTTTCAATCCCTAATCTTTCAAGGGCGTTTTGAATACCAAAGTCCAATTCAACTACTGCCATAATTCTACTTTTTAATCAGTTAGGTTAGACCGGGTAAAGTTACAAATAATAGTCCGCTTCATACCAGCAGAAATATGCTTAATTAAATGTGCATTAGCAATATGAGGAGAAGTGCGATAAGCGCAGGAAAACCCTGAACAAAGAATATTTTGATATGTGCAGTAAATGCACCAAAGATCCCTGCTATAAGAACACAGCTGAGAAAGAAAACCGGAATATAGACTTGCCATTCAGGGTCGGTTATAAAAAAACTCCAGATCAATCCGGCAGCAAGGAAACCATTATACAACCCCTGGTTGGCCGCTAATGTCTTGGTTGGTTCAAATAGCTCGGCTGGGAATTGTCGGAATATCTTTCTTCCCCTGGTGGTCCATGCGAACATTTCGAACCAAAGGAAGTAAAGATGTAATAGGGCTACCAGGCCGATAAGTATGTTGATAATGATTTTCATAAGGCATCAGTTCTTGGCGATAAAACGTTCATCTACCTCCATGATTTCACCACAGTTCTTGCATGTTCTCAGCTCTTCGGAGCCATAGAAATACTCGAAATGACTTAAGAAATCTTTCTCGATATCATGTAAGGTAAAATATGCTTCGTATAGTTTATGGTTACAGTTGTCGCAATACCAGATCAGCCCGTCGTCTACCTGCATTTCGTCTCTTTTACGCTCGATGACCAGACCGATGGACCCTTCATAGCGCACCGGAGAATGAGGTACTTTTGCCGGGTGCAGGTACATATCGCCTGGTCCGAGGTTTAATGTCTTTTTTTCGCCATCCTCCTGGATATGGACCTTTATCTGCCCCTCCAGCTGATAAAATAATTCTTCGGTTTCGTTGTAATGATAATCCTTGCGCGCATTGGGTCCGGCTACGATCATTACTATATAGTCTCCGGCCTCTTGATAAAGATTTTTATTTCCAACGGGAGGCTTGAGCTTATCGCGGTTTTCGTCGATCCATTGATTCAGATTAAAAGGAGGTCTAATTGCCATATATGTCGTTTTGTGACAAGCCATTATAAACGGAACCCACCGATTCAATTTATGGATACCGGCCAATAACGAGCCCGGAGGCTATTTTCAAAATTAAAAAAAGAAATCGTTTAAATCGGAATTAGCGGTAGAAGAGTTGTGTGTAGAAAATAGTACCCTGCTCATCTTTTTTTACGCTTACTGCCGTATGGGTAAAGTTACCCTCCATGGTCTTACGGTGATCTGCGCTCTGAAGCCACCCATGAAATGCCGCTTCCGCATCAATATAATCTTTGGCGACGTTCTCTGCCACCACTTCTGCATCTGTTTCAGAAGAAATATCAGAAGCCCGCGAACTGAAATTGTCGTGACTCAAATTCCCCTGAGAGATCATATAGTCGTTATGTGTACTGGCATACTGATAGGCAACAGCGCTGTATTGGAGTGGCGCATACCCCAATGACTCCCTGTGGGTGTTCACAATTCCCAGGAGCTCATCTTCTATTATTTTTATGTTAACAACCGAGTTAACCTCTGGTGATACAGCAACATCGTTTTTACTGCAGGCCACAAACAATAACAGAAACACCCCTCTTACCAGAAGTGGTTTCATTTTCATATAGTATTCTCGTTCTCGTTACATGCAGGAAGGGAAGAATGGGGTGTCTTCGGATTAGCTGCATGCCGTGGGAAGTAATGTATGTATTCTCAGCTAATTACTCCCAGAATAAATATGAAAGTACAATTTTATCGATGAAATGCACTCTAGGAACGGCAATATTATATCGTTGAAAGGTTAATTTGGTTTTCAACTAGATTCGGATTATTCCTCAGCGCCAAAACCCCTGCGGTTTAAAACTTTGCCAAAGACAAAGCCTCCAATATCCTTTAGAGGGGAATAAAGAATAGATGATCCTATGGTTTCGGACTTAATGATATTGGCAGAGCTGTTCATCTTATCGAAATAAATGAGTAAAGCACCCACAATTACAGCGGTTTTCAATGCACCAAAAACACCCCCGGCAATTTTATTTAGAATGCCCAGCAGGGTGAAATCGGTAACTTTCGACAGGAATTTACCAATCCAATGAATAAGAACAACTATGATAATAAAAGTGGTGATGAAGGCGATTAAAGCGATGTATTGTTCTTCCCAATCCAGATACTGGGCTAAGTACCCACCTGTAATGTAGGAAAAGTGTATTGCACCGAACAAGCCTGCGATTAGGGCTACCAATGAAGCAATCTCTACAAAAAATCCATTTTTCAACCCCTTGTAGAGGCCGTATGCGAGTAGCATTGCAAGAATGATATCAAGGAATCCCATCGATGGCGTGTTCTATACAAAGATAGAATTTTGATTTGTACCTTTGAATTCTGTTTATGGAATAGCGGAAAGTCTTAAAATTTTAAAGCATCAATTGGCAAGGGACGAATTGTTAAAGGCGTATTGGGAAAAGCTTGTAGAACGGCTGTCTGATCATTTTTCCGATGGTGATCTGTTAGAGCTAGATGCCATTATTTACCTGGTCGGTGTTCAGGAATTAGGCCAATATCACCGAAGCTTTAAAAAGGATGAAAAAGTGAATCTGATGCATATTGCTATCTGCAGACTACTGGAACCCTACGGATATTATCGCTTTGAGTATTTTGATGAGGACGGATGGCCGCACTATGCAGTGGAAGAAGATTTACCGCCACTTAAGGCCGGTGAACAGTCCGTTCTAATGAAGGAAGCTATCGTAAACTATTTTAAGGAGAAAGACTTTTTTGATTAAATGGCTTTTAAACCACCCTATTACGCAGTTATTTTTACAAATCTGAGGACAGACCAGGACCCGGACTATACGATTACAGCACATGAAATGGAGGAGCTGGCTAAATTACAGCCGGGATATCTTGGCTTTGAAAGCGCACGTGACATTCTTGGGATTACTATCAGCTATTGGGAAAGTCTTGACGATATCGCTAACTGGAAATCCAATATTGAACATTTAGCGGCTCAGCAACGCGGGATCGAAGACTGGTATAAATGGTATAAAGTTCGTATCTGCAGGGTAGAACGAGAATATGAATTCTTTAAAAAAGCTGAGGGTAGTTAAAGAGTTTCCCCTGCTTTTATCTAAACTTCAAACGGCTGAGAATAATTTTCTCTTACGATATCGATTGCGTTTAAGAGATACTTTGTATTGGGTATCCGAAGCCCTATCTTTGAAGGTCTTAGGCCTCTTTTTTTGTCGTTAAAGAACAACCTGATATATTACAGAATTTGCAATGGAAAAGAATATTAAGTTCTCCTATCTGGATCGGACTAAACAAATCGCTGAGTTGTCTAAATCAGCATTCGACCTGGTGGTTATAGGTGGAGGAATAACGGGCGCAGGAATTGCTTTAGATGCCGCTTCACGAGGGCTGAAAGTTGCGCTCCTGGAAAAGGGCGATTTTGCATCAGGGACCAGTAGTAAATCGACAAAATTAATCCATGGTGGTCTGCGGTATCTTAAACAATTCGATTTTTGGCTGGTAAAAGAAGTGGGATCGGAAAGGGCTATTGTACATAAACTTGCTCCACACCTGGTGCTGCCTGAGAAAATGCTCTTACCCTTAATCGAGGGTGGCTCCTATGGAAAATGGCTCACCTCTATAGGCCTGAAGGTCTATGATATTCTTGCTCAGGTAGGGGATGACGACAAGCGGCAGATGCTCGAAAAGAAAGAGGCGATGGCACTGGAGCCTTTACTACCAAAAAAGATCCTTAAGGGTGCAGGATTTTACGCCGAATATCGTACCGACGATGCCCGTCTCACCATAGAGAATATCAAGACCAGCCTGAGATATGGAGCAGTAGCTCTTAATTATGCTGAGGTTACAGATTTTTTATATGAAGATGATCGTGTAGCTGGAGTTTGTGCACATGATAGTCTGGCCGGGAAAGAGTTTGAGATTCAGGCCAAATATGTGATCAGTGCTGCCGGTCCCTGGGTAGACGACCTGAGGACCGTAAATAATTCCAAGAAGGGCAAAAGATTGCACCTGACCAAAGGGGTCCACCTTGTTTTTCCGCATGAAAAATTGCCTGTGAGGCAGTCGGTCTATTTCGACGTCCCTGATGGTCGAATGATATTTGCCATTCCAAGGGGGAAAGTAACCTATGTGGGCACTACCGATACAAATTTTAATAACGATAAAGACAAAGTAACCACAGACATCGCCGATGCCATCTACCTTATTGCTGCGGTCAATAATATGTTTCCTTCTATAGAATTGGAACTCGAGGATATAGAGTCTTCGTGGGCCGGACTAAGACCTCTTATTCATGAAGAGGGGAAATCGACAAGCGAATTATCCCGGAAGGATGAAATATTTACCTCTGAATCCGGATTGATCAGTATGGCAGGAGGGAAGCTCACCGGATACCGCAAAATGGCTGAGCGGGTGGTAAACCGAGTAGCACGAAAGTTGAAAGAGGATGAGGAACGTGAGATAGGAGAATCGAAAACCGATAAAATTCCCCTTTGTGGCAGCAAGTTTAAGAAGTACAAACACGTAAAGAAATATATCAAGGAAATCGAAGAACGAATTAAGAATTGTGGCCTAGGAGCCTACGAAGCCTGGTTTCTGGTTACCACTTATGGGATTCAAACAGAAATGATCATTGAAAAGTTTGCTACGATTGAGGGAGATGATCCTCACCTTCGCCTGGCGAAAGCAGAACTTCAATTTGGAATTGAATATGAAATGGTTACCAGCCCTATGGATTTCTTTTTTCGCAGAACGGGAAGACTCTATTTCGATATCAACAGTGTCCGGATTTTGATGGATCCCATATTAGAAGAATTTGACAGGATCCTCAACCCTGGTGGAAATAAAATTGCTGCCTGGAGGGAAGAATTGATTCGGGAACTCGATGAACACTCACAATTTTCGGTAGACAGGATTTAAACACTGCGGATCATCAGTCTAACTTCTCTGTCAGCTCTTTGAATGCCTTCCTGGCATTGCGATTCTTGTAGAGTATTTCGTAGACAGTATCGATAATAGGTGTTTTTATTTTTTTGGCAAAGGTCGTCTTGAGCTCATAGGAACTTTTGGTAGCATAATAACCCTCAGCAACCATATTCATCTCCATCATTGCACTTTTAACACGATATCCTTTCCCGATCATATTCCCAAACATCCTGTTTCTACTAAAAGTAGAATAGCCTGTGACGAGAAGGTCGCCCAGATAGGCAGAATTGTTAATGTTGCGCTTCATTTTATGCACCCTCGAAATAAAACGCTTCATTTCCCGGATAGCATTGCTCATCAGCACACTTTGAAAATTATCTCCGTAACCCAGTCCATGCGCTATACCGGCCGCAAGCGCATAGATGTTTTTTAGCATGGCCGCATATTCAGTACCGATGATATCGTCGGAAATCTTTGCTTTTACATAATCACTTCTTAGTGCAGCAGCCATACGTGTAGCTTTAGACTCGTCTATGCAGGCAATGGTGAGATACGAAAGACGCTCTAGTGCGATCTCCTCGGCGTGGCATGGACCTGTTATTACACCAATATTTTCAAATGGAATATCGTAGTGGTGATGGAAATGCTCTCCAACGATTAGTCCGGTTTCAGGGACAATACCCTTAATGGCTGAAAAAATGATCTTGTCCTGAAGTGGCACCTCCAGTTTCTGAAGTTCGCTTTCCAGAAATGCTGAAGGGATCGCGAAGACCAATATTTCAGCGCTGGAAACCGCCTTATTTATATCATCGGTTAATAAGAGCTTATCTACATCGAATTCTACTGAAGAGAGATAGTTGGGGTTGTGAGCATGAACCTTAATATGTTCTATTGCCTCGGTATTTCGCATGTACCAAACGATCTTATTCCCATCGTCGCTTAGCATTTTTACAATGGCAGTTGCCCAGCTGCCGCCGCCCAGTACTGCAAATGTTGATTTTTCCAAAAGAGGGGTTTTAGAGATTAAAAGTAACTATTTTTCAGCTTCCGGTAAGGAAAATTAGCTAAACCATCCGATCGGGAAGTGTATGTTTTTGACTTTGGCTTAACAAGAAATTTGGCCTGATTCTGCAGATCAAATCGAAATCAACTCTAAAACCGATGAAATACCTTAAATTTTAACACTACTTATGATTGTTTTAGGCAATCTCAGCGGAATTATCAACGTTATCATAGCGGGTTGAGATAGTCCAATCTACAGTTCTTCAAAGCATAGAAAATGAATGGACTGACTAAGAGGGCTATTGATATTTTGGTTGGTTATTTAGTTAGAAAAACCCTGGTGTTAGCGCTCTGAGCAATTAGAGAGATTTAGGCAGCAGGGTTTTTTTCATGGATACAACTTAAGTTAGCCAGACTCATTATTATTGAACATAGTTTTTTTAAACCGGCTTGGGTTTTCACCAGCTACCTTTTTAAAGGTACGGTTAAAGTAAGAAAGACTTTCAAATCCGCAAGAATAGCAGGCTTCACTGATATTCATCCCTGAAAGCAACAGGCGTTTCGCCTGACTGATCCGGTACTGATTCAGGAAGGCGATAAAAGTATTCCCGGTGGCTTTCTTAAAATACCTGCAGAAGGCCGATTTATCCATATGACATAGCGAGGCCACCTCCGATACCCCGATTTTCTTCCTGTAGTTCTTATCTACAAAAGAGTAGACTTTTCTAAGCCGTTGCTGTTGCTTTTCGTTATACCTGTTGATATATGCCTCATCGTGCAATAATTCGAACTCCTGACTTTCTGCCAGGATCTGAAAAATGTGCATTACTTCTAAAAATTGTGGGAATGAATCGTAAAGGTGGAGTTGTTTCAAGCGTTTCCCTACTTCTTTTTTAGTATGTCCTGTAAACGCGATTCCCTGCTGCGATCTTCCGAAAAGCTTTTGAATCTGGTGTAGTTCAGGAATATGATGCACCACTGTCGTTTTAAAATTCTGACTGAGATGCAAGACCTCTTTATTATAATCGGTGTCGATCCCATAATCGAAATTCAAATGAGGGATATTAGATCCGATTAGAACTAAATCGCTATCCCTGTAAGGCGATATATGATCCCCAACATGCCGTGTACCATCTGCACCTTCAATATATACCAATTCATATTCCGGATGAAAATGCCAATAAAATAAGTCGTTCAGCCTGGGGTTGTGAAGTATCCTAAAAGAACTTTTTGCATCCGGCGCGATATGTTCCAGTTGAATCCTCACAATAAAATTTAACTAAATTGTCTATAAATATAGAGAAATACCTAAAAAATATCAATAAAGTTCAAAATATTATCAATATTGCGGTGGCGACAGGCAATAAATCCTAATAGATTTGAATAGTCTGATTAATAATTCATTGCAGTTATGGAAAAAGCAAACACAAAATTGGAAATGGCCAATAAGGCACATGAGGAAATTCCTGGAAATCCATCAACAGCTACCAGTAGCAAAATCAACCTCAGGGAACATGCAGATGCTTCGTCCTTAAAGGTGCTAAGCGAGGAAGATTGGGAATTTTGGAAATACAATGGATATATAGTGATTGAGAATGCAGTTCCCAAGGAACAGGCAAAAGGCACCGCCGATTTCCTATGGGAATTCGATGAAAAAGATCCTGAAGATCCTGAGACTTGGCATGCCCCTCCAAGAGCAGATATGGAAATGAAAGAACTTATCGGAACAGGGATGGTAGAGGTATACAACAATCAACATCTCTGGAATAATAGGCAGATGCCGAAAGTTTATGATGCCTTCGTAGATATTTGGGGTACAGAAAAATTATGGGTCACTATAGACAGGGCTAATCTCAATTTCCCACAGCGCCCTGGCTTTGAAAAGAAGGGATTTATCCATTGGGATTATGATCCGGAAACTAAACCTCAAAATGTACAGGGGGTTTTAGCCCTGGCCGACCAGACCGACGAAAATATGGGCGGATTTCAATGTATCCCCTGGCTTTACAGAAACTACGACAGCTGGAAATTGACCCAGCCCAAGGATCGCGATCACTTCCAACCCGATGTAAGCGGGCTGGAGGATAAGATTGTTAAAGTAAAAATGGAGGCTGGCGACCTGCTTATTTTTAACAGTACACAGCCCCATGGAATAAGGCCTAATCGATCAGGAAATAAAGTGAGGATTGCGCAGTATATTTCTATGATACCTGCTGAAGAGGATAACGCGGCCATGAGAAACTGGAGAATCCAATCCTGGAAAGACCGTATTGCACCCGAGGGTTATGCGTTTCCCGGGGATCCTCGCAAGTGGGAACAAAATAAATACGAGCGCGCAAAGCTTTCTGAACTGGGGGAGAAATTACTCGGACTCAAAAGCTGGTGAGTTTATCATATCATACCAAACATCGCCTGACGATCGGTAAACGTTCGAAAATCATGAATTCCTTGATTTTCCATTTGCGGTTTTCTCTTCCTGAGCGATCGCCTGAGGACAAAATTTCTAATATTAAGCAGAGGGTTTAACAATTAGGTCTATTTTTGCGCCCTTATAATTATAAGGGTTTGAAGAAGTATCTCAATCTATTCGATTTTTCCCAGGAGGTTAACTACAAGACTGAAATTCTATCTGGATTTACAGTAGCTCTTGCCCTGGTGCCCGAGGCAATTGCTTTTGCATTAATTGCGGGCTTGTCTCCGTTAACAGGACTTTATGCAGCTTTTGTAATGGGGCTTGTTACCTCAATTCTTGGCGGGAGGCCTGGAATGATCTCCGGGGCCACTGGCGCTGTCGCGGTCGTCATTGTTTCCCTGGCGGTCGATTACGGAGTGGAATATGTTTTTGCTACCGTTGTTCTCGCCGGAATACTGCAAATGGCAGCAGGATTTTTGCGTTTGGGTAAACTTATGAGACTGGTACCTCATCCTGTTATTTTTGGTTTTGTCAACGGTCTGGCGATCATCATATTTTTATCACAAATCGATCAATTTAAATCAGACGATGGAACATGGCTTTTGGGTAGTTCTTTATATATTTTTTCAGGACTGGTTTTATTGACCATTTTAGTTATATGGGGTTTGCCCAGGATCAGCAAAGCGGTACCGGCATCTTTGGTGGCCATTCTGGCGGTTTTTGGATTGGTTCTGGCCTTTGATATAGATACGCGGACTATTGGAGATATTGCATCTATTCAAGGGGTTTTTCCTCCTTTTCATATTCCTCAGATCCCATTGGAATTCGAAACTTTGAAAATAATCTTTCCCTACGCGGCCATTGTAGCCGGAGTAGGCTTGATAGAAAGTTTGCTGACATTGAATATTATTGATGAGATCACGGAAACTCGTGGTCGTGGAAACAAAGAAGCTGTTGCCCAGGGTACTGCGAATATTCTTTCGGGATTGTTTTCGGGAATGGGGGGTTGCGCAATGATCGGGCAAAGCCTGATTAATACTTCTAATGGGGCAAGGGCCAGACTCTCTGGGATAGTTGCAGCGCTCACGCTTCTGGCATTTATCATGTTTGGAGCCGGTCTGATTGAAAGAGTACCCATGGCGGCATTGACCGGGCTTATGATTATGGTGGCACTGGGGACCTTCGAATGGGCCAGTTTACGGACCTTTAGGAGAATGCCTAAATCTGACGTATTGGTGATGCTGCTGGTGACTCTGGTCACCGTATTTCTACATAATCTCGCATTGGCAGTTCTGGTAGGTGTAATTATTTCGGCCCTGGTCTTTGCCTGGGATAATGCCAAAAGAATACGTGCTAGAAAATATTTCGATAAAGAAGGCATCAAACATTACGAGATTTACGGGCCATTGTTCTTTGGCTCGATCACATTATTTAATGAAAAGTTTGATATTCTCGGTGATCCTGATGAAGTGATCATAGATTTTAAGGAAAGTCGAGTCGTTGATATGTCGGCAATAGAGGCATTGAATAAGATTACCAACCGGTATCATAAAGTGGGTAAAAAAGTACATTTGAGACACCTGAGTGAGGATTGCAGAAAGTTATTGACAGATGCGGATGCCATAATTGATGTAAACGTTCTGGAAGACCCGACCTACAAACTTGTAGTAGATAAAATCTGAACTATTTTACAGGCAAGCCCTTTACCTTATTACTAATAAGAGGGATCTCCAAACCTATGATAAATCTCCACCTTTCAAATCCAATCGATGTCTTTACGGGTATAGGCTCCTCTTCCATCTCCATGATGTCCGGGGCCTCCTCGACTCTGTTTGATGAACGAGAATAAGTGGCACCAAGAGTAACTGTTCCCCATTTAGCTCATAAATACTACCGAATAACGAAGCTTCCATGGCGAAGTTTTCGGCCAAATTATGGGCCCAACTAACACCATACCATTCGTCTCTTAAGCTTTGCCTAAAAAAGATATCTGTAAAACTCCGTGATAAATCCTCTAAGTCTTCGATTTGCAAATCTGTTCTTTCTCCGGAATTATAATCGAGATTAATATTAGAACGGTAACGGGAAATAAATGAATAAGCAAACTTATGATTGGGCAGAAATTTTACTTTAAACGTCCCTGATATAATACTGGGAATACCATTGAAGGGCAATTCTTTATGATCTAAATCAGAAGCTTAAACATCTTCAATATTGTAATTGATCAGCTAAAATGCCTTACCTGCGATCACAATAGATGGTTCCTCGATAAATGCGAGTCGTGCCGGATTATAATAAGTAAGACCAAGATCTTCTGCACTACCTGTAACATTTCCATTAAGCAGCACAGATTGGTTCCCATAACTCTCATATCTGTAATTACCTTCCTGTGCAACTACACTCAAATTGAATATTACAAATAGAAAGAGAAATTGGAGGTTCCTAGTCATCTTCATATTGGTGGGTTGGTATTGATATATAGGAATCGGATATAACGTCAGGGAAAGACTTATGTCAATAGTTTAAATGCCTGGGTCCAGCGATTATCCCTTAATCCGATGGTGCAATACAGCATACATAGGGCTTCAATACCCCTTGCGGAAGTAACTGAACCGAAATCTTCCGTTTCCCAGCCGAACTGATCGAGGATCGCTCTGACTTCTTTTTTTGCAGCCTCACTATTACCACAAATAAACATAGTTGGCCTGGCTTCAAAATCGGGGTTGACCATTTTCAAATAGCTCACACTGTTAAATGCTTTTACAAAATGTGCATCGGGGAATTTGCCTTGCAGGATCTCCATCAGCGATTCATTTTGGCTGGTAAAAAAGCGAAGCACACCATTTTCTGGTGGGGCATCTTCGATGGGATTGGTGGCATCGATAATGGTCTTGCCAGCAAGCTGACTTGCCCCTGCAAGCTCCAACACAGCTTCTACCGCGGTTCCCTTGCAGGCTAATACCACAATATCTCCAAATTCCGCTGCTTCTTTAAAACTCCCGGTATGGGCATGTTCGCCCTCCGCGGTCGCCCATTCCATAAGCTTGCCGATATCGCGAGTACCGATCATCACATCATAACCATGCTTAATAAAACCGCTTCCGAGCGTTTGCCCTACAATTCCTGAACCGAGTATGCCTATTTTTTTCATCTCTTAAATGGTTAATAGTTGATTATCAATTTTTAACTTCCAACATCTTTCATCCACCGAATCAGACTGAGGGGGAGAAGGTGGGCGACTTCCGAACCCCTATCTTTCACCTTTTATCTTTCATCTTTCATCTTTCATCTTCTTTGTTCCATCTCCCTCAATCTCCAATTTACAAAGTAAATCCAAAACTTTTCTATGATACTATCCCTCAAAAGAGAAATCCTTATAGATTTCCCAGTATCTACCATTATGTTTTAGCAGGCTCAATTTATTTATTAGAAAAGAAGCCCGAAACTCTCTGTTCTGAAACTCTGGCCAGGCTTTCTTAAAAGCTTCTTCACTAAGGTCTCGTGTAGCAATAGTCATATGAGGGTGTACTTTGGAAGAAAGTTCTTTTGTGGTGAAATCGAGATGCTCTTTAAGCTGAAAACTAAGTTTCTCATGCAACTTCAGGATGGGTTTATGGTTCATCACCTTTACAAAGATCACCCTCGGAGGAAAGCAATCAAATCCTTGTAATGTGACTTTAAACTGAGATTGATTTGCTGCAACTCTTTGAATAGTTTGAATAATATTAGTCTCCTGTGCAAAATTTCGCCTGAAGGGCATTTGCAGAGTAATATGGGCCGGAGATTTCAGTGCGTGGGCGGCCCCAAACCGGTCGCGCATTTCTTCTTTAAGCAATTTTACCCTTGCCATGAGCCCCTCACCAGGAACCAGGGCGATAAAGTATAAAGACTGATCTTGTTGATTCTCCGATTTAATAATACTTGTTTCTAAACAGTTGGTCAAATGATTAATATATCTATTTCACTTATCACTTATCACTCATCACTCTCCATTCTCTTTTAGCATCTTTATCACCAGGCCCATTTGCCCGAGATGATAGATATCGTGCTGAAGAATACCGTAGATGGCAAAGGAAAAGGGGAAATCACCTGCAAACTCCGGATCGTGATAATGTGATTCAAGAAAGTCATCATCCTTAAGTTTTAGTATTTCCAACAAGCCTTCTACACTTGAGTGATATTCCGAAATGATGGAATCCCACCCTTTTTCTTTTAATTTTCCCAAATCCTTCCAGTCGTCTTCGCTGGCTTCCGTCAATTCTCCTTTACCCGTCTTTATTTTGTGAATCCCATCCCTGCGCCATGCCGTGCCATGTGAGACTAGCTCGGCGACGGCATGAATATGAGGTAAAGGGCGCTCAAAACGATGTTCTTTGGCTAAATCCTGAAGCTTTACCCTATAACTCTGACCAAACCAATTATGACCAAAGTGAATGCTCTGAAATTGATCGGTAATATTTCTAATTAGTGTTTTCATAAGATTATAATACCGTTTTAATATTAAAACAAAACTTCATCAAAAGCGTACGTCCAGATTAAAACCGACCCCCAGGCTTTTGAGTTTTTTAAATGGAGCCTGACTCGACTCTTTGTACAAAGTACCGGCGCCAAAAAGCCCGAGTGGGAAGAAAATTGCCTCTCCTTCCTTTGTCTTACCCTTAAGATCAACCCATTCGAGCGAAACGATTACGTCGTCCTCCAATACGATTGAATAGGGTTTGAGGTCTACAGTAATCTCACCTGTTTGTTTCGGTTCGATGGGAATCAGGACTTGCTGCCTCATAAGATTCGACCCGGGTTTACCCGATATAACTTCATAGAAATTTAGCCTGAATACTGCTTGAGCGCTAAGTCGGTTATAGGAAATAAAAAATCGAAATGTATCGATCAAAACCGACTGACGTATATTGATTTTTATTCCCATTTCGGCACCTAACTGATCATGCCCAAAACCGGCTCCCAGAAACTTCGACTGCGTCTTATTACCCAACACCTTTCTTCTAAAGGCTTTGGCCGAGAGCACTACTTCATCTAACTGTTCGACCTGTTCTTCCAGTCTGATTTTTAGCTGACTCTCCTGAAATTTAAGGGTGTTTATTACTGCCTGGAAAGGTTGATAACCTATCATGGATATTTTCAATGTATCATTTTGCAGCTCCTCGGGCAGGGCCAATTCAAAAAGGCCATCTTCGTCAGTAACCGTTCCCAAGCCCTGGTTTAAAATTCCAACGTTGACATACTGCAAAGGCTTTTTTGCATCCCTGTCGAACACACGCCCTCTAATGTTAATCAGGTTTAAATTTTTCGGAGATTTTGCAATATCAAAAGGTTGGTCCGTGGTGCTTTCGGGACTTAACAGACTTTGCCATTGATCCCCAAATCCCGGTTTATCCTTAAGGGTGTATTCAAAAAAATCCAACGTGGCATCATTCATCTGGCTATAGACCATCATTGAATTCTCAGAAGATTCCAGAATGTATGGTATACAGGTAAAATCGGAATGCATACTACTTTTAAATCGCAAATAATACTTTTCGGAATTTAACTTTTTAAAATAGTGATATTCCGAAGTCGGGATAAACCCATCGATCTTATCACCACTTTCAAAGTAGAGGTAGATAAAATTATCGGAAGTCTTTTTTAGCAAGCATGAGTCGTGTATATTCTTGATATTCTCATCGTTGTCGGGAGCACTTTCGCTACCAAAATACAGGTTGGTGTCTTTCTCCCCGAAATAATGAGTTTCTGTTCCATCAAAAGAAGCCATTGATTTTATTCCGGGAAGGCGATTTGCCAGTACGGCCGCAGACATACCGCCCCAACTGCATCCTAGAAGTCCAATTCTGTTTAGATCTAACGGGAATATCTTGCTCTTTCTCAAATATTCGATTGCAAATTCTGCGTCGTACACTTGTTCGAGCATATCCTCTTTTTGATTGGTCATATTCCCCGGATACCGACCTACGGACCAAATGGAAACCACTACAAAACCGCTCTCGGCAAGATTTTCGAGTACTTTGTAGTTTTCGAACCCCATTCCATTAAAACCTGCCATATAGATCACCAGGGGGAATGGTGTTTTTGTCGGTTTTGCCTTTTCAAAACTACTGGTCTCGATGGTGAGCAATTTTTGAGGATCCATCCCTATCCCGAGTTCGGCCACGAACAGTGTTGCCATTTCCTCTGAAACCCCAGTGAAGTCTTCCGTATCATCATAGCGGATAGCTCGCTCTTCAAATTTTTTGAATAGGTCACCAAAACTTAAAGTACGTCCCGTCGCATTTTCAGTCGGGTACCAAAAATCCAGTTCCACACTCCTGTAGTGTAGCTCATCGGCATAAGTTGTTCGTGGCTTATAGATCCGACTCGAATCAGTTAATACCATTGAGGTATGGCCCGCCTGGTATTGCTGAGAGAATCCATCAAAAAAAATAAAAAAAGAAAACAAGCATAGCTGGCTATGCAATCTTAATCTCAACATTGGCCATTTACTCTAATCCATAGACGTTGATCAAATGTTATTGCATCGCCTTGCCAATTCTTTTAATAATAAAAAGTCTAAAATTAACAATGGGTCCTAATCACTGCGCATTAACTTTCTCCTACTTTGACATCTTTAGAAGGCCCGTCTAAATGCGCTACTTCCATTCCCTCCAGGGCAGCTATTCTTAAGGGTTCTACAGCGTCATTAATCTGCTGAGCCCCGAAATCGAGTCCTGCTATAGTACGTAAAGGCCTTTGTCCCGAGGGTAAGTTAATCAGCGCTTCGAATGTTTTCACAACAATCATTGGATCAGTAGGGGCCTCATCATCCTCAAAAAGGGCCATGACGTTGTTGCCAAAACCTTCATTGAATTCGGTAACATGTTTGTAAGCCTCAGTCACTTCTTCACTGGAAGCGGGAACCATATTTCCGAAGAAGTTAGTGGAGAAAGGCCCGGGTTCAACCAGAACTACATCTACGCCATGGGGAGAAAGCTCGTATCGCATTGATTCACCAAGGCCCTCCAGGCCCCATTTACTGGCGTGGTAGACTCCAAAACCCGGAAAGGCAAAACGACCTGCTATGGAACTCACCATAATGATAAGTCCTGTTTTGCGCGAGCGCATACCAGGGAGCACGGCTTTGGATACCCTTAACGGGCCTACAATATTGAGATCGAGTTGATCCAGACATTGCTGAGAGCTGAAAGCTTCTACAGCTCCGCCCCAGCCACCGCCGGCATTGTTGATAAGCACATCAATTTCGGGTATTTGTTTCACTGCTTTATGTACACTGGAATCTGAAGTGACATCCATTTCAATGACATCCAGTTTCAATCCTTTTAAACTGGCGAAATCAGTAAGCTCCTGGGCGGGTTTGGAGTTTTTATTTCCTGTATTGCGCATGGTGGCATATACGTGATGTCCTTTTTCGGCCAGGTATTTGGCTGCGCTAAGGCCAAAGCCTGAACTGCAACCGGTGATCAATATCTTTTTCATTTTATGAAGTTTTAAAGGTTTGTTTTTAGCTTAGAAACACGGTTGTATTCCGTGCGGGGAAGAACCTATTAAATATAGCGATAATTTGGGAATGAATTATTGTCAACGATGGGAATTGACTATAATATGGGCTTGGCAAAGGTGGCGGAGGGACTAGACCGCGAAATCAATTAAATAATAACCTGCAAGTTCTTTACGGGGAAAGAAGGTAATTTGATAGTGGGGAGGACCGGTATTTACCCCCCCCACGGTACTCCTGGAGTTTATAGAAAATAATATTCATTAGCGCATTTGTCTGGATTGCAAGGGTTCCAGACAGTTGATGTACAGCCAATAAGCGAGTTAAGAATCTACAACGTCCTCAAATATTCGGCGACAGCCCTGGCTTCTTCTTCCGTGAGATTCTGATTGAGCATTATGGCGTTGTTGTACTCTTTAAGCAGGGCTTTGGCAATGGGATCTTCTTTGAGCATACCATCAGGGTTTAAGATCATGTTCATTACCCATTCGGGACTGCGACGCTCATACACCCCTTCCATCGCCGGACCGATCATTCGCTGATCTACCAAATGACATGCAACACATATGGCGTTGAACTTAGCTTCACCCTGGGCAGCCAGGTCCTTATCTATCTCATCCCCGAACTCAACTGTGGTAACAGGCCCGATACCCTTGTTGCTAAGGTCAACCGGGACTCCTTCAGAAACTTCTTTGGGTGCTGCTTCCTTTTTCGTTCGGTTGATCTCAAAACCGCCTTCTTTTTTCACTTCTTTTTTCTCTCCACAACTCGTTATAAGCAGCGTAAGAGACAGCAGGGTGATCCAATTTTTCATGCTAGAGTTATTTTTTCGCACTAATATACTAAATCACCTGTCTTTAACCGTATTCGGCCATAAATTTTGCCGCTAAACTTTCGGTATAATTGGTATCTCCAGCCTCGTAAAACCCCACATGACCACCATGAGCAGGCATATTGAGATGGAGCGACGAATTATCACAGGCTTCGTCTATTGGATAACATGCGCTCCCAAGGAAGGTATCGTCTTTTGCATTTACAATTAGCGCGGGAATAGTAATAGCGGATAGGAACTGTTTTGAACTACATTGACGATAGTAGTCCATCGCATCTTTAAACCCATGCGCTCTGCTGGTATAAATGTCGTCGAAATCCTTAAGAGTTTTTATGGAATTGATTTCTTTGGTACCGAGATCTTCCGGGAATTTTTGATGTTTAAGCCATAGTTTATGGGTTAGATGGTTCAAAAACCGCTTCGAATAAAGGAGGTTCTGAATTTTCAATAATTGAAGAAGAGAATTGTGAAGGTCGCAAGGCACCGAAATTGCCACCGCTGCTTTTAGTTGCTTCGGCAGCAACCTCCCTTCCCCCAGGTATTTTAAGGTCATATTGCCCCCAAGACTAAAACCCTTAATATAGATCGAGGAATATTTATCCATCCCTATTACATGGTTTAACACCGCCTCCAGATCTTCTGTGGCACCGCTGTGATACGATCTAAATAAAAGATTTGTTTCCCCACTGCAACCTCTGAAATTTACGGCGCAGGCATCGTAGCCCAGGGTGTTCAACAATTTAGCACTCCCGGTCATATAAGGACGTTGTCCATGCCCTTCGAGCCCATGAAGCAAGATGACCATCTTCTGGCTTGCTATCTTCGCATAACTCCAGTCGAGATCTAAAAAGTCGCCGTCGGGCAGGGTAATCCTTTCCCGCTTCTGTTCCAAACCATTTACACGACGGATGAGGCCAGCGTAGATGGTAGCGATATGACCGTTTCGGAAAATGAAAGGTGGAGAATATTTGGATTCCTGAATAGGCACGGCAGTTAATTAGTGATTTTAAATTGAAAATTAATTGTTGATAGCGATAAAACAGATTTCTATAACTTTAAATTATCCATTTTCAATTAATAAAGGATATTATCCTTGGGTTGCACTGGTTCAGGAAGTTCTTCTTCATCGAGTATATCCCGAAGATCAATTTCTATAGTACGGCAAAGTGCGGTCATTGGCACGTCGTTGATACGACCCTCAAAGGGATCCTCACTGTTGTCGCCCACTTTTTCCATGGTTATGAAGATCCAGGAGATCAGTACCGAAAAAGGTATCATTAAAAATACATACCAGTTTGTGGGATCTTCAGTTGAAATAATTGTATCATCTTCAAATACATCTAATAAACCGAAAGGCAAAAGCAATATAAAAATCCAGGTAAAAACCCTGGAAAAATACCCGTACTGCCTGGGAAATGGTGTATTCTTAATACGTTCAGCCTTACCCTGTAGATTGTAGAATTCTTCGAGCACCGATTGAAGCTGGTCTTCCTGGAATCCGTCGATGACCTCTTTGTCTTTCAAGGACGAAATATCATGCGCCTGATTCTTTATAAGATGAGTTGCCGGATTTACTCTTTTTTTAAGGTCTAAAAATTCACGTTTATTTACATAATTATAGGCCTCATTGCAGGAGGGGTTTCTTTCCCCGTGCCTGTCGAACATGCGCTCCACGGAAGAATTTTCCTTAAGTGACCAGGATCTGGGCTGTCTTAATTGTACTCTTAATGCGTTGATCCAGCCTATATGTCTGTGGATCATTTGGACGTGCCATTTCCGGTCATTTTCAGGGTCGCCAGTCCGAACAAAGCTGATGACCTGTATTGCCCATGTACGGCTATAATTTACAATGCCACCCCATATTTTTCGCCCTTCCCAAAATCGATCATAGCTTTGAGCGTTCTTAAAACCGATATAGAAAGCAACGGCAATACCGATTACACTTATCGGCTGAAATGGGATATCGATCGATCTAAATCCGAGAAAGTAGAAGGCAACACATATCGCGCCGGCATAGATTGTAAAAAAGATGAGATTTTTCCATGAATATCTAAGTATGATACCCCAACTAAGGTTTCTTTTGATAAACATTACGACTCTTTTTAAAGGGTTTTATTTAGGATAGGTTTCCAATAAAGCAGATTGCTCTTCTATGGCCGTTTTGAATTCTTTGCTCAATTCAAATACGAGATCCCCAACACTTAAAACATCTTCAATAGTCGCTACGCCTTGTCCGGCAGACCAGATCGTTTTCCACGCCTTGGCCTCGGTATCAAGCTCGGAACCAAAATCGACCTTGTGTTGCTTTTTCAAATCTTCCTCAGTAATACCGGCATTCTTTAAGCTCTGCGATAAAAAGTTGGCATGGACACCCGAGATGGCTGCGGTATAGGTTACATCACTGGCGCCCGCATCCATTATCATTTGTCGGTATGCCTCTGGAGCATTGCTCTCCGATGTATTGATAAAACGGGTGCCCATATAGGCCAGATCGGCGCCCATTTGCATGGCCGAGGCAACGTCACGGCCGGTGCTTATACAACCCGAAAGAATTATAGTCTTGGTAAAAAACTTCTTAATCTCTGCTACAAGGGTCATGGGGTTGATGGTGCCAGCATGTCCTCCGGCACCGGCCGAAACAAGTATAAGTCCGTCTACCCCCGCTGCTGCTGCTTTTTCGGCATGTCTTTTTTTGATCACATCGTGAAAAACAAGTCCGTTATAGCCGTGAACGGCATCGACCACCTGGGCAACAGCTCCTAAAGATGTAATTATTATCGGGACCTGATGCTTAATACAGAGTTTCAGGTCGGCCTCAAGCCTTGGATTGGTGGGATGTACAATAAGATTTACCCCGTATGGAGCAGGCTTTTTACCTGTGGATTTTTCAAATTCATCGAGTTCAGACTTGATCCTTATGAGCCACTCTTCGAATCCATCACTGGTCCTTTGATTAAGTGCAGGAAATGTACCAACAATGCCACTTTTACAGGCCTCGATGACCAGTTCCGGTCCAGAGATCAGGAACATAGGAGCCGCAACAACCGGCAGGGATAATTCTTTGATGAAGTCTGGTTTTTGGTCCATGGGCTAAAATTTTCGATCCTAAAAATAGGGATAATATTTTAGGGGAATAATGCTCTATTGGCAAATAGATACTATTTTTGAAATTCTTATGCACGCATAATAAAATTTAAGCGTTAAACTATGTATTTAAAAGAATTTCAAATCCGGTGGAACGACCTGGATGCAAACAGGCATCTTGCTAACTCCACCTATGTCAACTATATGAGTCATACCAGAATGTCTCGACTGATCGATCTGGGTTTTGATCATCAATGGATGATGGAGCATCAGATCGGGCCTGTGGTTTTCTATGAGCACATCTATTACTTCAAAGAAGTACTCCCCGGTCCTCCGATCAGGGTTTCATTCGAAGTAAAGGGCCTAAGTGAGGACGGAATGTTTTTTGAATTCCAACACAATTTTTACGATCACAAGGGGCGCAATATTGCTCATTGTGAATTGATGGGAGGATGGATCGATCTCAAAACCAGAAAGCTTACTGCCTTGGATCCTAAATGGTTTAATAATCTTGATTTAGCGGAAAAAACAAAGGATTTCAGAATCCTGACCAAAGAAGATACACGAAAATTTGCCAGGAAACCTATTGATCTGGAATCTTCTGACGACTAACCAGATATACTCCCAGAAGGACCAGGCAGGCGGCGCCGACCTTAAGAACTGTCAGTTGGTCTTTGCCGGTTAAAACAGCAAACAAAATACCGATTACCGGCTGGAGATAGATAAATGAACTCACTGTGCTGGCTTTTAATTGAGTGAGGGCAAAGACGTTGAACAGGTAGGCACAAAAGGTTGTTCCCACTACCACGAAAACCATTGTCAATGCTGCTTCGAGAGGAAGTTCTAGCCATCGTACTTCAAGAAATTCAGTCAGGGCAACCGGGATATTGATAATAACACCTATAAGAAACAACCACTTCATCAAAGTTATTACATGATATTTGGCGACCAGTTTTTTTGCCAGGATAAGATAAAGTGCAAATGAAGTAGCATTGACTAAAAATAGAATATTCCCAAACTTAATGTCCGGAGCATCGTCCCTTATCTCATGGCCATACAACACCAGGATAATAGCACCTATCAAACCTAATACGATGCCGACACCCCGATAAAAACGAACTTTTTCCTTAATCAGGAATATAGATAGCAGAACTACGATGATTGGCGTGGTGGTTACCAATACCGCACTATTAATAGGAGTTGAGAGCTGGAGCCCTTTAAAGAATGCGAGCATATTGATGACCATTCCGAAAATAGCACAAAGCAGGAAACGACCCCAGTCCGATCGTTCCACTTTTTCTTTCGGGCCAAAAAAGGAAACACCCCAGAAAAGAATACAGGCGCCTATTACCCTTAGCATAATGAATCCAAAGGGTTGGATATAGAAGGGCATTACCCCCTTGGCAATAGTATGGTTAAGACCGTAAATGGTGGTAGCTCCAAGAGCCGATAATATGGCGAGGTTACGTTTACTCAAGCATGAAGTGTTTCTTTTGCCGCGGCAACTATCTTGGCACTATTCCCAATAAATATATTCCCGCCAAAGATCATAACAGGCCGTTTTAGAAAGGTATAATGTTCCAATATCAAGGTCTTGAACTGTTCTTCGGAAAGTTTTTGTTTGTTAAGCCCCCTTTCCCTGTATAGCCTCGCTCGCTTACTAAAAAGCGCTTCATAACTTCCGGCCAATTGTCTCATTTCTTCGAGTTGGGAGGAAGAAAGCGGCTGGGTTTTAATATCAATAAGAACCGTATCCCCGAGAGGTGCCAATTCTTTTAATATCCTTCTGCAACTATCGCAACTACTCAGATAGTATATTTTGTACATAAGGCAATCGAATTTATTGCGTTAAAAGTAAGTCATTTTTAAGGGCAATCAACTATTTTAGTGGGCCAAAGCCACTAATTCTATATTGGAAATCATCTTGGACAAACAATTCGACATTACAAATCAAAACAGGAAGTTATTGAGGTCCCTTCTGAAATATATCCCCGAAAATCTCCTGTTCGAAATTCCTCCTGGATTCCGGAATTCGATCTGGTGGAATCTAGCACATATCATTGCCACACAGCAGATCCTTTTGTACCGGTTCAGTGGCCTGACAGCCAGGGTCGATGAGAATTGGATCAATACTTATATGAAAGGGACACTGCCGACCGGAATTCCCAAAAAAAAGGAGATCGAATTCTTGAAGAATGGCCTTGTAGAAACCGCCATTTGGGCAGCGCAGGATTATGACAAAGGGATCTTCGAAGGCTACGAGGAGTACACCACCAGCACAAAAGTAACACTGAGTTCTGTGGAAGATGCCATCCATTTTAATAATTACCACGAGGGCCTGCACCTGGGAGTGATCCTCTCCCAGATAAAAGTACTGGGGATAAAGCTTGGCTAAACTATATTTTCAGTTCTAAAAAACTATTAATGTCGGTATAGGGAAGAAGGAGTTCTATAGTTCCGTCGGCATAAGAAGCAACTTCATAGGGATTGTAAAGTAGCTTTAGGCCATTTTCAGTATAACCGATGTTTTCGGGAAGGTAAAATTCATCTCCCTCAAACATAAAACCAGTACTGTTAATGGGCTGATCAGGTTTGATCTTTTGTTGGCGTCGGAATTGATCCTCTGCAAATTCAACAAATTTCTTGTGATTTTTAAAAAGTTCAGAATTGTCGAGCTCCTGCCCTGATTTTTTATGGAAATTGAGGAAACGAGTGGACCCATAACCATGTGCTCCTCCTGTAAAAATATAGGAGTTAAGACCTATGGTAAGTATATCTTCGTTTTCAAAGGTCACCTGTGCCTCAATATTGGCCTCCCACGGAACCGTCTCGTCCGGGAATTCATCCTGCAATTTATCGAACCCTTTTCTGAAAGAGGAAATGGCTTCAGGAATATCGCCGGGTTGTTGACCCTCGTCATAGGCCAAAAGACTGATAACTTCTTCCTTGAGTGCATCATTGACCGTCTCACTGATTTTTCTATTATCGAGTGCTACAGGAATTTTTACTCGAATTTCAGGGCATGTTGAGCAATTTTCACCATTGAATAATTGCTCTTCGAAGACTATTTTTTCTTCCTTACCACAACCCACGGAAAGAAGAAGTAAAAAGAGCAGATAACGGAAGCTTTTCATGATAGAGTATTGGGTATTGCAAATCTATCAATTCGTTGCTTACTCCAAAAGATAACAATACATTTGCGAAAAGATTATGGATATGGGCAAGGACGGAATGCGTTTCAACAGCAAGACAATTCACGGGGGTCAGGTACCTGATGAGGCATATGGAGCGGTTATGCCGCCTATTTATCAAACCTCTACCTATGCACAGACTACCCCCGGAGGGCATAAAGGATACGAATATTCCCGTAGCGGTAACCCTACTCGTGCCGCCCTGGAAAGATCTTTGGCCAGCATTGAAAACGGGAAGCATGGACTCGCCTTTGCCAGTGGATTAGCAGCAATCGATGCGGTGATAAAACTGCTCGAACCTGGAGATGAAGTGGTTTCCACAAATGATCTTTATGGTGGGAGTTACCGGTTGTTCAGGCAGGTATTTGAAAAATATGGCATTCGATTCCACTTTGTGGGCATGCAGAGTTTAAAAGAGGTGGAATCATTGATAAATGAAAAAACCAAACTCCTCTGGGTTGAAACGCCCACTAATCCCATGATGAATGTGATCGATATTAAAGCCGCAGCTGAGCTGGCCAGGAAACACGATCTTCTTCTGGCGGTCGACAATACCTTTGCAACCCCCTATCTTCAAATACCACTGGATTTGGGAGCTGATATTGTAATGCATTCGGCGACCAAGTATCTTGGCGGCCATAGCGATGTAGTGGTGGGAGCCCTGGTAGTTAATGACGACAAGCTGGCCGAGAAACTTTATTTCCTGCAGAATGCCAGTGGAGGGGTATGTGGCCCGATGGATAGTTTTCTGGTACTTCGCGGGATAAAAACCCTCCATGTAAGAATGCAGCGCCACTGTGAAAACTGCAAGGCTGTTGCAGAATTCCTCGATACCCATCCCGGGATCGAAAAAGTCTATTGGCCAGGATTCACTTCCCATCCTAATCACGATGTAGCTACAGAACAGATGAGCGACTTTGGGGGGATGCTTTCTTTTATCCCCAAAGGAAGTAACTTCGATGATGCCGTTAAGATCGTAGAACGATTACAGGTCTTTACCCTTGCGGAATCTTTGGGTGGTGTGGAAAGCCTGGCAGGACATCCGGCCAGCATGACTCACGCCAGTATACCCAAAGAAGAACGTGAAAAAAGCGGTGTGGTAGACAGTCTGATTCGTCTTAGTGTTGGAATCGAAGATGTTCAAGACCTTATTGCAGACCTCGAGCAAGCCCTTTTATAGCCCCTTTAACACTGAAGATTTTTGTCCATCCGGCTGCCCGGATGCGGATATTTCTGCCGATATACCTCCAGGGTATAAAAAATTGTCAAATATTAAAAAAAAGCCTCCTCAAATTGCCAAAAAGGTATATTTTTACTCTCAAAATCACAATTCAATAATACCTAAGCCAATGAGTAGTTCAATGGAAGAAATCATCAAAGCATTTATGGATGAGGTAACCACCCGTAACGGGCATGAGCCTGAATTCATACAAGCTGTACAGGAAGTAGCTGAAACGGTAATTCCTTACATCACACAGCACGATATATATTATGGAAAGAATATCCTTCTGAGAATGGTAGAACCAGAGAGGTTATTATCGTTCCGAGTATCATGGATCGATGACAATGGAGAGATCCATGTTAACCGAGGATATCGAATACAGATGAATTCGGCAATTGGACCCTATAAAGGCGGCTTGCGTTTTCACCCATCCGTTAACGCCAGTATTCTTAAATTTCTTGCCTTTGAACAGGTATTTAAGAACAGTCTGACCACACTTCCTATGGGAGGCGGTAAAGGAGGATCCGATTTTGACCCTAAAGGGAAGTCCGATGATGAAGTTATGCGGTTTTGCCATGCTTTTATGTCCGAATTATGTAAACATATAGGACCAAATACCGATGTCCCGGCAGGTGATATCGGAGTGGGATCAAGGGAGATTGGATACCTCTTCGGAATGTACAAGAAGATACGGAACGAATTTACCGGGGTATTGACAGGTAAAGGGCTTTCATGGGGTGGTTCCAAAATACGTCCGGAGGCAACGGGTTATGGTACGGTGTATTTTGCCCAGAGTATGTTAAATACAAAAAATCAGGATATCAAGGATAAGACTGTGGTGGTTTCCGGCTCGGGAAATGTAGCACAGTATGCCGCAGAAAAAGTATTACATCTTGGTGGAAAAGTGATTACTCTTTCCGATTCTGGTGGCTATATCTATGACAAGGATGGGATCGATGAGGATAAACTTGCCTTTGTTATGGATCTTAAAAATAATAGACGCGGTAGGATTTCAGAGTACGCCAAAGAATATAAATCGGCAGAATATCACGAAGGTAAACGCCCCTGGGAGGTGCCTTGTGATATCGCATTGCCTTCTGCGACCCAAAACGAACTCGATGGGGAAGATGCCCAAAAACTTATTAATAACGGCTGTATTTGTGTAGCTGAAGGAGCAAATATGCCTTCAACACCTGAAGCTATACATGCCTTTCAGGAAGCTCGTATTCTCTTTGCACCAGGTAAGGCTTCAAACGCCGGTGGTGTGGCCACTTCAGGTCTTGAAATGTCTCAAAATTCCCTGAGAATTAGCTGGACCCGCGAGGAGGTAGACGAGAGACTAAAAGGAATTATGGAGGATATCCACGAATCATGTATAGAGTATGGAATGGAGGATGGTGGCTACTGTAATTATGTTAGAGGAGCCAATATTGCAGGATTCGTAAAAGTGGCCGATGCTATGCTGGCCCAGGGTGTTATTTAAGTTTAGAGGTTCACCTTTTAAGGTTGTTGGTTCTAAGGTTTAGATGATTGGTGCTAACTTTGTACCAGCAACCTTGAATATTGAACCCTGCTCATGCAAGTCACCACCAAAGCAATTGTCCTTTCTTCGATTAAATATGGTGATTCGAGCCTTATTGTTAAGGCCTATACAGAAAAAGCAGGACTTCAATCGTATTTGCTAAAGGGGGTTTTAAGTTCCAGGAAATCGAAGATTAAAGCGGCTTATTTTCAACCGCTCACACAACTCGAGATCGTAGCCAGTCATAAGGGCAGGGGAACTCTGGAACATATACGCGAAGTTCGGGCAAACTATCACTATCACAGTATTTATAGTGATATGGCCAAAAATGCAATCGCCATTTTCCTGGCCGAAATATTGCTGAAAAGTATTGGGGAAGGCGAAGAAGATACAGGCTTATTCCAATTCCTGGAAGCTTCGTTCCAATGGCTCGACACCCATGATCTGGTCTCTAATTTTCATCTTTACTTTATGATTCGACTCAGTAAATTCCTGGGGTTTTATCCAGACATTTCTAATTCGGATACTATGTATTTCGATCTGCAGGCCGGACAGTTTGTGGATACACCCGGACTGAATCCATTATTGCATGGGACTACACTTTATCATTTTAAGAGTCTTTTGGGCATAAAATTTGATGCTCTTCACACAGTCAAGATGGCTAAAAAAGAAAGGCAGGAACTGCTACAAAACCTTGTTATGTATTTTGAATTACATTTGCACGGATTTCAAAAACCCCGTTCTCTTGCCATACTGAATGAGGTATTCAACTGACATATTCGGACTCGTTTTGATCTGCTTCGTATTATCTGTCGGCTCTATCCGGGCACAGGTAATCAGAGTGATCGATGTAGATTCGCGTGAACCTATTGGCAATGTAGTGGTCTACAACGATAACCAAACTAAAACCGCAATCTCAGATATCGACGGAAGGTGCGACCTCGCCATTTTTTCAAATAATGAGAGACTCACTTTTAGGCATATCAGCTACGAAACATATAGAACTACAAAAATACAGTTGAGAAAAAGAGGATATAGGATTTATATGACACTTAAGCCTGAACAGCTGGACGAAGTGGTTATGTCTATTTCCAAATGGGAACAACAGAAAAAAGACATTCCCCAGAAGATAGTATCGATAAACGCTAAAAGCATTGCATTCACAACCCCGCAAACTTCAGCGGATCTGCTTGCAAACAGCGGACAGGTTTTCGTCCAGAAGAGTCAGCTGGGAGGAGGAAGTCCAATGATCAGAGGATTTGCCACCAATCGGGTGCTGCTTTCTGTAGATGGTGTGAGAATGAATAATGCTATTTTCAGAGGAGGGAATATTCAAAATGTGATCTCTATTGATCCTTTCAATATCAGCAGCTCCGAAGTTATTTTCGGACCTGGTTCTGTGATCTATGGAAGTGATGCCATTGGTGGTGTGATGAATTTTATTACAGCCTCACCCCAATATGCCGATCGCGATAGTTTAAATTTCGCAGCCCATGCCAATTATCGATTCGCCTCTGCCAATAGTGAAAGTACCGTGCATGCAGATTTTAATCTTGGGAAAAAACGATGGGCCTTTCTTACCAGCTTTTCCTATAACTCATTCAACGATTTAAAAATGGGAAGCAGGGGTCCCGATTCCTACCTGCGGAACAATTTTGTCAGAAGAGTGAACGGTACAGATGTGTTGGTGGCAAATGCTGAGCCACTGGTACAGCTACCTACAGGATATAGCCAATTCAGCCTTATGCAAAAGGTATCTCACAGAACAAAGAACAGATGGAATTTTGATTTGGGTCTTCATTATTCAGAGACTTCGGATTTTTCCAGGTACGACCGACTTATACGACCCGATGAGAATGGGGAAGGACTTCGTTCGGCCGAATGGTTTTACGGACCTCAGAAATGGTTCCTGGGTAACCTGCAGCTCGAACATATCGGCAGGGGAAAATTTTATGATCGCCTTAGGTTAACTGCTGCCTATCAAAGATTCGCGGAAAGTCGAAACGAACGAAATTTTCAAGACCCGGACAGGTTTACCACAGAGGAAAAGGTTGATGCCCTATCGGCCAATCTGGATTTTGAGAATAAAAGAATGGGCGATCTGAGGTTGTATTACGGCCTGGAATATATCTTTAATATAGTTGGATCTATTGGGTCACAACAGAATATCGACACCGGTGCTGTAGGCGGGGCTCCTTCCCGATATCCCGATGGCTCTACCTGGCAATCGGCCGCGGCATATCTCAGTGCAGAGTATAAGACCAAACCCAATTTCACACTTCTTTCAGGCTTGAGATACAATCATATATGGCTCGCGGCGGATTTCGATACCACTTACTATCCTTTCCCGTTTACAAGTACTAAGAGCAATAATGGAGCACTTACCGGAAGTATAGGATTCAGCTGGTTTCCAAAGGCCAGTTTGCAAATCACAGTGAATGGATCAAGCGGTTTCAGATCACCAAATATAGACGATATTGGCAAGGTATTCGATTCAGAACCAGGTGCTGTGGTGGTCCCCAACCCAAACCTGAAACCCGAATACGCTTACAATGCCGAGTTGGGAATTCGGAAAAATTTTAAAGATAAACTGGTTCTTAAAGGGGCAGCCTATTACACCTATCTCGATAACGCATTGGTACGCCGGGATTTTACTTTTAACGGACAGAGCCAGGTTATTTACAATGGAGAACTTTCCGATGTTCAGGCAATCCAGAATGCTGCCAGGGCTTACGTATATGGCGTCGAACTGGGACTCGAAGCTTTCGTAACCGAGAATTGGTCGGTGCGGGCCAATTATACCCACGCCAATGGCATAGAAGAGGACGATTCTGGAATAGAGCTCCCGGTTAGGCATGTAGCCCCGGCTTTTGGTGATTTTCATGTCCTGTGGAAAAATCAAAGGATCCAGGCCGATCTTTTTGTGAATTTCAATGGCGAGATTCCATTTGAAGATCTGGCCCTGACTGAAAGGAATAAACCTTTCCTATATGATACCGATGTAAATGGCGACCCATTCTCACCTTCCTGGTATACGCTGAATTTTCGATCTCAATATCAAATCAGCAAAAACCTAAAAGCCAATTTCAATATTGAAAATATTACGGATCAGCGATATCGTACATATTCCTCAGGTATTGCTGGACCTGGAATAAACTTCATACTGGGTCTTAACATCAGCTTGTAATTGTTCAAGATTGATATTTACAGGGTCTCTTTTGTACCTCTCTAACTTCAGTGCCATTGCTGCTTTAGAAAACCGCTATGTTTTCATTAGAAATCATTAATTTTGCAGCCTTAAATGTCCCAGCCATCCATGGATATGAAGTTTAAAGAATATAAAAACCTGGATTTACCGGCAATAGCCGATGAGATCCTACAATTCTGGAAAGAGGCAGGGATCTTTGAAAAAAGCGTATCCTCCAGAGAAGGCATGGAATCTTATGTCTTTTATGAAGGCCCTCCTTCCGCCAATGGAGTTCCTGGTATTCATCACGTATTATCACGCACTATCAAGGATATCTTTCCCCGATATAAGACAATGAAAGGTTTTCAGGTAGAGCGAAAGGCCGGATGGGATACTCATGGTCTGCCGGTTGAGCTTGGTGTGGAAAAAGAGCTGGGCATCACCAAAGAAGATATCGGGACAAAAATCAGTATCGAGGAGTACAATGAGGCCTGTAAAGTGGCAGTGATGCGCTATACCGACGCATGGAACAGCATGACCGAAAAGATGGGGTATTGGGTAAATATGGACGATCCCTACATTACCTATAAGCCTAAGTACATGGAATCGGTATGGTGGCTATTGAAACAGATCTATGACAAAGGTCTGTTGTATAAAGGCTATACCATTCAGCCCTATTCACCCAAGGCAGGTACCGGCCTGAGTTCTCACGAACTTAATATGCCTGGAACCTACCAGGATATTACAGATACCACAGTCACGGCTCAGTTTATGGCAAAAGAAGAGACGCTGCCTGATTCGCTTAAGAAGTATGAGGGAGATATTTATTTCCTGGCCTGGACAACCACGCCCTGGACGCTTCCTTCGAACACCGCTCTTACCGTTGGCCCTAAGATCGAATATGCCATCGTTAGCACATACAATCAATATACATACCAACCAATATTGGTCATACTTGCCAAAAGCCTTGTGGGAAAACAGTTCGCCGGAAGGTTTGAAGAAGTAGACGAGGCAAAGGATATTCTAAACTTTAAAGAAGGCGATAAAAAGATACCATTCAATATTCTCGATACAGTAAAAGGCTCTGAATTAGTTGGGATCAGGTATGAACAATTGCTCGATTATGCACAACCATACCAGAATCCTAAGGATGCTTACAGGGTGATTTCAGGTGATTTTGTTACCACAGCAGATGGTACCGGCATAGTGCATACCGCACCAACCTTTGGAGCAGACGATATGCAGGTCGCGCAAAAGGCCAGACCGCAGGTGCCCCCCATGTTAGTCCTCGATGAAAATGAAAATCCAGTCCCACTGGTAGATCTTCAAGGGAAATTCAGGCCCGAAATGGGTCCTCTTGCAGGCAAGTATGTAAAAAACGAATATTACGAAGATGGAGAGGCCCCTGAGCGCTCAGTGGATGTTGAGATCGCCATCAAGCTAAAGGAGGAGAACAAAGCCTTTAAGGTTGAAAAATACCTGCACAGCTATCCTAACTGCTGGCGAACCGATAAACCAATCCTTTATTATCCGCTCGATTCATGGTTTATCAAGGTAACGGATAAGAAGGATCGAATGTACGAGCTCAATCAAACGATCAACTGGAAACCAAAGGCAACCGGTGAAGGGCGATTTGGCAACTGGCTCGCCAATGCTAACGACTGGAACCTGTCGAGATCCCGATTTTGGGGTATTCCTCTGCCCATATGGAGAACTGACGATGGTACGGAAGCAAAGATCATAGGATCTGTGGAAGAGCTTAAAAACGAAATGGCGCAATCGGTGAAGGCAGGTCTGATGAAAGAGGATATTTACCACGATTTCGTTTTAGGCGACATGAGTGAGGAGAATTACCAAAAAATCGACCTCCATAAAAACATTGTGGATAAGATTATACTGACTTCTTCCTCTGGTGAGCCGATGCGACGGGAAAATGATCTAATCGATGTTTGGTTCGACAGTGGTGCGATGCCTTTTGCACAGTGGCACTATCCGTTTGAAAATGCGGAGTATATCGACAATAATCTGACCTTCCCGGCCGACTTTATCGCTGAGGGAGTAGATCAGACCCGCGGCTGGTTTTATACCTTACACGCTATTGCTACCATGGTCTTCGATTCGGTAGCCTACCGAAATGTAGTTTCAAATGGGCTGGTGTTAGACAAAGAGGGCAAAAAGATGTCTAAAAGACTGGGTAATGCCGCCAATCCACTGGAAACCCTTGCAATGCACGGACCGGACGCCACCCGATGGTATCTTATTTCCAATGCAAACCCCTGGGATAATCTCAAGTTCGACATTGATGGTATCGTGGAGGTAAAGCGAAAATTCTTCGGCACTTTATACAATACCTATAACTTCTTTGCCCTATATGCAAATATCGATAGGTTCGTATATTCCGAAGAAGAGATCCCACTTCACGAAAGGCCTGAAATAGACCAATGGATCCTTTCAGAATTACATTCACTCGTAAGTGTTGTAGACCTCGCCTATGAAGAATATGAACCCACACGCGCCACAAGGGCAATTGCATACTTTGTACAGGAAAATCTTAGCAACTGGTACGTGCGTCTGAGCAGAAGAAGGTTTTGGAAAGGAAGTTATGAGCACGACAAAATATCTGCCTATCAGACGCTCTATACATGTTTGGAAATCGTGGCCAAGCTCTCTGCACCGGTGGCTCCTTTTTTTATGGAAATGCTGTATAGAAATCTTTCACAGACTTCCGGGCGAGAGGTTTTTGAAAGTGTTCATCTTGCCGAATTTCCAACAGCGGATACTTCACTGCTAAATAAAGAGTTGGAACACAAGATGCAAAAGGCACAATCGATCTCCTCGCTGGTTCTCTCTATCCGCCAAAAAGAGAAAATTAAAGTAAGGCAGCCCTTGCAGAAGATTATGATCCCGGTCTTGAGTGCATCGGACAAAAAAGAGATCCAGGCCGTTGCCGATCTGATCAAGTCTGAGGTTAATGTAAAAGAGATTGAGTTGCTCGATGATGCATCGGGAATCCTCGTTAAGCGCATAAAACCAAATTTTAAGACACTTGGCCCAAGATTTGGCAAGGAAATGAAGAAGATCGCCCGCGCCATAGGTGAATTGGACCAGGAGCAGATTCAAAAAATTGAACGGGATGGGAAAATATCACTTGACATAGAAAATAAAATTATTATATTACAGTTAGAGGATGTAGAGATCAGTTCTCAGGATATAGAAGGTTGGCTGGTAGCCAGCTCAGGCCCTTTGACGGTTGCTTTGGATGTAACAATTAATGAAGATCTGAGGCAGGAAGGAATAGCCAGGGAGCTTGTAAATCGGATTCAAAATCTGAGAAAAGAATCAGGTCTTGATGTCACTGATAAAATCGACATTAAGATCTTAAAAGATGGATTAATCGAAAAGGCGGTTGAGCGAAATAAGAGTTATATAATGAATGAAACCCTTGCTGCTGAATTGGAATATGAAGACAAAATGGAGGAAGGGACGACCATAATTTTCGATGAAGTAAATACAAAATTGTTTATTCAAAAACACTAAAATCATGGCAAAAGATTTGAAAGTGCGCTATTCTGACAAGGAACTTGAGGAATTTAGAGTACTTATTGACGAAAAAATAGAGAAAGCACAGAGCCATTTGGATCTATTGAGAAGTTCCTATATGAATGATGGAAATAATGGCACCGACGATACCGCTCCTACCTTCAAGGCCTTTGAAGAAGGCTCTGAAACTATGAGCAAGGAAGCGAATACACAGTTGGCTATACGCCAGGAGAAGTTTATAAGAGACCTTACAAATGCCCTGTTGCGTATAGAAAACAAAACCTATGGTATTTGCAGGGTCACCGGAAAATTGATCAATAAGGACCGCTTAAAACTTGTCCCTCATGCTACCCTGAGTATCGAGGCAAAAAACATGCAAAAATAAGAGGGAAATAACATTGGTTTTGCGGGCTCGAGACTTCCCATAGTTGAAGGTCCGGTTATGTATGAACGCTTGTTTCTGCTTTTATCAGGCAGAACACCCAAAAATCCTTAAGGAATCGCTCATGAATAAACTTGGGCGATTTTTTTATACAGGCCTTAATAGTCTTCCTGTTCGATGCCTCGCACGGCCGGGTTTTCTTTACACGGGCTTCGATTATTATACCTATTTTAGTCCCACTGTTTAGCGATATAACATGAACATTAAAAAGTCCCTTTTCTTAGTGGTAATTGTTTTGCTGATCGACCAGCTGAGCAAGATATATATAAAGACACATTTTCAGTTGGGAGAGTCGGTAGAAGTCTTTAGTTGGTTTAAGATCCTGTTTATCGAAAATGAAGGGGCTGCCTGGGGGACTAAATTGAGCGATATCCTTCCTGTTTCGGATTCCCTGGGGAAACTGATTCTCACCGTTTTCAGGTTGTTCGCTATTGGAGGGATCGGCTATTGGTTGTTCGATATCATAAAGAAAAAAGGCACAATTACCCTTACCATAGCGGTTTCACTAATTTTTGCCGGGGCGCTGGGAAATATTATAGATTCCGTTTTCTACGGCATCCTGTTCGATGATAGCTATAACCAGATAGCAACATTTATGGCAAAAGAAAATTATGGAAGCCTCTTTTACGGTAAAGTGGTTGATATGCTTTATTTCCCAATTATCGATGCCACATGGCCCGAATGGTTCCCTTTTGTGGGAGGTGATAATTTTAGGTTTTTTGAACCGGTTTTTAATGTGGCCGATACAGCGATCAGTACCGGGGTCGGAATCCTTGTCTTTTTTAATAAAAAAGCATTCGGCCAGAAGAACGATCAGAATTCGTAGACCTGCTGAGGGGTAATACAATAATCAATAGAGATATCTGACGGCCCAACATCGCTGATCTCCCCGATGGCCTCAAAAAAACAAAGCCCAATTTTTAGTGTATCGGCCCTGCAGCTATCCAGAAAACGATCATAAAATCCTTTTCCATATCCTACCCGATGTCCTTTTTGGTCAAAAGCCAGCATAGGTACAAATACCAGATCTATTCGCCGAACAGGAATTTCATCACCTGCCTCAGGTTCGGGGATACCCCAATGATTTTTTTTGAGGGAAGTGTCTTCTTCAAAAAGGATATGTTCTAAACTATCGCTGTTCTTTACCTTCGGAACAACAATTTTTTTGCCCTGGCTCCTAAGCTGATCGATAATAGGTTGTGTATCCACTTCATTATTATCAATAATGGGAAGGAAAACATGATAATACTCGAAATCCCATAAAGGGAGCTGGCGAAGAAAATCACAAATAGCCTCGCTGGAAGTATTAACCTCTTCCGGAGAAAGTCGTTTGCGAATTTGTATGTAGTTTAATCGAATCTCTTTCTTTAACATCGCGATCGATCAAACGAGTTTTTGGGGGAACTATTTAATTAAAATTAGTCTTTAGCGGCAACCGCAAAATAAATTTTAAAAAATAGCATCAAAAGTAGGTACATCCCAATAGTAATAAGATAGTTGTCCATGTAATGCTAAACTTTAGTTCCCTAAATGTAAATAAAAGTTTACCACATTTCCTACCAAGTGCACCATTTTATCGACGAAATGCACAAAATTTACCAGATTTTTAACAAAGGAGGGTTAAATCAGCTTATTTGTAGCCCTTTACTTACTTATCGAAGAATGGAATAACTAGGTGACCTCCGACGTAAAATGATTTCCGCAAAAAAAATATATACTGCCATTGGGAATTGTTATTACCCGGTCTGTATCGGACTTGGATAGCTCATAATTTAACGACCCATCGGCTGGAAAACCAAAATTACCTTTTACCTTTATATCTGTATGGTCACGCATCTAAAAAGGCCGACCAGTACATGCTTGAAATTCATGCAGGAATTACCCTTAGAAATACAGTTGAGTACACTGCCAAACGAACCCGGAGTCTATCAGTTCTATGATAAATCGGGTCAGATTCTTTATGTTGGTAAGGCTAAAAACCTAAAGAAAAGAGTCGCTTCTTATTTTACCAAGAATCATGATAGCGGCAAAACCAGGCTGCTGGTCAGGAAGATCTCATCGGTAAAGCATATTGTAGTGCCAACAGAATCCGATGCGTTATTGCTCGAGAATAACCTGATCAAAAAATATAAGCCCCGTTATAACGTATTACTTCGTGATGATAAATCTTATCCCTGGATATGTATTAAAAATGAAAGGTTTCCAAGGGTTTTTGCCACCAGAAAACTGATCAGGGATGGTTCCGAATATTATGGGCCTTATACCCGGATGAGAACTGTTAAAACATTGCTCGATCTCATTCGCGATGTTTATCCGCTTCGAACCTGTAATTATGATCTTGCGGCCGACAAGATAGAATCCGGCAAGTATAAACGATGCCTTGAATATCATTTGGGAAATTGCCTGGGCCCTTGTGAAGATCTGCAAACTGCTGAGGACTACGACAAACAGATCGATGATATCCGCCAGATTATCAAAGGTAATTTCAAATCTTCAATTCACTATTTTAAAAAGCAGATGAAAATTCTTGCCTCTGAAATGCGTTTTGAGGAGGCTCAGCGTATCAAGGAGAAGATCGAAGTATTGGAGATGTATCAGGCTAAATCGACGGTAGTGAATCCCAAGATCAATAACGTTGATGTATTTACTATCGTTTCCGATGAAGCCTATGCCTATGTTAATTTCATGCAGCTTTCACACGGTGCCATCGTAAGGTCTCACACTATGGAGATTAAAAAAAAACTGGATGAAAACAACCGCGATCTTCTGCAACTGGCCATAGTGGAATTGCGCCAGCGTTTTAACTCCGAATCCAAAATTGTTTATCTCCCTTTTCCGTTATGCTTGCCAGCCAATTTAAAAGTCGTCTTGCCTAAACTTGGCGATAAAAGAAAACTTGTTGATCTTTCCGAACGCAACGCCAAATTTTTCAGACAGGAGCGCTTCAAGCAGGTAAAAATTGCTGACCCCGACAGGCATACTAATCGACTGATGGCACAGATGAAGAGCGATCTTCGACTCACTGCCGAACCCAGGCACATAGAATGCTTCGATAATTCGAACATTCAGGGAACGAATCCTGTAGCGGCTTGCGTGGTATTCAGAAATGGCAAACCGGCAAAAAAAGAATACCGCCTTTTCAATATCAAAACTGTAAGCGGCCCCGACGATTATGCCTCAATGGAAGAGGTGGTTTTCAGGCGATACAAGCGACTGCTGAACGAGGGGGAACCTTTACCACAACTCATCGTGATAGACGGAGGTAAAGGACAGTTATCTTCGGCCTTAAAGAGCCTCGATGTATTAGGATTACGAGGCAAGATTGCGATTATTGGCATCGCGAAAAGACTGGAGGAAATCTATTTCCCTGAAGACCCTGTTCCATTGTATCTTGACAAGAAATCCGAATCTTTAAAGATCATACAGCGATTGAGAAATGAAGCCCACCGTTTTGGAATCAACTTTCACAGGAATAAAAGAAGTAAAGCTGCGATAAGTACGGAACTTGAGATGATCGAAGGTATAGGAGAAAAGACCGCCAGAGATCTTTTAAAACATTTTAAATCTGTTAAGCGTGTAAAAGAAGCCTCATTGGAAGATCTTACCGATAAAGTTGGCATGGCCCGCGCACGTAAGATTTTCGAAAATTTTCACGGATGAGACAACGGTTAAATACATATGGTTTCGCAGTGGTAATTATCGGGTTCTTTTGGTGCCAAATGATCAATGCGCAGGATGAAGGCGCAGACGATGATGTAAAAATAGGACTTGTCTTAAGTGGTGGTGGAGCAAAAGGAATGGCTCATATCGGGGCATTAAAAGTAATCGAAGAGGCCGGAGTAAAGATAGACTTTATTGGAGGGACCAGTATGGGGGCCATTGTTGGAGGCCTGTATGCCTCGGGCTATTCGGCTGCTGAACTGGATTCTATTTTTCGTTCCACCGATTTTAACCAGATCATTCAGGATAATTTCCCAAGGGGGAACAAGAGTTTTTACGACAAGGAGGATGACGAACGTTATGCCTTAAGCCTTCCTTTCGATAATTTTAAGATCACTTTTCCAAAAGGGATTTCAAGTGGCCAGAACATTTACAATAAACTGGTAAAATTGATGTACCACGTTAGGGATGTAGAAGATTTCAATAGGTTGCCGATCCCATTCTTTTGTATGGCCACAGATGTGGTTAACGGTACAGAAGTATTGCTCAATAAAGGTTACCTGCCAGCGGCTGTGTTGGCCAGCGGGGCCTTCCCTTCGCTTTTTGAACCCGAAGAAATCAACGATCAGACCTTGATAGACGGAGGGGTTTTAAATAATTATCCCATTGAAGAGGTCCGTGCAATGGGGGCCGACATTGTCATTGGAGTAGATGTACAACACAGTCTGAGGGATAAAGAAGCCCTGAAATCAGCCTCCGATATTTTGTTGCAGATCAATAATTACCGTACAGTAAGCGCAATGAAGGAAAAAGCAGGCCTTACAGATATCTATATCAAACCCGATATGGAGGACTACTCCGTTATCGATTTTGATAAGATCGATACAATACTTAGCCTTGGTGAAAATGCGGCGAGAAAAAAATGGACGGAGCTTAAGGAGCTATCAGGTAAAGAGCATATGGGAGATCTACCCAAAGCAGGAGCTGAAGATTCTGTTAAGATCAGCAGTTTGGTAATTGAAGGAAACCAGAACTACTCCCGGGGCTATGTAAAGGGGAAACTGCGATTCGAACCGGAAGAAAAGATCAGCTTCGAAGAATTGAAACAGGGAATAAATAATTTGGCTGCCACTGGAAATTTTATCAATGTTCGCTATGAACTGACCTCCGAAGGTGAAGGAGACGAGCTAAAGGTGATCCTCAGGGAAAATCCCAATAAGACGCTGCTTAGGTTAGGTGTTCATTACGATGATCTTTATAAAACCGCTGCCCTCATCAATATAACCAGGAAGAACCTCCTGCTAAAAGACGATGTCGCCTCTTTCGATTTTATGCTGGGAGATAATATTCGATATAATTTTCAATACTATGTGGATAAAGGTTCCTACTGGAGTTATGGGGTCAGTTCCCGACTCGATGAATTTAAACAGGAGATCAATGTTGATGTATTCCGGTCTAACTTTAGGATACAATCGGGGCCTGCGGTTAATAATATAAATCTCGATATTGCAGACGTCACTAACCAGATCTACCTTCAGACGGCCGTACGCGAAGAATTTGCTCTGCGACTTGGCATTGAACACAAGTTCATCTCTTACAGCACCACTACATTGACCGAGATCTCCGATCCTCCCGTAATACCAGAAAACTCTTCAGGCGATCGAACCTTCTTTGAAAAAAGCCACTATTTCAGCACCTATGGGGGATTGGTGCTCGACACCTATGATGATCGCTACTTTCCCACTAAAGGATTGTACTTTAATGGGGATTTTCACCTTTATCTGTTTTCCTCAGATTTCAATAATAATTTTCAAGGTTTTTCGGTCGCAAAGGCCCGAATGGGGGGCGCTTTCCCTCTGTTAGAAAACCTGTCGTTAAACCTGGAGACCGAAGGAGGTTTTAAGCTCGGACAATCAGAAGTAACCACCTTTGATTTTGTTCTTGGAGGCTTTGGGAATGACCTTATCAATAATTTTATGCCTTTCCTTGGCTACGATTTTCTTGCCTTGCCGGGGAATAGCTATGTTAAGGCCTATGGTCGTTTAGATATGGAGTTTGTGCCGAAGAACCACTTTACCTTTTCTGTCAATATTGCCAATGTTGACGATGATCTGTTCAGGACCGGAGAATGGTTTACGGCTCCAAATTTTACCGGGTATGCCGTGGGGTATGGCTGGGAGTCGTGTTTAGGTCCTGTGCAGGTAGTATACTCATGGACCCCGGAAATAAACGATGGTAATTTCTTTTTCAGTATCGGATACTGGTTCTGAAAGCAGATATAGATCTGTATCCCTTTTAATACCACAATTGGCTGTAAATTCTCCTCATTTTTTCCGATATTTGTACTACCCTATAAGCTAAGCATGTTAAAGCTTCGAAACGATATATCAGCCCACCACAGGGCGATGTGGTAAGTAATTAAATTCGCTTGAACCGACAGCAGAATTTAATAGAGTTTTCTTTTTTACATCTTTTGAAATAAATTAATCATGTCCACAGTAGATAATACATCGCTAAAATTGACCAAGGAAAATGAGCAGGCGGCAGACTTTTTGCCACTTCTTGGTACAGATCACGTAGAGCTATATGTAGGTAATGCAAAACAAGCCGCATATTATTATATGTCGGCCTGGGGATTTCAGCCCCTGGCCTATGCCGGATTGGAAACCGGATTAAAGGACAAGGTGTCTTACGTATTGCAACAAGACAAGATACGCCTTGTACTTACATCACCCCTTAAACCTGGAGGTGAGATTAACCGCCATATCAATTCACATGGAGATGGTGTAAAAACTATCGCCCTATGGGTGGATAACGCGGCCAAAAGCTTTAATGAAACCACAAAAAGAGGCGCCGAAAATTATCTGGAGCCCACAACCATGAAAGACGAGCATGGTGAAGTTGTGCTTTCGGGGATTCATACTTATGGGGAAACCGTTCATATTTTTGTTGAGCGGAGTAAGTATTCAGGACCATTTTTGCCCGGCTACATAAAATGGGAGCCCTATTATAGGGCAGAGCCTTTAGGCCTTAAATACATTGATCATATGGTGGGTAACGTGGGCTGGAATGAAATGAATAAGTGGTGCGATTTCTATGCTGATGTCATGGGGTTTGCCCAGTTGATCTCCTTCGATGACAAGGACATATCTACCGAGTATACGGCCCTTATGAGCAAGGTGATGAGTAACGGTAACGGAAGGATCAAATTTCCCATCAATGAACCAGCCGATGGTCGTAAAAAGTCGCAGATAGAGGAATATATAGAATTTTATAATGGCGCAGGGGTTCAGCATATCGCTGTGGCGACAGATAATATCATTGAAACAGTAACCTCACTCAGAGAACGGGGCGTAGAATTTCTCACAGTACCTGCCATTTATTATGAAGATGTTTTAGACAGGGTGGGAGAGATAGACGAAGACCTTGCTCCGCTTAAAGAATTGGGGATCCTTATAGATCGCGACGATGAGGGGTATTTGCTTCAGATCTTTACAAAGCCTATCCTTGACAGGCCTACCATGTTTATAGAAATCATTCAACGCAAGGGAGCCAAATCTTTTGGCAAAGGAAATTTTAAAGCTCTGTTCGAGTCGATCGAAAGAGAGCAGGCCTCCAGAGGAACTTTATAAGTCGGTATTCTTAAGGTTTTGTAAATTTTCGACCGCCTTCGTATAAAGTAATGTTAATTGTCTAGTTAAAGAACGTTAAAAGCTTTTAACACAGACAGCGCTTGTATTATTTTTACGTCACATAAGGGGTGGTTCCCTTATTACTTTAAGTATTGGTTTTTCATAATTTAAAGTTTGGTTGGTTATTTAGGAAAAGCCCTGACATTCTAGTCGGGGCTTTTTTTATACAATACTTTGGAACAAAATTTGTTTAAGATTATGGTAATTGTCTATTAAGTAATGGTTATGAAGCCTTTAGAAGCCGAATAATTGATACTTTTGAATATAATTAGATATGAAAAGAGGACTTGTCATTCTTACAATGCTTATCGGTGTTCTAATGAACGCCCAGGATACTACTGATTTTGTCTACACCGATTCTTCGCAGGTGGAGAATGATTCTGGTGCCGATGAAAAGAAAAAAAATATCCCGGTTGCGTTTAAACCAGGGGAGTGGTTAAAATTCCGTATACACTATGGCATCCTTAATGCCAGTTATGCTACGTTGCACCTAACAAGGGATAAGATCAATGAAGAACCTGTATACCATGTAGTGGGCAGAGGAAAGACCACCGGGTTCGCGAGTATCTTTTTCAAAGTTGATGACCGGTATGAAAGTTATTTTGATGTTCGTGATGGTAAACCGTACCGATTTATCCGTAAAATAGATGAAGGAGGCTATACCAGAGATACGGAGATCAATTTTGACCATAAAAAAGATATCGCCGTTCTTGATGATAAGAAAACTAATAAAAAGTTTAAATTTACGGTCGAAGACAGCATTCAGGACCTTATTTCCGCATTCTACTATCTGCGAAATAATTTTGAAGCAAAAGATCTGGTGAAAGATGAAGATATTGAACTGGAGATGTTGTTCGATGACGAAGGCATTTTTAAGTTCAAATTGAGGTACCTTGGCAAAGAGGTGGTAAAAACCAAATTTGGCAAAGTCGAATGCCTTAAATTCAGGCCATTTGTACAATCTGGAAGGGTGTTCAAAGAACAGGAAAGCCTAACGCTTTGGGTATCTAACGACCTTAACAAAATACCGATCAGGATCAAGGCTGATCTTGTGATCGGTGCTATCAAAGCAGATCTCGACGGATTTAACGGTCTAAAGAATCAGTTCAAGATTATAATGGACTAAGACCGTAATGGAAGAAAAGGAGCGCATTGAATCCCAAATAGATAAGCTAAAAGAAAAGTACAAGGATTCTGGACAGGATATCAGCTCCTACCTCGATGGATTACTCTACCAGCGCTATCTTACCTATTGGGACTATATTCACCTCGACACCCTTTTGAGCCTACAGGTTCCCAGAACTTATTACCCTGATGAAGAGATATTTATCATGTATCATCAGATCACCGAACTCTACTTTAAGCTTATTCTTCATGAGCAGAAACAGGTGGTGGACGATAAGACCCAGAACGCAAAGTTTATCCAGGGAAAAGTAGAAAGAATCAATAATTATTACAAAGCGTTGATCTCCTCCTTTGGCATTATGGTTAGGGGAATGGAACCGGAGCAATTCCTTAAGTACAGGATGGCATTGTTACCTTCCAGCGGCTTCCAATCTGCACAATACCGGATGATCGAGATCTACGCCACTCCAATGGAGAACCTGGTGGATCCTGAAATACGTTCAGATTTTTCCGACCAGGACAGCATCGAAACCCTATATGAGCAGATCTATTGGAAGCGAGGGGTTTTAGATAAGAAAACCGGTGAAAAAACACTCACATTAAAACAATTCGAATATCGATATACACCAAGATTTATTCGGATTGCAAAGGCTGTAAAGGGAAAGACCATGTTTCACAAATACCTGGAATTGGTTGAGCACAATAAACATACTAAAGCCCTTACGGATGCGTTTAAAACAATGGATATCAATGCGAATGTAAATTGGCCGCTGGTTCACCTGGGGTCTGCGTACCGATATCTCGACAGGGAAAATGATACTATTGAAGCTACAGGTGGTACCAATTGGAAAGAGTATTTACCACCCAGTTTTCAGAAAGTTGCATTTTTTCCAAACTTATATACAAAACAAGAGTTAAATAATTGGGGTAAGCAATGGGTTGATCATATCTTTAATCCCAAGAAAAGTCAAATTGAGTAATGCAAAAAATCTGGGGCACAATTTTTGCAGTTTTCCTTTTAGGTGCTTGTACCGAAAAGAAAGAGAAGACAGCTGAAAAACCAATCGTAGCAGAAATCTCCAAACCCACTACTGAAGTCAGGGAGTACGGCTTTAAACTGAGTGATTTTGATGTAATCAAAGACACCGTGCAATACGGCGATAGCTTTGGGGAAATCATGCAGGACAATGAAGTTGACTACAATAAAGTCCTGAAAATCATAAATGACTATAAAGAGGTATTCGATGTTCGCAGGATTCAGGTGGGTAAACCCTATCTATTGTTGAAATCGAATGACAGCCTTAGCGAAGTTCAGGTATTCGTTTATCAAAACGACCTTATTAATTTTACCGTTGTAGATTTCAGGGATTCTGTGTCGGCCTACAAGGCCAGGAAAGAGATAAAGTACGTGCAAAGGGAAGCGTCAGGTATTATCGAGACCTCCCTGTCTGAGGCTATTTTAAACCAGGGGATCGATTACAATATTACCAACGACCTCAGTGAGATATACGCCTGGACCATAGATTTTTTCAGACTGCAAAAAGGCGATAAGTTTAAAGTGATCTATAAGGAGCGTTATATAAACGATACAGTATACGCCGGAGCTGAACCCATTGAAGCAGCCTATTTTGAACATAGTGGCACACCGCTCTATGCTTTTTCCTATGAATCGGATTCGCTTAAAAATATCATGGACTATTACGACGACCAGGCTAATAATCTGAGAAGGACCTTCCTGAGAGCGCCGGTTAAATTCAGCAGGATCTCATCGCGCTATAATCTGAAAAGAAGGATCCGCTACTACGGTTACAAGGTAAGGCCTCACCGGGGTACAGATTATGCTGCTCCTCTGGGAACACCTATCATGGCTACTGCCGATGGGGTGGTCACAGAATCCACACGCCGGGGAGGGAATGGTAAATATGTAAAGATCAGGCATAATGCTACCTATAGTACCCAGTACCTGCATATGAAAAAGCAAAAGGTCAAGCGTGGGGAATATGTTAAGCAGGGTGATGTTATCGGATGGATTGGGATGACTGGGAATACAGGTGGCCCCCATGTTTGTTACCGATTTTGGCGCAATGGCAGACAGGTTGATCCTCTAAGGGAAAAACTGCCTGCTGCAGATCCGCTACCAGAACCCTTGAGGCCGGATTATTACTCCTATATCGGGCCGATAAAGGATCAACTCGATTGTATTGAATTTAAGCCCGATATAGAAGAAGACCTGATAACACTCAACCAATAGCATGCCCTTAGAGAACACTAATCCCGTGCTTGCCGAGTCTTGGAAAAAACTTGAGCAGCATCTAGAAGACACCCGGAATCTTCACCTGAAAGACCTTTTTAAGCAAAACCCCAATAGAGCTGAAGACCTCAGTTTGAGATGGAATGATTTCCTGGTCGACTATTCCAAGAATCGTATTACCTCAGAGACCATTTCCCTTCTAATACAGCTGGCAAAAGAAGTGGGCCTCGAGGATGGGATCAAAAAGTATTTTGGAGGAGACCTTGTCAATCAGACAGAAGGCCGGGCGGTATTGCATACGGCTTTGAGGGCGTCTGAATCTGAAGATGTCAGGGTAGATGGCGAAAATGTTATTCCCGAAGTAAACGCCGTAAAGAAACAAATTGAAGAATTTTCTCGCAAAGTGATATCAGGAGATAAAAAAGGCTATACCGGGAAGTCATTTACCGATGTGGTGAATATCGGTATAGGAGGCTCAGATCTTGGTCCGGCCATGGTGGTGGAATCCCTGGCCTATTATGGGAATCACCTTCGGATGCATTTCGTTAGTAATGTAGATGGCGATCATGTACACGAAATTTTGGCCAGGCTCAATCCTGAAACCACATTGTTTATTGTTGTTTCCAAGACGTTTACTACCCAGGAAACCCTAAGCAATGCACTGACCATTAAAAAATGGTTCCTGGAATCCGCTTCTGAAAAAGATATCGCGGATCATTTTGCGGCAGTGTCTACCAACCTCGAGAAAATAGATGAGTTTGGGATCTCGCGCGACAATATCTTCCCTATGTGGGATTGGGTAGGTGGCCGTTTTTCGCTGTGGAGTGCCGTAGGATTATCTATTGCACTGGCCACGGGATATGAGAATTTTGAGGCACTGCTCAAAGGCGCCCGATCTATGGACCAGCATTTTAAAAACGCACCACTGGAAGAAAATATACCGGTAGTGCTGGCGATGCTTAGCATCTGGTACAACAATTTTTACGGCGCCGAAACCGAAGCCATTATACCTTATTCCCAATACCTGAGCCGTTTAGCGGCCTATCTGCAACAGGGTATCATGGAGAGCAATGGCAAGAGTGTAGACCGCAACGGTAAGCGTGTTAGCTATGAAACAGGAACTATTATCTGGGGCGAACCGGGAACGAATTCCCAGCACGCCTTTTTCCAACTGATCCACCAGGGGACCAAATTGATCCCGGCAGATTTTATAGGGTTTAAAAAATCGCTGCATGGCGATACAGATCACCATAATAAACTAATGGCCAATTTCTTTGCTCAGACAGAAGCACTGATGAACGGGAAAACCTCTGAAGAGGTGGAAGCCGAATTACAGGCCAAAGGATCAGATGCCGGAGCTATCAGCCAGCTGAAACCCTTTAAAGTATTTGAAGGAAACAAACCCACCAACACCATTTTAATAGATCGCTTAACACCCGAATCTCTCGGCGCGTTGATCGCCATGTACGAACATAAAATCTTCGTCCAGGGACTGGTTTGGAATATCTTTAGTTTCGATCAGTGGGGCGTTGAACTTGGAAAACAATTGGCCGCCGATGTACTACAGGATATTACTGGCGATCAAATAGGGGATCACGATGCTTCTACCACCCGTCTTATTGTTCATTTCAAAAGCTAATTAAACAGATTATCAGACAGTTATAAGTTGATAACTTTCCTATTAGGATACTCTCTTATTTTGCAAATTTTATGTTAATTTTAATACCCTAATTTAACGATGCCTTAATCTGCATGGACGCAAAAAAAGGCACATTTGCAAGGAAAATTAGAATAACTATATAACACTTTGAACTATGAGAAAATTATGCCTGGCTATCGTTGCCGTGCTATCGGCTACTATGGCATTTTCGCAGGGGGTTACTACTGCCTCGATGGGAGGTAAGGTCACCGACAGCAATGGGGAACCACTCATTGGAGCAACAGTATTAGCAGTACACGTACCATCGAATACCACCTATGGAGCAGCTGCAGATTTTGATGGTTTTTACCGGATCTCGGGGATGAGGACCGGAGGGCCTTACAAGATTACCTTTTCGTATACTGGCTTTGCCGAAGATGTTCGCGAAGGAGTTTATCTCAACCTGGGTCAGACTACCCGAATGAGTTCCACGCTTTCCGAATCGGTAACCGCTCTGGATGAGGTCGTCGTCGCTGCACAAGGGACCGGGGTATTTGGTTCGAATAAAACAGGGGCTAATACCAATATCTCCAAGAGAGATATAGAAACCCTGCCGGCCGCTTCGCGCTCTATTGCCGACTTTGTACGCCTTACCCCTCAGGCACAGCTGACCGAAGGGGATGATGGATTTTCAATTTCCCTCGGGGGTCAGAATAACCGATACAATGCCATCTATATCGATGGGGCAGTTAATAACGATGTATTCGGTTTAGCAGGTTCGGGAACCAATGGAGGACAAACCGGGGTAAACCCGTTCTCAGTGGATGCGATTGAAACTTTCCAGGTAAACCTCGCGCCTTTCGATGTAAGGCAATCTGGTTTCGCCGGGGGTTCCATCAACGCCGTTACAAGATCCGGATCTAACCGCTTCGAGGGCTCAGCCTACTACTTTGTAAGAAACCAGGGACTGGTAGGAAAAACACCGCCAGACCTTATAGGACCAGGTGAGGATCGCGAAAAACTCGATGATTTTACAGCCAAGACCTATGGATTCCGCCTGGGCGGGCCTATTGTAAAAGATAAGGTATTCTTCTTTGTTAATTACGAAAGACAAAACGACGAGATTCCACAACCCTTTAGTTTTTCCAACTATACCGGCAGGTCTAGTGAAGCCGATCTTGCCAACCTCTCGAGCTTCCTCCAAACTACCTACGGATACAATCCTGGAACTTTTGACCAGAGTGTTCGTACGCTGGAATCAGACAAGATCACGGCTAAGATCGACTGGAACATCAACCGGGATCACAAACTTTCGTTCCGACATGGTTATGTAAAGGCCGAAAACCTCGAAGCCAGAAATTCCACAGCCACCGATATAGGCTTTATCAATGGTTCTGAATTCTTTGAGACGGTGACCAACTCCTCCGCCCTGGAGTTGAACTCTCAGTTCGGGAATAAATTTTCGAATAATTTCATAATGACCTATACCCGGGTACGGGATGACCGTGATCCCTCGGGAGATCCATTTCCAACGGTAGGTATACAGGACGATGCCGGGGATATCGAATTCGGGTCGGAACCTTTCTCCACCGCAAACCTCCTGAATCAGGATATTTTTGTGATCACTAATAACTTTCAGATCTATTCCGGGGCACATGCCATCACGGTGGGAACCAACTTGGAATGGTCTTCCACCAAGAACCTTTTCTTCGCCTTTAACTATGGAGACTATACTTTCGAAGATCAATTTGATGAGACCACCGGGGCATTAACCTCCACCGGTCTTAACCAGTTCCTTACCCAACAGAATGCCAATGTATACCAGCACGGGTACTCCCTGGTGGGAAGTACCGCAGTAGGCGATGAGTCCGACGGTGCTGCAGAATTCGGCCTCTTCCAGGCTGGTTTATATGTTCAGGACGAATGGCAAATTACCGATAACTTAAAAGGCACATTCGGTCTGAGGATCGATGCTCCGTTCTGGGAAGACGGATCCGTAAACGACGATTTCAACACCCGTACCATACCCCTGCTGGAAGCTGAAGGCAAAAACCTGCAGGGTGCCAGAGTAGGACAGGCGATCGACGCCAAGATCCATTGGGCACCCAGGGTTGGCTTTAACTGGGACGTAGAAGGAAAAGGAGATACCCAGGTAAGAGGTGGTATAGGTGTTTTCACCTCAAGAGTACCACTGGTATGGCCCGGGGCTACTTATAATAACAATGGGATCACCGGTGGTTTTGTGTTCATAGCCGACGACGACGGACAGCCATTCGAGCCCGATGTGAATAACCAGTTTAAAGATCCCTTACCAGGTACAGGTGGAGTGGGTGGAAACATCGACATCTTTGCAAAAGATTTTAAATTACCTCAGGTTACAAAATTCAACATCGGGGTAGATCAAAAATTGCCCTGGTGGAATCTGATCGCCACAGTAGATCTCCTCTACACAGATGTGATCCAGGATGTTTACTACGAAAACCTGAACCTAAAAGGGCCGGTGGGGACCCTGAACGGTGCCGATAACAGACCGTACTACGACAGAAGGGACGAGATTGATGATACTTACGGACGTATTATCCTAGGATCGAACACCAAAAAGGGAGATGCGACCAACTTTACCCTCGCACTGAGAAAACCGTATGATAATGGATTTTCAGGGCAGGTAGCCTATACCTATGGAGAATCCAAAAAGGTCTTCGACGGTACATCCTCACAGAACAGTTCGCAATGGAGAAACCAGGAGACTGTTTTCGGTAAGAACTCGGATCTGCCGGTAACGGAGTCCGATTTCTCACTCGGAAACAGGATCAACGCAAATGTTTCCTATGCCTTTGAATACGGAGGTGAATTTGGAGGCAAGACGACCATTGGATTGTTCTACGAGGCCCTTGAAGGACAAACCTATAGTTTTATCTATCAGGAAGGACGAGACCTCCTTAATGACGACTCAAGGGATAACGCGCTTATCTATGTGCCACAAAACGCTGGTGAGATCAACCTGGTTGACCTAACCGATAGCGGCGGAAACGTACTCGCAACCCCTGCCCAGCAATGGGCGGCACTCGACGCTTTTATCGAGAGCAGCGACTACCTCAGGGATAGAAGAGGCAGGTATGCCGAACGAAATGGCGCAAGGGCACCATGGAGCAGTATCCTCGATTTAAAAGTGTTGCAGGATGTTTATTTTAAAAGTGGCGACAGTAAGCATACGCTTCAGCTATCGCTCGACATCTTTAACTTTTCCAATTTGCTCAACAAGAATTGGGGCAAGCGGTATTTTGTAGCAGGCAGAGCGGCAGCGCCTATCAGAACAGTTGCCGATGCTCCGGACCCCGCCTTTACCTTCGACCCTACTTCGTCACTTGATGATTTCGAACAGATCAACGATCTTGGCTTTACTTCCTCCAGATGGCAGATCCAGCTAGGGGTACGTTATATTTTTGACTAAAGCATACCTTAAGTAGTAATTACAAACCCCGGCCTTGAGGCCGGGGTTTTAATTTTAAAAATCCTTACATTTAGCTTCAGAAATTCAATCATATGGAAATCCTGCAAAACGTTCATTCTTACTTGGCCTATATCGTACTGGCCGTCCTTTTTCTGGCTGTGATCAACGCCCTGAGAGGCCTTGCCACAAATAAAATTTTCGATCTTCATAAAGACTTTAGGATAAGCCTCTTTGCGCTGATCCTTTCACATATCCAACTCCTGCTCGGCCTGCTACTTTTCTTTATCTCGGCCAATGGCCTTAAAGCGATCCAGGCCCTCGGTATGGGAGGGCTTAATGCGGAAGCGCGCTTATTGGCCGTGGAGCATCCGGCCATCAACATCGTGGCCATCATCCTGATCACCATCGGCTGGTCGCGTCATAAAAAGCAAGGCGACGACCGCAAGAAGTTCCGCGCTATCGCTCTCTTCTATGGGCTGGGACTCATATTTATCCTAAGCCGGATCCCCTGGGGACAGTGGTTTGGGTAATTAGCGTTATTAGACTTATTCAAGTTCCTTTCGCAGCCAGATAAATACTGGGAAATGATCGCTATAACCTCCCTTGTATTTGCCGGCGGCATAGCTCCGGAACGGATAACCCTTATATCTTCCTCTTGAATCGATGAGGAAATCGGGCTTGTATATTCCAGCCTTCCAGAAATGGTACTTACTTTTTGTATTTAAAGTTAAATTCATTGAAATAATGATCTGATCGAAAAGGCTCCACTTGTCACGGTAGGCCAGTGACCCAATCCCTTTTCTAAAAAGTTTTTCCATAGGGTTAAATAGTCTTTTCGAGATGATAGTATCATTTTTTACACCGTAGGTTTTTAAAACATGTTTTATACTAGGGTCTGTAGGGTTATCATTAAAATCACCCATAATTATAACTCCGGGATTTTCTGACCGCTCATAGATAGAATCTAAGATTCGATTGGTGAGCCTGGCGGCAGCTATACGGTAGGGTTTAGATCGGGCTTCCCCACCTCTTCTTGACGGCCAATGGTTTATTATAATAAAGTACTCCTCCCCATCCATCAGACCTGCTACTACTAATTGATTTCTGGTATGCTCATTATCCTGTTGTTCGTTATAAATCCACAGGCGGTGTTCCTGAAACGAAATGGGGTTAAAGGCATTTCGTTTATACAGAAATGCGACATCCATTCCTCTTTCATCCGGGGAGTCTCCATGGATAATACAGTATTGAAGGTGAAGTAGTTCAGGGTGATAAATCAGATCCTCCAGAACAGCATGATTTTCAACTTCACACAATCCCAGGAGGTCGGGTCCTCCAGCTCCGAGGCTTGATCCAAATCCACTAATGACTTTTGCAAGTCGGTCTAATTTTAATTTATATCGCCTGGAATTCCATTTGTCGCGGCCACGGGGTGTTCTGGGATCGTCAAAAGTTTCTGGATTATCGATAGTGTCGAAGAGGTTCTCAACATTGTAAAAGAAAACAGATCGCATGGAGTATTTCTTCTGTTGAGCTGTAAGGCTGGTACACCCAATCCAGAAAATGATAAGAAGGCTGCGGTATTTTATCAAGATCCTTTATGGTCAAATATAGCGTTGGAGTCCGCAAGGAATTTGCAGCATGACATTATAAATTTCTCGACACTTGAAATTAGAAAAATATGAGTTTGAGAAGTACTTACGGTGGTCCATCCATAGCATTTTCACAAACTATTTTGCCAAATGTGAATTGTATTGAATGATGAATGATATAAGATATTCCTGGATACCGATGCTCCATCTCATCGGTTTAATGATGGTGGGCGCTTTTGCCGGTTTGGCACAAAATACAGTTATAAAAGGGGAAATTGTTGATAGAATTGGGCTAAAGCCGCTTTCAGAAGTGAAAATATCATTTCAAAATAGCGATTTTATTACGCGCTCCGATGATAGCGGAAAATTTACAATCAATTACTCAGGACGCCTCGCCGATGTATTGATAATAGCAAAAGCACCATACAGTACTCAACGGTTACCATTGGAGTTCAACGAAATTCTAATCGATTTAGGGAAAATATTCCTTGAATTAGATAAGGAAATGCTTCAGTATGATGGTCAATTGATTCTCACCGAGGAATCACTTACCGGATTGTCGGAAAATGAAATTAATCTTGGGACTTTGGCGGCCAACAGAGATCTGTTGTTCAAAAGAGCGGCTTTTGATTTTGGACAAGTCTTTTTTAAAATACGAGGATACGATTCACGAAATGGCATTGTTCTTCTAAATGGTATACCTATGAATCGAATGTTGCGAGGCAGGCCGCTTTGGAGTAATTGGGGAGGACTGAACGATGTTACTCGGAACCAACAACATCTGCCAGGTCTTCAGGCCAATCCCTGGCATTTTGGCGATGTGCTAGGTGTCCTCAATATAAGCACCCGCCCCGGGGCACTTAGATCTGGACTACGAGTTTCAAGTTCTTTGTCGAATCGCACCTATACAGGTAGGATTATGGCAACTTATACCAGCGAGGGGCAGGAGGATAAGGGTTTTTGTTTTTCTGTCTCCGCTTCACATCGTTGGGCTGAACGGGCTTATTTTGATGGAACAGGCTATAAGTCCTTTTCTTTATTTGGCGCTCTGGAATATCAATTCGATCCAGAAAATGGTATTTTTTTAACCGGTCTGATAGCCTCCAATACCCGAGGTGCGAAAGCACCAATTACTCAGGAACTGATCGATCTTGGAGGGAGGAGGTATAACCCGTATTGGGGTTTCCAGAATATGAATATTCGGAATTCCAGAATAAAGCAGACAAGAGAGCCCATATGTATGTTGAATTATTATCACAGGAGTCATAAACTTGATATAGAAGCAGGTGTTTCTTATCAATGGGGGTTTCAGACAAGTGGTAGGCTTGGCTATTTCAATGCCCCTAATCCGAACCCCGATTATTATCGGAATTTGCCAAGTTATTATGTCAACAGTCCTATTGGTGCAGACTTCCTTGGGGCACGAATCACCGAAGAGGCATTTAATAAGAATCCACAACTAAATTGGGCTAATCTTTATCAGGTGAATCGGTCTTTGAATAATGAAGGAAAAGCATCTTATGTCTTATATGAAGATTCATCTGAAGGTGAAAGTTGGCGTGGTCATTTGCAGTTCAATTGGAGGATCGGATCATCTTCCAATCTCGATCTTGGTTTTAATATAGCGAATATCAGAAGAGCCTATTATGCCAGAATAACAGATTTGTTGGGGGCGGATTATCACGAAGATATCGATCCATTCTCTAACATCTTGAACCAGCTTGATATGGATCCTGAACGTGTAGAAGGTGATTTATTCGGATATCACTATATAATTAATTCTCAGCATGTTGATGGATTTGCACAGTGGCGTTATAGATATGCCAAATGGAACGGATTTATTGCTGGAAAGTATTATATCAGATCTTATTCCAGAGAGGGGATAAATCGAAATGGAAGATATCCTGAAAACTCTAAAGGCTTAAGCGATCAGGTAGAATTTGATGGATATGGTTTTAAAGGCGGGGTCTCTTATGAGTTAACAAAGCGTCATCGTTTCGAGGGCCATGCTTATTACTCTTTCAGACCGCAGGTACTGGCCAATGTATTTATCAATCCTCGTGAGAATAATAATGTAGTCGATAAAATTACCGATGAACTGGTCTATAGCACCGACTTCAGTTATCGGCTTGATCTGCCCACCCTATCAGGCCGATTCACAGGCTACTATACCAGATTCATGCATACAACCAATATCAATTTTTTCTTTGTGGACTCAGGGGTTGGTTCAGATTTTGTTCAGCAGGTGGTTTCGGATGTGGATAAACTCCATATGGGAGTGGAATGTGGAATTTCCTTCACGCCCACATCATCTGTTACCATTAGTGCAGCTGCTTCTGTTTCCAAATTTATATATGCAAATAACCCTTTCGTCAGCATTAATTTTGATACAGCAGGCCTTGAGGAAGACCTCATTAATATTGATGGTGAGGAGGAACTTGGTATTGCCAATATCAAAAATTTAAGGCTGGCGCAGGGTCCTGCCCATGCAATTTCACTAGGGGTGGACTACAGAGATCCCAAATTCTGGTGGGCAGGGATCAGCCTGAATAGACTTGCGGAAAACTATATCGCCATATCACCAATAACCAGAACGGCGAGTTTTAAACTCGACCCAGATTCAGGTGCTGCTTTTCCAAATGCCACAGACGAGAATATCGAAAAAATGCTCAATCAAAAGCCACTGCCGGAAGTCTACCTTCTCAATCTCATCTGTGGTAAGTCATGGATTTGGGGTAAAAAGTACATATCTCTCTTTTTGAGCATCTCCAATTTAATGGATTCGGAATTTAAGTCTGGTGGATTTGAACAAAGCAGAAATGGAAATTACGGACAAGTCTATCGCGACCAGCTTAGTGGTAGACCTTCTTTTGGACCAAAATTCTGGTTAGGGAATGGCAGGACTTATTTTTTAAACTTTTCAATCAATTTTTAAGAACGATTAGATAGTTGTGATTTTCAAGATGACATTTGCTTCAATACTTTACTTGTTTCTTTATTCCTGTGGTTTAAAGGCAGATTTTGAACCTCCCAATCAAGTCTGCAATGATAGCGTGCAACCCAATATCAGTTATGAAGAACTAAATGATCTTTTGGGTGAAGAGCGGGTTATTGAAGTAAATAAAGACATCAGAATTGAAGGCTATGTAATCTCATCGGATCGGGCAGGGAATTTTTTTCGTTCACTTCATTTGCAGGAAAAAAAATCAGAGACAGGGCAAGGCATTCAAATTGAGATTGATCTTACAGACCTGCATTTGCTTTTTCCGATAGGAACCAGAGTATTAGTTAATCTTAGAGGCTTGTACCTGGGAAAGAGTAATGGAGTATACAAATTAGGCAGTGCCATCAATAATTTTGGCTCGTTGGGAATTAGTCGGCTGCCAGGACTGGTTGTTCAGGAGCATATTTTTGTTTCATGCGGGAAGGATGAGGCAATCGAACCAACTATAGTTAATCTCGATTCCCTGAATGAAAAACTGATTAACACCTTTGTGGAATTAGTAAATGTTCAATTTTCGTCAGAAGAATTGGGCAAGCCATATGCCCTTCAAAAAGAAGAAACATACCGGACACTTTATGATTGTACTGGCCGTACGATAGAGTTGAAGAATAGTGGGTATTCTGATTTTTATGACGATGCATTGCCCGAGGGGAATGGTAACATCAGAGGGATTTTGCACAGAAATGGCAAAGATTTTGTGATTGTGATTCGCGATACCGGCGATATTGACTTTAGTGAACAAAGATGCCGGGATTCACAAGAACTGATTTCTTCAGATCACATCTACATATCCGAAATAGCAGATCCGGAGAATAGGACAGATGCCAGATTTGTGGAATTGTACAACAGCGGCCAGGATGATATTCCTTTAAATGGGTGGAAGATGAATCGTTATACCAATGACAATACTGAGGTGGGGTCCAGTATTGATTTAACAGGACAAGTAATTAAAGCAAATCGAACTATATTGATCGCCGCAGATTCGGCTGGATTTGAACTTGTTTATGGATTTAAACCTGATCTGGTGGCAGGTTCCAATACTGCAGCAGGTTCTAACGGGGATGACAATCTCGAACTCGTTGACCCGTTTGATAAGGTCATAGACCGTTTTGGTGTTCCGGGGGAAGATGGATCTGGGACAAACCATGAATTTGAAGATGGTGGTGCTTTCCGGCGTATGGAAATTATGATGGGTCGGCCAGAATATCTATTCGAAGAATGGATAATTTTTAATGATTCCGGTGAATCAGGTACTATCCGTCAGCCTTTGCTGGCACCTCAAGACTTTAACCCTGGTGAGCGCTAGTATTCACTAAGACTTCAGCCACGATGATTTTTATCAGATTCTATATCGTAACCAGCAATAAAATATAACTACCTACTTGCTCCTAGTGGTTTATTTTTAAGAGGTCCTGCGGATCTACAGAGGTACTAAGACCAAAGTGACTATGGGTTTTTATAGAAAATTCCTTTAGTGCAAAAAAGGATTTGCTAGATTAGCAACAACTATTGTAAGTTGAAGTGGACTTAACCCATATGTTGAGGGCCATTAATATTAAATGATGAAAATGCAATCCAACTTAGACGGTAAAATTGTAGTAGTAACCGGGGCAAGTAAAGGTATTGGGGCAGGAGTATCTAAGGAGTTGGCAAATGCCGGAGCTATAGTTATGCTTTGTGCCCGCAATACTGATCAACTAAATGAACTGAAAAAAGAAATAGACAAGGAAAATGGTGTTGCCCATGTCTTCCAACTCGATGTAAGCTCTGTAATTCAAATCAATAAAGTTTTCAAGCAGATTTATGACCAATTTGGACGCATTGACATCCTGATCAACAATGCAGGTTTAGGATATAATCATGCGGCCACCGATGTTAATGAAGCAGACTGGGATGAAATGATGAATGTAAACCTAAAAGGCTTGTTCTTTTGTTCCCAACAGGCCGGGAAGTACATGATTAAAAATGGATATGGGCGAATCATCAATATGAGCTCTCAGGCAGGACTTGTGGCCATAAAAGATCATGCCGTTTATTGCGCTTCCAAAGGGGGTGTGAATTTACTAACCAAAGTATTGGCTTTGGAATGGGCAGAAAATGGCATTACTGTAAATGGTATCGCCCCTACTTTTACCTATACCACCGGAACGGCAGAAAGATTAGACAATCCGGAATACCTGGCAGGCGTACTAAACAGAATACCAGTGGGAAAAGTAGCAACGATCAAAGATATCTTTTCTGCAATTTTATACTTAACAAGTGAACACTCTGGCATGGTTACCGGCTCTACACTTGTAATTGATGGAGGTTGGACTATTCAGTAATTTCAGATAAAAGGCAACTTTTGAGGGCGCCACAGGATATTAACCCTGATGTGAGCTAGTATTGATTTTGGCTTCGGCCGATATGATCTTTTCCAGATCCTCGGCCGTTACCGGCTTTAAGATATAGTTACGGATTTGCTCGTAGTCGTTAATTTTCAAGAGGTCTTGCGGATCTACCGAGGAACTGACGATATATACCCGTGTTTGGGAAGGGCCTTTCGTTTCCAGCTGCAGGTATTCATCCAGGAATTCCCATCCGGTCATCATAGGCATATTGAGGTCGAGGAAGATAATTCCGGGAAGCTCCAACTTGTTTTCCAGTCGTTCTTTAAGTTCATCCAGCGCATCCTGCCCGTTTTGGTATACCATCAATTTATCGCAGAAGGAAGTATCATCGATCAGCCTTTTTACCCCATAGATAAAAATATGGTCATCATCTATAATACAAACACCCCCTTTTACTTTCATGACGAACTAGGATTTGGTTCTGATATTTCGAAACGCAGATGAAATGTAGTGCCTTTACCCACTTCACTTTCTACCTCAATGGTACCATTCATGGCCTCAATCTGGTTTTTGGTGATAAACAGTCCAATACCCTTGGCATCCTTATGCCGGTGAAAGGTTTTATACATTCCAAATATCTTGTCGCCATAACGTTCCATATCGATTCCCAATCCATTGTCGGTAAAACTCAGCCAAATGTGGTGATCTTCTATACTAGTTCGAATATCTATTTCCAGATCGCGCTCCTCATGACTATATTTTAAACTATTGGTAAATAAGTTCAAAAGAATACTATCCAGGTA
>CAMYIE010000004.1 GCA_947258405.1 uncultured Eudoraea sp. | reverse complement strand
ACGCCTATGATCATGCAGGCGTCCTGTCAGGTTCAAGGGTCAACTGCACATTTGGAGAAAGATTATTTCCTACATTTAACTCTTAACAAACAAAAATATAATCCCTGTCTCGCACCGCAATTAAAGCGAGGGCCAGGGGCGTGCATCCAAACACAAGAGAGACCAAAGAATAATGGACAAAAAGAACAGCGTATTTATCGCTACAAGTTTAGATGGATATATCGCTGATAAAAATGGTGGAATTGATTGGCTTCACTCAGTATCAAATCCCAATAGTGATGATATTGGCTATTTAGAATTTATCAACAACATTGAGGCTCTTGTGATGGGACGAACAACATTTGAAACGGTATGCGGATTCGATGTCGACTGGCCATATAACAAGCCCGTATTCGTATTGAGCAATATGCTGAGGGAAGTACCTGAAAGCCATAAAGAAAAGGCCTTCCTGGTCAAAGGAACATTGACGGAAATTTTACGGCAAATCCATGAAAAAGGATTTTATCGACTTTATATTGATGGCGGAACCACAATACGAAACTTTTTGAAAGAGGACTTGATTGATGAAATGACCATAACAACCATTCCAATATTATTGGGTGGTGGTACTTCTTTATTTGGGGATCTTCCTCAGGAACTGAAATTTGAATTGATTGGATCAAAAACATATTTAAACCAAATAACACAGAATCACTACAAACGGGTAAGGTAAAATATGATCCCGCAACGATAGTATAGCAAAGATTGTTGGTGATATTATAATTTAGAATGGATGTTAAAATTCTTTCGCAATATTCGACAAAATCTACTCTCCGAGAATAAATTCAGCAAATATCTGGTCTACGCTGTTGGTGAAATATTGCTGGTGGTCATTGGTATTCTGGTTGCCCTGCAGATTAATCAATGGAAGCAGGAACAAGATCTAAAACAGCTCGAAAAGACATATCTGAAAAGGTTATTGATCGATTTGGATCACGATGTTACCAATATCGAAGCTGCCATTGCCGATATCGATGAAAATCAATCGATCATTAAAAGCTTTATCAGTTCCTTTAATAATACAAGTAATATTGACAGTTTACAGAAAAGCATGACCGCTTTTTTCGAGAATGGATGGCTTATTTTTGAGTTTGTGCCTAGCAGAAATACCTATATCGATCTTTCACAAACAGGAAATATGAAGGTCATTACCAATACTTCTCTCGTTAATGATATCATTTCATATTACGGCTATATTACCCAGGTAGAGGAATCGAATAATGTAAATAAGAATTGGATTACACCCATCGATCAGGCAGTGGCAAAAGAGACACCAGCATTCGAAATTGACCCAAGCACAAGTGATTTGTTTATCAACAACGATAAATCAATAGCCATTAAAAACCTGTTTGCAAACAAAGACCTTTTAAGCCGCGATGCAGCGGGACACTATTGGATAAACCGGTCACTAAAGGATAATTTGATTGCAATTAAAGGACTAACTCTGGATTTGCAGGAGTCCATTAAATCAGACCTCAACAAACAATAGGTAGAGCAGATGATAAAATTCTTTCGAAAAATAAGACACCGATTACTAAGTGAAAATAAACTTTCCAAATACCTCCTCTACGCTCTTGGTGAGATATTCCTTGTCGTTATTGGGATTTTGATTGCTTTACAAATAAACAATTGGAATGAGCAACGCAAAGCCGACAAAATAGGAATACAATACCTGAAGGGCGTACAAATCGATCTTAGAAATGACATTGTTCTGGCGGATAGTGTTTTGAGACAACAAAAGCCCGCCTTTGGTATCATCAGCAGTATAGATTCAGTTTTTCATAAGAATCCCGTCTATAATACCGACCGATACGGCAGCCTTTTCAATAATCCGGACACCCTGCTTTTTAGTGGGATTTTTTACAGAAATCTTTCATTCAGGTCTATCAATAGCACTTACCAGTCCCTTATCTCCGACGGCCAGTCTGACTTAATAAAGAACAGGGAATTATTTCAGGAAATTCAGCGGATCTATAATGAAAGTCACGAGCGGATTGCCAGTACCTATCAAGTCATTAAAGAAATTGAGTTGCAAATTAGCTGGGCATATCCGAGTGAGAAACGTTATTGGACCTATTCTGATTTGAAAAAAGCAAAAGATGAAAAGATCTTTGCAGACCTAAGGAACTTTACTGAACAGAAATACTGGTATGCTCAGAACCTATTTGACTTAAAAATCAAAAACCAGGAGGTTATCGAATTAATTGATCAGGAATTAAAAAAATAGAGAAAACATAACAATGCACAAATGCAATTAAACTACAATTTTGTTCCTGAGCGGCCATAAAACCAACCCTATGAAAAACTCGATTATTTCGGGATGGAGAGAACAAAAAGACAGATACTCTTATTACTTACCGACCATATCACCCATCATAGAGGGCAAATGCTGGTTTATTTACGCCTGAACGGACTAACACCGCCGAGGTATGTTTTGTATCAATAAACTTGAAATAAGGAACATCGAAGTAATTCTGAGTTGAAAAAATAACGAAAGGCAACAACTATTATGGACCATCTCACCATGGGCAAGATGATATCACAGCGGAGATACTGGCCATCAACTAAATCTTTGGATCAATGAAAAAAACAAAAAACGCACCAACCCCAAGGTCAGTGCGTTTTCATTAATCTTCTTTTTCAATACTAATTTTCTATTCTCCCTGACCTAGGGAAAATCCCCGTTTTCCATCAAATTCGTACAGGTTTTCTGTTTTGATGACATCATATCCTAAATGATTTAGTCTGGACAATAGGGCAACCACCTGCTCAAAATCTATATGGGCATACTTTGGTTCGCTTCTGTTTATTTTGGCATCAACGCCAACAAACCGACAACGCCAGTGGTCTGTACAATATGTTTCCTTTAATCCTTCCGGATATACTTTAACACCCCTGTTGGTAATCATTTTTAATTTCATTTTGTAGACATCAAGACCCGCCAGTGATTTCCCAAGTTCATCGGGGTCATCCCCCTGCCAGTCTAAAAAGACGTCGACGCCAACGAGTTCTTTTTGCTGTTGGTAACGAACGTACTCTGGTATTTGAATCGTTCCGTTTCCATGTGTTAAGACACTCCGGTTCAAATTTTTAGGGGTTTGTCCTAGGTTTGCAATTACTTTGTCTGCAAATTCCTGGGTTCCCACCTTCTTTGAACTAATCTCTTCTTGATAAATATCTGCTGTATGATAGCCTTGCTCTAGAGTAACCAACCAGGCATTTTTTACTTTGTCTGCAATTTCCGCCTGTCCGATATGAGCTAGCATGGCCACGGCAGCATTTATGAGTCCGGATGGATTTGCGATCCCTTCTCCCGCAATATCCGGTGCGGAACCGTGAATAGCCTCAAACATCGCTACCTCCTGTCCAATGTTTGCAGAACCACACATCCCAACAGATCCACCTATCTCCGCGGCAATGTCTGAAATGATATCTCCATAAAGGTTGGCGGTAACAATCACATCATATTGCTCTGGTTTTGCAGCCAAACGGGCAGATCCTATATCGATAATCTGTGTATCTTTTTCAATTTCAGGATACTCCAGTGCAATTTCATCGAAAACTTTGTGGAACAGACCATCCGTTAGCTTCATTATATTATCCTTGACCATACAGGTAACTTTCTTTCGTCCATAGGCTTTGGCATATTCAAATGCGTACCGAATAATCCTTTCGCAGCCTGGTCTGGTAATGAGTTTTAGACATTGGTAAACGTCCTGGGTTTGTCTATGCTCAATTCCGGCATATAAGTCTTCTTCGTTTTCCCGAATAATAACCAGATCCATATCGGGATAATTAGTGTGAACATAGGGATATAAGGCTGTCACAGGTCTTACATTGGCGTAGAGTCCCAATGATTTTCTAAGGGTCACATTCAAACTTTTATAACCTTTACCCTGAGGTGTTGTAATTGGGGCCTTAAAAATGATCTTATTACTGCGGATGGCCTCCCAGGCACTGGAATCTATCCCTGACGAATTACCGGACAAATACATCTTTTCCCCCAACTCTATGAATTCAGGTTCGATGTTTGCACCAGCAACTTCCAGAATGCGTAAGGTAGCTTTCATAATTTCCGGTCCGATTCCGTCGCCTTTCGCTACCGCAATTTTTACCGGTGTTTTAACATCTTTTATAAGCTGTTTCCTGGTCAATACTCTAGTATTCATATGTTTGATTTAGACGTTTCGAATACAAATATGAAAAGAATATTCCATAAACTTTTATTTAATTATTTTAGATATAACATAAATATTTTTTATGTATTAAAATTTTAAAGTAGATGATAAGATAGCTAACGGTATATGGCTAAAGGCTTCCAGCTAATCTTACCGTATTGTAGCGCCATTTTACCAGAACGGAATATATCACATAGATGTACCGGTTTTTTACCTCATAGTTGTTCACTTCATGGGGTATTTCAGTTATCTCCGGCACTTGAATTGTTGAATTTCTGGCTTTCACTTATCTTTATTACCATCGATTATTGATCCTTGTTTTTCCCCCAACAAATAATATCAAGATTTTCAGCCCCTTTGGAAGGTCTTTCATCAGATGTCAACCCTAATCGAAAATATGATAGAATACAAGTACATTAAAATTAATTTACTCCTAGCAATTACAATAGTTTTCGCCGGTTGTGATTCCAATAAGAGTTTACAAATCACCAAATATTCCTATGGATATGTATTCAACGGAGTAGATTTTAAAAAAGCGAGCTTTGTAGTAAATCATGGAGAATTTGACTTTAGTGCAAGCGCCAGATTTGATACTGTAATAGACCTCTCAGGCAAGTACATTATACCTGCATTCGGAGATGCTCACACACATAATTTTGACGATGTTGCAAAATTCGACAGTATTTATAGTGCCTACCTTAGCGAAGGAACTTTTTATATCCAGGTTCTAACAAACCACTATTCTAACTATTTAAAGATCAAAGATTCTTTGAACTCCAAAGGAAGAATTGATGCTAAGTTTGCCCACGGAGGAATTACAAGTACAGGAGGACACCCGCATAGTCTATACGAAACACAGGCACTCAACTATTCCTGGCGTGCCATGCTGGATCCTGATAAAAAGGAAGAAATCTTAAGCAGTACCATCAAAAAGGACGATGCCTACTATTTATTAGATTCGGTTTCAGATATTGAAAAGAATTGGCAGAATATAATGTCCAAAAAGCCCGATTTTCTAAAACTTTATATTTCACATACTGCGGATAGAAATAAAAGAATCGAGAACGGAAATATTGGTTCTTATGGCTTGTCTGAAGAAGTTTTAGCCAAATTAACGACTAAGGCCAATAGAGATAATATTCGAATAATCGCCCACGTAGAGACGGTTTCAGACTTTGAAATTGCTCTAAAGTACAATATAAGATACTTTGCCCATATGCCCGGTTATGGCGGTGGTATAGGCGATCCGGATCTGGCGGCCTTGCAAATTCCCGATTCAATACTCGAAAAGGCTGCAAGAAATAATGTGGTTATAACTCCTACGGTTTCCTTTGCAAAATACTATGCCAATAAATGGGATGGTTCTAAAATGAGTATCGACTCTTTGCTGCTGCAGAAAAAGTATACATTTTTAAAAGAACAATTAATTCGTTTTACGGAAGCCAATATTGTTATTGCATTAGGAGCAGATCAAACGTATGCCACCCTGGGAGAAGAAATTAACGATATTAAAAAAATCGATGCGTTTAGCAATCTGGAACTGTTGAACATTTTAACACAAACTCCCAAGACCATCTTTCCAGATAGAAAAATTGGAGCTTTGAAAGATGGTTACGAAGCAACTTTTCTAGTCTTAGATGATAATCCGTTAAGCGATATGAATAGCATAAAGAATATTGGATTGAGGGTAAAAAATGGAATAATACTAAAATAGGGAGTACAAAACATTGCTCAGCATTCAATTAGTTTAATATGAAGGTTAAACAAGACCGCAAGCTTCTATAAGCGCTATGGCAAAAATCTTTCGAAAAATAAGACAACGACTCCTTGCCGAAAATAAGTTCAGTAAGTACTTGCTTTACGCCATTGGTGAAATTATCCTTGTCGTTATAGGAATTTTGATTGCTCTTGGAGTTAACAATTGGAATCAAGAGAACAAAGAACTTGTTTTAGGAGACGAGTTATTAGTTAGAATTCATCGCGATTTGGTAAAGGATACCATTAATTTCCAAAGAGATATTGTTCGTAACGATAAATTGAGAGAAGAACTGAAAGAGTTACTTGTAGTCCTGTATGATGGAGTTGATAATATCGATGAGGTACAGAACATGAGTAATACATGGGACCAAATGCTGGATCAGGCTTTTTCGCCAAATGATAATACTTATCGAAGCATGTTAAGCTCGGGAACTATCGGTTTTATTCGAAACCCGGAATTAAAAGAAGAGATTCTTGATCTGTATAGTGAATATGACCAAACGAGAGCTTTGCTTTTATCGATCAGCGAATGGATGATAGGCATTGCCTCTGATATGGATTCTGAAACTGATTTTATTAAATTTGGCAGTACAGTTTCTGATATATATACAACTCCGGAAATGTTTAATGAGAATGATTATGCTTTTTTAAATGAAAAGGATAGTCAGGAGTTTAAATTGTTCGTCAGGGCTATGTCTTCAGTGGCTTTTTATCAAAAAGTAAACAATACCTACCGCTTGGAATTGATAGAAAAGTGCAATAAGGTTTTAAAATCTATTGATCTCGAGCTTAGTGAATAGTGATCCCGATAGCTATCGGGAGTGAATAGTGAATAGTGAATAGTGAAAGCAGTAAATTGGCTAAAATCAATCCAAAAAATTTGTGATTATCCAAGATCATGACTAGCTATGCTCTATCAGATTAAATAAGTAATCGATATTTCTAGAGCATATTAAAAGCACGAACAGTAAAAATGTGAATTGTTTAAATGACCCGCGACATCATCGATATTAACGACTTTACCATATTGGTAGAGACCGCTTTTTCAAAAGAAGTCATCACAGATTCCTGTCGCTTTGATGAACCTGTTATCGCTGTGGCTTTTTATGGTTCAGGAAATGTAAATTTAGAAATGAGCTATCCCACCGGATCGCGCAATTTTAATTATACTAAAGGCCTGGCGCTTTCTTTTTTTGCCGATGAGCATGTAGATTGCATTCATACAGTCTCTAATGATAATCCACTGGAATGTATCGTAATTGCCACTGCAACCAGAAATCTGCAAAAGCTACCCAATCAGGAGGGAGAATTGTTTTCAGAACTCCTGGATAATTTGGTTAACCCAAAAAACCATTATGTTGAGGGACCCAGTTTTTTTATGACGCCCGAAATGCATCAGATCGTTGATGGCATAATCAATATAAAATACGAGGGTAAAACCAAAATGATGTTCTTCAGGAGCCAGATTACAGCCTTACTTTCTCATTTCTTTGGTCAATTGGCTGAAAATCATGCGAAGCAGATAAAACCTAAGGATAAAACCCGTCTGTTAAAAGCAAAAGAGATTCTATCGAACAATCTTGATAACCCACCATCTTTAACCGAACTCTCCAAACAGTTAGGACTAAATACTACCAAGCTCAAAAAAGAATTTAAAGAGGTATTCGGGCTTCCGGTATTTAAATACCTGCAACATGAACGATTGACCACCGCTCATAGCTTGATCAGCACAAAAGAGGCTACCGTGCAGGAAGCAGCCTGGCATGTAGGCTATGATAGTCTGAGCTCGTTTTCAAACGCCTTTGCTAAAAAATTTGGCTACAGACCGAGCCAGATAAAGTAGTCGTCTTTTCAAACAAATCAAACTTCTTTCTGAATAAATAACTGGTGGCCAACTGCTCTAGTTTTGACTTGTAATTAAAAAAATTATTAGTCATGAAAACATTTCGAGCAATTATGATAGGTGCAGGCGTTTGGTTCTTTGCCGTTGCTTTTTACACTCTTTCTTATCAATTCCCAATTTTAGAAAATCGGGATGAGCAGGCAAACTTGGTCTTGCTTACAGTTGTATTGCCCTTGGTATGGCTTGGCAGTCATATTTATTACAAAAAGGATACAACTACACACGGAATTAAAATAGGCCAGGTACTCCTGTTAACCGCAGCATTCTTAGATGCCGTAATAACGGTACCTCTTTTTATCATCCCCAATGGTGGTAGTCACTCTTCTTTTTTCCTGGATCCTGGTTTCTGGATTATCGCTTTTGAGATGATCGCCACCGCTGTGCTGTATTACTACATCACAATATACCCTAAAATAAAATCCTTAAAACAGTATTAATATGAACCTCACACTGGAAACAACTATAGTACTATTTACAATACTCCTAACAGGACTTACAGCGGGACTCTGCTTTACCTGGACGAATGCGGTAACACCGGGTATAGGACAGCTGGATGATCTCAGCTTCCTACGCTCCTTTCAAGAGATGAACAGGGCAATTATCAACCCCTTATTTATCGTAGTATTCTTCGGGCCTTTTATTGGGCATATCCTTTTGGTATATCTAAAACATCAAAATTCAGGTGCTGCTTTTTGGATCTATGTAGTCGCCGCTATGCTATTTATCCTTGGGGTTGTGTTTGTTACCATATTTAGAAATGTGCCCTTAAATGAGGTCCTTGACAAAATGGATTTAGCTGTCGCTTCACTTGAAGATGTAAAAGCTCTACGGCAAAAATTTGAAACCCCATGGAGGCAATGGCATTTCGTTCGAACTCTAAGCTCAATCCTCTCTTTTGTATTACTACTGCTGGGACTGATATTAAACCAGCAGCCATCATAAATAATTATTAACACTAAAAATTAAAATCATGAAACAAAACATTTTAGTCATTGGAGGTACCGGTAAAACCGGAAAGCGAATTGTAAAACTTTTAAATGATCAAGGTCATAGCGTTAGAGTAGGCTCTCGCAGCGGCAGGCCAGCATTCGACTGGCATAATCCGGAAGGCTGGTCAGAAGTCTTAGACGGTATACAGAGCGTATATATAACCTATCAGCCCGATCTTGCTGTTCCCGGGGCTTTGGAAGCCATTGAAGAATTGGTAAAACAAGCCAGAAATGCAAAGGTGGAGAAGCTCGTATTGCTTTCAGGAAAAGGCGAACGCGAAGCCCAGTTGTGTGAGCAGGTAGTGATACACTCCGGCTTAAAACATACGATTATCCGCGCCAATTGGTTTAACCAGAATTTTAGCGAAAACTTTTTGCTGGAGCCTATATTACAAAGGTTTGTAGCCTTGCCTTTCGCTGAAGTGAAGATCCCTTTTGTAGATGTCAATGATATTGCGGAGGTAGCGGTAAAGGCCCTAACCGAAGAGGAACATAATGGCGAGATCTATGAGCTCACCGGTTCAGAGGCCCTAACATTTGAGGAAGCCGTTGCAGAAATTGCAAAGGTCTCAGGAAGAGAAATACAGTTCACAGGGATAAGCGTTTCAGCTTATATCAACGCCCTGCGCGCACAGGGAATTAGGGAAGACTTTTTATGGCTCATCGAGTATTTGTTCACGGAGGTCCTGGGGAATCCCAGCAACGCTGAGATAACTGATGATATAGAGAAAGTACTCCACAGAAAACCTGTTAGATTTCAGGAATTTGCTGAAAAAGAAGCCTCTACGGGGGTATGGAGTGCTGAATTCGTTCCAACCACCTAGTATCCCTTAACCGGGGGTAGTGCAAATTCTTAACTATCCCCTGTTTACTTGAAGTTTAAATATTGAGTCGACTATTGCCGGCAAAGGCTTTTATTCTCCCTCCCAAAAAACTTCAATAAAAATTTTTGCTAAATTAGGATGGATTATAAATTGTTGATTGCTAATTGTCAATCGGCAAACAAAATAAATTAATTCTACCGCATGACAACTGTCCAAATTATTTTAGTCCTGCCATACCAGATCTGAAGTGGCCCAGGAGCAGCCAGGACTGTTACATCTAAATTTGTTGAAAATGATAAATACACTAATGAAATCACTGTTTCTTTTAGTTTTAACGATGGTGGTCAGTTGCTCATCCGCCAAAACTCTTACATCAAAAAATGAAGATATTGTTAAATCTTATATCAACGCCAGAAACAACTATGACGTTGAAAAAGTAAATACTCTGGTCGATGAAAACTATACTGAAACCTTTGTTGATGGCAGTATAGAAGTAGAGAACAAAGGGCAATTAGCAGAAAGAATTCTATGGGGAAAGGAAATGGATTCCAGGATTGAATTATTGGAAATAAAAACTGAAGATAACGGTGTAATTACCATAGAGGAATACACTAATTATCTCGATATAGCACTCAAAAGAAAAAGTCGGAAATTTAAAATGGTCTACACTCTTGGTGATGGCAAAATACGGCATCAAAAAATAGATACTTTATCCGGTTATCATCAAGTACTGGAATTTAATTTTAAAAGGTATCAGGAATTTGAAAAATACTGTACACAGAATGGATTGAATTATAAACTTCAATCCACTAATAAGGGATCCGGAGTTGAATTGAGAAAAGTTCTTGAAGAATATAAAAGTGATCATCAATAAATTCTGCCTGCAGCCATGTGTGGAGATCACTTAGGCCAATAAATGTCGAAACCATATATGTACACTTGATTATAAACGAGTGATTTCCAATTTGCCCTTTATAATACCATCCGATTCTCCTTCGAACCCGGTAATAGGAAATAATCTATTATATTCACAACTAGAATTGAGACTGAGCTGCGACTCACTGAAAACAAAAAACCAAACGAGGGTACCAAAACCCTTACTAATAACCAATCGAGATGAGTGATCAACAACAGGAATCCACGCATATAGAAAGTTACAATTTACCCAAGGTCGTATTTTTGGCTTTTGTTGCCGCGATAGGCGGGTTTTTGTTTGGGTTCGATAGTGGAGTGATTAATGGTACTGTAGATGCCTTACAAGGCGCGTTTAATTCCGATGCCACAGGCACAGGGTTTAATGTCGCCTCAGTACTCCTGGGTTGCGTAGTGGGTGCCTTTTTCGCCGGTACTTTGGCCGACAGGTTCGGAAGAAAACCGATGATGTTGGCCGCCGCGATCATTTTTATTATCAGTGCCTGGGGATCGGGTATTTCTCAGGGTTCCCTCGAGTTTGTTATCTATCGATTAATAGGTGGGCTGGCTGTTGGTGCAGCCAGTATATTGGCGCCTCTATATATCAGTGAAATTGCCCCTTCGAAAATAAGAGGTCGACTGGCGACATTACAACAACTCATGATTGTAATTGGTCTGTTTATGGCATTTATGAGTAATTATTGGCTAGTAGGGCTTTCTGGTGGAGCTGAAGAAGAGCTTTGGTTAGGATTTCAAACCTGGTCATGGATGTTTTGGGCTGAAATGCTTCCGGCATCTATATTTGTAGTTGTGCTGGTTTTCATTCCTGAATCACCACGTTATTTAGTGGCTTCAAACCGATCCGAAAAAGCGATCAAAGTACTTGCCGGAATTAGCAATCTTTCTGACGCCACAGCCAAGGTAGCAGATATAAAATCGACGGTTAGAGAGGATAGTCGACCCAAACTCGCCGACATCATCAGCAAGTATACCGGCAAAATTCATCCTCTGGTTTGGGTGGGTATTGGTATTGCTATACTTCAGCAGTTTACAGGTATCAATGTGATTTTTTATTATGGTGCTACCCTATGGCAGGCCGCAGGGTTTGCAGAGGCCGATGCCTTACTCACCAATGTCATTAGTGGAAGTGTAAATATATTTTTCACTATTGTGGCTATTGTTCTGATAGATAAGGTAGGAAGAAAACCATTATTGCTGGTAGGTTCTATAGGGCAGGCCGTAATGCTGGGCGTATTGGCCTATCTTTTCGGAACGGCAACCCTCGATAGTGCCAATAACCTTATTTTAGAGGGTAACAATGGCACCTACGCCTTGATAGCTGCCAATGCGTATATAGCCTTTTTTGCAGCCTCCTGGGGTCCTGTTATGTGGGTTATGCTGGGAGAAATGTTTCCAAATCAATACAGAGGAGCCGCACTGGCGGTTTGTGGGATAGCCCAGTGGGGATCTAACTTCACCATAACGATGACCTTCCCCATTATGTTGACATATTTAGGGCTAGGTGTTTCCTATGGCGTTTATGCAATGTTTGGATTGATAGCCTATTTCTTTGTCAGAAAGTTTGTCAAAGAAACCAAAGGCAGAAGTCTGGAAGATATGTCGCGCGAACAGGAAGAGGAGGAAAGAAAGCTTGCTGCACAAGGGGGTTAGCCCTATATGAATATGCCGCATAGAGGGTCGGTACAAACGAAATGTAGGCTTTCTAAAACAATCCCTGCACTCATTATTGCAATCTCAACTATTGGATTTTCCAGCCAGATATTTCGGTAAATATGTATATTTAGTACTGGCGAATAATTTGTACTGGTCTCAGAAAAATATCTGGATCCGCAACTTATCTTAAACAAAAGTTATGCAATAGTGAATCCGCGAATTAGAAAATTACTTAACGGATTTTGGACAATTATTTTTGTCGCTTCCATATATAGTTGCAAAGAAAATCAACTGACTGGCGATTTAATTATTACCAATGTAAGTGTGGTTGATATAGCAAATAATAATACCATAAATTCTCAGTCAGTTGCTATTAAAAATGGTAAAATAACATCCGTCACCGCATTTTCTGAATCCGACAGACTTGAATCTCAAAATATTATAGATGGATCTGCAAAATTTGTTATTCCCAGCTTATGGGACATGCATACCCATTATACCACATCTTCAAAACATAGAGGATTTTTAAATCTATTTATTGCTAATGGTGTATTGAGTGTTAGAGACCTTTGGGGTGATTTGGAATCAAGAGACTCTTTGGCAGTTTCGAATATGATTGCTCCCAAAATATATCTCTCTGGGGCCATAATCGACGGCACGTTCACGCTTTTACAAGGTAGTTTACAACCGAAATCGGCCGAAGAAGCAATTCGATTGGTCGACTCTTTACATAACAAAGGGGCCGACTTTATAAAGGTCTATGATGACCTGTCGGAAGAAGTATACCGTTCTATAGCAAAAAGATGTAACGAATTAGAATTACCTTTTGCAGGTCATGTGCCGATGGCAATATCTGCCGAAAATGCTGCAGATATTGGGCAAAAAAGCATGGAACACCTCAATGGTATTTGGAAGTCATCGACGACAAAGGAAAAAGAAATAGACAGTTTGATGATTAGCTTCAAAGAGTATTTTATGGCTGACAATTTACCGGCTGCCCTAAATACCTTTTTTACCATAAATAGAGAATATAGTTCTTCCTACGATAGACAGCAAGCTGTTGAATTAGCAAAAGTTCTAAGCAAAAATGAAACTTTTGTAACACCAACTTTGATAACTATAGATAGACATTGGAGTCGCAAAGGTGGGAAGTACAAAAACCTGGAACAAAATAAATATGTTCCGGATGATTTACTCCAACAATGGGATCCAGAGTTAAGCTTTCCAGAGAAGATGTTTCCTCCTGAAGCCTGGGAAAGTGGTAAAGAACTCTTGAATACATCCATGAAAATAACAAAAAATCTACAGGACAATGGCGTTAATATCCTGGCAGGTACAGATTGCGGTGTTTCATATGTTATACCAGGTTTTAGCATTCACGAAGAATTAAAGCTATTGGTTGAAGCAGGCCTTTCTAACGCGGATGCTTTAAGAACAGCGACTATTAATCCAGTTAATTATTTTGAGCTCTCCAATAGTCATGGAGGGGTTATGCCAGAAATGACTGCGAACCTAGTATTGCTTAATGCAAATCCCCTTGAGGATATCTCAAATACAAATAAAATATTTGGAGTGATCAGAAATGGCACCTACTTGGACAGAGATTATTTGGATAAATTACTTGAGGAGGCAGTAATTGAAAAGTAAAAACTACATTAAACAAAAGTTACAGATCTACGACAATGAAATACATACTTCTACTTTTCACAGTCATTAGCCTTTTTTCAACTAATGGAACCGCTCAAAATTTCAAAAACATTGTCGCCTTTGGTGATAGTTTTACCGATAATGGACACATAGATGGTCATGGATTCAACAGAGACACCAATGGCCGCGTATGGGTTGAATATCTTGCCGAAATGATCAACTGCCAACAAGTCGATAACCGGGCCTGGGGCGGTGCCAGGACCGACGAAGGGCACTATCTGGGCTTTGATTGGTCTGGTTTTAACTGGCAGGCAGACAAGTACGATATGATCTCTAATCCAGAGGAAACACTGATCACCGTCTGGATTGGGGTAAACGACTATTGGGACAATAAGGATGACCCCTCCAATTCGGTCAGGAATATCAAAACAGGGCTAAACAAATTAATTGAAAAAGGCGGTAAACACTTTGTGGTTTTTAACAATTTTGACCTTACCCTATCCCTTGGATACGGACCCGATACAGATTACCATTCCCTGGTTCCTGAAGTCCGGAAATTAACCAAAAGGTTCAATGCAGAACTATACACCATGCTGTACAATCAGGATACAGGATTGGCACAATCCCATCCGGAAGTAAAATTATACTTCGTGGATATTTACTCTTTTATGAACGATTTGGTTTCAAATAATAAGTTCAATAATAAACCATGGAAGGGAACTTATACATTTCCTGACCCAAAAGAATACCTCTGGTATGATGAATGGCATCCGATGACCAGTTGCCATAAACTAATAGGGGAATTGGTATTTAAAGAAATTACGAATTAATCCTTTCTAATGTAGGACACGTCATATAAAGGGAACACTTTGTTTAATGAGAAGAAGACTAATTTTAAAGATTATAAAATGAAAAAACATTTTTTGTATTACTTCTTTGTATATCTATAAAACTTGTGGCTCAAGACTTCGATGAAGCAAAAGAAAAGATCAAAATTGAGCATAAAATTAAAATATTAGTTGACGCCTGGAAGACAGGTGATGCTCAAAAATTTGCATCTCCCTTTACCGAAGATGCTGATTTCACAGTTTGGTTTGGTTTAAAACTCAATGGCAAGGAAGAAATTGCTTTCGGACATAACCTGATTTTCAATAATTTTTACGCCAACACTGTCTGGGATTTGAGTATTGACAAAATTCGTTTTTTAGGCCCCGAAGTTGATTTGGTAAACGCCTCAGGAGCCATCTTAAAGGACGGGGAGTCTAAGCCGTCGGAACCCGACGCGGTTCCTTTAATCATTTTCAGCAAAATTATCGACGAATGGAAATTTGTAGCTCTTCAAAATACTCCTTTTGCCGTTAATGAATTCAGAGCCAATGGCGACCTGAAGAGAATGAAGAGGATAGCAAAAGAGAATATGGATAAATAGCTGTCTATAACATATATCATGCTTCAAGTGCCAGGACGATAAACATCATTCATCTGACCTTTACCAATGCCCTTCCTACTTTTTTGTTTTCAATGTGCAAATGTGCTTTATGAATTTCTTGCAGCTCATAAATATTGCCAATTTCAAGACCCTGCCAACCTTCAGCCAATGCTGCTGCCAAATCGTTGGCTGCAGTTTGTTTTGAGGTATCACTAAAATCGTCACTACCCAGAAAGTGTATCGATATGTTGGAAAAAACCAAAGGCCAGAAGGGAATGCTCGCCGGACTCTGATTGGAAGCATATGTAGCAATTGAACCTCCCTGTTTTAGTATAGCCAGATCAGTTTCTATGTTCGCCGCAAATGCAACTTCTACGATATGATCTACACCTTCAGGATAGGCAGACAAAACATTCTTCTTTAGTTGATCATCAGCCATATAGACTTTATCGGCCCCAGCTGAAATTGCAATTTTCATATCGGCCTCTTTTCGTACTGTAGCCACTACAATAGCCCCTGATTTCTTAGCCATGGCAATAGCACACTGACCTACAGCCCCACTCCCACCCTGCACGAGTACAAGCTGATTAGTACGATCTTGTCTAAGCTCACCACCACCTACATGAATTGATCTATGAGCCGTAATCCCGGGAATCCCCATTTGAGCGGCTTGTTTCAGGTCTACATTTTCGGCAATCTCAACTACATTACTAAGCGGCACACAGCAATACTCGGACGCCGTTCCAAACTGACGATATGACTGAGCTCCAAAACAGAGCACCTTTTTACCAATCCATTTTTTATCTACATTACTACCTATACTACGGACATAACCAGCACCATCGCTATGTGGGATGATCTTATCGTAGGGCATTCCAACACCAAAAGTATCGGCCCTTTTTTTTACCTCACCAGGATTCACGCCTGAATAATAAATTTCAATTTGAACTTCGTTTTCAAGAGGAATTATCTCCTCAATATCCTGTATTTGTAGCACTTCAGCGGCCGGACCTTGCTCGAAATAGACTGCTGCTTTCATAATCATCAATTTTTAATAAATATACGGGTATTAAATGGCGCAGAAAGCTGCTAGAATCTACAACTATGGATATTTTCTTTTAAATTAGTGATTAGCAATTAGTTCTTGGAAATTCTACCTCACCTCTATTGGCCTCGATTATTAATATTCTTAGATAAGCTCGAGGAATTGAAATCAGATTGGGACGCTTACTCCAAAGAGTATAAATTAGTTTTACCTAATGAGAAGGTAGGTTATGGCCAAGATGATATATGGCGCGAGCAATAATAAATGTTTTCAACACTTGAAAAGAACAGTACCATTGTAGTCATACAAATCTCTTTTAAATTCTAAATACTGTTTATTGTAAAAATTGATCAAGTAATTATTTCATAACTTAAGAAACAATCTAACCTAACCAATCAAGCTCACCATAGATGAAAAGAAGAAAATTTGCTCTGTTAGCAGGACTGGGTATTTCGGCCATCGCAATTCCAACGTGGTATTACAATTTTTATAAGCAGGAAAAAGATTGGTTAATGCACGAACCAGAGTTGTTATCTTACATCTGCGACAGCCCTGCAATTATTGATATTGGTGAAAACTACCGCCAACAATTTCCGGATGAAAATAGTGAGTTAAAGTTGATAGAACTCTTATCAAATAGTACTTCAGCAGGATCAACCACATCGAATGAAATCTTACGCCAAAAAATTAAAGCTGACTATAATGAAGGAAATGCCGTAATGGTTGATGGCTGGATCTTGTCGAGAACAGAGGCGCGCCAGTGTGCACTCTTTTCAATAATCCAAACCAATTAAGTCATGCATATAGACGCCAGAGATCTAGAAAATAATACCCTTATTAAAGGAGACATTTGCATTGTTGGTGCCGGGGCAGCTGGCATCAGTATGGCACTGGACATGGAGCAGACCTCCTATAAAGTGATATTGCTTGAAGGTGGAGGGTTCGAATATGACGATAAGGTACAGGAACTTTATGCCGGTAAAACTACCGGCCAAAAATATTTCCCCCTGAAATCATCTCGTCTTCATTATTTCGGAGGAACAACTGGTCATTGGGCTGGAATGTGCGCCCCCTTAGATCCAATCGATTTCAGAGAGCGGGACTGGGTCCCATCTAGTGGTTGGCCAATTACCAAAAAAGATCTCGATCCTTATTACTTAAAAGCGAATAGTGCACTAAAATTGGGACCCTATAATTATGAGTACGAATATTGGAATAGCAAACTTTCAAACTTAAACCCCTTCCCGTTCGATCCAAAGGTCGTGTGGAACAAAATGTGGCAATACAGTCAGGCTAAATTTGGGAACCTGTATAAGAAAAAGATAGTTAACTCAAAAAACATTCACCTCTATACCTATGCTAATGCGGTAGACATCAAAACAAATGATGGTGTAACCCAGGTTAAAGAAATCATAGTCAAGAATTATGCAGGAAAAACCCACACCGTTAGAGCCAAAAAGTTTATCATGGCCTGTGGTACTATTCAAAATGCCCGAATGCTACTGGCATCCAATTCGCAAAATCCAAATGGTTTAGGAAATGATAATGATTTGGTGGGAAGATATTTTCAAGAACATCTGGAAGTGGCTTCTGCAGAATTATGGTTAACCAAACCATTTCCCACTGATCTGTATTCATGGGATTACGGTGTTACAAAAGCAAGCGCAGAGTTAGCTATTACTGAAGAGGTTCAGACCAAAGAAAAGATGCTAAACGGGACAGCTTCGTTGCAACCACTAAGTGTTGCTAAACATCAAAAACCCCGGATGGAAACCTGGCAGGATAGTGACCCACGAAAAAGTGCTGATAACACTTTTTCCCATTGGGGAGATGCGGCTAAAAAAGCAAAGGGTGAAAAGGGAAACATTGAGCGCGCTTACCAACTTAATACAAGGATAGAACAAGCACCAAATCCAAACTCTAGGGTCACCCTTATAAAAGAAAAAGACGAATTGGGAGTACCCCGTGTAAATCTTCATTGGGAACTAACACCACTTGACAAATATAGTGTGCGGAAAATCTATCAAATTCTTGGTCAGCAGGCAGGCATATCGGGAATTGGAAGAATAAGGCTTAATGAATTCTTAAGGGATGAAACCGACGACACTTTCCCGGATACTACCAATGGAGGTTGGCATCACATGGGCACAACCAGAATGGCCGATGACCCAAAGAAAGGAGTTGTAGATTCAAATTGTCAGGTCCACGGTATTTCCAATTTGTATATTGCGGGGGCAGCATGTTATCCAACTTCTGCTGCACCCAATCCAACACTCACTTTAACAGCATTAACCCTTAGGCTGTCTGATTATATAAAAAACAGCATTAAGAAATAAAATTTACTAGCCATATTGATGGAAATTGGTAATTTCTGTTAGTTGTCTGATTATAAAATAACATGAAAAGTAAAAATACATTGGGATTAGGAATGGCGATAGGAATTGCAATAGGAACTGCCATAGGCGTGGCTTTAGACAATATCGCTATTTGGGTGGCAATAGGCGTAGCCCTGGGCGCCGGCATTGGGGCCGTGCTAAGTCGGAAGAAAAACAGGCAGGATTAGATAACAGGAAATTAATGAGCATGCACATAGGCTTAAAAAACCAGGTATTATCAGTTTGGTTACTCTCCTTCCTGATGTTGGGTTGTCAATTCAATCGAGACAAAAAAAAGACTACGCAAGTTATTGAATCGGACGTCTCAGATTCCATATCAGACCAAGAAGTAGAAATAATAGCAGTAGTTGAAAATATCTTAAAAGCTGCTGGCAACTATAATCTGGAAGAATTGGATAGGCTTACCTCAGACAAGGCAGTCATAGGTTATACGATGCTCAAAGGTGGTGGCTGGAAAAATACGGAAGTTACCATTGATGAATACTTTGAAAGTATCAGGAACAGAGATCTAAAACCTTATATTGAAATAGTGAGCGACTATGACATCATCGTTACCGAAGAACGTATGGCTTTAGTGAGAGCTGATGCGGTTGTAAATAAATTTGGGATTCCCGGCTTAAGAGAAATAAACCATATCATCCTTATCAAAGATGGGAACCAATGGAAACTTCTTAGTATCGGCTGGACCGCACAAGAACAACCTGGAGAAAAAAGAAAATTTGACTTAGAAATATTTGCCAGGGGTTATGCACAGGCGTGGGGTAGTCAGCGGCCGGGGTTCGTGGCGATGTTTTTTGAAGAAGATGGCTCCTTACAAGTAAATGACGGTGATCCCGCTATCGGCCGAGAGGCAATTTCCAATACTGCCCAAAGTTTTATGACCAAGTTCCCAGACATGAATGTACGATTCGACAGCCTGGCGTATAAAACAAACGGGGTGGAATTTCACTGGACTTTAACCGGTACAGACTCAGCTCCTGAGGGTAAAGACCATAAAGTGAAGGTCAGCGGATATGAATTCTGGACCATGGGTGAAGGAAATCTTGTCAAAAAGTCGAAAGGAAACTTTCCATCCGAGGAATATAACAGGCAACTGGAATTTGGAATTGAATAGTTGACAAATCCTATTCGCAATAACCTGGTGTATGATTGGCGATAGCGCAACTGCAATCCCCGGCCTCAAAGGTTCTGCTTGAAATGAACGAACAACAAATCATAGATTGGCTGCTGGAAGGTGATGTTTCAATTCAATATCAGGTTTTCAGGGATTTGTTAGATAAACAAAAGCCGGAGCTGCAGGAGCGAATAGCCCATGAGGGCTGGGGAAAACGACTTTTGTCTGAAAGAAAGGCCAACGGACACTGGGGCGATCGCTTCTATCAGCCCAAATGGACTTCAACCCATTATACCCTTCTCGACTTGCGCAATTTAAACCTGCATCCACAGAACGATATAGTAAAAGCGACCATCGATCAGGTTTTAGAATCCGGAAAAGCTGAGGACGGCGGAATCCGATTAGGTCCCTCCACATCCCATCATAGTGATGTTTGTGTGAATGGTATGTTCTTAAACTATTCCTCATATTTTAAAACCCATGAGAAGAAACTCCATTCCATAGTGGATAGTATTTTGGAGGAGATTATGCCAGATGGTGGTTTCAATTGCAGGACTATCAGAAGTGGTGCAACCCACAGTTCCTTGCATTCAACGATCTCCGTATTGGAAGGTTTAGGTGAATTTAGAAATACCGGTTCTGCTTATCGGTCAGAAGATATTGACCGGGCAATCAAGACTGCTGAGGAATTTGTCTTGATGCATAAACTGTTTATTTCTGATAGAACCGGGGAAATCATTAACAAGAACTTTTTAAAACTAACATATCCATGCCGCTGGAAATATGATATTCTGCGGGCATTGGACTATTTTCAATATGTAGGCCATCAGTGGGATGATAGAATGTACAAGACGATAAAAGTCTTAGTGGAGAAGCAAAAAAGTACGGGAACCTGGACTATGCAAGCCGCTCATCCCGGACAGGTATATTTTACCATGGAAAAAGCGGGTAAGCCCAGCAGATGGAATACGCTGAGGGTCCTAAGAGTCCTGAAACAATTTAAAGACGAATACAGCCAACAAGCTGCATAGCTTATTCCTGTGGATTTACTAAACAGATGTAACAGACCAACACAATTAGCGTCATGTAGGAGTCAAATTCTAATTAAATATTCAGTATAACATATGCCGGTTTTAGTAGTAGGTGCAAGTGGAACAACAGGAAGATTATTAGTTGAGCAACTGCTCAAACACGGACAAAAGGTTAAGGCCGTTGTTAGATCTCCTGAGAAATTACCGGATTCTTGGAAAGCAAATGAAGGATTAAACATTGTTACTGCAAGTCTGTTGGATTTGAGTGATAAGGAAATGATTGAACTGACTCGCGATTGCCATTCTATAGCATCTTGCCTCGGGCATAATTTAACCTGGAAAGGAGTCTATGGGCAACCCAGAAAACTTGTAACAGATGCTGTTCGCAGGCTAAGTAATGCGGTAGAAGCTAATAAGCCAGAAAGCCCGGTTAAATATGTTTTAATGAATACTACCGGTAACCGGAATCGCGATTTGAAGGAACCTATTTCCCTGGCCCAAAAATGCGTTATCGGACTCCTGAGGTTGCTTTTACCGCCTCATGTAGATAACGAAAAAGCGGCTGATTATTTACGAACCCATGTGGGACAGAACAACCCTGGTATTGAGTGGACTGCTGTACGACCAGACGGTTTAATAGATGAAGAAGAAGTCACAGAATACGCTATATACCCATCCCCAATCCGCAGTGCAATCTTTAACGCAGGAAAAGTGAGTCGGATAAATGTTGCTCACTTTATGGCTCAACTGATCAGTGATCCGGAACTGTGGAATAAATGGAAAGGACAAATGCCCGTAATCTACAGCAGGTCGTCTTTGGAATAAATAGAAAACTACAAGCTAGAAAATTTGCTACATTAGGGTAAAATTATTGATTATGAGATCGATACCAACCTTAATGCTACTCCTCATATTAATTGGTTGCAAAGTTGATCGCAGTGCTCGGATCAGTTCTGACAACTTCACATTCATCGAGCTGAGTAAAGGTGTTTACAGCTGCATTCACAAATTTGGTGGTAAAGCGATTTGCAATGTTGGAATTGTTGACAATGGAAACGAAACCATCATATTCGACAGCTTTCTGTCACCGGATGTGGCCAGAGAGTTACTGACCGCTTTATCTGAATTGAACTTATCACCGGTGAAATATGTGGTAAATAGTCATTTTCACAATGACCATATTCGGGGTAATCAGGCTTTTGCTAAAGAGGTTAAAATAATCAGTACCAGCAGGACCAAAAAACTTATCGAGGAAGAAGAACCGCTTCAGATCGCATATGAAAAAGAAAACGCCCCAGCCCGATTGGCCGTTTATGATTCGCTTTATCTATCATTTGAAGGAGATAAACAGTCGAGGGAATATCAACAAATACTGATGTGGAGGCCCTATTACGAAACCTTGTCCAATAGCTATAAAGACGTCAGGACCCGAATACCGGATATGTTTGTCGACAGTTTACAGAATTTTGACGGACCAGACCGGAGAGTTCAATTGATTTCAAAAGGTCAGGGACATACCTATAGCGACCTGATTTTATATCTGCCCGATGATGAAATCGTTTTCTCAGGTGATCTCATTTTTAATAATTGTCATCCTTATGTAGCCCATGGCAATATAGCGAGCTGGAAGATATGGCTCGATTTTATTAGCTCCCTGGAGGTAAGCAACATTATGCCTGGGCATGGACAGATTGGAACTCAGGAATTAATTCTGGAAATGAAGAATTACCTGCTCGATCTCGAAATCTCGGCTCAGCAACTTGTCGATCAAAACATAGATATTGAAGAACTTCAAAGTATTGATGTGCCCGAAAAATATAAAAATTGGTGGTTCGACCGGTTTTATGCATATAATTTGAGTTTTGCCTACGAATCATTAAAACCGAATCAAGAGGAGTGACTTGACACGCCAGTGGTGATAGGCCTATGCTGGGTATGAAATCGAAAAAATGATTATTTTCAAGACAAATTATTGAGTATTCATCCATTTAAAAAATCCACATATGAAAACAATTCCAAAGGTGACATTGTTATTGATGTTGGCAGTATTAATATCCATTGTATTTGGATTCGATTCCAGAGATAGAACGTCTGATACTAGTGAAGGAATCAACTTAATTGTTCTGGTAAAATATAAAACTCAACCCGATAAGGGCAGTACCGCAGTTAGTGAATTATTCAAGCTTATAGAAAAGGTAGAGCAAGAACCTCATTTTGTCAATATTAAACTTCATGTCGATCCAGATGACAATACCAATATTCTGCTTTATGAAGAATGGGATGATGGGGCTTATTATAAGTCCGATCATATGAATACTCCTCATTTACAGGACTTTATCGCTGAATCAAGAAGTTTCCTTGCCGGACCACCAGAAATTTCCTTTTGGGAAGTTAAACGTGAATTCAATAAATAATGACTACCGCCCGCAACGGCCATATGTTAGGGGAAAAGGATTAGTGATTAGTAATGAATAATGGATCATTCGGCTATGCCAGGGAAATTCGCATCAGAACCATTTTGATAAATAATGGAACCCAAAATATTGAACCGAGAAAGAGATGAGAATAATCTCAATAAGGGAAAATCCGGATTATAAAGACGTAGCCATTGCGTATTTCCAGCAATGCTGGAAGAGTGTATGGCCCATAATTTATAAAGACAGCATTACTCATTGTATCGATGCCAGCAATGATTTACCCCAATGGTATTTATTGGAAAAAGAGGATAGCATTATAGGTTGTGCCGGACTGATCACCAATGATTTTATTAGCCGAGGGGATTTGTATCCCTGGGTTTGTGCTTTATTTATAGATGAAAAACAAAGAGGTAATGCCTATGCTACACTATTGTTAGACAAAGCGAGGAGTGATTCCAAAAAATTTGGATATGATTTCTTGTACTTATGCACCGATCATATCGGATACTATGAAAAATATGGTTTTGAATATATAGGACAGGGTTATCACCCCTGGGAGGAGGAATCGAGGATTTATCAAATCGGTTTGGCATTAAGTTGTTGAAAAGAATAGCTCTTATTGAGCCAGCTGATTGGTTAAGGTGAAGAAGAATCCTTACATTGTTGTGAATTGTTGAATATGAATTTTTCACTATTCACTCCCGATAGCTATCGGGATCACTATTCACTAAACCTGTAACACCCATTAAACATAAAGACCATGACAAACAAAAAAGAAGATAAAAGCAGCTGGGCTATCGGAGGAGGTGTGCTTTTAGGTATCGGAGTCGGATTCTTTTTCTTAAAATCATCTCCCGCAATGGCATTTGTGGGCTCTATTCTGGCCGGACTGGGAATTGGTCTTATTATAAGTTCGATTATCTCAAGCAGAAAAAGTTAGCCTTTGGGTACCTGCAGCATTCATTCGAAAAAAATTTCAAAAGGATTACTCCATAAAGTTGGAAGAGATCACAGGGTTTTAGAGATATTTTAAGAATGTCAACTGTTAGATCTACCTAAATTTAGACCAACAATTAAGACATCGATATGAATTTTCTTAAGAAAAATATTGCTTTACTGATTATGTATTTTTCATTTTCCATACTGAATGCCCAGTATGAAATTATACCCGAAGAAGGCTATACCGCCCAAATTGGAATAATGGTCGATATGCTGGAGGACATAAAAGATCGCATTACCGCAAATATCAATGATTTAAGTCAGGAGCAAACAGACTTTTTATTTGATGAACAAGCCAATAGTATAGGGTCCATGATTATGCATTTGGCGGCTACCGAAGCCTATTATCAGGTCGAGACCATAGAAGGACGTAGATGGACGGCTGAGGAAGCATCTCTTTGGAGCGTTGCTGGTGGCTTGGGAGATAAATCAAGGGCAGAATATAAAGCAAAACCTATTGATTACTATCTGGATCTATGGGAAGAGGTACGCAAAAAAACACTTGAGGGTCTTAAAACCAAAGATGACAACTGGTTCTCCACAAGCAACGAGGACGGTATAAACAATCACTGGGTATGGTTTCATGTACTGGAACATCAGGCAGCTCATATGGGGCAAATAGACCTGGTTAAAGCGAGATTGCCAAAATAAACAGCTCCTTCACTCGTACCATTAGCAGGGAGCCACTGAGAAGCCTCTATACCCAACTGTAAAGTCGAGGCTAATTTTGTAAGAATTGCAGCTAACCTCATAAAAGAAAAATCGGAACAGTTCTCTACCATTCCGAATTTTCAAAATCCGCTGTTAGGTTGCTTCAGTCTCTTTCAAATCCGAATACCCTGGGGCAAAAGTGGCATTTACTTAAATTTAGAATTAAAGTAATCTGAAATTGAATATGAGCATCTTTAAAACTTCCTTTTATGGTGTGACGCTTTTTGCCCTGTATTCCTGTTCATTCAATACTACTTTTCACAGACCTGTTCAAACCGCTACTCCCGAAAAAACTACCCATTATTATTCCGGAAAGGATACCACTCTGGTCGAGTATAACAGAGCAAATCAGGAAATTGTATTAAGGGATACTGACTTCGAAAGACTGAATAAAGGATATCGAATAAAAGTCTTTTATTTTGCCAGCTCGAATGGAAATCTGTTGAATGGCTGGCTTTTAATACCCGAAAAAAAACAACCGCTTGCCACGATTTTGCACTATCATGGAAGTGCGGGCAATCTGATAACACATTACCGTTTGATTGACCCACTGGTGGAGTATGGATACCAGGTTTTTATGTTCGATTACAGTGGTTATGGATGCTCAGAGGGAACACCTACCCATGAGACGGTGTTGGAAGATGGATATTCAGCACTTGAATACTTAAATAATTCAGATGAATTACGGACTGAGAAAACAATCATCTACGGGCAATCTTATGGTGGCTATTTAGCTTCAATAATCGGTTCGAATAGCCAGCAGCATATTGATGGAATTGTAATAGAAGGGGCTTTTTCTTCATTAAGGGAAGAAGCGAAGCATAAGGCTTCTATTTTTGGAAACTTCGTTAAAAAAGGGGTTCAGGCAGATAAGGAAATCCAAAAAAATAAGCTGCCTCTTCTTGTAATTCACAGCAAAGAAGACGAGATGGTTCCTGTAAAACTTGGACAAAAGATTTACTCGAATGCAAATCTTCCTAAGGAATTCTATGAAATAGATGGACTACATGTTAACGGTCTGGAGTATTACCCGGATGAAATTACTGAAAAGATCTACCGCATGATCGTAAATCAGTAGGACATTTTTGCAGATAACCGCTTAGAACAAGATTTACCCAAACGATTCTAGGAAAATAAATAAATTGAAATGAGAGAAAAAGAAATCATACGGAATGGAGAAGGTGAAAACTATAATTATTCCCAGGATCACTGTTTTGTAAAACTCTCTTCTAAAAACACCAACGGTGAATTATGCCTGGTGGAAGACGCATTGAAACCCGGTTTTTATTTGGAAAGACACCACCACAAAATGATGACAGAAGTTTTCTATATACTTGAAGGAGAGGTAGATTTTATTTTTGACAATGAATCGATCAATGCAAGGCCTGGAGATACCATTACTATACCCCCTAATGTCTGGCATGCTGCAAAATGCGAGAAAGGTGGTAAGATGTTAACTATATTCAAAAATGGCCAGTTTGATCTTTACCTGGAAAAATTGTCAAAACTATCTGAAAAAGATTTTGCAGATACAGCGCTGATGGAGTCTGTTTCTGCCGAATTCGACATCTACGAGGAATAGGAACTACTTCTGTAGTCGGTAAAACAGATACGGCGCCAGGCTAACCCAGATCAGGACAAGTATCCAAAGCCTCCCGGCGAAAATGTCATAGTCATTAAACAACCTGCCCCACGAGTGTCCGGCCACATAGTGTCCAAATAAAAATTCAAACGCGATGGTCAGAACAAGCCATAACAGCCCAATTTTGATAGTTTGCTGAGCTGATACGGGTTTCCAGATTCGAAACAATATCCATATAAAGACCCCAAATAGAATGATTAAAGTTGCGGTTGATGCCTGGTGAGCCTGTAATTCCTTAAGTCGATTTGCAAAGAATTTCTCTCGAAACAATCCGTTGGCAATTGCCATAAAGACCAAACACAACCATCCCAGAGAATATTTCCACATGATGTCACTCCATATTTTGGTAACACAATTACTCCTTATGCTAAATTAGTTGTATTCACTAAAAATTCATACACCAAAATCAGCATAATACAATGATAAACCATTCAAAACCTCCTAGAAAAAACAAGGGCATCTGTATTTATGAGCCCTAGAATTTTCTACTTTAGAAGACAATATTGATTTCTTATAAGCAGTGAGCGGGCAATACTCACAATTGACAATCAGGCTTTAGCACGAGTCGATTCGCCAATATAATAGTGAGGCCATTGGCATAATAATTGTCTTAAAAAGTAAAAAGCAGATCTATGTTTAAATTAACTTCCTTACTCATCCTTGGCTTTTTGTCTTCTTGCAGCTCAGATGACATCGCCAAAAACGCTGATGACGAAGACTCTATCCCCAATGAAGAAAACACCCCCGAACTCCCCGATACCGAAAGTGGGGAAAACACTGAGATTTATTATTACAGCAAGAGAAATGGTGTGAATAATATCTATAAGTCCAACTTAAGCGGCGATGAGACCCCGATAATAAGAGACCCGGACCATCATGACTGGTGGATAAGGGTATCACCTGATAAACAAAGGATCTTATGGTATAAATCGCCACTAAATGTTTCCGAGAATGATGAATTCAATAATTATAACGAGGCAGAATTATGGATGGCTCACAGCGATGGTACAAATCCGCAAAAAGTAATCGACCTTGCCGATTACAATTGGACTGCTCAAGGTGTCGCAGATTGGTCGCCGGATGGAGAGGAATTGGTAATGGCGGCCAGGGAAAGCGATAATTGGCGAATCTATATAACAGATAAGGAGGGCAAAAATCCGGTTCGAGTCAGCCAGGATTCCAATGTAGATTATGCCGACCCGAGCTGGTCTCCCAATGGCCAAAAAATTGTCTTTAGTAAATTTGTGGGCTTGAATCTGGAAATACATGTGATGGACAGAGATGGAACCGATGAAATCCAGCTTACCGATGACGATGCTTTTCAAAATTATGACGCCTATTGGTCGCCAGATGGCACAGAAATAGCCTTTGAGAGCAAATGGACAATACTCGACTGTTTTTTACTGGGTAAATGGGCCATACGAAAATATAATTTTGCTACGGGGCTTACCACAGATGTAATTAAAGATGATAACAGGAATGGTTTGGCACGATGGACCAAGGATTCCGATGAAATATATTTTAGCGTATCGGTTTGTGGAGAGTTTGCCAGGATTGCACGCATGGACCGCAATGGAGGCAGCCTAGAGACGATTTTGGAAGATGCTGATTTTCCATATTACGACTGCGACATAGTTGAATAATATATTAATGCTATTAAGGGGAATATCACAGCTGACTTGCTGCAAATAAACCTAATTCCATATCTTAGTTCACATCAATGCGACGATAACGCCATAAAACCGGGATAGCCGTATATCGATCCAAACAAGCGCAAAAACTTATGAACATGAAAAAACCAACCAATCTATTCGATCGACTGATCGTACTCGTACTTTTTTTCTCACTGTCATTAGCCCTTCAGAGTTGTGGACAAAAAGAAGCTAAGGAAGAAGTTGTACAGGAAGCTACTATTGAAATCGAAAAACCAGAATATTTTTTGCTTCGTCCGGAAGTTGAAAAAGCCTACGGATACTCACATGCCGTAAAAATCGGTAATGATATTAAAGTTTCAGGGGCTGTGAGTATGGATGATGAAGGGAATCCTACTGCTGCGGGTGATTTGGCGCAGCAAATGAAAAACTGCTATGCCGATTTGGAAAAAATATTGAACCACTATGGCTGTACCTTCGACGACGTAATTGTGGAGAATATATTTACTACCGATATGACATCGTTCCTGGAACATGCGGCATACAGAGGTGAGATTTATAAGAATCACTTTCCAACAGGTTCCTGGCTTGGCGTTAAAGAACTGGCAATACCGGAATTTATGATCGAAATTGAATTAGAAGTGCATAAATCTGATTGATTTACGAGTAGGTAAAGAGCCCATAATTCATCGCAAAAAGATTGGCAATCAATAATCAATAATCAATAATCAATAATCAATAATCAATAATCAATAATCAATAATCAATTTAGTCATGAATCCCACAAATCCCAAAATTGTCAGGAAAGTTGATGGGCAAATTCTAAACGTCTTAGGTGATCGTCAAAACATTAAGCTAAGCGGACAGGATACTGATGGCAAGTTTACCCTCATTGAACAGTACAACGATCCCGGAGTTGGGATTCCGCCACATGTTCATGAGAATGAAGATGAGGTCTTTCAAGTTTTGTCCGGACAGGTTGAAATGAGTATTGGTGACCAGACCACAACACTAAATAAAGGAGATCTTATCTTTTGTCCCCGGGGAATACCACATGCCTGGAAAGTAGTTGGCGATGAAAAAGCAAGGGCATTGCTAAGTATATTTCCAGCAGGCCTTGAAGATATGTTCCAGGAATTATCACAGCTTCCGGCAGGGCCTCCTGACCTGGAAAAAGTTGCCCGGATTTGCAGTAAATATAAGTTGAGGTTTGTTTAATTCAGTGAGATAAACAAGCAGGTAACTTTGTTTCTATTTCGAGGAAATAAAATTATTAATTGTTCATTTTCCATCATTCATTCTCCATTATCCATCATCCATTTTCCATTATCCATTATCAAATTCCATTATCAATTTACCGTCTTCCGACTTCCGAATCCCAGTTGTAACAAGATTAGTGTGGTATCGTCATAAAGAATAAAAAACTCAGAAAAATGAAATCGCCTTTTTATATCATTGTTTTCATTCTATCATCGCTTTATTCGTTCGGGCAATCCAGATCTATGTTCTCTAAAGAGGAGGTGGTTGAAGATCTAAAGTATTTATACGAGTCCTTAAAAGATGCTCACTATAACCTGTATGCTTATACCACTAAACAGGCAGTGGACGCAACCTATCGCGAGGTGAAAAATTCGATTGTCAAAGACTCATTCGATTTGTTGGAAGTCACCAGTACTTACCAGCGATTTATTTCCGCGGTAAACAACGGTCATACGGAAATCGATTTCCCTGTAAAATCGTATTTCGAATATGCTAATGCCGGAGGGACGGTTTTTCCTTTGGAGATTGCCTTTGAGTACGACACAGCTCTTGTCCGAAAGAACTGGTCTGAGGACGAAAGTATTACAGTAGGTTCTGAAATACTAAGTATTGATGGAATTCCTATGGCCAAAATCCTTGCCAGAATATATCCTCAGATATCGGCCGAACGCCCCTATTTTAAGAATGCCAAATTAGAGATGTATTCTTTCCCAAGATACTACTGGCAAGTCTTTGGAAAGCGAGATAACTTTGAAGTTGAAATCCGTGCCAACGGTGTCGTTAAGAAACACTCTTTAAATGCAGTAAATCTTATAGAAGGCTATGAGATGAAACGGACAGAGGTGTTGAATGCGACAATGAAACTTCAATTCTTAGAAGAGGCAGCATATTTAAATCCCGGTAACTTTTCAGGTGATGAAGAGAAATATCAACAATTTATCGATTCGGCTTTTGTAAAAATAAACGAAAGAAAGAGCCCAAACTTGATAATAGACCTCAGAAATAATGGCGGTGGCGATGATTCCTTTAGTGACTTTCTGGTATCTTATTTTGCAGATAAATTATTTAAATGGAATTCCAGTTTTACACTCAAAACCAGCAAAATTCTAAAGGAACATGTACGAAAGCACAACGATACCACCAGTTTCTACTGGCAAGAAATATTAACTCATAAAGACGGTGAGATTTATGACTATGAATTCGAAGAATACAAACCACAACCCAGAAAAAAACGTTTCACCGGTAAAGTGTACGTACTGATTAATCGGCAATCACATTCTCAGTCGGCTGTAACGGCCGCCCAAATTCAGGATTATAAATTTGGCACCATTGTAGGGGAGGAAACGGGCGACTATCCGTCATTATATGCTTCACAATTCCAATACGCACTTCCCAATACTGGAATCCCTGTTAAAGTTTCCAAAGGATATATTGTACGTGTAAATGGAAGCACCAAAAATGAAGGGGTAATTCCAGATATCTTTATCAAGGATCATTTGCTGGATGAAAATGATGAGATATTGGATGGGCTAATGATGATGCTAGATCGTTGAAGCAGCAGATTTTAGCCCGCACTCATTTTATAAGGATTCCTGAGTAGAGTATATATCACGAATTTTAATCGATAGTCTTTAGAGCATTTTTTAAAAGATGTAAATTGGATATGTGGGGTTAATGATAGAATTCCTTGTATTTTAGTTGTGATAGTACAGACTGCAGGTTAGACAGCAAAAGACTTACGATAACCGCTGGCAGCCTTTAATAGATCTCTTATGAAAAAAAATCACAATTGGCCTGAATTAAATTTTGTTGAATTACAGGAAACGCTGGAAACACTTCATCAGTGGATACAAATTGTTGGGAAAATACGTCTCAGAACCATGCCCTGGCAAAATCACTCCTGGCATACGGCACTTTATATTACAGCAAGGGGATTCTCTACTCATGCCATACCATACCAGAGGCAAATAATCGAATTGGAATTCGATTTTAAGCAACACAAATTGTTGATACGTTCTTCTGAGGCGGGTAATTCGAGTATAGAACTGCAACCAAAAACAGTCGCCGATTTCTACAATGAATTATTCGACAAATTAAACGCTATGGGCATTGACGTAAAAATACATTCGAGTCCAAATGAAATCGAACCTGCCATACCATTTGCTGAGAATACGGTAAACAGATCATATGATCCAAAAGCGGCCAATACCATTTGGCAGGCCATGTTGAAAGCCAATAATGTTTTCAATCATTTCAGAACTGATTTCATTGGAAAATGTAGTCCGGTCCATCTCTTTTGGGGCGCATTTGATCTGGCGGTAACCAGGTTTTCTGGGAACCCTGCTCCTCTGCATCCGGGGGGAATGCCTAATATGCCATTGGAAGTAATGCAGGAAGCCTATTCCCAGGAAGTGAGCAGTGCGGGGTTCTGGCCCGGATCTAAAGATTTCCCAACGCCTATTTTTTATGCCTACGCTTATCCGAGTCCAGAAGGTTTTGCCGAGCAGGATGTTAAGCCAAATCAAGCCTTTTTTAGTCAGGAAATGGGTGAATTTATGTTGAAATACGACGATGTTAGAAATGCAGAAAACCCCGAGGAAACCTTATATGATTTTCTTCAAACCACTTACGAAGCCGCAGTAAATATTTCGGACTGGAATCGGAAAAAGCTCGAAAGACAGTTATAGATATACAAGCAGAGGGTACAATATAATTAGCGTGCCGGGATCTTAACCCTGAATACTAATTTGAAAAATCATCTTAAATCAAAATAGACTAGCAATATTCTATTGGTTATGGGTAAAAGAAGCGGTCCAATACATTGAAATGCAGAAACTATTGCCTCCGTACTGTCAACGTGGCAACAAATGTTTTAAAGAAGCAGAATTACACGTTTTCAACGGTTCACAAGCACCATTGAATAGATTGATTTAATTTCTAATCCTTGTGGAAATGATAGGAAATGCCCAAAAGATGAACTCCAAGAATAGTACGGAAAGGACCAAAATGGGTGATTTAAGTAAAACAAATGGGCAATAGATATACTGTGACAGCAGGGATTTTTATAGTATTTTCCCACCTGTAAAGTGGGATTGCAATAGAAACATATCAACCATAACTAAGTGAAAGCACCTACCAATGTCAACCAGAAAGTTCTTTGGATAAAGAGGATAATCACACTTCTTATTGGCATAGCTATCTGGAATATGCCCATTCCATGGGACTTGTCGGCCGACGCCTGGCATTTATTCACCATTTTCTTCACCGCTATCATCGGAGTCCTTATCGAAGCCCTGTCGATATTTACGGCATCTATTATTGCTTTGGTGGCTGTGGTACTGCTAAGAGTACTTACTCCGGAAAAAGCTTTTTCTGGCTTCTCAGAGAGTTTTATACTCCTTATCCTGGCCGCATTTTTAGTTGCAAAAGGGGTTATTAAATCGGGCCTGGGCAGAAGAATTGCCTTTTTGCTCATTCGCCGTTTTGGGAAATCGACATTAAATCTGGGTTATTGTATTGTGGCCACAGATACGCTCCTGGGGCCGGCTATTCCAAGTAATACTGCCCGATCGGGAATTTTGTATCCTATTACACATGCATTATCCTTAGACACCGGATCCACTCCTACACCCGAAGGCAGGAAAAAAACGGGTAGTTATCTGATGATGACCGCGATATCGGGCCATACTATCAGTTCTGCTCTTTGGTTTACCGGGATGGCCGCTAACCCGGTAGGTGCAGGACTCGCAGCTCAATTTGGTGTAAATATGAATTTTGGGAACTGGGTCTTTGTGGCATCGGTACCCTGTCTCATAGCCCTTTTGTTAATACCTATCGTATTATATAAGCTCTTCCCGCCTGAAAACAAATACACGCCCGAAGCACCTGAAATGGCCAGGAAAGCACTGGAAAACATGGGGCCCATGAGCAGAAAGGAATGGATTATGGGTATTACATTTTTTGGAATGGTACTCCTTTGGGCTTTTTCCCCGGTCTTGAATATAAACCTGGCTATTGTAGCATTTCTTGGATTATCGATATTGATTTTGGCGAATGTCTACACACTCAAAGATATCCGGGAAGGTGCTGGTGATGCGCTCGAAACCTATGTGTGGTTTGCTATTTTATATATGATGAGTACCGCATTGAACGATATGGGCTTTATGAAAACCCTGGGTGCCCAGATAGCTACCTATATCAGCGATTATAACTGGGTGACGGTTTATATACTCCTCACGGTACTATATGTAGCTATCCACTATCTTTTTGTAAGTCAGACCGCTCATTTACTGGCTTTATATGCAGTTTTCTTACAAGTAGCTGTAAATGCTGAAGTACCTGCTGCCCTCATGGCATTTATGCTGTCTTTTGCCACCAATTACTTTGCTGTGGTTACCCCTCAGGCTTCCAGTTCAAATGTGTTGTTTGCCGGAAGTGGCTTTCTACCATCCAGAGAGATTTATAAACAAGGTGTCATCATTACCGTATTAAACACGGTAATCTTCCTTTTGGCCACACCCTGGATCTTATGGTCATCGTCCTTATAATAATTTTATGGGCAATAGCCATTAAATGTCGGACGTTTAGTATTAGTGACTCCAATCGGCAATACTGATTTAATCCTTTTGACAGGAAGGGAGTCGTACATAAGAATATTAAACATCTGATCTGATGAAAACACTTTTATCACCCTTACTACTTATAATACTTCTTGCCGGCTGCAGCAATGACGATGTTGATCCGGATCCCGAATTAACAGAGGAGGAATTGTATTTTCCGCCGGGCAGTGGCCTGGAATGGGAAACTACCTCCCCCAATGCTCTTAACTGGAATGAAAGTGAGCTGGAGGATCTTTACGATTATTTGGAGTCGAACGATACAAGGGCCTTTATCGTTCTAAAAGACGGTAAAATAGTTATCGAAAACTACTGGGGAAACAATATCACCAATACCGCAAGCTTTGACACCAATAGTCAATGGTATTGGGCATCGGCGGGAAAGACCCTGACAGCCACATTGGTTGGTATCGCACAACAGGAAGGCCGATTAAACATCAACGACAAAACGTCGGACTACTTGGGCAACGGGTGGACCTCAATGATTGAGGAAAAAGAAAACCTTATTACGATCAGAAATCAGTTAACTATGACCACCGGTATGGAATACCAGGTGCCGGATGTGGATTGTACAGATCCTTCTTGTCTTGAATACAAAAGTGATGCCGGTACTCAATGGTTCTATCACAATGCTCCTTATACCTTACTGGAACAGGTGGTAAGCAATGCCACCGGCAGTGATTATAATCTCTATACCGACCAAAAAATTGAAACTGTTATAGGTATGAGTGGCCAATGGATAGCTCTGGGATATAACAATGTGTATTGGAGTACTGCCAGAGACATGGCCAGATTTGGTTTATTGATTTTAAATAAAGGGAACTGGAATGATACCCCTGTTCTATCGGATGAAAACTACTATTATCAGATGGTCAGCACCTCACAGGACCTGAACCCTTCCTATGGATATCTATGGTGGTTGAATGGAAAGAATAGTATTATCTTTCCTTCACTCCCAACATCTTTCGATATAGAATTATCTCCCAATGCTCCTGACGACCTGTTTGCCGGAATGGGTAAAAACGGACAGTTTGTAGAAATAGTACCCAGTCAAAACCTGGTGGTCATACGAATGGGAGAGGCTCCGGATGGTGCGCTTGTCCCTGTAGAATTTCATGACGAGATGTGGCAGAAACTCAATTCTGCAATAAACTATTAGTCGATTTTTGGCGAAGACCTGTTTTCCTTAATAAATCTGACTGATCTTTATATCGTTAGATGCTTTGATACAGACTGTTTCCCCGCTAATACCTATAGATTTGATTATCAATAGGTCTACTACTGAGTAGATAGCCAAAGAAGGAAAACATCCAGCATTGGTTGCTAAAAAGAAATTTGTCCTACTTTTAACTATACCATATAAAATATTCTGGGACAATATGATTAATAACCACATAGACTATATAGAATTCAAGGCCAGGGATCTGGGGATCATTAAAGACTTCTACAGCAAACTTTTTGGCTGGAAATTTACCGATTACGGCCCCACCTATTGTTCCTTCTCAGAAAGCGGCATTAACGGTGGATTCGAAAAAACAGAAGATCCTATAATCAATGGAGTGCTGATAGTACTATATCATGAAGATCTTGAAACGATAAAACAAGAGATCACCATTAAGGGTGGTGAAATTGCAAAAGAAATTTTCTCCTTTCCAGGGGGAAGGAGATTTCATTTTAGAGATCCCAGTGGAAATGAATTGGCGGTCTGGTCGGATAAATAGAAAAAGTAAAAACAACAAAGCGATGGAAAAAGCCCTTCAAACAATGATCGATAATATGCCGGAGAAAACCGGTAAATCATTAGAAGAATGGAAAAGTATTTTAAAAAATAAAACGTTTTCCAAACATTCGGAGGCCGTTAAATTCTTAAAATCTGAACACAATGTTACCCACGGATTTGCGAATACCATTGTAACGCTTTCTAAAAACGATGCTGCTTCAGATGAAGATCTTGTCGCTGCTCAATACAAGGGCAAGGAAGACCTCTTTTCACTCTACGAACAGTTGATTTCATTTGTAAAAACACTGGGGACCGATGTCACTATAACCCCCAAAAAAACCAGTGTAAGCATCATCAGGAAAAGACAATTTTTGCTGATCAAACCCGCCACTAAGACCCGGATCGATCTGGGATTTAAACTTAAAGACAAACCTACTACGGAACGGCTTGGGAATTCGGGGCCTTTTGGAACCATGTGTACGCACCGGGTGCAACTGACGGATATAAATGATCTCGACAACGAGTTAAAAGAATGGATTAAAGAAGCGTATACAAGATCAGTCTAAAATACCTCCTGGAAGACTGTGGGGATGAAATTCATGGAAACCCGAATCGAATTCTACAGGTCTGCTGGAACTCCGTAACAAAATGAATAGCTCTTCGTCTTCCTGATATGCAAGCCACAAGAATCAAATGCTAAAACAAGGAGACGAACGGAAGAAAGCCTGGAGAACCATTTTGGTTTTTCTGGCTATTGTGACTGCTACCAGTTCAATATTCCACTTTGCTATCGTAAATCTTTACCCTTCCAGTATCTATATTGGAGGGCTTATGTGGTGTCCGGCTTTGGCGGCATTTATCACCCTCAAATTAAATGGGCGATCAATTTCTTCTTTACCCTGGAAGTGGGCTCAAAGAAAATATATCAGCCTTTCCTATTTTATTCCTGCATTGTATGTTGCGATAACCTATCTGTTTTTATGGATTTTCGGATTTGGAGGAATAACCGATAGTACAGGTATTTTAAGATGGGCACAGGAACTGGGACTAATAGGAATAGGTACCATGAGTCCGGAATTAGCAGCTGCTGCGGGGGTTGTACTATTAGGGACTGTTGGCGTAATAAGGGCCATGGCTACCACTTTAGGAGAAGAAATCGGCTGGCGAGGTTTCTTCATTTATGAATTGAGGAAGGTGCTCCCTTTCTCCGGAGTCTCCCTGGTTAGTGGAATTGTCTGGGCCTCCTGGCATTGGCCAATTATTGTATTTTACGGGAGTAACATCATCCTCGAGATGGCGGTTTTTTTTGTTGTCATCATCTCGATGTCGTTTATGATGACCTACTATACCTTTAAATCCAACAGTCTTTGGCCAGCAGTGATCTTTCATGCGGTTAGCAATGTTTATGTTCAGAAAATATTTCCTCCATTAACCGCACAAGTTGAGGGAAACGAGCCTTGGTTTGGCGAATATGGAATTATGTTCGCCCTGATAACCCTGGTCTTTTCCCTGTATTTTTGGAGAAAAGCAATTAAGGAAAAATTATAATCAAATCTTTTAGCTTTTTCGATCAATACACTTTCTAAACAATCGATCCTTGCGCTTTTTTAGTAAATTTAGTAGCTACTAGGTTATAGATTGTGGCAGTATCATGGATCTAAATAAAGACTGGGACAAAATTCGAAAGCACTTTAATAAAAGTTTCAGCACCAACTTCCATATTTCGGTGGCTTCTGTTGATTCAGATAACAATCCGACCGTAACGCCTATTGGTTCACTTTTTCTAAACGACAATCAAACCGGGTTTTATTTTGAAAAATATCCTTCAAAACTACCCCGGCATGCCAAAACAAACCCCAGTGTATGCCTCTTAGGCGTTAATAGCGGCCGGATCTTCTGGATTATATCCCTGTTCAATGTAAAATTTTCGAAATATCCTGCCATCAAACTCTATGGTGAACTGGGTGCGAAAAGAAAAGCCACTGAAAAAGAGATAAAACGCTTAAATCGTAGAATGAAAGGGACCAATATGCTAAAAGGAAACGCCTACCTGTGGAAGAATATGGAATATGTCCGTGAACTGCGATTTAAAAAAGCTGAAAAAATTAACCTCGGACAAATGACCTCCGCACTATGAGTTCTGATCTTCCATTGGTGGGTTACCGAAAAGCCATTTATGGTCAAAGAGTCGTTATACTAATCTTCTGTTCGTTTGTATTCCTGGTTTGTAAATCAGAGAAATCCTCAATCGAACTCTACCAGTCTGAAACATTAGTGATACAACAAGTAGGAGAAAAAATCCTTAAGCACATCTCATATCTGGAAACCGATGACTATGGTAATGTGCCTTGCAATGGTATGATATACCTCAACGGCAATGAAGCGATAATCTATGACACTCCTACCGATATCAAGGCATCTTCAGAACTGATCAACTGGCTTCAAAAACAACAACAAAAACAGATCGTAGCTGTGCTCGTCACCCATTTCCATGTGGATTGTTTAGGTGGATTAAAAGCATTTCATGAGCATCAGATACCTTCCTATGCTGCGAATTCCACCCTTAAAATTGCCAAAGTTAATAATGAAGTAATACCAGAAAATGGATTTGACAAAAAGATCATTATCAGGGTAGGTAGCGAATCGGCGATAGCCGAATACTTCGGACCAGGGCATACCACAGACAATATTGTCGGTTATATCCCAGCTGAAAAAACACTATTCGGTGGATGCCTGATCAAAGCCATGCAAGCTGGAAAAGGAAATCTCTCAGATGCCAATACAGACGAATGGGCAACTACAGTTCAAAATATTAAAAATACCCATCCCGATCTAAAAATTGTGATTCCGGGCCATGGTAATCATGGTGGTATGGAGTTGCTCGACTATACCATCGAACTATTTCAAACAAAATAAAGATTTCAAAGAATGGCCAAAGATGACCAGGATTTCTGCATTGATATACCATATTTATAATTGAATGAAAGAGATGATATCGGACCATAAAAAATCTCCGCGAAGAGATGCACTCTGAATCTCAACATGAAAGCTGGTTCGATGCCTTCCTATGCCTGTCTGGAGGAATAGCAGAATTGTTTGTTATATTTATGGAACTTAATGTCCCTGGCATTTGCACTGATACTTTTTTATCCGCAGGTGAATCTTGTGGCATTGGCAAAACATACATTTCTAGCCCATGAAGATCCTCCTTGTTCTCATATTAACGATAATAGCCATGACTGAACAATTGATATTTGATTTTAATAAAGACGCAAGCCTGGAGAATTGGATCGTTGTAGATGATGGGGTGATGGGTGGCAGATCGAAAGGCAGTCTTCGCCTTACACCCGAAGGTCATGGACTCTATGAAGGCACGGTCTCTTTGGAGAACAACGGTGGTTTTTCCTCATTGCGGTACCGGTTCGAAGCTATGGAAGTAAAGCCATCTAACACAATTAAGATCAGATTGAAAGGGGATGGAAAAAGATATCAGTTTCGGGTTAAAAACTCCATCGGGGAATACTATTCCTATATCGCCTATTTTAAATCCTCCGGCGAATGGGAAGAGGTGGAGATCCCTCTGGGAGAGATGATTCCTGCTTTCAGAGGCAGGAAGCTCAATCAACCTAATTTCTCCCACAATCAGATTGAAGAGATCGCCTTTCTCATCGGTAATAAAAAGGCTGAATCGTTTAGCTTGCTCATCGACACCATAGCGGTAGATTGATCCCTAAACACCTATTAATAAATATACTTGTGCTGTTTAAGGAGTAACAATGAAAATGAATCTGATCAGCTTTCTCAATACCCCGTTCCCCAGACCAGCAAAAAGCAAAAAGAATCTTCTTTGGGTCTTCCTGGTTGGATTGGGTGGCAGCATTTTTATACTTCTTTACAATCCTTTTGGTATCCGCAACGATACCCGTGTATGGTATGTCGATCTGGTTATCCTGGGAATAGGAGCGCTTTTTGTTCTCTCCGTGCTCTTTATGGAATGGTTTATCCCCAGCGTTTATCCCAGACTATTTAGGAAATGGACACTGGGAAAAGCCCTGTTATGGTATGCCCTACTCATCGTGGTCCTGGGTGCTAATAATTTTCTATATAAGAACATTTGGGGCGGTTTTGGTGAATTCACCTGGCATGAATTTTTTTTGGTGCTGTTGCGTACTCTGGGAGTAGGTATCGTTGTCACCTTTTTCGTATTGGGTATCTGGCAGTACTTTAACCGGAATAGGATTGCAAAGCTCTCCTCGAGGGAAACCTACCGGGTGACCACTCAACAAGGTAAAACCATTGATCTGAACCTCAACGACATCTTCTATATCAGCAGCGATGACAACTATGTTGATGTTCACTATAGATCGGCCGATAAGCGCAAGAAAATAGTGCTGCGTTCCAGTCTTAAGAATATCGAATCGCAAATAGTTAACCCCCTATCTCCGATCTCTCGCTGCCACAGACGTTATTTAATTAATACCGAATATTTCATAATTGAGAATTCCAATTTAAGAAGCATGACGGTGACCCTTAGGGGTTATGACGATCTGTTACCTGTTTCGAAGCAGTATGCCAGGGCAATTAAGAAAAAACTGTCTACTCACCCCTAATACTCGTCTTTTCTCCACAAAACCATTTTTTTAAGATCGGATTTTTACTCATTCCATTTCCTTTGATGATGAAGAATTGCCGGCGAAGGCAGTTTCGAAACTTTTAGTAACCAAAAAATCATCGATCAAATGAAAACTTCAAAAAATCTTTTAAGAGTACTGATCTGCTCCCTGTCTATTTATGCTACTAATGCCCAAACAGAATCTACGACTGTAATGAATGCTGATGAAATTATTCAAACCTATGTGGCAGATTACAGAAACGACAGACATGCCAAGAAGGCCATAATATTTGGAATAGAAGTGCCGGAACAAGGTTACTGGACCATTAACGTAACTGGGAAGAAACTCGAAACCGGATGGGAAGTGCTTCTAAACAATGGAAAACCAGAATCACCCACGTTTATATACTCGATTCAAACCGAGACGCTAAATGCTATTCACCAAGGGAAAATCAATGCTTTAACCGCACAGGGTAAGGCGTTTGCAGGCGACTATACCCCGATGAGTATCACTATGATGGAAGGATATAAACCCTCTATAGAAGAATATGGAGAGATCAATCCTTTTTCTTTTCACTTTTGGACCCGGGGTTTCCCTGAAATCATCCCATTTGGACAAGGAACGACCCGGCGCGCCCATGGGTCTAATTTTACCGTATTTTACTATCAGACTGGTCTGAGAACCGCGTGGTATCGTGTATTGCCAGAAGAACGGGTAAGGGATGATGCCCGTGAACAGGCCGCCCCTTTTCCTATGTTGATCGTAGCCATTAAAGGCACTACTAAAGGTGAGGTAGACGGCCAGAATGTAGAATTGTCCGAAGGGAATACTATTTACATACCTGCCAACGTAATGCATAAGTGGTGGAATGAAACTGAAGAAGCTACCGAAGCTATACTGATCATGTTCGGCGAAGGTGCTTGATTTCATCCAGTTCGTTGGTCATTGAATGTCCTATCCGTCACCGACATACCCTAAATCGGCGTTGCTGCTTCCCAAAAAAAAGTCGATATCTTTAAAAGATCAATAATGCCTTTTATGTGGGAATCACTACACAAAATTTATGATGAATTAGTCACCAAATGCTCGAGGTTTGAAAATAAGTGTAAAACCATAACTTATAACCAGGTCTACCTATAAATTTTTCATTTTTGAAGAATGATCCGAAAATATAAAAGGTCCGACAAAGATAAACTGATGGTGGTCTTCCAGGCGAACGTACCCGGGTTTTTTGACCCAAAAGAGGCCCAGCTTTTCAGCCAATACCTCGACAGGCATCCCGACACTTACTGGACTATGAAATTGGAAGACAGGATTGTAGGTGGTGTTGGGCATTATTTTGATGAGAAAGATAAAACAGGGCAAATAACATGGATATTTTTTCATCCGGAATATTCAGGAAGAGGTTTGGGCAAACAAGCTATGGAACACTGCCTGGAAATTCTGGAATCCAATCCAAAACTAGAAAAAATGGTGGTAAGGACTTCCCAGCTGGTATACCGGTTTTTTGAGAAATTCGGTTTTGCACTCCAGTATACAGAAAAGGATTATTGGGCCCCCGGGCTAGATCTATATTATATGGAAAAATAAACCTTATCATTTTTTTTTATCAGTATCTTGAACACAACCAGAATGCACAGATACTGTTTTACTGGAATTTGATTCGAATTATGCACTAAAACTAAATAATATGGAAACTACAAATCAAATCTCCAAAGGTCGCCTGTGGACCTCCTATATCCTTCAGGGTATTGTTATACTCATGTTCTTGCTCGGATCTGTGAACAATATCCTGCAGACAGAATCGGCCATTAAGGCCTCAACCGATTTGGGAATCCCTAAAAGCGCAGTTCTCTACCTGGGAATTGTATTGTTGGTATCAACACTGTTGTATGCCTGGCCGAAAACCAATTTTATCGGCGGTCTGTTACTAACTGCCTGGCTGGGCGGTGCCGTAGCTACCCATGTTATCCATAACGACCCTCTTGGTCTGACACTCTTTCCGGTACTCTTTGGGATCATTGTTTGGCTGAGTCCCTGGTTACGCGATCCTAAGCTTCAAAATGTAGTTTTTCCCAACAAAGCCTGATATGGTCAATAAAATTGTTTGGCTTGCCATTTTTTTGTTCTCGGTATCGATAAGTGCACAAGATAATAGTGAGGATACCGCACTCATCAGCGCCACGATCAAAAATTACTTTGACGGATATATCCATCAGGACAGTGTTTTACTGCATAGAGCTTTTGATATGGAAAATGGCGCCATGAAAGTGCCTGAAACTGATAAAAAGGGAAAAGAAATCGTTGTGAACAGGTATTTCAGAGACCTCATTCCAAAATGGGCCTCCAGGGAGCCGTTTGCCCCGGAGATCATGGCCAATAGTGCTCTGGAGATACAAAACATCGATATGGTGGATGGAAAAATCAGCTCGGCAAAAATCAGCATGAAAGTGGGGGAAACCACTTATATCGATATCTTGTCGCTACAGAAGATCAACCAGGACTGGAAGATCACCAATAAGATATTTGTTGTTCAGGAAGATTGACAAGATTATTCCTGAATAGTTTTATAATCAACCATTAACTATTGTGTCCGGTACTACAATTTAAAAGTCAAGAAATACAATGGTCTATACTAACTTTAATAACCAAAATTATCTTTAATTATGAAAAAATTACTCGCAGAATTTATCGGTACCCTTTGGTTGGTACTTGGGGGATGTGGCAGTGCTGTTTTGGCGGCAGCATATCCTGAATTGGGCATTGGCTTTGCCGGTGTGGCTCTCGCCTTCGGACTCACGGTACTCACTATGGCCTATGCTATAGGTCATATTTCAGGATGCCATTTAAACCCTGCTGTGTCCATCGGACTATGGATGGGCGGGCGATTCGACAAAAAAGAGTTGATCCCTTATATTATCGCACAGGTGCTAGGCGGACTAGCCGGTGCTGCCATTCTTTACCTTATTGCAAGCGGAAAACCCGGCTTTGAAATTGGAGGATTTGCAGCCAATGGATACGGTGAACACTCCCCTGGCGGATATGGTATGAAAGCAGCCCTGATCACAGAAATCACAATGACCTTTATGTTCCTCATAATTATCTTAGGAGCAACCCATTCCAAAGCCCCCAAAGGTTTAGCCGGCCTGGCGATTGGTTTAGGACTTACCCTGATTCACCTGATCAGTATCCCTGTAACCAACACCTCTGTTAACCCGGCTCGTAGTACAAGCCAGGCCCTCTTTGCGGGAGACTGGGCAATTGGTCAATTATGGCTGTTCTGGGTCGCCCCGATTATTGGGGCTATTCTGGCCGGACTGGTCTATAAGTATTTGTCGCCAGAGACTGACTAAAGGCACTGTTATGCCATTTGTAAAAGTTTTACACCCGTTGGGCTGGGATCAGCCCAACGGGTATTTTTATTGTATGAGGGTAAATCTATAAATAGCAGCGTGCGATATTATCCATTCATATTAAATCCTAAAATCCCTTTGAATTTGCAGGAGAAACTGATTAAGTGACTATATTCCCAGTTGAAAAATTATGCCATTGACAGATGCTATGAAAAGACTTCTATTGATTTTTCTGATTTTTAGTCAGCTATCCTGCACCGACAGAGCTAAAGGACAGGATTACTCTCAGGAGGAGAACCCCATAATGATCAACTATCTGGCCCTGGGTGATTCCTATACCATCGGTCAAGGTGTAAATATCCTGGAAAGATGGCCCAACCAATTGATCGTTGGCCTCGAGGAAAACAATTTTGAGGTAGAGCGTTTTCAAATCATTGCACAGACCGGCTGGACTACGGGAAATCTGATTACGGCTGTGAATGAATCAGAAATTGGAGAATTTGACCTGGTTTCGCTTCTTATTGGCGTTAATAATCAATTTCAAAATCTAGATTTTTCGGTCTTCACCAACCAGTTTAACCAACTATTGGATACCGCAATACAAATTGCAAAAGGCAAAGACGGTGTTATTGTGGTTTCTATCCCGGATTATGGGGTGACGCCTTTTGGCAGAACCAATGCCGAACAGATTGGTGCGGAGTTAGATGAGTATAATGCCCATATCTCCGATCGTTGCCAGGCTGAGGGTATCACCTTTATCAACATAACAGAAATTTCTCGTGAGTTGGGTGATTCCCCTGGCGCTTTGGCGGCAGATGATTTACACCCCAGTGGTGCACAGTATCAGGCATGGGTGGAAGCCATTTTACCCAGGACACTTGAACTATTGAGCAAGTGAACCAAGAATCTTAAATAATCTGAACAGAAATGCCCCATATTTTAAGAAGCCGGGAACTCGAAGTCCATTTTGATCAGCCGAATGAAGGGTATAACTTTTCGAGGTTCGACTGGACAGGAAAGATCACCCTGGTAAAGTTTCATGATGAACCGTTCTCTACCCTGGAAAGAATGGATAGTGTAAACATCAATGAATATGGCCAGGGGCTCTACAATGAATTTGGGATGGATACTGCATTGGGCTTTAAAGAAGCTGAAATGGGCGATTGGTTTCATAAAATTGGCGTTGGCGCCCTCAGAAAGCAAACTGCTGATTATCAGTTTACATTTCCCTATGAGATAAGGCCAGCCAATTTTATTGTTGAGGCTAATACCGATAGAATAACAGTGAATTGCCTTTCAGAAATTATAAATGGATATGTTTACGAATTAAAAAAGGAATTCCAGATCCATGACAACTGTTTAACCATCGACTACATTTTAAAAAATACAGGTTCAAAACCAATAGTCACCGAAGAATATGTCCATAACTTCCTGGGAATTGCCAGAGAAAAGATCGATGCGGAATATGTGCTTAAATTCCCTTTCGAGATAGACAAAGACAAATTAGGGGATAAGGTAAACCCGGGGAAAAAGGTAATTTTAGATAAAAAGGAAATCCGATTTTCGGGTGCCTCTGAGGAGCAGTTCTTCTTTAGCTACCTCAACGGAGATAGATCTGTACAAGCCATTTGGGAACTCGAACATTCAAAAAGAAATGTCGGTGTCAGGGAGTCCGTGAGTTTTATTAGCAATAAAATAAACCTTTGGGGCTGGGAACATGTTATCAGCCCTGAGATATTCCACCAATTTTCTATCGAACCGGGGGAATCCACCAATTGGACACGCACTTACGATTTCTACCACCTTAATTAGATAACTGATATTGTTACCCAGCAAGGCCCACCCTATTAAGGGTTCCATGTTATATCGTTGATAAATAAAAAAAGGTGGCCCGATAAGCCACCTTTGTAATTTGAATATTTGGTTTCCTTTAAAGGTAAAACCTCATTTTCATAGAATCGTCATATTTATTTAAGGTCATAACGATCCAGATTCATCACCTTGTCCCATGCTTTTACAAAGTCTTCTGCGAACTTGCCCTTGGCATCATTACATGCATAAACTTCTGCGATAGCCCTGAGTTCAGAATTGGAACCGAAGATCAGATCGGCCCGGGTAGCTGTCCAGTTCACTTTACCAGTCTTACGATCACGACCTTCAAACACTTCGTCATGAGCGTCGATAGATTTCCATTCGTGGCTCATATCTAAAAGGTTTATAAAGAAATCGTTGGTAAGCGTACCTGGTTTGTCGGTGAAAATACCATGACCTGAACCATCATAATTTGCATTCAAAGCACGCATTCCACCTACAAGAACAGTCATTTCAGGAGCGGTCAGGGTCATCAGTTGGGCCTTATCGACCAATAATTCTTCTGTTTTAACCGTAAATCCGCCTTTTGTATAGTTTCTAAAACCATCCGCCTGTGGTTCAAGGACTTCGAAAGATTCCGCATCAGTCATTTCTGCAGATGCATCGGCACGCCCTGCTGTAAATGGAACGGTGAGCTGGTGACCGGCATCTTTAGCCGCTTTTTCCACAGCTGAACAGCCACCTAGAACAATCAGATCGGCTAGTGAAACTTTTTTACTTCCGCTTTGGGCATTGTTGAAGTCTTTCTGAATCTGTGCAAGTAGATCCAGGACCTTACCCAGTTCAACAGGGTTATTAACCTTCCACTGATTCTGAGGTTCTAAACGAACCCTCGCCCCGTTAGCTCCTCCCCTGAAATCAGAACCTCTAAAAGTAGAAGCCGAAGCCCAGGCTGCACGTACCAATTCTGAAACGGTAAGGCCTGTGGCAAGGACAGCTGCTTTTAACCCTTCAATATCCTTCTCATCTATTACTTCATGATCTAAAGCAGGAATAGGATCTTGCCAGATCATTTCTTCTGCAGGTGCTTCCGGGCCCAGGTAACGGGAATTTGGACCCATATCCCGGTGGGTCAGCTTAAACCATGCTTTCTGGTATGCCTCTTTAAATTCTTCCGGATTCTCCAGGAAATGCCTTGATATTTTTTCATATGCCGGATCCATCCTTAGCGATAGATCGGTAACGAGCATAAACGGATCATTCATTTTATCTGGATCATGAGCATCGGGAACGGTGCCGGCACCTGCCCCATCTTTGGGCTTGTACTGCCATGCTCCCGCCGGGCTCTTGGTTAATTCCCATTCATATCCAAAAAGGTTTTCGAAATACTTATGGCTCCATTCGGTGGGTGTATCTGTCCAGGTGCCTTCCAATCCACTGGTAATGGTATCGGAACCTTTACCGGTCCCAAATTTACTCTTCCATCCCAGGCCTTGCAATTCGATAGGTGCCCCGGCAGGTTCTGCTTCCAGAAATTCAGCATCGCTGGCAGCTCCATGAGTTTTTCCAAAAGTATGTCCCCCGGCGATCAGGGCCACGGTTTCATAATCGTTCATGGCCATCCGGCCAAAAGTTTCTCGTATATCATGAGCGGCCGCTACAGGATCCGGATTTGCATTGGGTCCTTCCGGATTCACATAGATCAACCCCATATGAGCAGCGCCCATTTGTTTTTCCAGTTCTCCCTCTTCATTATATCGATCTTTATTTCCCAGCCATTCTGCTTCTGAGCCCCAGTAAATATCTTCTTCAGGTTGCCAAATATCTTCCCGTCCCCCGGCAAATCCATACATGGGTAATCCCATCGATTCATGGGCAACATTTCCGGCCAGGATCAACAAATCTGCCCAGGAGATTTTTTTTCCGTATTTCTGCTTTATCGGCCACAAAAGAACTCTTGCCTTATCAAGGTTGGCATTATCTGGCCAGCTATTCAGAGGAGCAAAACGCTGTGCTCCTGTACCTCCGCCTCCACGACCGTCTGCAATACGGTAGGTTCCTGCCGCATGCCATGCCATCCTGATAAAGAACGGGCCGTAGTGGCCATAATCTGCAGGCCACCAGGCCTGACTATCGGTCATCAGATCGGTTAAGTCTTTTTTAATCGCCTTCATATCTAAGGACTTAAATTCCTCACTGTAGTCGAAATTCTTATCCATAGGATCGGCCAGATCGGAATGCTGACGCAGGATATTTAAATTGAGGGAGTTTGGCCACCAATCACGATTAGTGGTACCACCACCCGCACTTTGCTTCATCTCTCCGCTTAGAAAAGGGCATTTGCTTTCGCCATTGGTACTGTGTACTGTTGTTGATTTATGTGTATTCTCTTCCATATGTGATAGATTATGTTTAGTGAATGGATTGATCATCTAAAGTTCAGATATTCCTGTCTTGTATTTTTAAGTATTTGATCTATAATCTTTATTCGCTTATCAACTGCGTTTATAGCAGTAGGCCATGTAATTTTTTGTACCCTTTGATTCGTAAATCTCAACATTGGAGATTGACTTAGATCTATCTTCGACTCCTATGCAGGCTAAGTACGTAACGGACTTAAGATAATTTGATCTTGAGCTGCAAATACGTATTTTTAGGAGAACTAAAACATGATCAGGATCATCTCCTTGATCGCTCAATAAATTGTTCAACATTCAATACAGACATACTCATGAAAAAATTATTTCTAATTCCGTTTATTATGTTGTCCTATTGCTGCGCTGACAACTCAATTGACCAAAATGCAGAAGCTGAAAAACTCATGGAACTTTCTAAGGAATGGTCCGAAGCAGCCATGGAACGAAATGTGGAAAAAGTGTCTTCCTACTGGGCCGATGATGCTATAATTATGTCGCCCGATGAACCTGCCATGAAAGGGATACCAGCTATTCGCCAAATGGTAGAAGAATCGATGCAAATTCCGGGCTTTGAGGTTCGGTGGGAACCCCAGGAGGCATTCGTATCAAAAGGGGGCGATCTGGGATATGTTTTGATCAAGAACTACTTCAAAATCCCCATAGATACGCTGGGGAATACGACTACGATTTACAACAAAGGTGTGGAGATTTGGAAAAAACAAAGCGATGGTCAATGGAAAAATGTTGTAGACATTTATAATGGCGATCCCTCAATAAATTCTATAAAATAGAAATTATAATAATTGTTTTGGATAAGTTGTGATCATCCAAAGTACTCTATTAAAATTTAGTTCAATACTACTACTGTAGTTATATAAATGGATCTTGATAAAAATAAAAAAAACGCCATAGCATTTTACAAAACTGCCTATTTGGGAAATCCGCGACACGCAGTGGAAAAATATGTCGGTAGTGAATATATCCAGCACAATCCGGATGTGGCCGACGGTGTCCAGGGCTTTATCGATTATTTTGCAAGGATGGGTGAAGAATATCCCGAAAAATCAATTGAATTTGTCCGCTGTATTGCGGAGCGAGATTTAGTAGCCCTGCATACACATCAAGTTTGGCCGGACAATGACCAATATGTGACCATCGATTTTTTCAGATTCGATAAAGAAGGGAAGATTTGTGAGCACTGGGATGCCATCCAACAGATTCCCAAGAAATCTGCAAATCCGAATACGATGTATTAAAATCTTAGGTGTTAAAATATTGTAATCCTCTAAATTTGATTACTGCAGGTATGCATATTTTATTAACTTCAAGTCGCCTAAAATAAATATTATGAAAAAAATACTGCTGTTATTGGTTGGGGCTTTTTTAATTACAGGACTTCAAGCCCAGGGAACATTTAAGATCGGTCTATCCGGTGGAATCCCTCTGGGAGACGCGAGTGATTTTTCCTCTTTCGCGCTGGGTGCCGATGCCTATTACCTCTTTGGCAAACGAAAAGCCCTGGTACGTCTTGGACCCACTGTAGGATTTCGTAATTTTTTCGGGGATGAGATCTCGCCTGGTATTTCTGTAGATGACGCCCAGTTTTTGCCCGTGGCACTTGCCGGAAGGATTAGTATATTTGGAATACTGCAAGGGGGTATAGATGCAGGCTATGCCGTTGGAATAACCGATGGTCTTGATGGTGGATTTTATATCCGGCCCATATTGGCTTTGGGGCTTCTGAGGTTTTTCGAGCTCAATTTTTCGTATGAATCCATATCGGATAACGCCAGCTGGGGTAATGCCAACATAGGCTTGTTGCTGGTATTCTAAAAAGATTCAGACCGATTATTCCGCTTTATCTACAAAAAATATCCCCGGGCCTTCGCAGCAAAACATCGGTCTGGGGAATATTGTTATTGACCCTCATATTGGACTTATATCCATATGAGACCCTGAGTCAGAAAAATGATGATTATACCTTATATCATCAAAAAACAATCGTTGCCGAGAAGCTCATCGGCCAGGAACGGTTTGCTGATGCACTTAAGTTCTACGATACCCTGATCGGCAGCCATGATTATGTTTTCCTTCGCGACTTTAAGATCGCGACCCAACTCGCCCTTAGCGTGGGGCAGGATAAAAAAGCTGCAAGCTATCTCCGACAAGCCGTTTTGGGTGGATGGAAAATGAAAGAGATCCGTAAAAACAAATTTTTGGATCCGCTGCAGGCAACAGACGAATTTAAACACCTTTCCAGGGAATATAAAAGCCTCAGGGCAACTTATGAAGCCAGTCTTGATGCCGGTTTGCGAAAACGGGTCAAAAAAATGGCCTCCAGTGACCAATCGAAAGCTTTCGGGGCTTTATTCACTTTCAGTTCCACGGCCCAGGACAGATATGCCGAAAACAAATTTGCACCTCATAGTGAAAAGCAAATGGCCGAACTAAAAGAAATATTAAAAGTGCACGGCTACCCTGGTGAACGTCTCATAGGAAATGATTTTTGGATGTCGACCATATTGAGTCATCACAATTCTATTTCAAAAGATTATAATTTTAAGGATACTATTTATCCTGCTTTAAAACCACGCCTTGTTGAAGCGCTTGCTAAAGGAATGGTAAGCCCCTTTGAACTCGCGCTGATAGACGAATGGTACAGGGCTGTAAAAAGTGGCAGGACCGATCCGGCTGGTTATGGGATCCTCGATCCACCATCCCGTGAAGCATTGCAACGATTTGATGCATTAAGGGAAACAGTATTTTTAAGGCCAATTGAGTTAAGAAACCGCCTTGTCGAGATACAGCAGAAAACCGGTATGAATTTTTATCTGCCCGGGGAACCGTGGGTAAAAGGGAAAGTTGAGGCGGTGCAAAATGAATAATTGAAAATGGAAAATGCTTGCCCGCCGTAGCTTGAGCGAAGGTGGGGAAAAATGAAAATTGAAAATGGAGAATGTCGCAGCGCAGCGCAGACCCCGAATTTTACGAGGCAATAGTTCAGGTGAAGATGGGTGAACAATTAAGAAAAAAATCATCAATTCAATATTACCTTCAAAACTAAAGAAAGTGCCCTACCACATATATGTTATTGAGTTATCGAAGAAAGTATTTACGGAGCACAAAAAATTCCGGGAGGCTAATCCCCAATTCAATGGGGTATTAGAGTGCCTCTATGTTGGTATGACTTCCAAAAGCCCGAAAGAACGTTTTCAGCAGCATAAAACAGGTTATCGAAACCGAAAAGGACATAATCTTTCCTCTTCGATCGTAAAAAAGTACGGGATGTATTTGCGGCCTAGTCTTTATAATCATATCCGACCCCTTAAAAACAGAGAAGAAGCGCTGAAAATGGAGGCAAAAATAGCGCTTGAGCTGCGCAGAAAACGCTATGCAGTATGGTATAACTGATAGAGGCATGGATAGTAGCTTTTATATTAGCAACTTCAGTTTACCACTTATGAAGCATGGAATCTTGCCGCGAATTGATTAATATTGAATCGAAATATTAATGCTGATACTCTTATGAAAAAAATTCTTCTTTTAGTTGGCCTTCTAGTCCTTTTTTCATCTCATGAACTTTTTCTGAAAACCGATTCGTATTTCCTCGATGCCCGACAAACAGCAGAGCTCTATTTGTATAACGGCACCTTTGATAAAAGTGAAAACACTATTACCCGCGATCGTATTGTGGATGCAAAGATCAAAGGCACAGATTATGACTTTTCCCCTCAGGAAGCCGATTATTACGATAAGGATAATATCACATATCTCAGGTTTACTACCGGTGATCCGGGAACCTATTTAGCAGGGATCTCAACTGCTGCACGGAATCTGGATCAGACAGCAGATGATTTTATAGAATACCTGGAGCACGAAGGACTCGACAGGATGGTTCGCGAACGCGAAGGGAAAGGACTCTCGAACCAGGATGTTACCGAGAAATACTCCAAACACGTAAAAGCTATTCTTCAGGTGGGCGATGAAACTACAGAAGACCACTCGGCCACACTTGGTTATCCCATTGAGTTTATCCCGTTACAGAATCCTTATGATTTGTCTGTTGGAGATATGATCGAATTCCGGCTGGTTTATAAAGGTGAACCACTGGCCAATGCAGTAGTGCATTTTGGAACTGATCAGAAGGAGGCTCAGGCGGCTAAGGTAAATGCATCCATTACCGATGATGACGGAGAGTTCAGTTTCGAGCTCAACAGGTCCGGTCATTGGTACGTGGGCACTATCCAAATGGAGGAAAGTGCCGAGGCCGGTATCGACTATGAGTCGAACTGGGCTACCCTGACCTTCGAGCTGCGGTAGTTGATCTAGCAATCGTTCATTGGCCATTGATCCTGTTTTATGAATGATTTTAATTCGCTTAATTCGTAGAATTATGAAAATTCGTTTCTTTTCCATATTCCTGCTATTCGGAATTATCGCAGGGTGCCAGTCGCAGCAAAAATTCGAAGAAGTAGATGCCGCAGAGGTTGATCAGGCAAAGCTGGAAATGGCTGCTAATCTGACGGAAAATCTGCTTTCGGAGCAAAAAAAGGGTGGCTTTTATGAATTGACGGCTGAGGAGGCAACATCAGCAATGATCTCCGGGCTTGGTGAACGACGGCAGAAAAAATCATACAAGCAGATTAAGAAAATGTTTGGGGATTATAAGTCTATCCGGTTCAACCATATGATGCGGTCTACAACAGGTGCCTATCTGGAGATCTATCGTTTTAAAGGTGATTTTGATCAATCGGAGAATGAGTTAGAAGTACGGGCCGTTTTTGATGCCGATCAGAAACTCGCCGGTTTTTTTGTGAGGCCTTGGACCACTCAATTTTAACAACAACTACAGTCCTAAATCATAGCAATTGAACCCTGAAAACATAAGACAATGGAAAGAAGCCTGGAAGAACAACGAGTGGAATTTAGTAACCGAAGTTTTACCGCCACCCCACTGGCCGGACTCATCATATGGTTTATTATTGGAATAAGTGGTCTTTTTTTTCCGGATGAGATTACCGTATGGGTCTTGTTTATCGGTACCGGCAGTATTGTTTACCTGGCCCTGTTCCTATCTAAATTCACAGGTGAAAATTTTCTGGATAAAAACAAGCCAAAAAACGCTTTCGACTCACTCTTTATGTACACTGTTGGTCAGGCTGTACTGGCATATGCCATTGCCATTCCTTTCTTCCTGGTCGATTACAGTTCGCTTCCACTAACTGTGGGGATCCTTACCGGAACGATGTGGATCCCGTTTTCATGGATCATCAGGCACTGGCTGGGAATATTCCACTCCCTGAGTCGCACTATTGTGGTACTGGGGCTGTGGTTTGCCCTACCAGATTACAGATTTAGCGCTATCCCATTCGCCATTGTGCTGATCTATATCCTTACACTTATACTACTTAGAAAACGTCCTGTTGCCTTGCAGGCAGAGAGCTAAGAGAGATCTTTTCTGCCAAATTCCAAGGTAAAAATCGATTAAAATTTGCGTAACCGAATGTTTACATATATATTTGTAACCGATCAGTTACCTAATTAAGATGCGAAGAGATGTTTTCCAGGCCATGGCCGATCCGGTAAGGAGAGAAATTATAGAGCTACTGGCCGATGAAATTCTTACGGTCAGTGAAGTAGCCGATCATTTTGAGATCAGTCGCCCTGCCATCTCGAAGCAATTGAAAATTCTTGAAGAATGTGGCCTTATCCATATGGAACAGAAGGGAAGAGCGCGCTATTGCCGAATTCAGCCCAAAGAACTGATCCCGGCCTTTTTGTGGATCGACAAGTATCGAAATCTTTGGGAAGAGAAGATCGATTCTTTTGAGGCTTATATAATCCAACTTCAATCCAAAAATCAAGAATTATGAATAGAGACAATCGCACCCTTACTATCGAACGGACATTAAACGCTCCCATTCAATTGGTCTGGGATGCCTGGACCCAACCCGGCCACATTGCAAAATGGTGGGGACCAAAAGGGATGGAAACCCGGGTAGAGGTGCATGAACTCAAGGTAGGCGGCGCCTGGAAATTCAGTATGAAGATGCCCGATGGAAGGGATTTTATCGCCGAAGGCGTGTATAAAGAGCTCAGTCCGCCCAATAAGCTGGTAACCTCCGCAGACTTTAAACCGATGACGGAAGGGGTTACATTAGAAGTGATTCTAAAGGCTCAAGGAAATCAAACACATTTTACATTCAATGTTGTCCACCCCTCCGAAGAATACTGCAGGCAACAGGAAGCCATGGGCTTTAAAAACGGTTGGGGATCTACCTTTGATCGTTTAGCCGAATTGGTCGAGGAAGAGTCATAAGAAAAGAGGGCCAAAATCATGTATCTTGTAGTGTCACCTTTTTAGTAATGATGTAATAAGTCTTTTTGGCAGAATCAACCAGGGAAAGATTTATTATCAGTTACAGGGTGTTCACATAACAAATAGGTCTGTCATCTAGCTATGTAAGGCCTCCAAAATATGACCCTATTTACCTCAAGAAGAGAAAAACGGCTTTGGAACGCAGTCATCGTGGTCATTATCGGTATCTATTCATTGATCTTTATCGGCAGGCCGCTTTCCGGTTATTTACGCGAACGTGAACTTCTGACCAATGGTTTTTGGCTGGCGATAGCATTAGTGTTGGCTACGGTGCTCTGGCATGGATGGAAACGCTATTCGGGTCCATTGGAAATCGGTATCTGGCTTGGTATAATCGCAATTTACCTTCTCGTCTTATTACGGATGGCCGTGCCCGAAGAGCGCAGTCACCTTATCGAATACAGCGTTTTAGCAATCTTTATTCATGAAGCCCTTAAAGAAAGGAATAAACAGGAAATGCTGATTAAATATCCAGGCTTGATAGCCATAGGAGTTTCTAGTATTATTGGCCTCCTCGATGAAGGTATCCAGTTATTTATACCTGATCGCGTCTTTGATTTAATAGATATTGGATTTAACATACTGGCCGCGGTTTTAGGTGTTGGCGCCAGTACTTTGCTTTCATGGGTAAGGCGAAAGATATAGTATTATTTCACTTTTTTACTATTCCCCATTTGAACAAACCGAAATTGCATTTCAAAAGTGTAACAGAATCATAACAGCATAGTCATTAAGAAAAAGCTTTATGAGAGCTTTCGTATTGCGCTATCCTATCTGGTCTTTCCTGGTATTAAATTACCTGATCTCCTGGACATTTCTTTATCCAAGTTATCAGCTCATACTCGAGCAAGACACAATACCTCCCATGGCTCTAATCGGAATAATAGGTGCTTACGGGCCCTCGATAGCAGCAATTATTATTCAGGCCATTATTTCAAGAAAAGACTTAAAAGTATTGCTAAAAAAGTTACTAAAAGTTAAAACCACATGGAAGCTAATCCTGTTTATAATAATTGTACCCATATTCCTGTACCTGTTAAGTTATCTGGTCTCTGCATTTCTTTTTGAAGGTAATCTCCACATAAATTGGGAACTCGGTATCAGTGGTATATCCTTTTGGGTCCTGGTAGCCTTACCGTTTGGGCCAATGGGAGAAGAACTTGGCTGGAGAGGATTTATGCTGCCCAAATTGCTCGAGAAATACTCCATCTTTAAAAGTACATTGTCAGTAGGATTAGCCTGGGGGATTTGGCATCTGGCATCCTTTTCGTTTCCTGGTGCAGCAATACCCGAATTCTTGACGGTTACTATCTGGTCTGTCGGATTGTTTTGTTTGTATACAATATCACTAAGTTCTATATATACCTATGTACATTTGAAATGTGGTGGGAGTGTATTTTATGCAATAATCCTGCATGCCTTTTTTAATGCAGCATCGAATATCACTTTTGACTTTTTTGAAGAAACAAACGACTTCAAACTCCTATTAAGTAATTATTGCCTAAACATCGTTTTTGCCGCTCTGCTGGGCTATTTTCTATTACTAAAAAAGAGATCGAAGGGCAGCTAGTTAGCACTGGTCAGAATATTTAGGGTATTTCGAGCAGCAATAATTTTTGTATCTTACAGAATCACCCCGTATTGCTAATAATAAAAAAACCAACCATTATGAAAACAAAACTTTTAACATTGATCATGCTTGCGGTTGTTACCCTGTTCGGCTGTAAGGAACAAGCCAAAGAGGCAGAAATGGCGAAAGAAGAGGCAGAAATGCCGGACTATGATAAATATGACCGCCAGGTAGCGGTTTTGGAGGCCTTTTACCAGGCTCATGGCGACGAAGATCTGGAGGCACAGTCGGCCATGATCGCAGACGACTTTCAATGGAGTCCGCCTTACTACAATGGAAACAAATGGTTAGGTAAAGCGGAATTCATGGAGGCGCTTAAAGGCTATCACGACGCCTTCGATAACATCAAGTTCACCGAAGGAATTGTTATGCCCGATTCTACCGTTAACGGCTTTTGGTCGGGTTCGGTATTTCCTAAAGGAATGGCCAATATCAGTTCGACAATTATCCGTGCCTATGGCACCTGGACGGCTACGCATTCCGAGTCGGGAAAGGAAATCGGAGTCAAGTATTTCAGCCTTGCTTCAGTGAACGATGAGGGCAAAATCACTCAGAGTTCAGAATACTGGGATGTAAACGGACTGGCCGCACAACTGGCGGAAGAGGAATAATAAATATTACAGAAATAAGAAAGGTGGTCGTAACTTACGGCCACCTTTTCCTTTTGGAATAAACTTCGCCCAATTTAATTCTCAGAAATTTTAAAGGTGTGGGAATCTTTTATAATATTGCGCTACGACGGCTGAATTACTGGTTCGGAAATGGTTCGATTGCTGGGGCATCGGTTCGTGACACATGATGCCTTTTACGAGACAGATAGAGCATGCGTCTGGTACAGCGGACTCAAAAAAGATTTCAGGCTGGAAGTCAGTGAGTGGCATTATATTAAAAGTGGGATGATTCATGAAATCATCGCATATTACAATATCGAAGGTGAGATCAGTGAAAACCGAAAATTAGATATGCCTGATTAATGGAATTTTTTGTAATTGCCATTACCGCATTTTTCGCCGCTATCCTGACATTTTTTTCGGGCTTCGGATTGGGTACCATCCTTACACCGGTTTTTATGATATTCTTTCCGGTGGAAGCGGCTATTGCCCTCACCGGTATTGTCCATTTCAGCAATAATATTTTTAAAATTGCCCTGGTAGGCGGTAAGGCCGATAAAAGCACTGTGCTGAGATTTGGTATTCCGGCAGTGGTCGCCGCTTTTGCCGGAGCCTGGATCTTATTAAACATTCCCGATGCAAATCCTCTGTTTACCTATCAAATGGCCGGGCGTATTTGGCAGGTATACCCGGCTAAATTCCTGATCTCCATCTTACTGATATGTTTTGCCGTGATGGATCTTATTCCCTTCTTTTCCCGATTGCAGTTCGGTAAAGACAAGCTTCCTTTAGGAGGTATATTAAGCGGTTTCTTCGGCGGACTTTCCGGAAATCAGGGGGCACTCAGAGCAGCGTTTCTTATAAAAGCAGGTTTGTCTAAGGAAGCGTATATCGGAACAGCTGTAGTGGTCTCTACGATGGTCGACTTCACTCGCCTTGGGGTTTATTCAACCCGTTTTAAGGAATCTGGGCTCGAGGAAAATATCCCAATTGTCATCTGTGGAACACTGGCCGCTATTGCCGGGGCTTTTTTGGGAAACAAGCTGCTGAAAAAAATAACACTGCATTCACTTCAGGTGATCGTTGCCATCATGCTCATCTTTCTTTCGGTAGCCCTGGGAATGGGGCTGATCTGACCTGGAATTATTTTATATAACTTATGGCTAATACGGATTTAAAATCCTCATTAATAGTCAAGCCTCAACACAGGGACTCTCGTTAAATACTTTTAACTGAACGGAAAAAAATGGACAATCGAAATGAACCAATAATAGTAGATCAGGATTTTAAACTACCCGTCGAGAAAGTCTGGGCGGCAATAACTGATCGGGATCAGATGATACAATGGTTCTTTGCAGATATCCCAGAGTTTAAGGCCGAAAAAGGATTTTACACAGAATTCGATGTCGACTCAGGGGAAAGAATATTTCGCCACCGCTGGATGATCCTTGAGGCAACACCTCCCTGTAAAATCGTTTATCACTGGAGTTATAAGGATATGGAAGGAGAAGGGATAGTAAGTTTCGACCTCCTTAAAAAGGATAAAGGAACCTTGCTAAGACTCACCAATACCGGCCTGGATAGTTTTCCGGATGATATACCGGAGTTTAGTCGTGAGAGCTGTAAAGGGGGTTGGGAATATTTTATAAAGGGGAATCTTAAGAACTTTCTTGAATAAAAAACGGCGACCGGTACCCTGAGTTCCCGACCGCCGCGATATTAAATATAATTATCCTTACATTTTGGGAGAGTCCAACGATTTTAGATCTCCTGCATTGATGATCTGGATACTACTGCCATCAAAATCCTCACCAATCTCCTGTACTCTTCCGCCGAGGTGTTTTTCCAAAAAGACTTCCGAAACTGCAAAGAATGAAAGGCTGTTCTCGGGCCTGGCAAATCCATGGCCTTCATCAGGGTACAGCACGTAAGTAACCGGTATCTGTTTTTGCTTCATCGCTTCCACGATCTGGTCCGATTCTGCCTGCTTCACTCTCGGGTCGTTGGCGCCTTGCCCAATCAACAAAGGTTTTTGGATGCTATCTACGCGATGCAACGGAGAACGATCCGATAATAAAGCTGCTCCTTCCTCTGTATCAGGGTCACCGATATGGTGTACAAAGATATCCCTGAACGACTTCCAGTAAGGTGGTATGGTATTGATCAGAGTATTAAGGTCTGAAGGGCCAACGATATCAACCCCACAGGCAAAAACATCAGGTGTATAGGTTAGTCCTACCAAAGTGGCATAGCCTCCATAGCTGCCTCCATAAATGGCAATCTTGTCTTTATCGGCAATCTTTTCGTCCACCATCCAGTCAACGGCATCGATCAGGTCGTCGTGCATTTTTCCAGCCCACTCTTCTGCGGCTATATTTATAAAGTTTTTCCCAAAACCTGTTGAGCCCCTGTAATTCACTGAAAGTACTACATAGCCCCTGTTCGCCAACCATTGATGAAGGGTATTAAAACCGTAATTATCCCTGGCCCATGGCCCGCCATGCACCAATAAAACGGTCGGGGCCGGAGAAGAAGTCCGCCCTTCTACATCCAGTTCACTGGGAATGGTTAAATAGGAAACCAGTTTTAGTCCGTCACGGCTTTCTATCTCCACCGGATACATATTGGCCAGTTCTACATTATCGAAATCAGGCTTGGAGGAAACCAATAATTCCGCTTTTTTGTTGGCCCTGTCGTATTTATAATATTTTAAATACTCCTGAGGCGAATCATAGGCAATAATCCAGGTGTCGTTGTCGGTTGATCGGAAATACACACCCAGGTCCCCTTCTTTAAAGCCGGTCAGATAAGCCAGGTCTTCCTTCATTTCATCATTCAGTGCTACCCATTCCTCACGAAGATAGTTGGTGGCATAGGCTTCAACTTCATAGGTAGTAGGATGCACCATGACATTCGAAATATCTGCTTTATCACTCTGTGCGACCACGGTTTTCTCATCGGTATTGATATTCAATTTATATAATGCCGCCTTGTCTCTGCCACGGCTATCGATCATATATACATTTTCATTCCCTTTGTCGAATCCAAATAAGCCAAAGGTGAGCATGTCTTCCTGGGGTACTCTAAAATACTCCTCCCAGTTGCCTCCATTATACTTATAAACAATCTGACCCCCCTCCGGGTTAGTCCTTGTCGCCAGTCGGATGTTATAGGCATTATCGGCAACGATCGACAAGAATGATTCATCTTTTACCAGCAGTTCCATCTGCTTGGTGTTAAGATCTATTTTATAGACATCCGAATTAGAAGGTTCGGAATTGTTAGCCTGGATGAGTATCTGATCTGGCATATCCCTGGATACACTCATGATCTGGAAGCGGGGACGAAAGACCTTATCGTTCGTTGGATCGATCAGCGGCTTCCCATCAGGTCCCTTGATATCTTCCTGTGGAGTCAGGTCGGTATCTGTTTTATTTTCAACATCTACAAGGTGTACATGCCAGTTCTCGTCACCTCCCTTGTCCTGGGCGTATAAAATTAAACCTGGCTTATAGCTCCACTGATAATTCCTCACCCCTCTCAAAGTATCTTTGGTGATCGGTTGTGCACTTTCGGGTTGGTCTATTGGTCCTACCCAGATGTTCATAACACCATCCACCGGTGCGCGGTAGCTAAAATACTTTCCATCGGGACTGATCCGTACCTGGATCTTATCCGGATTGCCAAAATATAATTCCCGGTCTACCAGGTCGGGAATTGTTGCCTCAGCTGTTTCTTTTTCTTTCTGGGCACAGCTCATCACAAGCCCGATTAACGCAATCAAAAAAATGTTGGATATTCTCATGTGATATGTTTTGATAATTAGACTAATTGACGTTCTAATTGTTACAGCCGTGAAGATAAAAATTAGCAAGGATCGGGTTTTAACCATTTATTCTTATTTTTAGTATATTGATAGTTAACGCTATATGAGAAAATATATCCCTTATTTGATCTTTTTAATCATGGTCATCGCTGTGTCGCTTTGGATACAGGGAGCCGATGAAAATAAGACTAAAAAAGCACTGCCGGAAACCCAAAAAATCAACCTTATGGAAAATGACGACACCCCCAGAGTAACCGGAATAGGCGGTATCTTTTTCCGCTCGAAAGACCCTAAGAGCGTTAATGAATGGTATGGGAAATATCTCGGACTTGCCACAGACGACTACGGCTCGCCATTTGAATTCAGGAATGCGAATAATCCTGAGGAGATTAATTATCTTCGATGGGGGCCTTTTGACGAAAACACCGACTATTTCGATCCCTCTGAAAAGGAGTTTATGATCAATTACCGGGTACAGCATATCGAGGCCCTGGTGGAAAATCTGCGGGCTGAGGGAGTGACCATCCTGGACAGTATCACTTCTTACGACTACGGTAAGTTTGTCCATATCATGGACCCGGAAGGAAACAAGATAGAACTCTGGGAACCCATCGACAGCTTTTTCACCAATATGGGCGGACCTACTACTAAGTGACCGAACTTGGATGTATTGTAATAAGTTATTCTCATTCACACCGGAACGTGCTGATTGGGATAGTGTAATGGATTTAATCTCTCTGTCACCTCGAGTGAATTTTGAGAGCATCAGCGATCAGAATTTATATTGAGAAGTGCTTGCTTGTTTTTAACAGTTCTCGATACAATTTGGCACTCATTGCATTCGTGTCAAATCACTCGAACTGACAAATCAGTCAGCGTAATTTCAACTTTTCACTTCCGTTTGCCAATTATTAATGGTTGATTGTTAATTATTCACTTTTCCCACCTTCGCCCCCGATAGCTATCGGGACACTTTTCACTTTCCATTTTCAATCATCCCCCCCCATTCTGTAACAAATTCTGCCTTCCTTCTTCTAATAGGTATCAATCAAAAAAATAAACCAGCATGCAACTCACCAAAAAAAAAGGTAGAATAGTAGGCCTACTCTTCTTAATTATCATCACCCTCGGGGCCACTTCACTTAATTTCAGAGGGCTTAATTCTACCTTACTAGCTTCCGAAACTATTTTATTAGATGTTTTTGAGCAGGCCACCCAAATGAGACTCGCCATTGTGCTAAACCTTATCGCGGGTCTGATGTGGCTTGGGATCGCGATTTTTCTCTTTCCCTGTATAAAGCATATTTCCAGATCACTGGCCATATGGTATGTGGTCCTCCTCGTAATTCAATTCGGCGCAGCTTTAATGGGCGATATCGGTCATTTATCGCTGATCAACCTCAGTCAGCAGGTACAGGATATCCCTGTTGCGGAAATGACGTACTATAATACTATTGGCAAAGTATTGGTACACGAATACTTCTGGGGCCACTTTTTTAGTCTGATGGGCTATAGTTCAGCTACCTTTTTACTCTTTATTGCCTTTTTTAGGGGTAAATGGGTTCCCCGGTTTATTCCTGTCTGGGGCATGGCGGCGATGCTATTTGTATTTTTTGCCAGTGCGGTGCAATTGTTCGATATTAAAGTTAGCTTTTGGTTTTACCAGCAGAATGGAATCCATTTCATTTTTATGACGCTCTGGTTATTGGTTTTAGGCTTTAGAACAACAACCATTGAAAGGCCTTCTCTTAATGCATAAAATAAGGTAGCCATAGCCATTCATTACTGTCATCGATAATCGGGTTATCAAAATTTAAGTATATTTCATCTCTAAATAGGCAACCTTTTCTAAGGATTATCTCGGATGAAAACTCGATTCTGCTTAGCGCTTCTCACCATAGTTTTATGCTTTTCCTGCAGATCGGACAAGGCCGAGTTGGCTGGTTCGCGCTTTGATTCATACGACATCAGGGATCTTGCCGATATCAGAAAAGACGGGAAACTGAAAGCCCTCATCGCCTATAGTGGTACCAGCTATTTTCTCTACCGCGGACAGCCCATGGGCTATGAGTACGAAATGCTTCTTAAGCTGGCAGAACATTTTAATCTCGACCTCGAGCTCCAGATCGCCAGAGACCTCAACCAGATGCTGGAGGAACTTCGGAAAGGCAATATCGATATTGTAGCTCATGGATTGGCAATTACCAAGGAACGACAAAAGATCGCATCATTTACAGATTATCTATATCTCACCCAACAAGTTCTGGTACAACGAAAACCCGACAACTGGGATCAGCTAGCTTACAGGCAAAAGAAAAGAAGCCTGATAAACGATGCTGTTGAACTGATCGGAGAGACGGTTTCTGTAAGAAAGAACTCTTCGTACTACTTACGACTATTACATCTTTCCGACGAACTTGGAGAGGATATCATTATCGATACGCTTAAAGGAAATCTCTCTACCGATGAGATCATCAAGATGGTAGCCGAAGGGAAGATCAAATATACTATCGCCGACAGCAATATCGCCCATATCAATGCCTCCTCTTACCCTGAACTGGATGTTGAAGTCCCTGTGAGCAGTTCACAGCGAATTGCATGGGCCGTCAGACCCAATGCTTCGGAGCTACTGGAGGCTACTAACACCTGGATCAGAAATAATCGAAGAAAGCAGGAATTCAATGTGATCTTTAATAAGTATTTTAAAAACGAGCGCAGATATAAAAGGAGGGTGAAAAGTGAGTTTTACAGCCTGAATAATGAACAGATCAGCAAATACGACGATATCATTAAAATGAACGCTGCTAAAATAGATTGGGACTGGCGAATTCTTGCTTCCCTGATCTATCAGGAATCCCAATTCAATACCTCGGCGAAATCCTGGGCCGGGGCGAAGGGACTGATGCAAATGATGCCCGGTACCGCAAAAGAATTAGGAGTGAACAATATCCTGGATCCTAATGATAATATAGCAGGGGGGAGCGCTTACCTAAAAAAAATGTACGACCGTTTTGAGGAGGTCACCGATACCATGCAACGCACAAAATTTGCTATGGCCGCCTATAATTGCGGCTATTCTCATGTGAGAGATGCTCAAAGACTTGCTGAATATAACGGTCTGGACCCTTATGTCTGGGACCAGAGTACAGACCAAATGATTTTGGCGCTAAGTTTTCCCAAGAACTACAACCTTGATTTTATCACATCAGGTTATGTCAATGGGAAAGAACCCTTCAGCTATGTGAATCAGATTTTTGAACGATATAATCACTATACCCATTTTATAGAATAGCAGAAGATGGGAAAACCGCTGTCCTGGTTTACCTCCAGACTTGTACTAAGACCAACCGGGGAGGAAGATGCAGAATTCATACTGGAACTGCTCAACACCCCAAAATGGCTAAAATTTGTTGGAGACCGGCAGGTACATTCTAAGAACGAAGCCAAAGCTTATATCAAAAAAAGAATGCTACCTCAATTGGAGCGGCTGGGCTATTCAAATTACACCATCATCAGAAAAAGCGACGGGAATAAGCTGGGTTGCTGCGGGATCTATGACCGGGAAGGATTAGAAGGGGTCGATATCGGTTTTGCCCTGCTACCCGAATATGAACGATGCGGGTATGCTTTTGAAGCTTCCAGAGAAATAATGCGGGCCGCCAAAGAGGAATTTGGCATCTCTAAAATAAGCGGAATTACTGCCAAGGACCACCTTGCCTCCCAAAAATTACTCCTCAAGTTGGGATTGAATCTTTCAGGTACTGTAGTATTGCCCGATGAAGAAGAGGAACTCCTGGTCTACCAAAAAGATCTTTGATGCATTATTCGGATTCTTTTTCCGATCTCCCGATTTTTGTACTCCCGTAACAAATACACACTAAATTCGTCGATTATTAAACACCAACTACTATGTTATCCAACAAAAAAACAGGGCGCCTGGCAGGCCTGGCCTATTTCATCCTTGTTATCACTGGGATTTTTAGCCTGATGTACGTCCCCTCGAAGATCTATGTTAGCGGAGATCCTGCAGCCACAGCCGCGAATATTCTATCTCAGGAATCGCTTTTCCGGTTAGGCATGGCCATTGAAATGGTATCGTATGTTGCCTTTCTATTACTACCCCTTATCCTCTACAAACTTTTTGAAAAGGTAAATAAGACTGCCTCGGTGCTGATGGTTGCCTTTGCCGTAGTGAGCATCCCGATCACATTTATTGGTATTATAAATGAATTTTCGGTTCTTGAACTTGTTCACGCTTCTGACTTTCCAACTGCGGCTTTAGAGGTAGATGTAATGTTCTATATGAAACGCTATTTTAAGAGTCACCTCGTAGCACAAATTTTTTGAGCCCTATGGCTTTTTCCCCTGGGATATATGATCTATAAGTCCGGGTTGATCCCCAAAATCCTCGGTATATTTCTCATGTTAGGCTGTGCCGGTTATCTGATAGACTTTTTCGGCCGGGTGATTATGCCTGAATTTGGTGATCTACCAATTGCCAGCTACATCACAATCCCGGCAAGCATAGGTGAAATAGGAACATGTCTCTGGCTATTGATCATGGGAGCAAAGGAATACAGTCCCCGCTGAAATGTTAAAAACTGTAACAATTCCCCAGAATTAGGGTCTTAATAGTATAAGCCAGCGGGATGAATCTTAAAAAGGCCACCAAAACTAAAATCGCCATATTTACCGGCATTACAGCTGGACTTATTTTTTTGCTATTCTTTTCTGTAGGGTTTGGCCTACCCGTAGATCATACAGCTGTGCTTTACGGTTTGTTTGGTACTATATTGTTTACCACTTTTATTTTTTTGATTTTGAACTTCGAACGACGCTAAACAGGTAATCTTTAAGGGTAAAGGGAAACAATCGTTCAGGTACCAGATCAGAAGTCCTTTCATCAATATTAGAAGAAACTGATAGGCTCTGCTAATTTAAGATTGGTGTTACGTCAAATGCCCTGAATTCTACTGCCCCGTGGTCGCCCTGTAGCATAAAGGGACCTGGTTGGGCTTCCTTATTATCTATGGCTCCACCGGTCATCCCCGGAATTATCTGATCCATAATGATGGGCTTGCCATTAGCAATTATGGTAACTCTCCGCCCAATCAGGATGATATCATAGGTTTGCCACTCCCCTGATCCTTTGGAGGCCATGACATTGGGGGTGAGGAAGCCATATATTCCTCCAAACAGAATATCCGAAGGCCCCATACCTTCGCTATCAATAATCTGAACCTCATAGCGGCCACGAAGATAAATCCCGCTGTTGCTGCCTTTTGGAAATCGGAACTCGGCATGGAGTTTGAAATTATTGAACTTTTGTTCGCTGACCAGGTTGGAAACACTGCCAGGGCATGTAAGAATCCCATTTTTTACCGACCAGTTTTTCGACCCATCAGCATACCATCCGTCGATGTTTTTACCATTGAAAAGCGATTTGGTTTCTCCCCATTTCGGAAATTTTACATAAGCCAGTTCAGGGGCTCGCTGAGCCGTCCAGGAGTAACTTTTCCCATCGGTATAGGTCATGGATCCTTTGAGTTTGTCGGCCTGTATTTCACCTGAAAACTCCATATCCCTGTTACCTGGCTCCCATTGTGGGGGAATAGCAAAATTAAATTTTTTGTCCTGGTACTTCACTTCAGCCACCGGCCTTGCACTGCCGAAAGCATATACAAAACGACCTACCAATGTCTTGTGACCTGAATGCCTGATCTCCAGCCACGATGGTAATTTCTTCCCCTCATAATCAATTTCAAGGTTCCAGCGTCCTTCCAGTGGACTGGTTTTCTGGGCCCAGCCGTTTAAACAAAAAAAAGTGAGTATTACTGCGGTAAAGTAAAATCCCCGTCTCATATAGTTCAGATTTGATAGTGTTAAACTGCTTTAAATATAAGTATAATCCCTTTCTTTTTGTAGATTTAAAGAATCCTGAGTGGCCTCGTGTAGCAAACCGTGCCCCAGTAAAAAAATAGTGTGTACATGAGACCCATCTTAACACTTTTCATCTTTATCACCTTAGGAAGCCTTATGGCCCAAAAAAGTGAGCTTAATCTGGCTTCTGATATCTGGCCTCCCTTTGCGGATACAGATGGAGAAAAAGCTTTTGCATTGGAACTGGTGGAAGAGGCCCTGAAAAGGGGGGAGGTGGGTATTGGAACATCTATCGTTAGTTTTAAAGAAGTACTGGATGGTATCAATGCCGGCCAATACGACGGCAGTGCCACACTTTGGAAGACCAAAGACCGGGAATCATATCTTTTGTACTCAGAGCCTTACCTGGAAAACAGGCTTGTGCTGGTGAGCAGGGCGGGTAACGATGTGAGTGCCGATTCTTTAAACGACCTGAAGAATAAACGGGTATCGGTGGTTAGTGACTACGCCTATGGCACTTCCATATATACCATCCCGGGAGTTAGTATCCTCCCTGGAAAAAGCGATCAGCAAAACCTGGAATTGTTGCTGGAAGGTAAAACCGATTATATGCTGGTCGATGAATTACTGATCAAATATTTGCTGGAATATCAGCATCAGGAAGTAAAGAAATATCTGTCTGTTGGCACAAAGGCAATCATCGTGCAACCCTTATACTTTGCAATCCTTAAAAGCACAACTAATGCAGAGGCTATTATTTCAGAATTTAATGAAAACATCCGCCAGATGATGGCAGACGGCACCTACAATGACATCCTTGAACTGAATTGGATTCAATACGATGTGGATGGCGATGGCGTTCTAGAACTGGTTATGGGAGGGGGACAGGCCGGTAAAGAAGCCCCTGCGAATTACTACGCACTAATGTCGGCATCAGGATTGAGCACAAATACAGACCGCTACTATATCAACGGAACTGTTTATGATGGATGGAATACAGTACCGGCAAAGTTTAAAAATGATCTTATCAAGGCAGCAAATTCTGCACCATCAGAGTCGGGCGGACTTAAACTGAAGTTTTGATTATACCTTAACTAATACGATCAATGTGGTTCCCGGTATAAAAGCTATGATCACTTATTGAAATTTCGTTTTTTCGTTAACCAAAATAAATACTTTCAATAAAAAAGAAGTGAATAAGACCTGTCAACAACTTGTATATTCCTTATTTGAGTTCCTGCTGTTTTTTAATTGTATAGCAGTACTGGCCCAGGGGCGATGACAGTCAACAGATCGATGCCTCTAAACCTACAAATTTCTACTCCTTATTAGACAATACCCTGGAATGGAGCAATTCTAGTGGCCAGAATGTTTGGGTATCGCGGGCTTTCTCTGGCACCTTCCGAAGCCCATCTGGTGTTGGTATTCACCAATTAGCACTGGGTCTCACAATATTCTTTTAAACTCAAATGCCAACCAGGGTGATTTTGCATTGGCTCATTCAACCGGTCTGTTTACCAGCCAGAAAGACCGAATTACCTATCGAGGTTTCTTTCATTGCTCATGATCGGGTACTTTTGAGGTATTAAACTCAAAACAATGATCAAGTACCTCTTTCTTTTCGTTATGCTAACCCTCTCTTTGACCGGATATGCACAAACCAAAAATTTAATGGACCAGTCCTACCTGGAAACCAACGCCTCGGCCGATACGCTGGTGGTCCCAGACAGGATCTATCTCTCAATTCTGATCAGGGAATCGGACAGTAAAAACCGCCAGTCGGTCGAAAAACTGGAGAATGAGATGAGAGATGCTCTTAACTTACTTGGAATTGACACCAAAAAACAATTGATGTTGGCCGATCTGGATTCAAATTTCAAGAATTATTTCCTTAAAAAAACCGGGGTGCTAAAAAGCAAGTCTTTCTCACTATTGGTTTATGATGCGGTAACTGCAGGAAAAGTGATCCAGGCCCTTGAAACTAAAAAGATCGCAAATGTGAATTTTCAAAAAGCAGAAGTATCAAACCTGGAATCGCTAAAACTGGAATTGCGGCGCAAAGCAGTACAAAGGGCAGTTGCACAAGCAGAAACAATGTTGCAACCTCTAGAACAGAAACTAGGTAAAGCACTTTATATCTCAGATCGCAGTACCGGGATTATTTATGGGTGGCAGAACAGAATGTCGAACATGGAAATGGCCAGAGTACAATCTGATCAAAATGAACCCATAGCCGTAGATTTCCAGAAAGTTAAGGTGAGCAGTTCGGTAAATATCAAATTTGCGATCGAATAAGAATACCCCTTATAAAACCTTCAAATAGCCTGAATACATTAGGGGTGTTAAGTTTAAAATACTGATAATCAGCTTAGAAGTCTAAAATAATTCGACCCGTAGAGCGTTAAAAAAAGGGGAGTTAAAGAATTAATTTGTAAATTTAACGTTAAGTAATTGTAAATTTTAAGTGAAATATTGCAATTAGCTCCTCAATAATAACAGTTATGTCTAAGGATCAATTCAATTCAGGCGATCAGAAATCGAACCGGTTTTCTCTTAAAAGCACCTGGCAATATGTTGTCAATTACGCCGAGAACTGCCGCTTCCTGTACTTGAAAATGTACAGTATGTAAGAAGGTTTTATTTTTGATGAACCGGTAAATAAACCACTGATTTTGTTTCGAAGAACTCCTCTTCGAAGTAGTCCTTTAACCCTATAATCCTCGCTTTTTTAAAGCCGATCAATTCCTCGGTTAAATCGCCCCCTTTTAGATAAAGTATGCCATTTTTAAGGTTGTGGGAAGACTTCTTTTTGATTCTATCACGAACCCACCGCACAAATGTTGGCATGGCGGCCACAGCCCTGCTCACTACAAAATCGAATTGTCCGTTGAGCTGCTCGACCCTGCCATTAACCACCTCAACATTAGCAAGGCCAAGACCTGAAACCACTTCCTCCACAACTCTGATCTTTTTTGCGATAGAATCGATCAGGGTAAATTTTACCTCAGGAAATATAATAGCCAGCGGGATACCAGGAAAACCACCCCCCGTACCCACGTCGAGTACCAAAGTTCCGGACTGAAAATTTATCACTTTGGCTATCCCCAGTGAATGCAACACATGCCGGAGGTATAATTCGTCGATATCCTTACGGGAGACCACGTTAATCTTTTTATTCCAGTCTTTATAGAGATCTTCCAAATAGGTGAACTGATGCCTTTGTTGCTCGGTGAGATCCGGAAAGTATTTAAATACTATTCCCGCGTCCATATGCCTTGATTTTTAAGGCCCAAAAGTAGTTATTTCCTAAAAGATCAGCTTAAATTTTCAATATACTGCGCCAGTAGCGAGAACTTTACGAGACCGTTTTCAACTTCTTAAAAATTTCCCTAAAAAGCAGTATCACAGATGAAAGAGAGAGATATTACGTTATATTTGCAGGCATAATATCCAAATCATGGAAACAACTACTGTTAAATTTTCCCGTAAGGATCCTACTCAGTTTTTTAAGATCTTAAACAGAAGAGTAAACGATTACTTCAAAGAGAACAGCATAAAAAAGACGGGCAACTGGCGCTTGTATATAAAGTCGGCCATAATGTTTGCTTTGTTATTGTCGCCTTATTTCCTGATCCTGACCCTGGGTCTGCCCAACTGGGCCAATCTTCTGCTAACCATGGTTATGGGTGTGGGCATGGCCGGTGTTGGCATGAACGTCATGCACGACGGAAATCATGGTTCGTTTTCCTCAAAGAAATGGGTCAATCGTATTATGGGAAGCAGTATTTATATTCTCGCCGGTAATGTATATAACTGGCAGGTTCAGCACAATGTGTTGCACCATACTTACACCAACATCCACGAGCACGACGAAGATATGGATAGCAGAGGTGTATTGAGGTTTTCAGAGCATACGAAATGGCGAAGGTTCCACAGGTTCCAGCATTATTATTCAATTTTTCTTTATGGTCTGCTGACTTTTAACTGGGCCATTACTTCCGATTTTAAACAAATGACCCGTTACACCAGAAGAAGATTGTCGTACGGGCGTTTGCCTAATCCTTTTGTGAATTGGAGTGTTCTGCTGATCACCAAAATTACATATGTAATAGTTTGGATCGTTTTGCCGATGCTCATACTGGATATTGCCTGGTGGAAGATTTTGATCGGCTTCTTTGTAATGCACTATGTGGCTGGAGTTATTCTTAGTGTTGTATTTCAGTTGGCTCATGTGGTAGATCAGGCGGAAACACCACTACCCGAAAAGGATGGCACTATGAAGAATACCTGGGCGATCCATCAGCTGAAAACCACCGTTAATTTTGGAACTAAAAACAGAATTGTCAACTGGTTTACCGGAGGATTAAATCACCAGGTAGAACACCATATCTTTCCTCATATCAGTCATATTCATTACACAAAAATCTCCAAAATTGTGAAACAAACGGCAGCTGAGTTTAATTTGCCTTACAATGAATACAAAACTACCAGAAAAGCCATAATTTCGCACTTCAGGCATCTGAGAGATTTGGGCAAAAAACCCGTTTTACAATACCCCTAAATACGATTAACAAATGAAGGAACACTTATCCGATAGAATAAACAATATGTCTACCTCGGCTACACTGGCTATGGCAGCCAAGGCCAGGGAACTGAGGAACAGTGGTAAAGATATTATTGGACTAAGTCTCGGGGAGCCCGATTTTAATATCCCCGAATTTGTTAAGGAAGCAGCCAAGCAGGCTATTGACGAGAACTATAGCAGTTATCCTCCTGTTGATGGATATGCCGATCTCAAATCGGCGATCACAGAAAAGTTTAAAAGAGACAATAATCTCGATTATGCCTCCGACCAGATCGTGGTATCTACCGGTGCAAAACAATCTATCGCAAACGTGGCAATGGTAATGCTTAATAAGGGCGATGAGGTTATCCTTCCTGCTCCATATTGGGTTAGTTACAGCGATATCGTTAAACTCGCGGAAGCGACCCCGGTAGTTGTTCCCACCAGCATTAAGCACGATTTTAAAATTACACCTCAGCAACTGGAACAGGCTATCACGCCCAATACCAAAATGCTGTGGTTTAGCTCTCCCTGTAATCCCAGTGGGTCTGTTTACAGCTATGAAGAGTTAAAAGGACTTGCAGAGGTCTTAAAAAAACACCCTCAAATCTTCGTCGTTTCCGATGAGATTTATGAGCACATCAACTTTCAGGGAAAGCACGTGAGCATAGCCGGAATAGATGGGATGTACGAGCGGACTATTACCGTAAATGGCGTTTCTAAAGCTTTCGCGATGACGGGGTGGAGAATTGGATATGTAGGTGCAGCTTCCTGGATCGCCAAAGCCTGCACTAAATTCCAGGGCCAGATCACCAGTGGTGCCAATGCCATCGGGCAAAGGGCTACCATCGCAGCCCTAGAGGCGCCTGTAAGCAAGATTTCTTATATGATCGAAGAGTTCCATACCCGCCGTGATCTGATCTTGAAACTTCTTGGACAAATAGACGGCTTTAAACTGAATGTTCCGGAGGGTGCCTTCTATGTATTTCCGGATATATCCAGTTTCTTTGGTAAAACGCTGAATGGTATAACCATTAATGATGCTTCCGATTTCGCAATGTACTTGCTGGAGTATGCCAATGTTGCCACCGTTACAGGTGCGGCTTTCGGAAACCCGGATTGTATAAGGATATCCTATGCTGCTTCAGCGGAGGAGATCACAGAGGCAATTAAGAGGATTAAAACTGCGGTTACAAGTGTAGGGGAGCTGGCTTAGTCATCATACCTTTTTCCAAAAGGCAGGGGTAAATAAAATAAGTACTGTAAAGAGCTCAAGTCTGCCTGCGAGCATCAGAAATCCACACCACCATTTTCCCATAGCAGGGAGCTCACTGAAATTGCTCAGCGGGTTAAGGCTTCCCAAAGCCGGACCCACATTACCAAGGGAGGAGGCCGCCCCACCCACAGCCGATACAAAATCGAGTCCGAGGAAACCCAAAACCGAGGCAGCTATAATAAACAACAACATATACAGTACAAAAAAGGCGTTGATATTGTATACGATATGCTCGGATACCGTTTTCTTGTTAAAACGAACCGGGATGATGGCATTGGGATGTAACGTCCTTTTAAATTCCAGTAAGCCGTTTTTGATGATGAGGATATGACGCATCACCTTAATACCCCCGGCTGTAGACCCTGCCGATCCCCCCAAAAACATCAATCCGAAGAAAAATACCGTCAAAAAAGGCGTCCAGGAAGTAAAATCTGCAGTGACAAAACCGGTTGTAGTACTAACGGCCAGGACTTGAAAAAGCCCATGCCTTAAAGAGCTTTCCCACTCCCCTAAAACCATGGGATGATAATCGGATAAAGGCACCTCTGCTCTGAAAAATATGACCATACCCGCGATGATCGTAAAGACAAAAATCAGGATACTGTAAAACTTAAATTCCTCGTCGCGAAGCACTCTTTGGATCCTGCCTTTAAAAGCGAAATAACTAAGAACAAAATTCGCCCCTGCCAGAAACATAAAGAGGATAATGATATACTGAATGAGAGGCTGATCATTCCAATAGGCAATACTGGCATTCTTGGTGGAAAACCCTCCGGTAGACAAAGTGGCCATAGAATGGTTGATCGCATCAAAAAAATTCATACCAGCTAATTTTAGCAATATGGTTTCGGCAATGGTATAACCCACATAAATGTACCATAGTCTTTTAGCTGTATCGGTGATCCTCGGATGGAGTTTATCGGCACTAGGACCTGGTGATTCCGCCGCAAATAACTGCATGCCTCCAATTCCCAGAAGTGGCAGAATGGCTACAGCCAGCACGATAATCCCCATTCCACCAATCCAATGCGTGAGGCTCCTCCAAAATAGAATGCCCTCGGGCAATACCTCGATATCCTTAAGAATAGAAGCTCCGGTGGTAGTATATCCGGAAATAGTTTCAAAAAAAGCATCGGTTATAGAAGGAATGGCACCGCTAAAGATATAGGGCAAAACCCCTGAAGCAGACATAACCAGCCAGCCGCCTGTTACAATTATATAGCCTTCCCGGGCCTTCACCTCCTTGGCGTGGTCGCGGGTGTAAAACATGATCAATACGCCTAGCATCAAGGTGACGATGGCTGCCATGGAAATGTCGAGGGTTGCACCATCATGATAAATGCCACTTACAATAGCCGCAATCACCATAAAGCCCCCATTAAAAAGGAGCAACATTCCCAGCACGTAAAAAATGATCCTGGAGTTGAGTTCCATGGTTAGAGAAAGAGCTTTTCGATTTTAGAAATTGACTCAGGCATGCAGCATACCACCACCCGGTCTCCTTCCCTAATTTCAAAGTCGCCCAGTGCTATCAGACCAATGCCATCCCTGATCACCCCACCGATGATGGCCGATCTCGGAAAATCTGCCTCTCGAATAACCTCATCGCATACACGGGAAGTAGATTTTACCTCGAACTCCAATATTTCTGCATTCAGATTATTGAGGCGGGTTAGTTCTACAACCTCCCCTCTTCTTATAAACCGGAATATATTATTGGCTGCAAGTAATTTTTTATTGATCAGGGTATCGATGCCAATAGACTGGGATAATTGAAAATAATCCATATTCTCAACCAATGCAATGGTTTTTTTAATCCCTTTCGACCTGGCTACCAGGCAAGACATAATATTGGTTTCCGAATTACCGGTCACCGCGATAAAAGCATCCATGGAGTCGAGGCTCTCCTCTTCAAGTAATTCTACGTTTCGACCGTCACCATTTATGACGAGGGTGTTTGGGATATGGTCGGCAATTTCAAATGCCTTGTCCTTATTTTTTTCAATGAGTTTTACATTGAAACCATTACTGCATAAGTCTCTTGCCGATTTAAAGCCAACCTTGCTACCACCCAGGATCATAACATTTTTAATGGCCTCCTTTTTCTTGCCGGTGAGTTTATAGAGTTCTTCAACACCTTTCTTGTCGGTGATAAAATAAACCTGGTCTCCTGCCTTAAAAACTGTATCTCCCCTCGGGATGAGGGTAAATTGAGTTCCACGCCGCTGCATGGCGATGGGCATAAAATGAAGCTCGGGAAAAATCCTTGCAGTTTCTTTCACCATCTTACCAACGAAGGGTGCCGTTTTTGGAAGAGATATACCTACCATGATCAGAGCTCCCCCCTCAAATTCATGTGTTTCATTAAAAGCGGACTGATTGAGCAACAATTGAATCTCTGTGGCGGCGAGTTCTTCCGGCGAGATGAGTTCATCTATACCCAATTTCGTAAATTGGATCGTTTCACGATGATCCATAAATTCCGTATTGGATATCCGGGCAATGGTTTGTTTACAACCCAATTGTTTGGCCAACAGACAAAGGGTCATATTCGTAGTTTCAGATGAGGTGACACCAATGGTCAGGTCACTACCATCTACCTGTGCTTCCCTCAACAAGGAAATGGACGTTGCATCTCCTTTTAAGACTCGAATATCCAAATGGTTGTCGGCGTAGTTAAGTCGAGATTTATCGGTGTCAATCAGGGTGATATCCTGAGATTCATAGGAGAGTAATTTTGCCAAATGGAATCCTACTTCGCCAGCTCCTGCTATAATAATCTTCATCGATCGATTTCCTGGTTAAGATCGGAGGGATCCGAACAGTGTTCGGTATACCCTGTTAGCGATCGTTCATCAAGTCCCTTGAATCCGGGTTTAGTTCCGCCCGCAAAATTACATAAATTATCGGTTAAAAGTCTCCAAGACGCGCAAGACTTAATGCGCTTTATAAACTACCCTCCTGCCCTATGACATCATTGTGTTATCTTTGCCCGCAAATCATAAGTAATGGCCGAAAAGGTAAAACCATATAAGGATTCGGAGCTCGGAAAAAAGGAGCAGGTAAAGCAGATGTTCGATGCCATTTCGGAAGATTACGACGGATTGAACCGGGTTATTTCTTTCGGATTAGACCTTATATGGCGAAAAAGAGTTGTCCGTGCAGTATTGAATAAGAGAGCAACAAAGGTCCTGGACATTGCCACAGGCACAGGGGATCTGGCTATTCAAATGGCCGGAAAAGGCATTCCGCAAGTCACCGGCCTGGATATATCCCCCGGAATGTTGGAGGTTGGCCGTGAAAAAATCCATCGAAAGGGATTGGATCATAAGGTAGAGATGATAGTTGGAGATAGCGAGAATTTACCTTTTGAAGATGAGGTTTTCGATGCCGTTACAGTGGCGTTTGGTGTAAGAAATTTTGAGCATCTCGAAAAGGGACTTTCCGAGATTTACAGAATCCTTAAAAAGGAGGGAGTTTTAGTGGTATTAGAAACGTCGGTTCCTACAAAGTTTCCCTTTAAACAAGGGTATAAGGTCTATACAAAATATATACTGCCGCTCATAGGAAAACTCTTTTCCAAAGACAAATCGGCTTATGCATATTTGTCAGAATCGGCTGCGGCCTTTCCATATGGCGAAGAATTCAACAATATTTTGGGAAAAATCGGGTTTATAGCTATGGAGAACCGGCCCCAGACATTTGGTGTGGCCACTATTTACACAGCTATCAAATAGACGAATGAGAAGATTCCTAATAATCCTTGCAGGCCTTCTATTCCTGTGGACACCATCTGTGTTTGCTCAGTTCAATGAGAAACCCATACTCAATCTCGAAAACGAGGATAAGGCTTTCCTCAACTGGGGATATTTTCTGGGGTTCAATCAATTTGATTTTAAATTTTCATATAAAAATGACCTTCCCGACGTTGTTGTGGACCGATCCGTTGGATTCAATGTTGGCCTTATCGGTGAAATGCGGATTAACAAATTTCTCGACCTCAGATTCGAACCCGGACTCTTTTACACCAAACGTATTCTCGGGTTTCCCGGTTTTGCGGATGAGAGTGATGCCATTAGGGAAGTGAATTCGACCTATGTAAATTTTCCGATTTTACTAAAAGTGAGTACTCAACGTCTGGGTAACTGGAAACCCTTTATTATCGGTGGAGTTTCGGCTTCCTTAAATTTAAGCGCGCAGGAGGATAGCATCGATGATAACAGCAGCGGAACATTTAGAATGAAAAAAAATGTTTTCAACTACGAGCTGGGCTTTGGAATCGATTTTTATACCAGTTATTTTAAATTCTCCCCTTCCATCAGAGGTATCTTTGCCATCACCGATGAGTTAGTTCCCGACATCGATCCAAATAGTCCCTGGACAGGAAATATCGACGGGCTCTTCACCAGAGGAATATTTGTGAATTTTACTTTCGAATAGCGGTTCTTCTTACTTCGCTGAGCAATATAGCGGTGGCTGTAGCAACATTAAGGCTCTCTATTTTCGAATCCTCGAATCTGGGAATACCAATCCTTCTGTCTAGTAAATCACCTATCTCCCGACAAATCCCGTGAGATTCATTGCCCATGACCAAAATACCTGGTCCGTCAATTTTTGCATCATAGACCGAATCACCATCCATAAAGGCTCCAAACGATGTCAAAGGACTCGATTTTATGACTTCTGATATCGATTTATAGACCAGGTTGACCCTTGCGATAGATCCCATGGTCGCCTGCAGGGTTTTTGGATTATAACAGTCTACCGTCTGCGTAGAGCATAGTAATTGGCGTATTCCGAACCAGTCGCATAAGCGAATAATGGTTCCCAAATTACCGGGGTCTTTAATATCGTCCAGGGCCAGGATCCAATCTGAAAAATCCAGGGGTTCCGCGGTGGGAATCTCAAATACGGCAAGCACTTTATTGGGCGACTTCAATCCGCTCATTCTTTTTAAAACAGAGTCGGATACGATTTGAAATTCAAGGTCAGTACCCGGCAGTATATCACTTTGTGTAGTATAGGCCCAAACAGGCAATATTCCGCCACTCAACAGTTCATTTACCAGCTTGATTCCTTCGGCAACAAAGAGTCCGTGTTGGTTTCGGTACTTTTTTTGCTGTAGACTTTTTATAAACTTTATTTGGTTTTTAACAACCATCCAAATAGTGTAATTTTGGCCTATATGAGAACCCGCGGGTATTTTGCTGTTAGCTATGTAAAAATAGGTTTATTATCCATAGGGGTCTTCTTCGCATCTTGTAATTCGCTTAAAAGAGTGGGAGAAAACGAACTTTTGCTCACTAAAAACAACATTTTTGCAGACGAATTAAAGGTTAAGGATCAGGGAATTGAAAGCCTGATCGTCCAGGAACCCAACAGTACCGTACTGGGGTTTCCCATGCGCCTGAATATCTATAATCTGGCAAAGGTGAATCCCGATTCATCCTATAGGGCATGGTTACATCGGAAGGAAAAAAGAGAGAAGCGACTGACCAATTTTTTGTCCGGTAAACAAGTCAACAGACTGGGAGAATCTTTTCTGGTAAAAGGCTATAGTGAATGGTTAAAAAAAATTGGTGAATCACCCATTATCATTGATACTGCGAGGGCGCGCAGATCCACTAACCGCCTTAGCGCTTACTACGATAGTAAAGGCTATTTTAATAACCGGGCTTATTATGAGATCATGCCTGCAAAAAAACCTAAAAGAGCTGAGGTGAACTATCGGATTGAATTGGGAAAACCATATATTGTTGATTCTATAAGTAGTAGAGTTTCATCGACTGTAATCGACTCTATTTACAGACGGCATCAGGACGCCTCTTTTATCGATGCCCAAAAACAGTTCAATTTAACCGACTTTAACAATGAGCGTTCGAGGCTTACCAACCTGTTTCGAAATTCAGGGGTCTATAATTTTCAGGAAAGCTCCATCACCTATAATATTCTGAGAGACACCACGCCTTCAAATGATGATCAGCACATGCAGGTGGAACTAAATATTGAAGACTTACGTCGCCGGGGGGATACCTCTATAACCACTGCGCCCTATAACATTTATAAATTTGAAAAAATCAATATCTATCCGGACCATACTTTTGATATAAACGAAGACAGCCTTAAGGCTGTGGAGTATAATAATTATACCATTTACTACACCGATAAACTAAGGTATAAACCCAAGGCGCTCACCGATGCCATATTTATCGAAAAAGACAGCATTTACCGCGAGCTAGACCGCATCCGTACACTGAGGCAGATCACCAACCTAAATACTTTTAAATATCCCAACATGGTTTTCGTGGAAGATAGCACCGGCTCTAAGCTGACCTCTAATATCTATCTCGCTACAAGGCCTAAATTCTCACTCGGGCTGGACTTCGATTTGACGCATTCCAATATTCAAACATTGGGCATCGGGATTGGCACCTCCTTGGTTTCCCGAAATATATTCCGTGGGGCGGAAACCCTGAGCCTTAACGCGAGGGGTACATTCGGACTGTTGAGCGATGATAGCTCAACTGAGCAATTCTTTACGGAAGTTGGTGGGGATATCGTCATATCCTTTCCAAGATTTGTCTTCCCTTTTGTCAATACCCGGAAGATCGTTCCAACTTATACGCTGCCACGTACCAGAATTACTTTAGGTACGACATTCCAGAAGAATATCGGACTGGATAAACAGACATTTAATAATATACTGGCATATAACTGGACTCCGTCGAGCTTTAAAAATCATCAGGTCGAATTGCTTAATGTGCAGTATGTGCGAAACTTAAACCCCAAACGCTATTTTAATGTTTACCAAACTTCATACAATAATCTGAATGATATTGCCCAGGAATATACAGACGAACCCAGTCTTGGGGACTTTTTTGAGGCCACCGGAGACCCACTGGTACCCTTCGCCCTGATCATTCCGTCGGGGACAACGGGGTTTACCGATGCCATACTCACCGGTTCGGTAAGCTCCACCGAAGATGACTTCGATGATGTACGCAGCATTGAAGAACGCCGTATACGGCTTACAGAGAACAACCTGATCTTTGCCAGTAATTATACTTTTAGCAAAAACAACAAAGCCAATATTAACGATAACAGTTTTTATAATTTCAGGCTCAAACTGGAAAGTGCAGGTATCCTTCTTGCGGGCCTCTCCAATATAATACCCTTTGAGACAAATGATACGGGCAATCGTCTTGTAATCGGCGTCCCTTTTTCCCAATACATCAAGACCGAGCTTGAGTATATAAAGCACTGGGATCTGAGACGATCTAAAGTACTTGCGTTCAGAAGTTTTGCAGGGATCGCGATACCCTATGGCAATGCTAACAGTATTCCCTTTGTGCGAAGTTACTTCGGTGGAGGTTCTAATGACAACAGAGCATGGTTTCCCTATTCCCTGGGTCCCGGCCGTACTGATAATGTAAACGATTTTAACGAGGCCAACTTTAAACTGGCATTTAACCTCGAATATCGCTTTCCAATAGCTGGTAGTCTGAAAGGCGCACTTTTTGCTGATGCCGGAAATATCTGGAATGTTCTTGACAATGTTGAGGATCCAGACGCCACTTTTAACGGATTCAGTTCCCTGGCCGATATCGCCCTGGGAACAGGATTTGGAGTTCGATACGATTTCAACTATTTCGTCTTCAGGGTAGACACAGGGTTTAAAACCTATAATCCGGCAGAGGAACCATCAATGAGATGGTTTCGGGATTATAATTTCGCCAATGCGGTCTTTCAAATTGGGATCAATTATCCTTTTTAGACCTAATTATTTTATTACATTTGCCTCATCTCATTCGAACAAATACACAACATAATATGTCCCACAATATAAAACCTGGCGTAGCTACCGGCGATGAAGTTCAAGCAATCTTCAAATACGCCAAGGATAAAGCATTTGCATTACCAGCAGTTAATGTCATTGGATCGAGTACGATAAATGCAGTCCTGGAAACCGCTGCAGAACTCAACGCTCCTGTAATCATTCAGTTTTCCAATGGCGGTGCACAGTTCAATGCCGGTAAGGGGCTATCGAACGAAAACCAAAAATCAGCAGTAGCCGGAGCAGTAGCCGGGGCCAAACATATTCATGAACTCGCAGAGTCATATGGTGCCACGGTAATCCTACATACAGATCATTGTGCAAAAAAGTTACTGCCCTGGATCGACGGACTTCTCGATGCTAGTGAAGAGCATTTTGCGGCTACGGGTAAACCGCTTTACAGTTCACATATGATCGACCTTTCCGAGGAGCCTATCGAAGAGAATATCGCCATTTGCAAGGATTATCTGGCCCGGATGAGCAAGATGGGGATGACTCTCGAAATTGAGCTTGGTATTACAGGAGGTGAAGAAGATGGGGTAGATAATACAGATGTAGACGATTCAAAATTATATACACAACCTGAGGAAGTAGCCTACGCCTACGAAGAACTCTCCAAAATAAGCCCGAGATTTACCATTGCGGCTGCGTTTGGAAATGTACATGGGGTATACAAACCTGGAAACGTAAAACTAACGCCGAAAATCCTGAAAAACTCTCAGGAATATATTTCTGAGAAATATGGTTTAGAGCATAATCATATCGATTTTGTATTTCATGGAGGCTCTGGTTCTACACTTGAAGAAATTAGAGAGGCCATTGGCTATGGTGTTATCAAGATGAATATAGATACGGACCTGCAGTACGCCTTTATGACAGGAATAAGAGACTACGTGCAGGGGAATCGGGATTACCTGCAAAGCCAGATTGGAAATCCCGAAGGCGAGGACCAGCCCAATAAGAAAAAGTACGATCCTCGGGTATGGCTGAGGGAAGGTGAAAAAACCTTTGTCCAGCGTCTCAAACAAGCATTTGAGGACCTTAACAATGTTAACACATTGTAGTTACTTCTTCACCTAAAACCACAGATCATGACGGCCTGGTTTAAAAGAAAGGAAAAAGGCATACAGACTGCCACCGAAGAGAAAAAAGACACTCCTAAAGGGTTATGGTATAAGTCGCCCACAGGGAAAATAGTAGAATCGGAAGAGCTTGCCGAGAACTACTATGTAAGTCCGGAAGACGATTACCACGTTCGAATCGGTAGTAAAGAGTATTTTGAAATCCTTTTCGACGACAACAAATTCAAAGAACTCGATCCCAAACTCACCTCAAAGGATCCTTTAAAATTTGTAGACACAAAAAAATATTCAGATCGACTAACAGCTGCCAAGAAAAAGACAGGACTAAGCGACGCAGTAAAATCTGCTGTTGGAAAATCCAAAGGTGAAGACCTGGTGATTGCCTGTATGGATTTTAGTTTTATCGGCGGTTCTATGGGTAGTGTGGTTGGTGAGAAAATTGCGAGGGCCATAGATTATTCTATCAAGAAAAAAATACCATTCCTAATGATATCCAAATCGGGTGGTGCGCGAATGATGGAAGCCGCTTTGTCTTTGATGCAATTAGCCAAAACATCGGCAAAGCTTGCCCAGTTAGCTGAGGCGAAGATTCCGTATATATCCTTAAGCACAGATCCTACTACGGGAGGAACCACAGCATCTTATGCCATGCTGGGTGATATCAATATTTCTGAACCCGGTGCTTTAATCGGATTTGCCGGACCCAGGGTGGTTAAAGAGGCCACTGGGAAAGACCTGCCAAAAGGATTCCAGACCTCAGAGTTCGTTATGGATCATGGTTTCCTAGACTTTATTGCACATAGAAGAGATTTGAAAGACAAGATCAACTTGTATATCGATCTTATTCAGAATAAGCCTGTGCGAAAATAAAAAAGACCCGCTCTCGCGGGTCTTTCTTTTCATAGCCATTTTAATTAAAAAATCTCCTCAGGAATATTTCTTCACTTTCGCCATTGGGGTAAGTTAGAATTCCTACCGCATCGCAACTTCCGTCGCCAAAATCGAGGCTTGCTGTAAGTTCGTTCCTGGAAATTTCCATTACTCCGCTAACGATGAACCTGCAGGCAAGTTCCCTTCGCAATGGTTCTATCACTTCTTTTATAAAAACATTTCCGGCGGGTCCTACAAAAGTTCCTTTTCCAGTGATCAGGAAAACATTGTCTCCCCAGAATCCGGTTCCGTAACCTTCAATCCATTCCCTGGTACGATTCGCCGTAAAGCTCGCAGTACTTCCTCCTGGCCATTCTGCACTAAACTCGGCTGTGGCATCGGATTGTGGATTCCCGTTATCGTTAGACCTCATCCTTAATATCGAGGCTCCACCTTCAACCAAGACCCCATTGAAGGTAAAGTTCTCTAAGGTCATGCTCAGCGTTTTTTGTGCCAACTCCATATCCTTTTCATAACTCAGGTAAATTATCCCGCTCAGCACATTGCCATTGGGAAGTTCACAACCATCCCCAAAATCGATTGTTTTTTCCTTGGTGGTGCTGGTAATCACCGTTGTGATCGTTACACAATCGGGTAGAAAATCTGAATGATAAGACCCTTTGGAGGTACTGGTAATTTCATCGGCTGCATAAACATCTTCACCAATGTTGAGTACTTCCTCTGAGATAAGTTCGGCTTCGTCACTGGCCTGGAGATCCACTGTTTCGAAAGTTTCTTCCTGAGCCAACTGCTCTTCTACCGGATCAGTAGAGGAATCCTTATCACAGGATACAATAAACATTAATGCAAGTAACGATAGTCCTGCAAATTTCATTTTTTTGAGACATTTCATAATAACAATTTTTTAACATTACTGCTTTATGACTTGGAAACAACCAAAAGGTTTAATATCGATTAAGAAAAAATGAAAGGTTGGGATAATAAAAATATTCATATCTTTGCGGCCTGATTGAAAATCAATCGGATACATAATAATCATTAACAATAATATTGGCATGTATTTATCAAGTGAAGTTAAGGCCGACATTTTTAAAAAGTACGGCGGATCAGAAAAAAACACCGGCTCAACCGAGGGACAGATCGCTTTGTTTACCCATCGCATCAATCACCTCACCGGTCATCTGAAGAATAATCAGAAAGATTACAATACAGAACGTTCATTGGTTCGTTTGGTGGGTAAGCGCAGAAGTCTGCTCGACTATCTGAAGAAAAAAGATATCGAGAAATACCGCGCCCTTATCAAGGAACTCAACATCAGAAAGTAATTTCATTGGGGAAGCTTGGCTTCCCCATTTCTTTATATTTCTGGCTCCTATCAAAATAATAGGGCCACAGTAAAAAGCTTACACTCAGTTTTTCATTGGTCGACAACCTTCAACAACACAACAACGGCCCTATGACGAAAGGGCAGACCATTGTTTAACAAGTCCCCGCTAAACGCGAGGATCTTAATTAATTTTTATGATTCCAAAAGTATTTAAAGAGGTCATCGACCTCGGAGACGGTAGGGAGATCTCTATCGAAACGGGTAAATTGGCCAAACAGGCCCATGGATCCGTTGTTGTTCAATCCGGCAAGTGCATGTTACTGTGTACTGTTGTATCGAACTACAAATCCAGTGATGTGGATTTTTTGCCACTCACAGTAGATTATCGTGAAAAATTTGCAGCTTCCGGGCGTTATCCGGGCGGTTTCTTCAAAAGAGAAGCCAGACCAAGCGACGGTGAAATATTGACGATGCGACTGGTGGATCGTGTTTTACGACCACTATTCCCAAAAGACTATCATTCGGAGACCCAGGTGATGATTCAGCTGATGTCTCACGATGAAGATGTAATGCCCGATGCCATGGCAGGACTTGCTGCATCGGCGGCAATACAGCTCTCCGATTTTCCATTCGAATGCGCGATCTCCGAAGTACGGGTCGGCCGGGTCAATGGTGAGTTTATCATCAACCCAACCAGAGGTCATCTGGCAGAATCGGACATTGATATGGTAATCGGCGCTTCCGCAGATTCTGTGATGATGGTAGAAGGTGAAATGGGCGAAATATCTGAAGAAGAGATGGTAGAGGCCATCAAATTTGCTCATGAAGCCGTTAAAGTTCAGTGTGCAGCCCAGGAAAGGCTTGCAGATGCCGCAGGCAGAAAAGAAGTGCGTGAGTACGATACAGAAGAAAAAGATGAAGCACTGTCTGCAAAAATTCACGAATTGGTTTATGATAAGGTTTATAAAGTAGCCAAGGCAGGATCTGCAAAACACGAACGCAGTGCAGCGTTTTCAGAGATTAAAGACGAAGTTAAGGCTCAATATCCCGAAGAAGAACTCGAGGAAATTGGAGATTTAATTTCCAAGTATTATTATAAAGCCGAAAAGGAAGCCGTCAGAAACCTTACACTGAATGAAGGTCTGCGACTCGATGGCAGGAAAACAGATGAAATTCGCCCTATCTGGTGTGAAGTGGATTATCTGCCTTCAACACATGGATCTTCCATATTCACTCGGGGAGAAACCCAGGCTTTAGCGACAGTTACACTCGGTACTTCAAGGGAAGCCAATCAAATAGATATGCCCTCCTATGAGGGTGAAGAGACATTCTATCTTCATTACAATTTCCCTCCGTTCTCCACTGGAGAGGCAAGACCTATTCGTGGGACTTCGCGACGTGAAATCGGTCATGGCAATTTGGCTCAAAGGGCTCTTAAAGGAATGATCCCTGAGGATTGCCCCTATACAGTAAGGGTAGTATCCGAAGTATTGGAAAGTAATGGTTCATCTTCGATGGCCACTGTATGTTCCGGTACCATGGCACTTATGGATGCGGGAGTTCAATTAAAAAAACCGGTTTCCGGTATTGCCATGGGGCTTATCAGCGATGCCGATTCGGGGAATTATGCTGTTCTTTCCGATATACTCGGTGATGAAGATCACCTGGGTGATATGGATTTCAAAGTAACGGGTACAGCGGATGGTATTACCGCCTGCCAGATGGATATTAAAGTAAAGGGTCTGTCTTATGAGATTCTGGTGAAAGCCTTGAATCAGGCAAAAGAAGGCCGCCTCCATATTCTTGGCAAATTGGTAGAAGCTATCGATGCTCCAAGGGGAGATGTTAAACCACACGCTCCAAAAATGGTTACAACAACTATTCCTGGAGAGTATATAGGAGCACTGATCGGTCCTGGAGGTAAAGTTATCCAGGAACTTCAGAAAGAAACCAAAACCACTATTGTGATCAATGAAGATCCTGTTACCGAGGAAGGAATTGTTGAGATCCTTGGTACAGATCAGGAAGGTATCGACAAGGTTTTGGCCAAAATAGACAGTATTACTTTCAAACCAGAAGTCGGCAGTATTTATGAGGTAAAAGTGATCAAGATCCTCGATTTTGGTGCTGTAGTTGAATATATTGAAGCACCTGGCAATGAGATCTTGTTGCATGTTTCCGAAATAGCATGGGAGCGCACCGATAAGGTGACCGACGTACTAAATATCGGTGATAAGGTCGATGTCAAATACTTTGGTATTGATTCCAGGACCCGTAAGGAAAAAGTGTCGCTTAAAGCGCTGCAGCCAAAACCGGAAGGATATAAGGAGCGACCACCAAGAAGTGATAGAGGTGATCGAAATGGCGGATTTAAACGTCGACAGAAGCAAAGGCGAGATTAATTCGCATATATTTAACAAACATTCAAAACCCCTAATTTTAGGGGTTTTTTCTTGTTTATTAACATTTATCTCGAAATTTCCTAACCTACATGTAACATTTGTTAATTTTTTACGTATAAGTAAGTGCAGTCCAGATTCATGAACTTAGTATAGAAAGGAAATCAGATGAGACAGTTAAAAATTACAAAACAGGTAACCAACAGGGAAACCGCTTCTTTAGATAAGTACCTGCAGGAAATTGGTAAGGTTGATCTTATCACGGCCGATGAGGAGGTAGAATTAGCCCAGCGTATTAAAGCCGGCGATCAGTCCGCGCTTGAAAAACTCACCAAGGCTAACCTGAGGTTTGTGGTATCTGTTGCAAAGCAATATCAAAACCAGGGTCTTACATTGCCCGATCTGATCAATGAAGGAAACCTCGGCCTCATCAAAGCGGCACAACGCTTCGATGAAACAAGGGGATTTAAATTCATCTCCTATGCAGTATGGTGGATACGTCAATCGATCCTTCAGGCTCTTGCCGAACAATCGCGTATTGTCCGCTTGCCATTGAATAAGATCGGCTCGATCAATAAGATCAATAAGACCTTCGCTTTCCTGGAGCAGGCGCACGAACGTATACCTTCTGCCGAAGAAATCGCCAAGGAACTCGACATGACGGTTGAGGATGTAAAGCAATCGCTCAAAAACTCCGGACGTCACGTATCTATGGATGCCCCCCTTATCGACGGCGAAGATTCTAACCTCTACGATGTACTGCGCAGTGGTGAATCTCCGAATCCAGACAAGGAGCTGTTGCACGAATCATTGAGAACTGAAATCGAAAGAGCTTTGGAAACACTTACTCCGAGGGAGGCAGATGTTATTCGACTCTATTTCGGACTCGCCGGACAGCATTCGATGACTCTTGAAGAAATCGGTGAAACCTTCGATCTCACACGGGAAAGGGTACGTCAGATCAAGGAAAAAGCAATCCGAAGGTTGAAACATACCTCCAGAAGTAAGATTCTTAAAACATATCTGGGTTAAAACCCCGAACCACAGGGACGTTAAAAATACCTCAAATTGGAAATTTGGTATAAAAATTGTACCTTGTATTACCTTAGTAACAGTTATTCATGACTGTTCGTTTTTTGATTGATGAATAAACTCCGGCTGATTACCGGAGTTTTTTCATTTATAGGATTTGCTGATCTACATGGCATACATGAGCCCTATATCCCGATCTGATATTTGGTCAGGGCTCAATTCTCCTTCCTGTCATTTTCAGAGGGCTTTAAGAGCAGCTATTCTCTTTTAAATGATTCGTCTTCCGGTTACCCACAAGTCCTGTCAATTCACTAATTTTGGTACAAATTCAAAGTTCTGGATCTATGAAGGAATTTAAAATCGCCCCTTCGCTATTAGCCGCCGATTTTGGCAACCTTCAACGCGATGTGGAAATGGTAAATCGGAGTGAAGCGGACTGGCACCATATCGATATCATGGATGGTGTTTTCGTGCCGAATATATCTTTTGGGATGCCAGTGTTGAAGGTAATCTCGGAACATGCTACAAAACCCCTCGATGTTCACCTTATGATCGTAGATCCCGATCGATATATCGATAAATTTGCGGAACTCGGAGCACAGATCCTCACCGTACATTTTGAAGCGTGTACTCACCTTCATCGCACTATACAGGCCATTAAAGCTAAAGGAATGAAAGCCGGAGTGGCACTTAATCCTCACACACCGGTTCGCGTACTTGCCGATATTATACGTGATATCGATCTGGTATGTGTGATGAGCGTAAACCCGGGATACGGAGGGCAATCGTTCATAGAGAACACCTATGAAAAAGTGCGTAAACTAAAAAAGCTTATTGTAAAAAAGGAGTCCGGGGCACTGATAGAGATAGACGGCGGGGTGAATGCTAATAACGCGGTGAGGCTCATTGAAACAGGGGCCGATGTTCTCGTTGCCGGAAGTTTTGTCTTCAATTCAGCAGATCCAAAACAAACCATTGCAGAACTGTCTGCGGTGAGCCTTTCCTAATGATTATGCAACAAATAATTTAGCAGGTCTGTGGTGGTAACCATCCCTACCAGAACCTCATTGTCTACTACTGGAAGTGAGTGATACTCACTTTCAACAAATTTCTCAGCTACTTCCTTGATGGTGTTTTCGGGATTAACGGTCTCCAGCTTGCTTCGCATCAGGCTCTTAACGGTAAACATCTCATAGATGGAAGAGGAAACATCTTCTTCCTCACGAAAGGCACCATCGGCGAAACTGATTCTGAGGATATCGTTAATACTCAGCATCCCAACAATCTTTTGCCCTTGTACCACCGGAATATGCCTGATCTTATACTTTTTTAAAAGGTGTTCTGCTTTATCAAGACCATCCTTAATCCCTACAGTTATAAGATTTTTTGTCATTATGGTCGAAACGGGAACTTCTATCTGTACGTTCATAACTCAAAGCTTTTTAAATTAACGCGAATTAAAGTTCCGTTTCTTGATACGGAAAAAGAATGATAAAAATCATGTTCCTCCCGGTCAGAAATTACCAATGGTCCGATTGGGTTTCCACTAATTCTCTTATTCAGATCTTTTTCCCGATACCAAATTCTGTTGTACTTTTACACCTTGTCAAAAACTATGGAAGCACTCGATGTTTTAATTGTAGGAGGAGGGCCAATAGGCATTGCCTGCGGCCTTGAGGCCAAGAAAAAAGGATTGAATTACCTCATTGTTGAAAAAGGGACTATAGTGAATTCTCTTTTTAACTATCCTGTGAATATGCAGTTCTTCTCGTCTTCTGAACGGCTGGAGATCGATGATATCCCCTTTATCAGCAATGAGGCAAAACCCAGGAGGAATGAATCCCTTGAATATTACAGGAGAATCGTTACTTCCAACAAACTCAATATCAAACTATTCGAGAAGGTCGAAGACATTAAACGAACCGAAGATCAATTCTATATCCGCTCCGATAAAAACAGGTACGTGGCTTCGAATATTATCGTTGCCACAGGATTTTATGATCTTCCAAATCTATTAGAAATACCAGGTGAAGACCTTTCTAAGGTAAGTCATTACTACAAGGACCCTCATTACTATGCGAGTCAGAAACTCGCCGTTGTTGGCGCCAGCAACTCCGCCGTTGATGCAGCCCTCGAATGTTGGCGCAAAGGCGCTGAAGTTACCATGATCATAAGGGAGCCAGAGATTGGTCATCGGGTTAAATACTGGGTGCGTCCCGATATTTTAAACAGGATTGAAGAGGGCAGTATAACAGCTTATTTTAACTCCAATCTGAAAGAGATCAGCGTAGAGAAGATAAAGGTGGAAACACCAGAGGGAGTCATTACACTGGAGAACGATTTTGTATTGGCGCTTACGGGATACATGCCGAATTTTGAATTCCTTGAAAAACTGGGCATTGAACTTAGTCAGGATCAGAAAAGACTTCCATCTTACCATGAAGAAACCATGGAGACCAATATTAAGGGCTTATATCTGGCAGGCGTTATTTGTGGGGGTATGGAGACCCATAAGTGGTTTATAGAAAACTCCAGGGTACATGCAAAGATCATAGTAAAGGCGATCCTGGCTAAAAAGAAAAAACAACTGAACCTCGAACATGGCGCAACGGAGTAGAAAAATCGCTATCGCCATCCATGGTGGGGCTGGTACCCTTATGAAAGGTATGATGACTCCTGAAAAGGAGGTTGAGTATAAAAATGCACTCCAGAAAGCTCTCGATGCAGGTTACCAGGCAATACAATCGGGTAAATCCTCTGTCGATGCCACAGAACTGGCCGTAAGAATACTCGAAGATTCCACCCTCTTCAACGCTGGTAAAGGCAGTGTTTTTACCGCCGATGGCACCCATGAAATGGATGCGGCAATAATGGAGGGCACTACCCTCAATGCAGGTGCTGTGGCACTTGTCAACGGCATTAAAAATCCGATCTCGCTCGCCAGGGATGTCATGGAAAAAAGCGACCATGTTTTGCTGGCCGCTGATGGAGCAATGGAATTTGCACTGAAAATGGGGTATGAATTTGAAGATCCTGAATACTTCTACGACGAGTTTCGTTACCAACAATGGCAGGAGATCCGCGATACAGATCAATTTCAACTAGATCATTCCACTAAAAAGGATTCAAAATTTGGAACGGTAGGTGCCGTAGCCTGCGACCAGCAAGGAACAATAGCCGCTGCCACTTCAACCGGAGGCATGACCAACAAACGTTATGGGCGTATTGGCGACAGTCCGCTCATCGGTTCTGGAAATTATGCCAACAATAATACTTGTGCAGTGTCTTGTACCGGAAGTGGTGAATACTTTATCAGAGCTGTGGTAGCCTACGATGTGTCGTGCCTAATGGAGTTTAAAGGCCTGGAATTAGAGCAGGCTGCATTCGAGGTTGTACATCATCGTATGGTTAGAATAGGTGGTGATGGTGGACTAATTGCAGTTGATAAGTACGGGAATTTAACGATGCCATTTAACACCGAAGGGATGTATCGTGCCGCTAAAGATTCAGACGGGCTTTCACAACTATCAATTTATAAAGATTAAGAAGTTAGGAACGGTGCTTCGAGTGGTAATACTTTCACTTTTCCTTTCTTAATATTAAAACGATCCCCGTTGGCAAGGACGTGGGTCTTTAAATTGGTAAGCGACATCGGCGTGCCCTCTTCCAGGACTGCCCGATTATTGTGTTTCAGCTTTCTGGGATCGAATAAGATGACCATTCCGGAACCAATGACTTCCAATATCTTCCCCTTCTTGATCACTAGCCCTGTATCTTCAGCCAGACCGATACCGATTAGTTTAGGGTATTTTGCCACAGCTTCTGCCAGTCTGCCGAAACGACCTCTTCTGATAAAATGTGAATCAATTGTGAGCTTTGGAATAAAGCCCAGACCATTGTCCATGCTAACAGCCCCTTTAATAAAGGATTCCCTGCTGCTACCGCCAGCGATCATTTCTTTAGACATGCACATAGCCCCAGCACTGGTACCCGCAATCACAAGATGATCCTTTCTGTAACGTTGCAACAAGACATGGTGCAAAGGAGTCCCTCCGATATATTTTGTGATTTTAGACTGATTACCACCTGAAAACATTATGCAGCGGGCCTCTTTTATAAGTTGAATATTATCAGGTTCCTCAGATTGTTTTCTATCCCGGATGTCCATGATATTCAGGTCACTGCATCCTAACTTTTCAAATGCATGAATATAGTTTTCCGAGACCTCTGCGGGAATACTCGAAGCCGTAGGGATCACAACTATTTTTCCCTTCTCACCCCCAGCCTCTCGAACCACGCGCGACAAAATACTCTCCTGAATATATTCAAGATGATACTGTTCCTCTGTATCAATTCCTTTGTCTTCATTTCCACCAATCGGAATTAGGGTCCCTTTTGCAGCCATTATCACAACTTTATAAGCCGCAAAAATACGGCTATTGTAATAAAAATTATCATATATTTATGAAATTCCCCCGGGATGTAATTGTAGTTCGCCTAACAAAAATTTGGCTTCTTTAATGGGGTTGTCCAGGATTAATTAAAAAGAAGTCAAATATGCTTCAGACTATCAAATCATTATAATTCTATCGAGATGAAAATACGTGAAATAAATGCAATGAGAGGCCCAAATTATTGGTCTGTACGCCGACATAAATTAATCGTTATGGTGCTCGATCTCGAAGAAATGGAAGAGCGCCCATCGAATAAGATCCCGGGTTTTGGAGAACGGATTCGTGCGATGTTTCCCGGTATGATCTCCCACCGCTGCTCAAAGGGCTGTGAGGGAGGGTTTTTTATGCGCATCGATGAAGGTACCTGGATGGGGCATATTATAGAACATATCGCCCTGGAGATTCAGACCCTGGCCGATATGGATACAGGATTCGGGCGCACGCGGGGTTATGGAGAAAAAGGAGTCTACAATGTGGTCTTCTCATATATCGAGGAAAGCGTTGGCAGATATGCTGCCAAGGCAGCTGTAAGAATATGCGAGGCCTTGATTGAAGGGAAAGACTATGATATGACCGAGGACATCCAGGAAATGCGGGAATTGCGCGAGGCCGAGCGCCTGGGCCCCAGTACCGGTTCTATTGTAGAAGAAGCCCAAAGCAGGGGTATTCCATGGATCCGACTCAATAAATATTCGCTTTGTCAGCTGGGATATGGAGCCAATCAAAAAAGGATTCAGGCTACGGTGACCAGCGAAACCAGCAGTATTGGAGTGGAATTGGCCTGTGATAAAGAAGACACCAAGTACCTGTTAGAACAGGCCGAAGTGGAAGTCCCCAGAGGAGATATCATCAGCAGGGAAAGAAGCCTTGAAGATGCCTGCCGCTATGTGGGCTATCCCCTGGTGATAAAACCTATAGACGGAAATCACGGTAGGGGAATTACCGTCGATATCACTAATTATGAAACTGCTCTAGAAGCCTTTAGAATTGCGAAAGAGGTATCCAGCAGGGTTATTGTGGAGAAATATATCACGGGTGAAGATTACAGGTTGTTGGTTATCAATCATGTATTTGTTGCGGCGGCAAAACGCACACCCGCCCATGTTATTGGCGATGGGAAGCATCCCATAAAAGAACTGGTGGAAGAGGTAAATAAAGATCCCCGGCGTGGTTATGGCCATGAAAAAGTGCTTACGGCGATCACCTTAAACGACCTTACAAAAAATATCATCAAAGATGCCGGTTACAATGTGGATTCGGTCCTGGATGAAGGTGAAATGCTGATCCTGAAAGATACCGCGAACCTCAGTACGGGCGGAACTGCCGAAGATGTTACAGACATCGTACATCCGGCCAATGTTTCTATGGCAGAACGGATTTCAAAGATCATCGATCTTGATATCTGCGGAATCGATGTGATGACCACCGATATCACCAAGCCACTTTCCGAAACTGGAGGCGCTGTCCTTGAAGTCAATGCCGGACCCGGATTCAGGATGCATTTGGCTCCGACCACTGGCTTGCCGCGAAACGTAGCAGCCCCTGTGGTAGACAAGCTCTTTCCTCAAAAAGGAGATACCGGAAGAATCCCTATAGTAGCCATTACGGGAACCAATGGTAAAACAACAACCAGTCGTCTCATGGCACATATTGCAAAAATGAAGGGTTATCGAGTGGGTTATACCACCAGTGACGGTGTATATATTCAGAACCGGATGCTGATGCAGGGCGATTGTACCGGGCCTGCGAGTGCAGAATTTGTGCTTAAGGATCCCACGGTGAATTTTGCTGTGCTGGAATGTGCGCGAGGTGGATTGTTGCGGGCCGGACTCGGTTTTAAAAAATGTGATATCGCCATTGTAACCAATGTGGCTGCCGATCACTTAGGTTTAAAAGGCATTCACACTATAGAACAACTGGCAAAAGTGAAGGGCGTAATCCCCGAGACCGTACTCCCCGATGGATATGCCATTCTAAATGCCGATGATGACCTTGTTTACGACATGAGGCGAAATCTCAATTGTAATGTGGCACTGTTCTCTATGGACGAGAATAACCCGAGGATACAAGCCCTACAGCGTATTGGAGGTATCACTGCTGTCTATGAAAATGGATTTGTCACACTCTGTAAAGGCGCCTGGAAAATGAGAATTATGAAGGCCGAAAGTATTCCATTGACATATGGAGGCCGGGCACAATTTATGATCCAAAATGTATTGCCTGCGACAATAGCGGCTCATATCAGCGGAATCAGTATCGAAGATACCAAAGCAGCCCTGGAAACCTTTATTCCTTCTGCATCGAGTACCCCTGGTCGACTCAACCTTTTTGAATTCAATGATTTCAATATTTTGCTCGACTATGCCCATAATCCTGCGGGTATGAGAGCGTTGCAAAAATTCACCGATACCATTGAGGCGACTGTTAAGGTAGGTATTATAGCAGGTATAGGTGATCGACGGGAGGAGGATAATAATGAAATGGGCAGTATTGCTGCCGATATGTTCGACGAGATCATCATCAGACAAGACAAGAATCTTAGGGGTAAGTCTGAGTCAGATTTGATCAATATGCTCGATCAGGGCATCAAGAATAAAGATCCTCAGAAAAAAACGATGATCATACCTTCCGAAAAAGAGGCCATCACTTATGCCGTAAGTAACGCTGAAAAAGGATCCCTGATTGTGCTTTGCAGCGATGTGGTTCCTGATGCACTGGAATTGGTGCAGGAACTAAAGGAGAAAGACCTGAGAGGCGAGTTGTCCTTATCATGAAGGCATCTGGTGTTGAGCCTATCCATATTGCAGCGCAGTATCTTGCTGCGGCAGCGATCTCGTTGCTCGACAGTAAGAAAGATGATAGTCATTCTAACCTGGGTTTTTCGGTGGAGCAGCAGTATATGACCACCAGGGCTCTGAATGATGATGGCGATCACTTTGCGCTGAGTTTACAAGATTTTTCTTTGCGCTGGATAAGCTCTTCATCCACTCTAGATTTTTCGCTCAATAAACATAAACATCATGAAGTTCTCAGCTGGATCTATTCTGTATTAAAGCCTTTAGAACTATCAGATCAGTACCGTTACGAATTCCATTACTCACTGCCCTATGAACTTCCCGAAAATTTCCTATTGGAAGCCTCAGCGGAATCCCTGGAAAAGGATATAAGTATGAGAAGTTTGGCACAGCGGGTACTAAGCGAAGTTTTACAACAGCATTCCATGATTTCAGAGATCCGGATCTGGCCCCATCATTTCGATACCGGAGCTTATGCCCAGCTTCCTAACAACAGTGAGATTTCTATAGGCATGGGATTAGCCATTCCGGATTCTATGGTGGATGACTACTATTTTTACCTCAGCGGCTATAAAGGAAATAAACCGATTGACACCATTTCTTTTGAGTCGCTTGCCAATGGGGAATGGGCACGTGGAGATTTCCAGGGCGCTGTGCTTGCGGCAGGAGACATTTCCAAAGAAGAGGCCCTCCTTTTTTTCCAGGAGGGGATTACCACCTATGCTCAGTAACTGAATTTTTATCTTTTATGCTCCGGACTGTTGAAACCTGCCTGGCAGCCGGCTGCCCATTCATCGGGTTGATTTCCATAGGCCGGGATACCTCCCTGGTCTTTTAACATCCTGGCGAGGTGAAGACAATTCCATACCAGGAAGGTAGTATTCCTGTTGGTAAAATCATTTTCTGGTCCACCTGAACCTTCATCCCTATATGAGGGGCCGGGACCGGCCTCCCCCATCCAACCCGCGTCGGCTTGTGGCGGAACAGTATAACCTATGTGCGAGAGCGAAAAGAGGATATTCATCGCGCAATGTTTAACCCCATCTTCGTTACCAGTAATCAGGGTGGCCCCTACTTTGCCATAATCCCTGTACTGTCCTTTTTCATTAAACTGATGGGTATATCCATACATTCTTTCCAATGTCCTGTTACATACCGATGATTTCTCCCCCAGCCATACAGAGGTGCAAACGACAAGTATGTCTGCGGCATCGATCTCTTTTTGGATCAATGGCCAGTCGTCCCGATCCCATTCGGGAGTTTCGGACATATCAAGTCCCAGTCCGGCCGGAACAACATAATCCACAGGCCTTATGGTCTTGGTGCTAACGCCATTGGCTTCGAATATCCGTTGGGCCACCTGTATCAATCCTTCGGTGTGAGATAACACTGGGGTCCTGTTCAGGGTACAATTCAGGAACAATACGCTGAGGTCATCGTACTTTGCAGGAGGGTTGGCGCAATGTTTTTCGGTCATTTTCTGGAGTTGTTCGGACATATTAAATGTATTTAGTTGTTGATAAACAATAGGTCGCAGTCATGGGACATTAATTACAGCTTCATTGAACAGTACTGTTATCCCATGACGTAAGATTTAATTAGCATGCATAGGGGTAAAAAGGCCCTTTATTTCTGATTAGTTCAGGAAGTTTTTACCAATAGCATACATCACGTACAAGATAGCAAGTATTATTCCTTCTCGCCGCTGAATTCCTTTAGTTCTTCGTAGGAACCAGATGAATACAATGCTGAATATGAACAAAACAGGTAAATCGAAAAACAGAATATAATCATCCACCTTTATCTCAGAGATCAGGGAACCCATTCCCAATGGTACTAAAAGGTCAAATATATTGCTCCCGACAATATTCCCTACAGACAAGCTTGTTTGACCTTTTGAAACTGCATTAAGGGAGATGGCGAGCTCGGGCAGACTGGAACCCAGTCCAATAATAACAGCTCCGATGAATGATTGTCCAACACTCCAAAATTCTGCCATCATTAAAGCGGCTTCGATGGCCACATGAGAACTCATTATGACAACGATGAGACCCCCGATAAAAAATAAGACGTGGAACCAGATATCCTGTTGTAGATTTTGTTCTTCGGGAATTTTTTTCTTGCGGACCTTTCTTTCCCTCTGAAATAGAGTATAGATATACATCAGGAAAGCCATCAGGAGAAGAGCCCCGTCATTCCAGGTTATGATCTTGTCAAAAGAAATCAGGGCCAATAGAATTACAGAGCCTATGAGCTCTATTGCCATCTGACGTGCCTGAACTTTGCCGATGGTTACGAAATAAAACATGGAGACGACTCCAACCACTATACTAATCTGGCATATCGAACTTCCTATAGCGTTCCCGGTGACAACTCCTGATACGTCCGTTCCGCCTAAATTATAAAAGGCACCTTCTATAGCAACCACCAATTCGGGCAAATCCGTCCCAAAGGCTAAGATGGTCAGCCCTATAAATAACTCTGAAATTCTTAGATGACGAGCAATTTTTTTGGCGTACTTCACTGTGATATCAGTGCCCAGCCACAAACCAAAAACACCTATGACAAGAAATGTAAAATCGCTCATTATTCGTTGACCTCCAACTCATGTATTCTTTATGAGCCTAATAGTTTATTTTCATCATATAGTGGAATATTAATGATCCCCGGCCTTCACTGCCTAAGCCCATATAAGATAGTCAAAATTAGACTTCATTACCATGGACAACAATGACCCATATCATTCTTAAAAGTATCTGCTGCTAAATTTACATGTTATAACGCCTTGTGCCATATTACAGTGAATAGAGGACCGGTGTAAGTATAGGTGTATAGAAATATCAGGATAATAGTAAATCACTGGGGCCACATTATGGTTTTGCTGATGATCAAGATCATTTCTCAGGAAGAAAGATAATTCTACATTGACGTCCTAATAGTTAATACCAAAAATTGGCAAAGAAAGAAGAAACAAAGGAGCTATATACCAAACAGGTAGAGATCGCTTAAGATTGTTTCGTGTAAAGAGTTTGCCCTCCATCCTCAATGTATTCTATGACCATGGAAGGGGGGCTTTACTTATGAATACACTGTAATCGCGGAGACATGTTCAAAAACGCATTTTCCAGAGACATTTCTGAACTCCTAAGGTCATTGGAAAGTGACATGCATCAGGGATTGGAGAATAGCGAGGTCCGGAAAAGAACTGTAAAATTCGGTAAGAATCAGATCCCTGAAAAAGGAGCCAAGAAAAAAAGAAGTATTCTGGCAGACCAATTCGCCGATCCCATCATTTATATTCTGTTTGTAGCCTTATTGCTGTCTTTAATCCTGGGAGACTGGCCTGAAGGAATTGCTATTCTGGTTGTCATTCTCATCACCGTAGCCATTGGTTATACCATGGAATTACAGGCGGTACGTGCCCTGGAAAAACTGCGCAAAATGGGTAGGGTCTTGGCGCGTGTAAAAAGAAACGGCCATACCCAGATGGTTCAAGCGCGGGATCTGGTACCTGGTGATATACTATCGCTTCATGCCGGAGACATCATAGCGGCCGATGCACGTCTTATTGAAGTTGAAAGCCTAAAAGTTAAAGAGGCTGTATTGACCGGGGAAAGCCTTGATATTGAGAAAAAATCCCATGCCCTACCGTCAGAAACACCGCTGCACGAAAGAGTCAACATGGTGTATAAAGGGACCTATGTGGTCTCGGGCTCGGCCACCGCCATTGTTATTGCCACTGGTATAGAAACAGAACTTGGACAAATACAGGTATTAAGCCAGGAAGCAAAAAAAGGACAAACACCTTTAGAGCGAAAGCTAAACAAGCTGAGCAAGTGGCTTATTGGACTTACCCTCCTGTTGGCAGTTTTGGTAGTCATATCGGGAATTATAAGCGGCATGGAATTGGTTTTTATGATTCAGACCGGCGTAGCTCTTGCTGTTGCTGCCATTCCGGAGGGACTCCCCATTGTTGCCACCATTGCATTAGCAAGAGGAATGTTGCTGCTTTCTCGTAAACAGGTGATTATCAAAGAACTGGAGGCTGTGCATACCCTTGGTGCCACTAACATCATCGCAACGGACAAAACAGGTACGCTCACAGAAGACAAATTAAAAGTCCACACTTTAGTCTTTAACGGTGATCAAAGTTTTAGGGTAAGTGAAGACTTTGAGACTTTAAGAATGCTTATTTCAAGACGAAAGGAACTGGAGAGAATCATTTATGCCGGTATCCTTTGCAATGAAAGTCCCGCAAGAGCGGATGAAAGATTTGGTGAAAGCATTGATATTGCCCTGCTGGAATTCGCCGAGATTTTCAGGTTTGATCCCGAATTGATAAGAAATGAAGAAACGGTTGTAATGATTCAGCCATTCGACACGGAGCGGAAGTATATGGCAGTGGTGTTAAAAGATAGATCCGATAAGTATACTGTATATGTAAAAGGTGCATTTGAGGTGGTGGTTAACTTTAGTGACTTCATTGTAAAGAATGGACTTCAGGCGCAGTTTAAAAATCATAAAGATTGGTATCAAAGCGTCGATAAATTGGCCTCACAGGGGTTCAGAACCCTCGCGATGGCGTTCAAAACCATCAACGAACCTCCGGATTTTGAATCAATGTTAAGAGGAATGACCTTCTTAGGGGTCATAGGATTTTTAGATCCTCCCAGGGCTGATGTTAAGGACACCATTACTGTTTATAAAAATGCAGGTATAAAAGTAATAATGATAACCGGAGATCATCCTGGTACTGCCACAAAAATCGCAAATGAGATCGGATTGATGGAGCCAAACGAATCGGAAAAGAAACTAGTGCATAGCAGTGAACTTTCGCAGATCGATGAAGGGGAACAGGAAAAAGAAAGGATTCTGAATGCCAAAGTATTTGCGAGGGTTACCCCTAGGCAAAAACTAAATCTGATCACATTATTTCAGCAGCAAGGCAATACCATAGGTATGATTGGCGATGGTGTGAATGATGTGCCAGCGTTGAGAAAAGCTGATATAGGAATCGCCATGGGTTTACGTGGTACAGAAGTGGCCAGAGAAGCAGCCGACATTATCCTTAAGAACGACAAGTTCACTGCTATGGAGCTTGCCATACATCAGGGCAGGCTTATTTTCCAGCATATAAGACAATTTGTGGTCTACTTGCTTTCCTGTAATCTGGCAGAGATAATATCAGTTGGAGTGGCAGCCATTTTGGTCCTGCCGGCACCATTGCTACCCTTGCAGATCCTGTTCCTTAATTTGATCACCGATGTATTCCCAGCTTTGGCCCTCGGTTTGGGTAAAGGCGAAGAAGATCTGATGAATCGGCCACCCAGAGATCCGCAGGAACCCATTATGACCCGTAAACTTTGGATCACTACAGTTATTTGCGGTTTAAGCATCACCTTGGCCGTTCTGGGCATTACACTTTATTCGCATATCAGACTACAGCTAAGACCAGAAGAAATCAACAATATGGCATTCTACACCCTGGTACTCGCCCAGTTGCTCAATATATTCAATATGACATCCAGGAAAACATCGTTTTTTATCAATGAAGTCACAAAAAATAAATGGATTTGGGCAGCCATATTGTTATGTTCGGTCATAGTGTTGATCGCCAACCTGATTCCGCCGGTAGTTGAAGTTCTATCGTTGGTAGATCTGACTTTTAGGCAATGGGGTCTGATAGTGCTCTTTGGGTTTTCTTCCCTCCTGCTCACTCAGATTGTCAAGCGCTTCGGATTGACAGCTTGAAAAGCCTTTTGCTAAAAAGAGACTGTCTGGTAAACTTTGCTTTACCAAACAGTCTCAAACTTGTAAAAGCTCCTTTTTAAAGCTCCTTAATCTTTATGTTTCTAAACCAAACATCATCACCATGGTCTTGTAGTCCGATGTATCCTTTAGAGGCAACATCAGCCCATTCAGGATTAAGTTCAGGAAACTTACTATTTGCCACCATTTCTTCCCATTCTGGTGTCCATAAATGGTATTCAACCACGTTCTCACCATTCATTTTATGAACTACAGTTCCTTTATAAACAATGAGTTCAACTTTGTTCCACTCTCCCACCGGCTTTGCATTTTGTGGCTTTGCCGGAATTAGATCATATAAGGATCCAGACTGGCGGTTACCATCTTTTCCAAGCTTGGCATCAGGGTGTTTCTCATTATCCAAAACTTGCATTTCCGGGGCTGTTTTCCAGATATAATCGAGCTCTTCCTGGCCAAGATAAAAGATACCCGAGTTGCCACCTTCAGAAATTTTCCATTCCAGGCTAAGATTAAAATTCTGAAATTCTTTATCATAAATGATATCCCCACCATCTTTACCTCCTGCTTCACCACGGCCCGTTCCGACACATTGAATAGCGCCATCGACAATTTGCCATCCCTCGGGAAAATGATCTTTTTTATAACCTCTCCATCCTTCAGATGTTTTACCATCGAAAAGCATAACCCATCCATCTTCTTTTTCGGCCTGGGTAAGTGAGTTCATCGGAGCTTCTGTTTCCATTTTTACTTCTGTTTCTGCAGCAGCTTCCTCTTTTTTATCGGTCTTAGTTTTACAGCTTGATATAACAGCAAGCATAACAAGACTTGATATTACAATTAAACCTTTTTTATGCATCATATTTAAATTGATTTGATTTGAACTATTTTAAAACTATTACTTAGGCATATCCGGTAAAGACCAACCATCTCTATAGGTATGTTTGATAAGCTCTTGAGAGTACGCTATAGCATTCATAGGTTCTGTCCAATCCTTGTCGAAAGTTGGGTGACCATCATGAATTTTAAATCCGTCTCTGATTACGGTGCTGATTTCCTCATTGGCACCAATATTGGTGAACTTCATGTTCTCACCATCCCAGTGCAAGGTCTTGTTCAAGGCCTGTAAACGAACAGCAAGAACGCCCATGACAACCATTTCGTTAAAAGGGCCGGCCTGAGCAAAATCGGAAGTACAAGCCTTTCTGTTTTCTGGGCTCTCTTTGCATGCTCGCACCCAATCCATTTCATGGGCACCTTCATTCCAGGCAAGCTGCAATTCTTCCTCAACTCTTCTTTCAGTCTTGGCCGCGCTAATTGTTCTACCGGACAATAATTCTGGCTGAACACCATAACAACCTACATGGAGAATATCTTTAGTACCGTAGAAGTATGTACCACCACCATCTTTATTTGGGTTCTTGCCTGCAGGCCAGTTATCTGGTAACATTGGTTTTACACCACCATCGTACCAATGTACATCTACCTCAGGTAATTTCATTTTACCTTGCTTTCCTCTGGATGGAAAAGTCATCTTCACCGCCTGGGAAACCGGTGCAGAATCATTCAATAACAAAGTTGAACTCGCCTGAACTTTAGAAGGATGTCCTAATTTAAGGCCTTCAAATACTGGATGCAGGATATGACAAGCCATGTCGCCTAAGGCACCAGTTCCATAGTCCCACCATCCTCTCCAATTCCATGGATGGTATACTTCACTGAAAGGACGCATTTTGGCCGGGCCAATAAATAAATCCCAATCTAATGTTTCAGGAACCCAATCCCCTTTCAGAGGCGTATTTAACCCTTGCGGCCAAATAGGACGATCTGTAAACGATTCAACCCTGGTTACATTACCAATAGCACCACTCCATAGAACTTCACATGTTTCTGCAACCCCGGCACCTGAAGCTCCCTGGTTACCCATCTGGGTAGCTACGTTATTGGCGGCGGCAAGTTTTGAAAGCAGTCTGGATTCGTATACCGAATGTGTTAATGGCTTTTGCAGGTATACATGTTTTCCCATGTTCATAGCATGAGCCGAAATTATGGCGTGTGTATGATCGGCGGTGGCAACAACAATTCCGTCAATTTCACTGCCCATTTCATCAAACATTTTACGCCAATCCCAATATTTTTTCGCGTTCGGGAACAGATCAAATGCACCTTTTGCATATTTCCAGTCAACATCACATAATCCAACTATATTCTGTGATGTCAGATTTTTGAGGTTAGCAAGACCCATTCCTCCGACACCAATACCGGCTATATTCAATTTATCACTGGGTGCTGTATGCCCCAATCCGCTAACTGCGAAAGACGGCACAATAGTAAAAGCTGCCGATGCAGTTAATGTTTTACCAACAAAATCCCGGCGTGTTATAGAATTTTCTTTTTTGATCTTACTCATAGTGAAGTACTTTTAAAATGGATTAATATAAGAGTGAATTGATTTTTGTTCGAGATCAGTTTTGTCTTGATTCCTTTACATATTTATGTATTTGGATATTACACGAGCAGACATACCTTTTATTGAAAAAAAGACCATCCACGAAAATACGAGCCTAAAAATAAATAAATAAGTATTAAAACATGCTACACTATAGATTAAATCACAATTTTTCAAAATGCCATGAGTAATTCATACTTATGTGAATAGCAGAAGTACTCCCCTGGTAGCTATCGGGGTTTTAATCCTCAATGCACACTAATCTACTCCTCATTAATTGCTGTCTGCACAAGTACTTTGTAACCTCCATTAATACTGCCTGATGAAAACTGAATACTGCTTACCCGGATTACAACGCCAGAGCGTTGTGATCCTCATTATGTTCCCCTTTGTAAATACTCAGTCCAGCCTGTAGTAACAGAGAGAGTCCCGATATCTATCGGGAGAACCCCCAACACTGAGAGCCGATCCGCCTCAGGCGGACTATCCAGTTGAGAAATTTGGGTAGTAGCAATAGTGTTTTAAGAACTAAAAAAAAGCAATGCATACTCATTGGGTTTACGCGACCCCTAAGGGATTACCTCTGGTGATCCTCATTGCGCTCCCACTTGAAAATAAAAATCCAACCGTTACACCGTTGATCTCTCTTTTCCTTAGAACTCCAGAACAAGTTCTGTGTTCTGCGGAAAAGAAAAATCCATCACAACATGTGATGGATTTTCTGCTTTAAGTGACCGCGGGAGGATTCGAACCCCCAACCCTCAGAGCCGAAATCTGATATTCTATCCAGTTGAACTACGCGGCCATTGGCGCTTATTTATTTGCGAGCGCAATTTACGCAAAAAGAACTTTGTGGCGCCATAAAAATACGTTCAATAGGAATTTCATCGCGGCATTTTACACATAGGCCAAAATCGGGTGTGGATAGCTTGTCTAAGTGACGTTTGAGACCTTCTAAACGCTCCCTTGCCTTCCTTAGTGCCGCTTCCATCACACTCTTATTATTGATCGCGTCCATACGCGATACCCTACCGATGGCATTATCCGGAGCAATAGGCTGGGTCATATCCTCGTATTGGGCAATTTTTTTCTCTGTCTTGCTTATCTCTAAAGTAAACCGTTGCTCCCAGTCCTTGTTTTGCATAATTCAGGAGCTCAGTTTTTCCCTGACGATAGCCGAAATGGTTTTTCCATCGGCCTGTCCGGCCAGTTTTTTGGTAACAAGACCCATCACCTTACCCATATCCTTCATTCCCTCAGCGCCGGTTTGAGATATTACCTCCAGAACTACACCTTCGATCTCTTCGCGCCCAAGCTGTTTGGGAAGAAACTTTTCTATAACGGCTGCCTGCGCCAATTCCGGTTCTGCCAGGTCCGAACGTCCTTGTTCCTGATATATAGAAGCGCTATCCTTTCTCTGTTTTACCAATTTTTGAAGGATCTTGAGCTCATCGGCTTCCTTTATACCTCCGGAAGCTCCTTTTTCTGTTTGGGCGAGCAGCAAGGCTGATTTTATCGCCCGAAGCGATTCCAGACCGACAGAATCTTTTGTTTTCATTGCATTTTTCATTTCTGTCATCACCTTTTCCTGTAAACTCATAATCAAAAAATTTAGCTTCTCAAGATAAAAAAATAACCCGAGAACATTTCAATTCCCGGGTCTTTTAGATTCTAGATAAATTCTTTGCTGCTTCCTTAATCTACATTGTCGTGCAAAAACGAATTGTTGGAGCGCAATTGGATTTCATCGTTGTTGTCCTCACCAAGGCTCGTCCTTGAGATCTTCCCTTCTTTAGGGCTCTCTTCAAGGTTTACTCCTTGTCGCTTATAGGCCGGTTCTTTCTCTATTTCATCGATATTTCCAAGGTTGTTCTGAAACTTATAATTGAAATCCTTTAATTTTCTTCGCCTTTCATCTGCACGCTCACGAAGCATTTCCTCGATGGAGCTGTTTACCGGATCGACCTCCATAGTCTCTTCCTGTTTTGCAGATTCCGAATCGTCCTGTAATTCCTTTTTCTCGAATACCAGTTCGTCTTCCACGATCTTGGGTTCAAACTCCTCTGCCTTAGACTTGGCTCCGGTCAACTGGTTCTCCAATTCCATATAATCATCAAGGCTATAACGGGTCTCTCCCTCCTTATTGTATTCCAGAACGGGGATCACCTCCACATGGTCTTTAACATCGAGGTCTTTTACCTCATCATCAAGCGAAAAAGTAATTACATTTTCTGCGTCATTCTCTTTCTCATCTGCTGAGCTCAATGGCATATCAAAACTCAGTGAAAACTGGTCTTTTTCTTCAGTAACGGCGCTCACCACAACAGGGTCTACCACTTCAATATCATTGAGCATTTCTTTTGAATCGATGATAACAAATTCTTCCTCAGAAACAGGCTCAGCTATCACCTCTTCATAAAACACATTAAAATTCCGGATGTAATTTGTGGTAGGTATCAGATCGAGTAGTTCTTCCTCCTGTTTAAGTTCGTGCTTGATGATAGGTTCAAAAACCTCCTGATCTTCCTCCAATACATGTACAACATTATTTTCTGTGAGGTTGTGCTCTGCCTTCTGTTCATCCTCAAGTGTATGTATTATCTTTTTTGTTTCCGTATTGACGATTTCATTTTGCTGATCCATATTAAAACCAGTGGCGATCACGGTAACAGCAATGGCGTCACCTAGATTAGCATCTTCGCCAACACCCATAATAATGTTTGCATTATGACCCGCCTCAATCTGTATGTGATCGTTGATCTCTCCTATTTCATCTATTGTAATTTCCTGTGAACCTGAAACGATCAGCAGCAGTACATTTTTGGCGCCGGTAATCTTGTTGTCGTTCAATAATGGGGAATCAAGTGCTTTGGAAATTGCTTCCTGTGCTCGCGCCGATCCTGAAGAATTAGACGATCCCATGATGGCTGTACCACTATTAGATAGTACCGTTTTAGCATCACGCAGGTCGATATTCTGTGTATAATGATGTGTAATAACCTCGGCAATACCCCTGGCTGCGGTTGCCAGCACCTCATCTGCCTTCGAAAAACCAGCTTTGAACCCCAGGTTTCCGTAAACCTCACGCAATTTGTTATTATTGATCACAATCAGTGAATCTACATTCGACCTCAGGTTTTCAATTCCAAGTTGCGCCTGCAAACACCTTTGCTTCCCTTCAAATTGAAAGGGCATGGTAACAATACCGACTGTTAACACATCCATTTCCTTTGCCTGCCTGGCGATGACAGGAGCAGCACCAGTACCTGTTCCTCCCCCCATCCCGGCTGTGATGAAAATCATCTTCGTGTTAGAGTCCAGCATGTTTTTAATTTCCTCCATGCTTTCCAGGGCTGCCTGCTCCCCTATTTCGGGGTTGGCCCCTGCGCCCAGGCCTTCGGTGAGTGAGACTCCCAATTGGATTTTATTGGGCACGGGACTATTTTGAAGCGCTTGTGCATCGGTGTTACAGATCACAAAATCTACTCCATTGATCCCCGCCTGGAACATGTGATTGATAGCATTGCTGCCACCACCACCTACTCCAATTACTTTTATAACATTACTCTGGTTTTTTGGCAGATCGAAAGCTATTCCGTCAAAATCAGTGTTCTTGCTCATGGTTTTTATATTACTGGTTATTACGTGTTTACTGTATTTTAGTTTATTCTGCGTTGTCTAAAAAATCCTTTAATTTTTCCGACCACTTATCAAAAACAGATTTGCGATTCCTGGTTCCACCCATCTCGGCTGACATTTCCTGTTGAGCCTCAAGGACTAATTCTTCCTCCTCTTCTCCGTCAAGCTCGCTTCTTCCCTGATTTTCCACTGCGTTCATCAATAAACCGACAGCCGTTGCATACAAAGGGCTCGCGATCTCCTGATCGGAATCTCCGGCGAGGTGTTCATTCGGATAACCTATACGCGTATCCATACCGGTGATGTATTCCACCAATTGTTTCAGATGATTTAACTGGCTTCCTCCACCGGTCAGTACAATCCCGGCAATAAGCTTTTTCTTTTGTTCATCGTGACCGTAATTCTTGATCTCCACATAAACCTGTTCAACAATCTCCACTACTCTGGCGTGAATGATCTTCGACAGGTTTTTAAGTGTAATTTCCTTAGGCTCTCGACCCCTTAACCCGGGAATCGATACTATTTCATTATCGCGATTCTCCCCTGGCCAGGCTGAACCAAATTTGATCTTTAATAATTCGGCCTGCTTTTCTATAATGGAACATCCTTCCTTGATATCTTCCGTAATGACATTTCCTCCGAAGGGGATCACGGCAGTATGCCTGATAATGCCATCTTTGAAGATCGCCAGATCGGTAGTACCACCTCCTATATCGATAAGTGCAACACCGGCTTCCTTTTCTTCCTGACTTAGCACAGCATCGGAAGAGGCCAGAGGTTCCAGGGTGATGTTTGCGAGATCCAGGCCTGCGCTTTTTATGCATCGACCGATATTCTTTATCGACGACACCTGGCCCACAACCACATGGAAATTGGCTTCCAGACGTCCGCCATACATGCCGATAGGTTCTTTTATTTCTGCCTGACCGTCGACCTTGTACTCCTGTGGCAATACATGAATGATCTCCTCGCCCGGTAGCATAACCAATTTGTATACCTGATTACAAAGCTTTTCGAGATCGTCTTCATTGATCACCTCTTCTGAATTCGCCCTTGTGATATAATCGCTATGCTGGAGGCTGCGAATATGCTGTCCGGCAATACCAACAACCACCGAACCTATCTTTAAGCCCGAATTTTCTTCGGCCTGCTCAACTGCCTGTTGTATAGAGCGGATGGTCTGGGTGATATTATTCACCACACCGCGGTGTACGCCAAGGCTTTTAGACCTTCCGATTCCCATAACCTCAATTTTCCCGTATTCATTCTCTTTGCCAATAATGGCCACTATCTTAGTGGTTCCTATGTCTAAACCGACAGAGTAATTAGTGTGTTCCATACTGATCTAAATTTTGGTACATACAACCTGGTTATTGAATTCAAGACTCACTACTAAATAGTTATCCAGGGTTTTATCCCGGTTTGCCTTCGTGTAGAAAGCTTTAAAATTGTTGAACTTCTCTTCAAGGTCCTTCACATCTCCCAATTGAACTACAAAACTTTCGAGCCTGAATTTAAGCTGGTAGTTTTCTTCCTCCTCGATGTGTATGCCTATTACATTCTTGCGCAAAAAATCGTCTTTATTTATGTATTTCAAAATCACATAAACATCTTCGAGACTTTTACCCGTAATTTCACCCGTTATGATTGGTACGCGTGCAGAGTATATCCTGGATAAAGGCATGGACTTACCGTCCTTGTCCAAGTAAAATTTCGAAACTCCCTCTACTCGTCCGATAGGTTGCCTTTGCTCGATTTTAGATTTAAGTTCACCGTTAACTGTAAGGTAGACTTGGGCAATTTTCACCATTTCGTCGGTCTCAATGACCTCTTCTATAGTATTCAAAACTACCTTTTCTTTAGGCACATTTTTAAGGCTTCCGTAATTTTGTATTAACAATTTATTAACCATATCCCTGTTTACAAACAAACTCTCTTCCCCAACGAATTCGTGCTCAATTCCGCTGATTTCCCTCTTAGCATTACGTTGGTTCGAAAACGCATAAAGCGTTGTAACACAAATAAATAAGAAGAATAATTTTAAATAATTCCAATTAATACGCATATTCAAGTTCTTTTTTTAGTCTTGGAATTTCAAGTCCGATATCGCCCGCGCCCATGGTGATGAGCACCTGAGGTTTTTGGCTTAGAATTTCCTTAACCAGATTCTCTTTATTTACAAGTTTTTTATTCGGATTTTTAATTTTATCAAGCAGCCATCGGGAGGTGACACCCTCTATGGGTTCTTCCCTGGCCGGGTAGATGTCTAGCAGCAGGATACTATCGAATTTTGACAGACTGGCTGCAAAATCCTGAGCGAAATCCTGAGTCCTCGAGTACAGGTGTGGTTGGAATACCGCCACCACTCGTTTGTCGGGGTGCATTTCCTGAATCGCCTGGAAAACCGCATCGATTTCTGCTGGGTGATGCGCATAATCATCGATAAAGACAAATTCCAGCTCTTTAATACAGTAGGAGAAACGTCTTTGAACACCTTTAAACGATTCTAAAGCTTCGGCAAGGCGATACGGCGGGGGACCTGCCTGTATCGCCATCGCAAAAGCCACTAATCCATTGAGCAAATTATGCCGTCCTGGTTTGTTAAATCGCACTCCTTTGATAATCGTCTCAGGAGTTCCCAAATCAAATATGTAGGTGCCATGTTCAATTCTTAAATTTCTTATACAATAGTCCGAGTCGTCTTCGATACCATACGTGGTTCCGGAAATTGGGAGCCCGTTTCGCACAAATAGTTGGCCTGATGATTTTAGCTGACCGGCGAACTCGATAAAGGAACTGAGTATCTCAGATTCTGTACCATAAATATCAAGGTGGTCTGCGTCTACCGAGGTAATACAAGCCACATCGGGTCTAAGTTGTAGAAATGACCTGTCGAATTCATCGGCTTCCACCACGGTATAATCGGATCCTTCAAATAGGAAATTGCTGTTAAAATCCTCGGAAATTCCACCCAGGAAAGCAGTAAGAGGCACTCCCGTTTCGCGAAGCAGGTGTGCCAGAATACTCGAAGTTGTGGTTTTCCCATGTGTGCCGGCCACAGCAAAGCAGAAACTACTACGGGTAATCATCCCCAGCGCCTCCGATCGTTTCATTATACGGTATCCACCTGAGCGGAAAAAATTAAGCTGCAAGTGGGTATTCGGGACTGCTGGTGTAAAAATAACAAGGGTTTTATCTTTATCCCTATATGCTTGTGGGATCAAATTCAACTCGTCCTTATAATGAATATCGATCCCCAGCGAAGCGAGTTCCTGCGTGAGCGGTGTTTCCGTCCGATCATAGCCAGCTACATTCTTCTTCATACTATGGAAGTATCTTGCCAGCGCAGACATACCAATCCCTCCTATACCTATGAAGTAAAGGTTTTGGTAATGATCGATATGCGGCAATCCTCGCTCCATTTAGTTAATGATCGGTTTGTTCTATTTTGATAAGTTTTTCCACCTGGTCTGCAATTTCGATTGTCGCATGAGGCAGTGCCAGTTTTTTAATTTCCTCACTGAGCTGATTTCGCTCCATGGCCGAATGGATCAACCTGCTAAAAACCGCTTCAAAATCTCGCTCCAATTCGGCTTCCCTCAGCATCAAGGCAGCATTATTCGAGACCAGTGCTTCTGCATTCCGGGTCTGATGATCCTCGGCAACATTAGGGGAGGGTATAAAAAGTACCGGCTTGCCAACTATACAAAGCTCAGAGACCGATCCGGCTCCTGCCCTTGAAATAATTATATCTGCTGCGTCGTAGGCCAGGTCCATCCTATTGATAAAATCGTAGACTTTTATGTGACTCGTTTCGCAGGTCTTATAATTATCATAGTAATACTGTCCACATTGCCAGATCAATTGAAGCCCAAGGGATTCGAAAAAATCGAGATTTGAAGCTATCAGCTCATTGATCCTGCGTGATCCCAGGCTACCACCGATAACAAGTAATGTATTGCGTTCCGGATCGAGTTTAAAAAACTCCCGGGAGCTTGCTGGTTCAGCATTGGCCGTCAGTATATTATCGCGAACCGGATTTCCGGTTTTTACTATTTTATCTGCCGGAAAGAAGCGCTCCATACTGTCGTAGGCCACACATATCTTATCGGCCTTAGGGGCCAGCCATTTATTGGTGATCCCTGCAATAGAATTTTGTTCCTGTAAAACACAAGGTATCCTTTTAGCCGCCGCCATACGCAACACTGGTCCGCTGGCGAATCCACCAGTACCGATAACAACATCTGGTCTAAAACGATTCAATATTCCTCTCGATCTTATCAAACTACTTATCAATTTCAGTGGGAATAAGAGGTTTTTTAACGTTATCTTCCTCTGTATTCCACTAATCCATAATCCTTCAATATTATAGCCGGCCCGAGGCACCTTTTCCATTTCCATTCTACCTTTGGCTCCCACGAATAAAAATTCGGCCTCAGGAAACCTTTGTTTTAATTCATTTGCAATGGCAATGGCGGGATAAATATGGCCGCCGGTGCCACCTCCAGAAAGTATGAATCTATAGTTGCCCACTCAATACTTCTAAAGGATTTGTATTATCTATTTCAGACTGTTGTTCTTCCCCTTCTCTCTTAATGCTGGCACTGAGTACAATTCCAATCGCCAGGCAGGTCATCCATATCGAAGTACCCCCGCTACTTATAAGCGGCAATGTTTGCCCGGTAACAGGAAATAACTCGGCCGCTACCGCCATATTGATCAAGGCCTGGAATACAATAGGCAGGCCAACTCCCACAACCAGAAGTTTTCCAAAAACCGAATGGTTGCTATTGGCTACCACGACAATCCTGAATAATAACAACAGATAAAAGAACATTAGGGCAAATCCACCCACAAGTCCATATTCTTCAATAATAATGGCGTAGATAAAATCGGAGGAGGATTGAGGCAGAAAATTCTTCATGACACTCTTGCCAGCCCCCTGACCTACAATTCCACCGCTTGCGATAGCGATCTTAGCCTTTTCGATCTGATAATCCGCTTCTGTATCTGCGGGATCCCAAAAGCTTTCTACCCTGCTCATCCATGTGTCCACCCGGTTTGGGAAAACATCCGGGATTGCTTTTGCTGTCAGTACGAACATCACCAGGCAAATTAGTCCGGTCCCCACCATAACAGTGAGATATTTTAAAGGATATCCTCCCAGAAAACAAAGCACCAAAACCATAAAGAAAATTATAGCTGCTGTAGAAAAATTGGCAGGCAAGATCAACGACAGGACCAGAAAAACAGGTAACCACAGCGGTAAAATACTTTCATTAAAGGTGATTTTCCGGTCGCGGATCTTGGTAAGATAACGGGCGATATAGATCATCAGCACTACTCCTGCCAGGTTGGAAGTTTGGAATGTTATACCAACCCAGGGCAAGCGGATCCATCTACTTGCGTTTGCTCCCTCAATAGTAGTCCCTTGTGCCAAAGTATAGACAAGGAGCAGTATCACTACCGGCATCGCTATTATGGACAGGCCCTTAAAATAATGCGTCGGGATTCTGTGAACTCCATATATGATTCCAAATCCGAGAAATAATAGGAGTCCGTGTTTAACTAAATGACCAAGTGTGGTTCCTTTACCTACAACATACACCAGGTTACTACTTGCACTATAAACGGGCAAAAAAGAGAAAAGGGCCAGCAGGGCCACGACGCCCCATATAGCCTTATCTCCCTGGATGTTTGAAAAGAACCTTTTCATCTCTATAAATTCTTGATCGCCTCTTTAAATTGATCTCCCCTGTCCTCGTAATTATCGAACAGATCAAAACTGGCACAGGCCGGCGACAACAAAACCGAATCGCCTCTTTCGGCAATCTTGTAGGCCACTTTTACTGCTTCGCTCATAGCAAAAGTTTCGACCATAAGGTCTACCACGTTGCCAAATGATTCTTTTATTCGGGTATTATCCATTCCGAGGCAAATGATCGCCTTTACTTTTTCACGCACCAGAGGCATCAGCTCCCTGTAGTCGTTACCCTTATCAACACCTCCTACTATCCACACTACAGGAGTAGACATGCTGTCTAATGCAAAGAAGGTGGCATTCACGTTCGTGGCTTTCGAATCGTTTATATACTGTACATGATGGATTTTCAGGACTTTTTCGAGTCGGTGGGGAGCACCATGAAAGTTTTGTATACTATTCCTGATAGACTCCTTTCTTATTCCGACCAAATTAGCCACCATAGATGCGGCCATGGTATTCTTTAAGTTGTGTTTTCCCTCTAATGCAATATTTTGCTTATTCATCTGCACCGTTTTGTTTTTTGATTTAATTATTATGTTATTTTTTTCGATATATGCCCCTTGTGCTAAAACTCCGTTGAGTGCAAAAGGCAATAATCTGGCTTCAATGGGATTGGCGGCCAGCCTTTTTTGAATCGCAGTATCATCAGCATCATAAATGAAATAATCCGATTCAACCTGATTCTCGGTGATCCTGAACTTCGATGCTACATACTTTTCAAAAGAGTAGTCGTAGCGATCGAGATGATCCGGGCTTATGTTCGTCAGGACAGCGATATGCGGTTTAAAATCTCTGATCCCATCTAACTGGAAACTACTAATCTCCAACACGTAGTAATCGTGATTTTTTTCAGCAACCATCCGGGCAAAACTATCTCCGATATTCCCCGCCATACCTACATTTAACCCTCCTTCACTTAGTATATGGTGGGTAAGCATGGTGGTGGTGGTTTTGCCGTTGCTTCCCGTAATCCCGATAATGGTTGCATCGGTATATGCCGCTGCAAACTCTATTTCAGAAATCACCGGGATCCCCTTCTGGAGTAAAATCTCTACCAGGGGTGCCTTATCGGGTATACCAGGGCTTTTCATCACCAGATCGGCCTTTAGTATACGATCCTGAGAATGGCCTTCCTCTTCCCATTCAACTTCAAGATTTTTAAGAACGTTTTTATATTTTTCCTGTATGCTCCCATTATCGGAAACAAAAACTTCAAATCCTTTTTTTAACCCCAGAACAGCAGTTCCTATTCCGCTCTCACCTGCTCCAAGCACTACCAGTTGCGCCATTTACCTCACTTTCAAAGTCACTATAGTTACAATGGCCAGTAAAATCCCAATAATCCAGAACCTGGTGACTATTTTACTTTCGTGATATCCTTTCTTTTGATAGTGGTGATGCAGGGGTGCCATTAAAAACACCCGCTTGCCTTCCCCGTTCTTGCGCTTGGTGAATTTGAAATAGCTCACCTGTATCATCACCGACAGGGACTCGGCAAAGAATATTCCGCATAAAAGCGGTATCAACAGTTCTTTTCTTACAATTAAAGCGATGACGGCAATTACCCCGCCAATGGTAAGGCTGCCGGTATCTCCCATAAAAACCTGAGCGGGAAATGTATTGTACCAGAGGAATCCTACCAGGGCTCCTACAAATGCAGCACTGAATACCACGAGTTCCTCAGACCTAGGTATAAAGAAGATATCCAGGTACTCCGAGAAAATTATATTACCCGAAACCCATGCAAAAATCCCCAGTGATAGTACAATTATAGCAGAGGTGCCCGCTGCCAGCCCGTCTACGCCATCGGTTAGATTTGCTCCGTTAGAAACGGCGGTCACAATGAATATGACAATTGGAATAAATAGCAGCCAGGCATATTTCTCAGCACCTTCACCGGCCCATCCGAGTAATTTGGCATAATCGAGCTCGTTGTTCTTAAAAAATGGAATATTGGTTTTGGTAGATTTAATCTCTTTACCCTCTATCTGTTCTACCGTATAGTTTTTTGTGATGATGGTCCTATTCTTATCTTTCATGGTCACCTCTGGATGAAAATAGAGTGTGGTTCCCACCATTAGTCCCAGCACCACCTGTCCGAGCACCTTAAATCTTCCTTTTAGTCCTTGTTTGTTCTTTTTAAAGGTCTTTATATAGTCATCTACAAATCCGATAGCACCCATCCAGACTGTGGTGACAATAAGGAGAATGATGTAGACATTATCAAGGCGGGCCAGCAATAGAACCGGAACCAGCGTCGATAATATTATGATGATTCCTCCCATGGTAGGAGTACCGGTTTTCTGTTGCTGTCCTTCAAGCCCCAGATCACGTACCGTTTCACCGATCTGCTTCCTCCGTAAAAAATTGATCACCCTTTTACCAAAAGCGGTGGCGAGAATAAGTGAGAGCAATACTGCCATAGCCGCCCGGAAGGTCAGGAACTGAAAAAGTGTCGCCCCCGGGAACTGATATTCCTGCTCTAAATATTCAAATAGATAGTACAACATATAGGTGCCTTAAAACCACCACCAAAAGGTGGTTCCGTTCTTTTATTTGCTCAAACTGCTTAATACTTCTTTTACAATTTTAAAATCGTCAAAATCTACCCGCTCTCCGTTCCTTTCCTGATAAGTTTCGTGGCCTTTCCCTGCCACCAGAATAATGTCGTTTTCCAGTGCAAGTTGGCAGGCCGTTTTAATCGCCTGTCGCCGATCTTCTATAGACAGTGTCTTGGCAGAATTTTGCGGCTCTACCCCCTTTTCCATGTCATTGATAATCTCCATCGGCAACTCGTTCCTCGGGTTGTCTGAGGTAAAAATGGCTTTGTTGCTCATCTCCGATGCGATATGACCCATTACCGGACGCTTCGACTTGTCACGATCACCACCACACCCCACGACGGTGATGACGTTTTCATTTCCAGTCCTCAATGCATGGATAGTATCCAATACATTTTTGAGTGCGTCCGGCGTATGGGCATAATCGACTATAGCCGTAATTCTTTCTTTGGATATGTAATATTGAAACCTGCCATCTACATTCTCCAGTTCACTCAGCAATTTGAGTATTTCTAATTTTTGCAACCCAAGTAAGTCGGCAGTTGCATAAATTGCGAGTATGTTGTAAGCATTAAATTGGCCTATAAGCCTGGTCCAAAGTTCATTCTCATCTATTTTTAACAACTGTCCACTAAACTGATTTTCCAGAACCTGAGCCCTGTAATCAGCAAATGTTTTTAGAGCATAGGTAAATTTTCTGGCCCTGGTATTCTGTAACATGACCAGACCATTCTTATCGTCTACATTCGACAGCGCAAAGGCTTTCTTAGGCAGATCGTCAAAAAGCCTTTTCTTGGTATCCCGATAGTCTTTAAAAGTTTTATGGTAATCGAGGTGATCGTGGGATAGATTGGTAAAGATTGCCCCACTGAAATCGAGTCCTTTAGTGCGATACTGATCAATACCGTGTGAACTAACCTCCATAAAGCAAAATTCCACCCCTGCTTCATTCATCAGAAATAGATACTTGTTGATAGTCAGGGCATCTGGAGTGGTAAGTTGGGTGGGATATTCCTTATCGTCGACCATAATCCTGATGGTGGAGATAAGGCCCACTTTAAAACCGGCTTTCTTAAATAACTGATACAGCAAAGTGCTCACTGTAGTTTTACCATTGGTGCCGGTTACTCCTACCAGTTTTAGATTCCTCGAGGGCAGATCGTAGTAATTTGAGGCCATCACGGATAAGGCCTTTTTTGCGTTATCCACTTCTATATAAGTGATATCGTCTAAAAGTTGCTCAGGAAATTCCTCACAAATAACGGCATGAGCCCCTGACTGTATAGCCTTATGTATATATTTATGACCATCGGCCAGACTGCCCCTTATAGCTACAAAAGCATCCATCTCCTGTACCGCCCTGGAATCGAACTGAAGCTTGTGGATATCGATATCCGTAGAGCCGCTCACCGCCGAGAGGCTAACACCATATAATATATCCTTTAGCGACTTCATGATAGTTCCAGTACTATTTTCTCGACCTTATTAAGGCTGGTTCCCTGCGTAACGGACTGCCTTTTCACTTTGCCATTTCCAATGACTTCTACTTTGATCCCAAGGTTTTCCAAAAGGGCTATAGCATCCATTCCGCACATTCCCCTTACATTAGGCACTGTGTGGTATTCTTTTTGGGCATCAACGAAATAGCGCTTGTATTCTTTATCCAACTGGCTATTCTCGGGTTCTAAATTCTCTACCTCCTCAATCAGAGGATTATTGGCATATATCTTTCTTGCAATCGATTTAAAAACCGGTCCGGATACATCTGCGCCGTAATAACCCACACTTTTATCTGGTTCGTGAATGACTACAATACATGAGTACTTAGCATTCTCGGCTGGGAAATAGCCCGCAAAAGTGGAGATATAGGCCAGCTTATCTGGATCCTTGGCTACATAATTCTTTTGAGCAGTACCTGTTTTACCGGCCATGGAAAAATTGGGTGAATAAAGTCTATGTGCTGTTCCATTCTCCTTTTCAACCACATCCTTTAAGAGCTGTTGTACCTTAGCGATTGTCTCATCTGAACAGATAGACGGATCGATTACTTCTTTTTGGAAACTATAGATAGTCTTATCCCATTCCCTGACTTCCTTGATCAGTCTTGGTCGCAATAATTCACCCCCATTGCCTATGGCGTTATAAAATGCCAGAGTCTGTAAAGGTGTTAGTGCAACCTCATAGCCGTGCGACATCCACGCGAGAGAAATACCAGACCATCCCTTATCTCCGGGTGAGCGCAACACCGGTTTGCCTTCGCCCTTGATCGGCATGCCCAGTTCGCGGTGCAGCCCAAGATCCATAAGGCTATTGACAAATTGCTCGGGCCTTTCTTTATATCCGTTGTGGATCATTTTGGCAAATGCAGTATTTGAAGAAACCACAAAGGCATCCGCCACCGAAATTTTTCCATAACCCCCGTGTTTTGAATCCCTTACAGTGCGATCGTAAATTCTCCATCTTCCCTTTTCGGTATCGATGACATCGCTTGTATCTACCACTTTATCTTCCAGCGCCGCTACCAGGGACATGAGTTTGAAAGTAGAACCGGGCTCATGAGATTCTCCGATGGCATAATTTAAACGTTCGTAATACTTTCCATCTTCGGTCTGCCCTAAATTTGATATGGCTTTAATTTCCCCTGTCCCCGTCTCCATCACGATCACACTTCCATGATCTGCCTTATATTTCTCCAGTTGGGATAGCAAGGCATGATGAGCGATATCCTGAATATTGATGTCGATGGTAGAAATAACATCATATCCGTCTTTTGGTTCCACTATATTGTTCAGGCCGATGGGCTTCCATTGCCCTTTTGCGATCTTTTGTTTCAGACGCTTTCCTTCAACACCTCTCAAATATTGCCCGAATGCGCCTTCAAGTCCCACTCTTGTGGCGTAACCATTTTCATCGAAACGTTCATATCCTACGCTGCGTTCTGCGATCTTACCCAGTGGATGTTCTCTAACAGTGCGTTGTTCTGCGATAATGCCACCTTTGTTCGGACCCAGATTAAAAAGGGGAAATGTTTTAAGCTTTAAATAATCGGTATATTCCACATTCCTTGCGATGAGCGCATAGCGATTCTGGTTTATACGGGCTTTCCGGAGGATTTCCTCATAGTAGGAAGCTGGTTTTTGAAACATCCCGGAGAGGGAATTGGAAAGAGCCTCTATATGTTCTTCAAAGTTTTTCTGACCTACAGTAACCGCATCGAAGCGAATAGTATATTTGGAAACTGAGGTGGCGAGGAGACTACCATCGTCTGAATATAGATTCCCCCGGTTAGGAGCAATGGTAAACATTTTCTCGGTACGCTTCATAGCCAGCGCCTTGTATTTTTCTCCATGCACCATCTGGATACTCACCAGTTTAGCCCCAACAGCGCTGGCGAAAAGGAAAAGGCAACATGCCACCACATATAAACGGATCATTATGTTCTTTTCCTTGATGGCCATTTATTCAGCTACTGTTTTTACAATGATTTTTCTAGGAGGTGTTTCCGATGGTGTCAATCCTTTTTCCTCAACATAGTTGGTGACGGTCGACTCGAGTTTTAGGCGCTGCACATCGGAGCGCATATCAACAAATTCACTTCTTAGTTCCCTGACTTCCTCATTGAGCTCCGCGACCTGATGCACCTTGCGATCTGCACTGTGTGAGCTGGCGATCATTACCGTTGCCAGGGAAGAGGCATAAATAATAAACAACCAGTTTTTAGGAGCATCGCCACTCACTAAAAACTTGCCTTTCAAGAGATCTAAAAAACCCTTTTTCATCAGATTATCATTATTGTCTTATATTCTTTCTGCAATCCTGAGTTTGGCACTTCTTGCCCTGGGATTATTTCTTATTTCTTCTTCTCCGGGTACAATGAGCTTTCCAATTCTTTTATAGGGAAGCTTTACCCGCCCATAGAGATCTTTTTCTGGTTCGCCTTCAAATTGTCCACTCCTGATAAAACGCTTAACCAAACGATCTTCCAGAGAATGGTAACTTATGATGCATAGGCGCCCTCCTTTTTTGATCAATTCGGGTGTCTGCAATAGAAATTCCCGTATCGCCGCCAACTCCTGATTCACCTCGATGCGGATCGCCTGGAAAAGTTGTGCCAGCACCTTGTTTTCCCGTTGCCTTGGCAAATGCTTTTTCAAGGCCTCCTTTATATCTGAAGTGGTCTTAACCGTTTGCCTTTCCCTGAAATCGAGAATGGCCTTTGCAATTCCACCAGCATTGCGTAATTCTCCGTATGAATAGAAAATATCGCGCAATTGACTATGCTCATAATTATTGAGTATCTCAAAAGCTGATAACTCGGTACGAGTACTCATCCTCATGTCCAGATCGGCATCGAAACGGGTCGAAAATCCTCTGCTTGCCGTATTGAACTGGTGCGAGGAAACCCCAAAATCTGCAAGTATACCATCCACCTGAGTTATGCTATTGAATTTTAAAAACTGCCTGATGTACCTAAAATTTTCATTGATCAGCTTAAAGCGTTCATCGTTGATTGTATTGGCTAATGCCTCTTCATCCTGATCAAAAGCTAACAGCAAGCCATTCTTTCCCAGTTTCCTCAATATTTCTCTGGAATGACCTCCACCACCGAAGGTAACATCCACATATATTCCGTTTTCATTGATCTTAAGACCGTTTACTGCTTCCTCCAGCAGTACCGGATCATGATACTTCGCCTTCATCATCTCCCATTACTTCTTCTGCCAATTCCGCAAAGTTTTCGGCAGTTTCTTCCAGGACTTTTTCATAACCATCTTTATCCCATATTTCTATAATATTGATAGCCGAACTCAGCACCACTTCTTTTTTGATCCCTGCGATGGAGACTAAATTTTTTGGGATAAGTAATCGGCCGGTTGAATCGATTTCCACAGGCTTTACCCCTGCTGAAAATCTTCGGATAAAATCGTTGTTCCTTTTGCGGAATCTGTTCTTTTTGTTCATTTTCTCCATCAACAGATTCCACTCTTCCATAGGATACAGTTCGAGGCAAGGCTGGAATACAGACCGCTTGATCACGAAGCCCTTACTGAGTAAAGGAGCCATCTGATTCTTTAGGGTAACAGGAATCATTACCCTACCTTTGGTATCAGCTTTACACTCATATGTTCCTATGAAACTAATCACTTAAAGATGGTCGGTTTATTTATTATAAACTCAAATATATAGAAATTATTACCACTATTTACCACAAATTACCACTTTAACTACAAAAAAATTGAGCATTAGTGTCGTTTCCAGTCCTAAAACAACATCCACTTATGCAATCTTCGTATCTGCCAATACTTTCAGAACAGCCTTAAAACAATAGTGTATAAGCATTTCGAGATTTTTATAAAAATCAGTCTATTATTATGAAATGCCTATATTTGCCCACTGATACAGTAAGCACTCTGTAGATGGAAGATCACATTATTAAGGAAGGAAAATTCAGGTATATTGAGGTTGGAGAAGGCACACCGATGATAATCTTGCACGGTCTGATGGGAGGATTGAGCAATTTTCACGGGGTGACCGATTATTTTCCCAAAAAAGGCTATAAAGTGCTCATCCCCGAATTACCTATTTACAGCATGCCTATGCTGAAAACCAACGTTAAGAATTTTGCGATATATCTCGAGAAGTTTATCGAATTCAAGGGATTTAAAGAGGTGATCCTCCTGGGAAACTCTCTTGGCGGACATATCGGGCTATTACACAGTAAACTATATCCCGAGAAGGTGAAGGCTTTAGTAATTACCGGAAGTTCGGGCCTATACGAAAGTGCCATGGGTGATGGCTATCCCAAGCGCGGTGATTACGAGTTCATCAAGAAAAAAGCACAGGATGTGTTTTACGACCCTGCAGTGGCCACCAAGGAAATTGTAGATGAAGTATTTGCGACCGTAAACGATCGAATAAAGCTGGTTAAAACATTGGCAATTGCTAAAAGCGCCATAAGGCATAACATGTCTAAGGATCTTCCTAAGATGAAAACCCCAACCTGTATCATTTGGGGCGAAAACGACTCGGTTACCCCTCCTAATGTAGCCACGGAATTTCACGAATTGCTTCCTGATTCAGAGCTATTCTGGATTGAAAAATGCGGTCATGCCCCTATGATGGAACATCCGAATGAATTCAATTTGATCCTTGATGCCTGGCTCCAGAAGCGTCAATTCTAGTTAACTATATGAAAATCAGCTCTGCAAAATTTGTAATGAGCAACTCCAATGTGGCTGAATGCCCACAGGAGCCAATCCCTGAATATGCTTTTATCGGACGCTCTAATGTGGGGAAGTCGTCGCTCATCAATATGCTAACAGGACAAAAGCATCTGGCCAAGACCTCAGGAAGACCGGGAAAAACCCAATTGATCAATCACTTTAAGATCAATAACAACTGGTTTCTGGTAGATCTGCCTGGTTATGGTTATGCCCGGGTATCCAAAAAAGACAAAAAGACATTTCAGAAATATATCCGCGATTATTTCGACAATCGCAAACAGTTAATCACTGCATTTGTGCTGATCGATATCAGGCACAGAGCCCAGGCAGTAGATCTGCGATTTATGGAATGGCTGGGTACCCATCAGATCCCTTTTGCCATCATATTTACAAAAGCTGATAAATTAAAGCCCAAAGCACAGGGAGAACATGTTTCGTCTTATCTAAAAGAACTACTCGATGGTGTCTGGGAAGAACTGCCACCCTATTTTATCACCTCATCTGCAAAGCAAACAGGGAGGGAAGAAGTACTGGATTATATTGAAGGTATCAACCGACAATTCTATAAGAATCAATAGAACCCGACTTACGAAACTCTTTCCCTGATCAGGTTGATCAGAGCATTGGCATCGGGGAGAGTGTTTAGTTCTTCGGTATTTATCAGCACTTCAAGATTCTCTGAAACCGCCGCAAGCACGATGGGAAAACTAAATCGGTATCCGAATTTCGAAGCATAGGCCTTTTTAAATTCATCCTTATGCAGGAATTCCATCTCGTGGCCATAAGTGGTTCGAAAATCCTTCCACTCCTTCTTCTCCTGAAAAACTCCAAAGGTAATATCACAAAGCTTGCAGTTATAGGTTGAAGGTTGCAACACCTTGTGGAGGCTGTCTAGAATAGCATTTCGTTTGCCCGAATCGGCATTGTAAACAAAAACGATCTTTTCTAGGGCTAATTTCTCCAAAATATTATACTTACTCGATTAACCTGGCGGGCTGGTTTTAGTTAAGTCAGACCAAATGAGACTTCCTTACATGCTTAAACCGGATACCGTAAGCCAGCATAGGAAGTAAATCCTTGTAAAATTCTATTGTAATTCAAGTTTTTCAGCAAAATAGCTGCAGAACTCTTTCATGCTGGCGGTCATTTTTTCATCCTGGGTCGCTTTAAAAAAAGTATCTGAAAGCGATACAAGAGTCTGGTGAAAAAAGATCTTCATCTCGTCTACCGGCATATCTTTGGTCCATAGATCAATTTTAAGCGATTCTTTTTGCTTGCTATCCCAGACTGAAAGCAGCATGGCCTTGGCTTCTTCCTCCCGAATTCCCCCATCCTCAGCTGACCAGGTGAGCTTTTCGGGTACCCGGTTCTCATCTAAGGCCACTGTTAGGGTAATCTGCGATCGATGTAGTTTTCCCATATCCTATTTATTGGGTTTATATCTTGAATTTTTAAATATTTCTTCCGCCGGGAGTATAATCATCTCCCGCAGACTTAAGTCGTTGTTTTCCATAAAAACCCTTACGATCCTCCATCCCATATAGCGTCCCAATCTTCCCGGAGATTCACCGTCGAATTCCAATCTGAATTTTGAGAAAGGGGCCGGATCGAGAAATCTTGGTCCCAGTTCCTGATCGGTGCTGTATAACAATTCATTCTCGATAAAATACCTCCAAATCTCTTCTTCATTTGCCTCTGTCCAGAGCATTTGATCTTCTGTAAAGTGAATCTTTTCTCCATCGGAAGCCTCAGGCATCCATTTATCCTTAAGGAAAAGTATTTTTCCATAAAAGATCATCCGGGCCAGAAAATTGCGGTTGTCAGGATATTTTACAAGCTGATTGGCATAAACTGAAGCCACATCACTTAACAGAAACTTCTGATCGAGATCCTCGGCAATATATCGATCGATACCTGAGTAAAAACGATGATCGGCTCCCAGATAGTTGTCTAATCCTATAAGCAAAAGTGAATCAGCAAGAATCACCCGATTGTTGTAATCCACTTCAGAGGTAAGGGCGATCACCTGGGGTACACTGATCTCTGGAAAATAGTAAACAATATGTTTTAACAGATCTTCCAAATCGTTTTCTATGGCATCCAACTCGTTAAATGCCTGGCCCACCTCCGCCATTAGCTCAATTTGCAGGCTATCCTGCATTTTCTTTATCCAAAGGCTATCTGGATACTGCACGGGAAAAAGAAATGGATACTTGTTCTTGAGCTCCGGCAGATCTTCAGGCCCTGCTTCTGCAAATTCCCGGTCGAACCTGCTGATCTTCAGATCGATTTCTATCGCTGCTATTTCATCGGCTATCCGGTCGGTCTGTTTACAGCCAAAAACAGAAATAATAGCTATCAGTACAAACAGCCTGCTAATCTTTTCTTTACAATTATGATGCATATTTTTTATTACGCCCTACAGGTTATATTTTTACGGCCGCTAAGTTAGTTGATTTCAATCTAATAAAATATCCAAATGCAAACTGGAAAAGTAGTAGATCATATAGTGGATTGGTTAAAGTTGTACGCGGTAAATGCCCGTTGCAAAGGTTTTGTAATAGGTGTGTCGGGTGGAATTGATTCCGCGGTTACCTCAACCCTGTGTGCCCGCACCGGCCTTCCCCTACTCTGTATAGAAATGCCTATTCACCAGGGAACGAAACAGGTGACACGCGCCGACAGGCATATTGAATGGATGCAGATCAATTTCGACAATGTGAGTCGAAAATCCGTAAGCCTGACTCCGGTTTTCGACCAATTGGTTGCTTCCCTGCCTTCTGTTGATAATGAAGAAGACCGTTTTATGTCCCTGGCCAACACCAGAGCCAGGTTGCGGATGACCACCTTGTATTACTTTGCAGCCCTTAAAAACTACCTTGTGGCAGGAACCGGGAACAAAGTTGAAGATTTTGGAATCGGTTTTTATACCAAATACGGAGATGGTGGAGTAGACCTGAGTCCGATAGCCGATCTCCTGAAAACAGAAGTTTATGAATTAGGCGACTATATGGGGATCAACCAGGATATTATGGAGGCAGCTCCTACAGATGGACTTTGGGGCGACAATCGTACCGATGAAGATCAGATCGGAGCTTCTTATCCAGAACTGGAATGGGCCATGGCTATGGATGACAAAGGGAAAATCGCCGATGATTTTGTCGGAAGGGAAAGAGAGATCTTTGAGATTTTTAAACGGTATAACAATGCAAATCGGCATAAAATGATTCCAATACCCGTGTGTGAAATCCCTACTTCGCTTAGGTGACCACTTGCCCCTGAATCATGTTGTTAAGTCGAAAAACCATAGTTTTTTTATAGAAAAACCATAAAAAAAGTACATTTTTGTTTAATAAAATAGATATTTTAACCTTACATTGCATGTCAGTATTTATTCACGCTCTTAAGGTTAATACCTAGAAAACCAACAAAAATGATCAAAGTTCTAATCGCAGACAATCACCCTATCGTGCGATTGGGCATGAAAAATGTCCTGCAGTCTGCCAGCGATTTCGAAGTAGTCGCCGACGTTTCTACCACCACCGAGCTTTTTGAAAAACTTAAAAAAGCCACTCCCCATGTTATTGTCCTGGAATTGGATATCCCTGAAATAAATGGTATCGCAACATTGAGGAAGATCAAACAAGATTATCCAGACATCAAAGTTCTGATATACAGTGGGCAATCTGAAGACGTATACGCTCTTAGTACCATCCGAGCAGGGGCCTTCGGATATCTTTCCAAATCCGCTGATATCGACTATATTATCTCTGCGGTAAAAAAGGTTAGTGAAGGCAACATGTTCATCACCAACGAACTAGCACAAAGACTCGCTTTTGATGAAGGTACTCAGAAGCCACGAAGGTTTTTCAGAAAACTCTCCACCCGCGAAGTTGAAGTACTCAAATTACTCGCCAGTGGAAAACGAAATAAAGATGTGGCTCAGGGCCTCAATCTTAATGAAAAGACCGTAAGCACTTACAAGGCTCGGCTTATGAAGAAATTAAACGTCGACAACCTGGTGGATCTTCTTCAACAGGCTAAGGCATTGGAGTTGTATTAAGTAAATCCTCCTTTCGAAAAAGAAACCCCTGTGATTTTTATTACAGGGGTTTTTTATTTGATGCACCTTAAAAAATATCCCCCGCAGGGGATACGGCAGCCATAATTCAAGCGAGCACCCTGTTTAACTTTTTGTTCAGTAAGCTATTCAACTGAAGGTAGTTCATGATCTCTTCCAGAGTATCCCTATGGTCTTCCTGCTCCGATTCCGTATCTTTTTGTAGTGAGGCAATTCTTTTCTTGATCAGGTAACAACGCAGGGTCAAAATAGTTTCGCTGACCAGCTGCGAAATAGTATGCTCTTTGTTCTTTGGGTAGATATCTTTCTTCTCCCATTCGTGAAGGGTATATTTTTCATCTTCCATCAATATAGAAGATACCTGTTCAACCATTTCCTGATCCAGGGCATTCATAAAAGAGCTGATCGAAAAATCCTCATTCTTATTAAGCTCTTCAATTAATTTATAATACAGATTCCTAAAATGTTCATCGGTAAGCTCTATTTCATCTTCCTGCAGATCGAGGAAAACCTTTTCATAGACCTTTGCCTCTGTTGACTCGGGTTCCAGAACTAAGTCACCTGCCTCGTTTTCTTTGAGTAAGAGGTCTTCGAACTCTTCTTTTTTATCCCCATAGAGCAAAAGCATTTCAATGATCTTTCGCTCCAGGACGTATTGAATATCAGCCGATGTCTGTGCAGGCTCGGTTTTCAATACTTCGAAAGCCTTGGCAGGGGGTTCCTTTCGTAACCTTTTTTGGTCTTTTATCACCTTACTGCTGATCTGCGCCAGGGTATTGAAAAGTACTTCTTCCGAAATATTCATTATCCTTGCGCATTCCTGGATATAGAGTTCCCTTTTGATCCGGTCGGGAATTTTGGAAATACTATTGACAATATCACGGATCGTATCTGCTCTTTTAATCGGATCACTACCACTCTCTTCATTCAGCAAGGATGTTTTGAACTGAATAAAATCTTTTGCATTTTCATTCAAATACAAAACCAGGTCTTCATAGGTATTCTCACGGGCGAAACTATCCGGGTCCTCTCCTTCGGGAAAACTGCATACCTTAACATTCATTCCCTGTTCCAATATAAGGTCTATTCCACGGAGAGAAGCCCTGAGGCCTGCGGCATCACCATCGAAAAGCACTACAATATTCCTGGTAAGTCGGTTAATCAGCCTGATTTGCTCGGATGTCAGGGCTGTTCCACTGGAGGCCACCACGTTGTGTACACCTCGCTGATACATTTGTATGACATCGGTATAGCCCTCCACCAGATAACAGCAATCTTCGCGGGCAATTGCTTGCTTGGCGTAATAAATCCCATATAGTACCTTGCTTTTCTGGTAAATATCACTTTCGGGAGAGTTTACATATTTGGCGGTTTTTTTCTCACTACTGAGAATACGTCCTCCAAATCCCAATACTCTGCCGCTCATACTATGTATAGGAAAGATGATCCTCCCTTTAAAGCGATCGATTGTTCTGGATGGCCCCCCAGCTGAAGCCGGCTCCTTAACAATCACCAATCCTGTTTTATCGAGAAATTCGAGTTGATAACCTTTATCAAGGGCTTTCTTACCAAAGTCCTCCCATTGATCCAGTGCATATCCAAGTCCGAATTGTCGAATTGTTTCCTCCGAAAAACCCCTTTCCTTAAAATAGGTAAGTGCTATTGCCTTGCCTTCTTCAGTCTCCCATAAATTGTATTCGAAGTGTTTTTGAGCAAATTCAGAGACCAGGTACATGCTTTCTCGTGCACTGGCTTCTTCCTTTTGTTCGTCGGTGCGTTGAGTTTCCTCTATTTCGATCTGGTATTTTTTGGCCAGGTAGCGGATCGCTTCGGGATAGGTGAAATGTTCGTGCTCCATCAAAAAGGCCACTACGTTACCGCCTTTACCACTACTGAAATCTTTCCAGATCTGCTTTACAGGCGACACCATGAAACTCGGCGTGCGCTCATCGGTAAACGGACTAAGTCCTTTGTAATTTGCACCCGACTTTTTGAGTTGGACAAAATCTCCAATCACCTCCTCTACCCGGGCGGCATCGTATACCTGATCTATGGTTGTTTTGTTTATCAATATTGCGGGATTAGCAGAAGATAAAAATAGTAAAATCGTCCTCCCCGAAAAAGTGTTTCTATTTTATAAATATTATACATCCTGCATTTGCTAACTTCGTCTTAAAATATTCCGGTTAGAAAGTGATCCTTTTTCTGGGCATACGACCATTAAAGCCAAAAGAGAAACCCCTTCAAGGTGTTCAATGCCCTTTTTGCGGGCAAAGGGATACATTGACCGGAAGCATCACCCCTCATTATTTTCACCTATTCTGGCTCCCTGTTTTCCAGATCTACACTTCCAAACAGGCATCATGTTCCCATTGCAAGCGCGGATTTTTTAAAGAAGAGTTTACTCTGGAAATGGAAAAGGCCCTAACACAGTAGGACCTTTTGGCTTTTTAAACTAAATTTTAGTCTTTCTAGATTTCGAATCGAACTCCGAATAGTATATTTTTTTCAAGTACCTCGGTATTCTTTAAAATGGTCTGCAGATCGTACCTCACGTTGAATTGAACACAGCCAACACCTATCCATCCACTTAAACCATATACAAATTGGTTGGAATCGAAGATATTAGCAGATTTCTCCTTGATCCTGTTTCCGTCTACACGATACTTGAGTTTCTGACGCGTGCCCATATTCACCCCGCCATAGCCACCAAGCCCAATACGCAGTTGCCTCTTGATCGAATAACGGACTCTGGTTTCTGTAACGGTTTTCTTCGTAGGCCCGAATTCCAGATGAAGAGGAATGATGAAATTATCGGTCCTCAATTTCGATTTGTCGAGGTTTACGGGAAATACTTCCCGCACCACCTGGTTGTTTTCATCTGTGGTGTAATACAGATTACTGTTATTTCTCAAACCGTTGAAAGTAAAGGAAAAACCATAATGGAAGCGCATAAAATTGCTGTGGCTAAAAACCCTTGTCCTCCAGGCCCAACCTAATTCGAAATACCGGCTACGCCATGCACTATATGGCGAATCATTAAGATTACCACCCTCAGGTATAGCATTGTTCAGACCGAAAGCGATGATAAAATTGGAAAAGGTACGGCGGTCGTATTTGGGGTATTTCTTAGAATCGAAGGGTTCCCAGGTTTCATCGCCAATATTTACTGTTACCTCTACACCATCTTCCCAAATATTCGCGTCGCCTTCTTCTGGGGTAACTGCTCCTTTATTTCTTTCTAGCAGGGCAATTTTATTATCGATGATGGATTTGCGATCCTCGATATTCAACGCTCTTTTTTCTGCAACGGCCGCTTTTCTGGTTTTTGCTTCTTCAGCTGTGATTTCACCCTCCTCCAATTGCTGGTTAATCGCCTCCAGTTCATTTTTCAGAGCGTCGCGCTCCTCTGTTTCAACTAGTTCTCGCTGTTCTTTTAATTGTTTAATTTCTTGCTGATAGTCTTCCTGTGACCAACCCTGCTGGGGGGCAATGAAGAGCAGTGCTAATAGGAAATAACGACTGATAGATTTCATAGTGATTTTGATTTAATGATTGATGAATTAACTGTTGTTTTAGTCAGAAATAGTGTATATACAAAAGGCCTGATCTCTTTAATTATTACGATCTGCCACTGCAGTTCTTACCCTGATAAATCCTTGTTTGAGTCTATCGAAAACCTGGTCGCGAAACGATTCCTGCAGCTCCCCTTCCACCTCAGCAAGTAATGATGCTCCATTATTACTGGATTCCTCCTGAAACTCCTCATTGGCCAGTAAAGCCTTCTGCGCAGCCATGAGCAGTGAATCTACCTCTTCCTCAGTAACCTCAGCCTTGTTTACTTCCATATGATCTACCTGCGCTACTACTTCGGAGATCTTTTCATCCCGAAGATTTTGGCCGCCTTGCTCCAATTGAGAATCAGTAAAGGGTTTATCCTCTGGAATTTCTGCAATTCCGGGGGGTTTTTCCGTTGATTCTGCCACATTATTAAACTGATCCTCCAACCTCGCAGGTTCATCTTTTACCGAGCTTATCTCAGTCTGTTTTTGAATCATCGGCACGGCTGATTCCGTGCGTTTAGGTTCAGGGGTAACTTGCTGTTCCACCATGGGGTTTTCGTCTATTACAGGCTGGCTTGATTTTCGAACCGACCATCCCACTACAAAAACTATAAATGCTATGGATGCCGCTATCCAATAATACCAGGGACGTATACTTGTTTTTGCTGGTGAAGATCCTAGCTGCGAAGCAACTTTCTCCCAGGCATCCCCCGACGGCTCGATCTCACGGGCATCAAAAAGTTCTTTTATCTTTTTTTCAAATTTATTGGGTGCCATATCCTAAACTGTTTTTCTCTTTTAATCTCTTTTGGAGCCATCGCCTGGCCTTATATAATTGGGATTTAGAGGTGGATTCGGAAATTCCCAACATCTCGGCAATTTCCAGATGTTTATATCCCTCTATTGCATAGAGAACAAACACCATTTTATAACCCTCTGGCAATGCATCGATCAGCTTTTGAACCTGATCGATATCGACCTCATAAGATATATTTACCTCGGCCAATTCGTATTCGTTATAAGCGTCATCATCGAAGACAACAAACTGCTTTTTTCTAAGAAAGCTTATAGATTCCCTGATCATGATCCGCCTGATCCACCCCTCGAAACTTCCTTCATGCCTATAGGTATGAAGATGTCTAAAAACCTTTACAAAGCCACCAATCATTGTGTCTTCAGCGAATTGGAGATCTTTTATATACCTCCGGCAAATACCGAGCATTTTAGGAGCATGGGTCTCATAGATCAATCTCTGGGCCTGCTGATTACCGTCTAGCGCCCTTTTGATGAGTGCTTTTTCATTCCTGTATAAAGAGATAATCTTCAATGCCTTCATATTAGTGCTCTCATAGTAAAGACGAGTCTTGTTGGAGAATAGTTGCCCGGGGATATAAAATCCGATCAAACTGAGGTTGTAGAAGTGAAAACTCTAAAACTATTTTTTACGATCAACCACGTAATTCACCATTAGCTCCAAAGCGTCTTTATATTCGGAGCCAGGATAGGTGTTTAGCAACTCCAGTGCTTTCTGTTTGAACTCATGCATTTTAGTCTGAGCATAGTCCAACCCTCCTTTATCCTTGACAAAAGTGATAACTTCCTTAACTCTTTTCTTATCCTTATTATGGTTCTTTACCGAATTGATAAGCCATCTTTTTTCTGAAGCGGTACAATGGTTCAGGGCATAGATCAGCGGTAAGGTCATCTTTTGCTCTTTTATATCGATACCGGTAGGTTTCCCGATCTTCTCTTCTCCGTAATCGAACAGATCGTCCTTAATTTGAAATGCCATGCCGCAGAGTTCTCCAAATTTTCGAAAAACCTCTACATCTTCACTTTCCGGCTTAACCGAGCAAACCCCTATTCCACAGCAGGCTGCAATCAAGGTTGCTGTTTTTTGCCTGATGATCTCGTAATATACCGATTCGTCTATATCGAGCCGGCGTGCTTTTTCAATCTGTAGCAGTTCTCCTTCACTGATTTCCCTTATGGCCGTTGAAATAATTTTCAGCAGGTCGAAATCGTCATGTTCCACCGAAAGCAGCATACCCTTGGAGAGTAAATAATCTCCCACCAGTACGGCAATCTTGTTTTTCCACAGTGCATTGATAGAGAAAAATCCACGACGTTTATTACTGTCGTCTACCACATCGTCGTGTACCAAAGAGGCGGTATGAATGAGCTCAATGACCGAAGCTCCTCTGAAAGTACGCTCGTTCACCTGACCATTGTTGACCATTTTCGCCGACAAAAAGACGAACATTGGCCGCATTTGCTTTCCTTTCCGATTTACTATATAGTAGGTAATACGGTTCAGCAGGGGTACTTTAGTAGACATGGATTCATAGAACTTTGACTCGAAAAGTTCCATTTCTTCCCTGATAGGTTCTGTTATTTGGGCGACAATTTTCAAATCGAGGTATTGGTGCGTATGCTGAAATGTAAAATTAGGGAAAATATAGGCGGGACGGAAAGCAGCAGCCAGAATTAGAAAGGCCGTCGAAAACTACATTCCTGTGTTAAAAAAATGGTATGTAGTCTTTTTAAAAATAACTATGGGTCAATCCTTCTGCGCTTTGTTGGCCAGCTGTCCGCAGGCGGCATCTATATCCTGACCCCTGGAACGGCGGATCGTGACAGTGATACCGGCCGATTCCAAAGCATTCACATATTGGTGAACCACCTGATGTGACGCCTGCTTAAACCCACCCTCATCGATCGGATTGTATTCAATCAGGTTTACTTTGGCGGGGGCAAATCGGCAAAAACGGATCAAAGCTTCAATGTCTTTTTCTTTGTCATTGATTCCCTCCCAAACAACATATTCATAAGTGATCCTGCTTTTGGTTTTAGAATACCAGTATTCGAGTGCAGATCTGAGCTCTTTCAGATTCATCTTTTCATTAAAGGGCCTTCGTCTGCCAGTTGCCGTATCATTTTTGGGACCCCCGAGGTAGAGACCGTAATTCGTTTGGGAGAGATACCAAGTCCTTCCTCAGAACTTATTTTTTCGACCGACTTTACCACGTTTTTATAATTCATAAGTGGTTCGCCCATTCCCATGAATACTATATTGCTGAGCGGGCGGTTAAAGTACAACCTACTTTCCCTGTTCAAAGCCGCCACCTGGTCATAAATCTCATCTGGGTTCAGATTCCGCATACGCTTAAGTCGGGCTGTAGCACAAAACTTGCAATCGAGGCTGCAACCCACCTGACTCGATACACAGGCCGTTGTACGCTTATCGGTAGGGATCAGCACCGACTCGACGACCAGGCCATCGTGAAGCCTTACCGCATTTTTAATCGTACCATCCTCACTCCGCTGCATTTGGTCTACTTCGATATGATTGATCACAAAATGTTCCGATAGCAAATGCCTCAGCTCATGGCTCAGATTGGTCATATCTTCAAAAGAGTGTGCCGACTTTTTCCAGAGCCATTCATATACCTGGTTCCCCCTAAAAGGCTGTTCCCCCAGGGATACAAAGAAATCCCTGAGATCCTCCTTAGACAGGATCCTTATGTCTTTTTTATCGACCTGCATAAAAAACAATTGTCAGACCAGGGTGGGTTAAGTTATCCCCGCCAAATGAATCTGGGAAAGCTATTATAAAATCAGCAGGGCATCTCCGTAGGAGAAAAACCTGTATCCCTCGAGAATAGCTTCTTTATAGGCCCGTTTGGTTAGTTCATGACCCATAAAAGCCGAAACCATCATCAGCAATGTGGATTTTGGAAGATGGAAATTCGTGACCATGGCATTTGCAATACTGAATTCATACGGGGGGAAAATAAACTTGTTGGTCCAACCATCGTAAGTATTCAATGTACGCTCTGAAGAAACTGCACTTTCAAGCCCTCTCATTACTGTAGTCCCAACCGCACATACCCTTTTCTTGTTGCTCTTGGCGCTATTTACAATTTCCGTAGCCTTTTCATCGATGACCAGTTCCTCGCTATCCATCTTGTGTTTGGAAAGATCCTCTACCTCAACAGGGTTGAATGTCCCCAGCCCTACGTGCAGAGTCACCTCTCCGAATTCGATTCCCTTAATCTCCAAACGTTTTAAAAGATGTTTGGAAAAGTGCAAACCTGCGGTAGGGGCAGCAACAGCACCTTCATGCTTGGCATAAATTGTCTGGTAGCGACTTTCATCTTCGGGTTCTACATCGCGCTTTATATATTTCGGCAGCGGTGTTTCCCCAAGTTCTCTCAGTTTTCTCCTAAAATCGGTATATGAACCATCGTAAAGGAATCTTAAGGTCCGCCCTCGTGAAGTGGTATTGTCGATAACCTCAGCCACCAGGCTTTCGTCTTCCCCGAAATACAATTTGTTACCAATCCTTATTTTTCGTGCAGGATCTACAAGGACATCCCATAGCCTCTGCTCTTCATTCAATTCCCTCAAAAGAAAAACCTCTATTCTCGCTCCGGTCTTTTCCTTATTTCCATAGAGGCGAGCCGGGAAAACCTTGGTATTATTCAATACCATTACGTCACCTTCATCGAAATAGTCGATCAGGTCCTTGAACATTTTGTGTTCGATTTTTCCGGTCTCACGGTGCACTACCATAAGCTTCGATTCGTCCCTGTTGTCTGCCGGGTACTCCGCCAGTAGGTCATCTGGTAGTTCAAAGTTGAAGTGAGATAATTTCATATTGTATAATGGTTAAGAAATTTTTAGCGGCTGCAAATATACGATCCTCGTATAGGTGATGTCAAGTAAATAACGTAATTAATCACTATCAAGTCCGATTTAATTCGATCCCAAGCGATTTCACATCCTCCCAAAAGTCTGGGTACGATTTAGATACTACACCGGCATCTTCAATAAACATGCTTGTTCTCATAGCCAGGGGAGCAAAGGCCATGGCCATACGGTGATCGTGATAGGTCGCGATTGTCACATCCGCTTTTGGAACACCGCCCGGGCTTAGTATCAGGCGTTCATCGGTGGTTTCGATGGATGCCCCCAGTTTGGTCAGTTCTGTATTCAAGGCTTCCAGTCGGTCTGTTTCTTTGATTTTCAGCGTGTGAAGGCCGGTTAAATCGCATCCTATACCCAGGCCGAAACAGCTCACTGCTATGGTTTGAGCGAGATCGGGGGCATTCACCAGATTATAGCTAAAATGCTGATCTATCTTATGTGATTCTTTTTTCAGAATTAAACTATGATCTTTAAAGGTGGTGCTCACTCCAAAGGCTTCATAAATTTTGTTGAGTACGCTGTCGCCCTGTAAACTTTTCCCATGATATGAAGACAGTCGTATGCTACTACCGGGCGCTGCCAACGCCACAAAGCTGTAAAAATAAGAGGCCGAACTCCAATCAGATTCCACGGTAAGTACCTGGTCTGGCATCTTATTGGCCTTATCCACCACAATGATATTCCCGTCAAAAGACGTTCGTATCCCGAGCCTGTTGAGCAATTCACAGCTCATCTCGATATATGGTGCTGAAGTGATCTTGCCCTCAAGTCTTAGTTTGAGTCCATTTTCCAGGGATGGGGCGATCAACAACAGCGCTGAGATATACTGACTGCTGATATTGGCAGGAAGTGTGGTATGAGGTTTTGTTAGTTTCTTCCCCCTGATTTTAAGCGGCGGATACCCGTCCTTCTCCAGATATTCTATCCGTGCACCCAAATCTGTAAGTGCGTCCACAAGTATTTTAATAGGCCGCTCTTTCATCCGCTGAGAACCGGTAATCACTAACTCCATTCCATCACGACTGGCGAAATAGGCTGTAAGAAAGCGCATGGCAGTGCCCGCATGATGAATATCTACCGGACCCTCTTTGGCTGACAGGCCTTTTTTCATCAGCCGGGTATCGTCTGAATTCGATAGGTTCTCGATCTTAATATTCGGAAAAAGGGCGCTGAGCAATAATAAGCGATTCGATTCGCTTTTGGAACCCGTGATCTGGAGTTCTGCATTGATATTTTGACTGGCAGCTGCCGACAGGAAGAGTTTCACCTTTTGGTGGATTAAGGGATTAATCTACAACACCCATCCGGAAATGGGAAGCCCAAATATAGAACTATTTGAGTTTTTTATTGTTCTGATGACGCTGATGGTCGCGTCGGGCCTTTTCTTCAAGCTTTCGGTCAAAAGCTTCCTGAAGATCCACTCCGGTTTGGTTGGCGAGGCAGAGTACCACGAAGACCACATCGGCAAGTTCTTCGCCCAGGTCTTTTTCTTTGTCCGATTCTTTCTCGCTTTGCTCTCCATAGCGCCGGGCAATGATACGTGCCACCTCCCCTACTTCCTCCGTGAGCTGGGCCATATTAGTGAGTTCATCGAAATAGCGGACCCCGTGTTGTTTGATCCAGTTATCAACGGTCTTTTGTGCATTCTTCAATTCCATTATTCTTTATTTTTTGTATCTATCATTATAGTCACAGGCCCGTCATTCAGAAGTTCAACCTTCATATCGGCCCCGAAAATCCCGGTTGCAACCGGTCTTCCAAGGTCAATTTCGAAACGCGCGACAAATTCCTCATATAAGGGGATGGCTACTTCGGGCTTCGCAGCACGAATATAGGACGGCCTGTTCCCTTTTCGGGTGGATGCATGGAGGGTAAACTGACTGATCACCAAAGCCTCTCCCCCGGCATCGAGTAAAGAAACGTTCATCACCCCTTCCGAATCGTTAAAAATACGAAGGTTAGCGATCTTTTTACTCAGCCAATTTATGTCATCTGTATCGTCTGAATCCTCAATACCCAGGAGCACCAATAATCCGGCACTTATCTCTCCTTCTATCTTGCCTGATATCGTTACAGATGCATATTTTACCCGCTGAATTACTGCCCTCATATTCTCAGGGATTATTGTTTTAGATTTATAGGACCTTCTACTGCTATCTAATAAGGGTCCATCCTGTAAGTGTCCTCCTCTCCGGTGACCATCTGCACATAACTCCTATACCTGCTTTCGGAAATTTCCTTTTGTTCCAATGCCCGTTTAACTGCACATTTAGGTTCATCAAGATGCAGACAATTGTTGAATTTGCATTCGGCCTTAAGGCGAAATAATTCCGGAAAGTAGTCCCCGATTTCATCCTGGTCCATATCCACAATACCAAAGCCTTTAATCCCAGGAGTATCGATGATCCTCGCCCCAAAATCCAGGTCGTACATCTCCGCAAAAGTGGTGGTGTGCTGTCCCTGGAGATGTTGCTCTGAAATCTCAGTGGTTTTGATATTTATATCTGGTGATATCAAATTTACCAGCGTTGATTTTCCAACTCCGGAATGCCCGGCAAACATATTGGTTTTGCCTTCCATGGAGGATTTAACCTCTTCTATTTTTGTGCCGGTCTTGGCCGAAATACAATAGCAGGTATAGCCTATATCGCTATAAAGAGATACCATGTTTTCAATCTCCTGTAATTCCTCATCATCATAAATATCCATTTTATTAAAGAGCAATAGGGCCGGGATATCGTAGGCCTCAGCTGTGGCCAGGAAACGATCGATAAATACGGTATACGTCTTCGGGTTGCGAAGTGTTACGATAAGGAATACCTGATCGATATTTGCAGCGATTATATGTGTTTGGGCAGAGAGTTTTACCGACTTCCTTATGATGTAGTTTCTGCGATCTTCAATCTCATTGATCACCCCTATGGTCTCACCCCCTGCCTCCTCGATCTCAAAGATCACATTATCACCTACGGCAACAGGATTTGTGCTTTTAATTCCCTGAATACGAAACTTACCCTTTATCCTGCACTCGAAAAAGATTCCATCGTCCGATTTTACGGTGTACCAGGTGCCGGTCGACTTATAAACAATCCCACGCATTTTATTGTTCGTATTTCATTACAAAGAAACGATATTACTTCTAGACTGACAGCTACTTTTATAGCACTAAAATCCCAATAGATTAAAACTATGAAGAAAATTGTTTTGCTATTCGCAATTGCCTTATTGGTGGCTATGGAACTTCCTGCGCAGGAATACAAGGTCATCACCAGTGTGGAATCTATTGTCCCCAATGGTGTGGGCAGGTCGAGGATCATCAATTCACTCGCCGAAAAGGATTATAAGGACTTTACCAGCACTCAGTCTGCCGAGAGTGGAGACCGCAATAAAGCGGATCGGGGAGAAATTCGTGTAAAGGAATATGAAGAGACTAAGTTGTTAAACTTTTACAATATTGGCGGTATAAGATTTCAGAACATCGCTGCAAATGATACCATGATCAGCTCTATGATCAATACGATGATCACCGATGGATGGGAATTGGTGTTTGTGACCAGTGGGGTAGAAAGTGCGGGTGAAAAAGATAATAACGGGATCTTTATCACCCGGTATATTTTTAAAAGATAATCGGGTTGATTTTATTTTTTACCGATAGATCAGATCAGTCTTTAAAGTGAACCCTGCCCCCGGCAAAGGTGTTTTTTTCCACAACTTCAGGGTTGCCGTAAACGTAAACATCGCCGCCGGCCGTAACATCGATCTGAACTTTTTTACTGGCATGTAATTCGGCTTCGCCTCCCGCAGAGATTTTCACACTGCTGCGTTCGGTTTTTAGTTCCTGACCTCTGAACATCCCTCCGGTATTGAGATTGATGGTTTGTTTTTTAGCCATTCCGGAAGCTTCAACCACCCCACCGGTGACGGCTTTAATCCTGGCGAAATCTACATCGATACCTGCCCTGATCCGGCCACCTTCCTGAGCCTTGAGCTCAATTTCGTCTTGTTTGATCATTTCGTTAAAAACGATCCTCGCCCCTTCATTACTATCCACTACATCGAGATGGCGGTAGTAGACCTCGATCAAAGTTCTTTCTCCGCTGAACTTTTTTTCCAACTGCATTTTCAGTTTCAAAACCCCGTCTTTGTTTACGTATTTTATATCGTAGACATTTTCTCCTTTGATAAAAATGCGATTTTGATCTGATTCAATAAGGTTTACCTCGATCAGGTCATAAACTTTGATCTGGTTAAAATCACCGACTTCCTTATCTATTATATCCTGAGAAAAGGCGGCAAGTGAGACCATCACTAGTAGCATTGAGGTTAATTTTTTCATGACCATAAGTTTTATTATTTATAAATCGCGTAGATACCTGGTGAAAATGACATAATCAGGGCATGTATCCATTCGCGGATAGTATCTTCTAATAATAGATCAAGATTCCCTTCAATCGTTACAGTTTACGGGAAATTTTATTTGCCCGGACTAACATTGATAATTTTCTCCTGGTGGTTGATAGATTCCTGGTGAATGGCTTTAAACATTCTTAAAACAAATTCCTCACTGAGTCCTTTTTGTTCACCCTCGAGAATCATTTTTCCTAAAATAGCATTCCAGCGATTGGTCTGGAGAACAGCAACATTCTTTTGCTTTTTGAGCTCTCCGATACCGTCGGATACCTTCATTCGTTTACCTAGGGTTTCAATCAGCTGATTGTCTATAATGTCTATCTGGGCTCTAAGGTTATTAAGCTTACTTGTATATTCGGCTTCCTGATCAGTCTCTTTCCTTATACGTAGATCTTCCATAATTTGTACCAGGGATTTTGGGGTTACCTGCTGGGCAGCATCACTCCATGCATTTTCAGGATCGCAATGTGTTTCGATCATCAAACCATCGAAATTCAGATCCAGGGCGGTTTGCGAAATATCGAATATCATATCACGACGGCCGGAAATATGAGATGGATCGTTGATCAAAGGAAGGTCTGGAAATCGCGACTGTAAGTCGATCGCCAATTGCCATTCGGGTATATTCCGGTACTTGCTTTTTTCGTAGGTTGAAAAACCCCTGTGGATCACACCAAGCTTTTTAATATTTGCAGAATGTAATCGTTCCACTGCACCAAGCCAGAGTGAAAGGTCTGGGTTTACCGGATTCTTCACCAGTACGATCTTATCTGTCCCCTCGAGCGCATCGGCTATATCCTGCACAATAAACGGACTCACCGTTGAACGCGCACCGATCCACAAAAGGTCAATATCGTGCTCCAGGGCCAGGTCGACATGATTTTTGTTGGCCACCTCTATCGCGGTCTTTAATCCTGTTTCTTCTTTTACCTTTTCCAACCAGCGCAAGCCAATGGCCCCGACGCCTTCAAAGTTCCCCGGACGGGTTCTCGGTTTCCAGATACCGGCACGGAAATAATTAACGTCTGTATCTTTTAACTCATGCGCAATTTTCAGTACTTGTTCTTCGGTCTCTGCACTACAGGGCCCAGCTATTACCAAAGGATGGGGCAGCGCCAGGTCTTCGAGCCAGGTACGCAATTCTATTGTGTTTTCCATTTTATTCTGTTTGAGATTTATTCAGGGGTATTCCTTTTAATATTTTCTTGATCTTATTGGTATTGTCCATTTCACTATAGATTCCTTCATAATCATCCTCCTTGAGTTTAGATCGGAAGGCCTGGAGATTCTCGATATAGGCTTCCAAAACCTCCATTACATTGTTCTTATTCTGCTTAAATATTGGCGTCCACATCGCTGGCGAACTCTTGGCCAACCTAACAGTACTCTCGAATCCACTGCCGGCCATATCGAAAATATCTCGCTCGTTCTTTTCTTTTTCAATCACCGTTTTGCCCAGCATAAACGAACTGATATGCGACAAATGGGATACATAAGCAATATGTTTGTCATGAGCCACTGGATTCATATACCGGATCCGCATTCCCATTTTCCTGAAAATCTCTAGCCCTATTTCCTGGAGTTTAAATGCTGTTTTCTCCACTTCGCAAATGATATTTGTTTTTTGCTCGAACAGACCTCTGAGAGCAGCTGAAGGTCCGGAGAATTCTGTTCCGGCTATAGGATGACACGCCATAAAATTCCTTCGGTTCGGATGTCCTTCTGCAATTTGGCAAACCAGGTCTTTGGTAGAACCGGCATCGATCACTAAGGTCTTTTCACCAATAGCATCAAGGACATTTGGAAGTATTTCTAGCAAGGCATCAACCGGTGTGCTAACGATAACCAGGTCGGCCTCCTTCAATTCATCCATAGCTCCCTGCTTGTCGATCAGTCCAAGCGCTTCGGCCTCCCGCAGGTGATCCGTATCAACGTCAATACCAGAGATCTCCGAATCAGGATACAAGAATTTAATATCCCGTGCCATTGAACCTCCAATTAAACCGATACCAATAATGTAAACCTTCATAACTTAAACCTTTCTATGGCTTCAACGATCTTTTCCTTTTTCACACATAGTGAGAAACGGATATAGCCTTCGCCATTTGACCCAAATACGGTGCCCGGGGCGATAAAAATATCTTTTTGATACAAAACCTCATCGATAAATGTTTCCGAATCGGGCGCGTCATCAGGCAACCTGGCCCAGACAAACATCCCAACGGCATTTACATCATAGGTACAGCCCAGTATATCGGCGAGTTCGTACATAAGCTTTCGACGTTCATCATAGATGGCATCGAGCTGTTCGAACCATTCCTTACCGCTCTTCAAAGCCACGATTGCTCCTTTCTGGATGCCATAGAACATACCCGAATCCATATTGCTTTTTACTTTTAAAATAGCTTCAATATGGGCCTGATCTCCCAGTACCATCCCCACACGCCAGCCAGCCATATTAAAGGTTTTACTCAACGAGTTCAGTTCGAGAGCTGTAGACTTAGCCCCTTCTACCGCCAACAGACTTAAGGGGTTCTTACTCAGTACAAAACTATAAGGGTTATCATTTACCAAAAGGATCTGATTCTGTTTGGCGAATCGAACCAGCTCCTCCAGTTGTGACAAACTTGCAGTAGCTCCTGTAGGCATATGCGGATAGCTTACCCACATCAGTTTAACAGCGCTGAGATCTTGTCTCTGAAGTGCTTCAAGGTCGGGGAACCAGTTATTAGAAGCCATGAGATCATAAAACCTGGGTTTACCGCCCACTAACCTGGTCACTGCCGCATATGTGGGGTAACCCGGGTTGGGAATCAATACCTCGTCACCGCTGTTAAGAAAAGCCATGCTAATGTGCATTATCCCCTCCTTGGAACCCATCAGAGGAAGAATCTCCCGATCCGGATTGGTCTGAACACCAAATTTCGATTTGTAAAATGAAGCGATGGTTTCCCTCAATTCGGGAAGCCCCTGATAACTCTGATATTGGTGAGCGCCGGCATCTTTCACTGAAGCCTGAAATGAGCTGATAACAGCATCTGAAGGCGCCAGATCGGGACTGCCGATCCCCATATTTATAATGGGTTTGCCTTTTACGATTAAGCCGCGAACCTCCCTCAATTTCTTCGAGAAGTAATATTCCTCAACGGTATGTAATCTGTCTGCCGTATCGATCATAGTCGTGCGTTTTTGTATTCCCCCAATACCTTGAAGTCCTCGGTCATTATCTCGATCAATGCTTTGGATTTGGCAAAATGTTCGTACTCATCGAAAGTAACATCAACAAAAAATGCATATTTCCAGGGGGTCTTGATAACGGGAAGCGATTGGATCTTGGTCAGGTTTAGATTACAATCACTCATCACATTCAACACCGTCGCTAAACTTCCCCTTTTATGATCAGTGATAAATCGCAATGAAGCCTTATTGTTATCCTCCTTCGGAAGAACCTTATTCTTGGTCTTGACCACTATAAATCGGGTGGAGTTGTTTTTAATCGTTTGGATTTCTGGAGCGATTATCTCCAAATCATAGAGTTCGGCAGCGGCCTTTGGAGCAATAGCAGCGATTCCTTTTATTTTGTTTTCCTGGATTTGTCGTGCTGTCTCTGCCGTATCCACGTCCTCTACCATCTTAATATGTGGCTGCCGTTTCAGGTATTCGCGGCATTGAAGCAATGCCATGGGGTGCGAGCGTACTTCTCTTATTTCCGATAATTCCTGGCCGTTGAGTACCATGAGGTTGTGGTGAATGTTTAGATAGTGCTCCCCTATAATATGCAGGTTGTTGTCGTACAACAGAGAATAGTTTGGAAGTATTGAACCGGCGATGGAATTCTCGATCGCCATGATCCCTTTATCCGCTTCCTTATTCAATAGTACATCCACCAGACCATGAAAAGACAGGCATTCCACCAATTCGATATCAGGTCCAAAAAACTCCTTAGCCACCTGGTGGTGGTTAGAGCCCTTTATTCCCTGTATGGCAACTTTTGGTCCCATAAAAATCAATTCAAAAAAAAAGTCCCGGTTTAAACGGGACTTCATTATGATATCATGTGAGTAATTATCTAAAACAGTCCCGTACCTCTTTCAAAAAAGAAGTAAAAATAAAACCCATTCCAGAAATAATTACTAGTCATTATTCTTAATTTGAGTGAGCTAAAGTAGCTATTAATTTTAAAAATGCCACAAACGGGCTTTCTTTTTTTGAATTTTCTACGATAAGACTCTCTTCTTAAAGAAAAACTCTTTACATCTATATATTATTGAGAATAATGAATTTATTATCAACTTGGTATGGAAAATCCGATTAAAATTGGGGGTATAGCATAAAGATCAGTATTCCATTGTTTATTTTTATCCCAAGAAAGTTTTGAAATGTCTATACACGCAGAGAACATTACCAAGTCGTTTGGCAACCAAAAAGCATTGAACAATATTTCCTTTTCCATTAAGAAAGGAGAAATAACAGGATTTCTGGGACCTAACGGAGCCGGAAAAACGACCATGATGCGTATTCTGACCACCTACAGCAACGCGGATAGTGGTCTTGCAAAGGTGAACGGCTATGATGTTGTTACAGAAAGCAAAAAGGCCCGTAGCAGCATAGGATACCTGCCAGAGCACAATCCGCTATACCTGGAAATGTATGTGAGGGAATATCTGTCTTTTCATGCCTCCTTATATCAAATTCCTGCAAACAGGATCGATCAGGTGATAGATGAAACGGGTCTGGCCGTGGAAGCTCATAAAAAAATTGGTCAACTATCTAAAGGTTACCGACAACGGATAGGCCTTGCTGCAGCTTTATTACATGACCCTGAAGTGCTTATCCTCGATGAACCAACCACAGGATTAGATCCCAATCAACTTATTGAAATAAGAAAACTGATCAGAACTATCGGCAAGGAAAAAACCGTGTTGCTTTCGACACATATCCTCAAGGAAGTGGAGGCCATGTGCGATCGGGTGCTGATCATCAACAAAGGTGAACTGGTAGCCAACTCAACACTGGCAGATTTGCGGGCTAACGATGATCAAATTATCGAAGTGGAATTCGATTATCGAGTGGAGGAAGTTCTTCTCAACAGACTCCCGCATGTGAAAACGGTTCGGAACATCGCTGGCTTTGTATATGAGATCAACTTCGCTACCGGGCAGGATATGAGACCGGTTGTCTTCGATTTTGCGCATGACAACCAACTAAAAACCTTACAACTCAGCAGGAAAAACAAGAATCTTGAAACGCTTTTTCTGGAAGTAACCTCTTAAGGTTCGGCGCGCGTATTTTTTCCCAACCAGATCGATATTATATGATCCAGGAGATGCTGTATTTTGGGATCAGTACAATTGATCAGGATTGCCACTACCATTTTATTTTCGGGATAGACATAAAAATTACTATATCCACCAATACTATTTCCGGTATGCCCAAAATAAGGATGACCTTCCTTATGAGTACTCACCTCCCAACCCAAGCCATAATAAGTTGATTTTCCATCGATAATGGAAGGTGTTAAAAACTGGCTGCTTATTTGTGGATCGAGAAATGTAAAGTCCAGGTAAGATTGCCCCAGACGTACAAGGTCGGCCGAAGTGCTCAAATAGCCTCCGCCGGCCAATTTATAGCGATTATCTACTTCTACTGCTTTTTTGAAACCAATTTTCCTTTTGGTATAAAACCAGGCCTGATCTTTTTCCTCCGCATTTGGAATTTCTGGTTTTGTTTTTCTCATCCCCAGAGGATTTAGGACTTTTTCTTTCACATAGGCTTCAAAGGGCAAACCACTTGCCTCTTGCATCGCAAGCGATACAAGTACCCAATCAAAACTATTGTAGAGATAGGCTGTTCCAGGTCTGAATAAAAGAGGATCATTTTGAAAGACCACAAGGCTTTCCTTTATGCTATAAGGTTTGTTCAATGCATATTCCTTGCCTTTATAGCCTCTGATTCCAGCTGTATGGGAGGCGAGTTGCCTGATTGTAAATTCGTATTCTTTTTTTGGGAAATAGGGTACATAGTGATGAAAAGGAGCATCGAGATCTATGATCCGCTCTTTTATCATTTTAGCCAATGCTGTAGCAGCGATGGGTTTAGATGCACTGGCAGCCCTGAAGAGTGTGGATTCAGGATCGATCCTGTGGTCACTTTCAATCCGGGCATGGCCAAATCCTTTCTGATAGAACAACAGACCATCCTTAAGAACACTAATGGCCATTCCGGGTACTTTCCTATCGCTTACCAGCTTATTCAGAAGTGTTTCGGCCTCAACCCTTGAACCAAGGGAATGGTCAGTGCCCAGGATTTGAAATCTGGCCAATAAATCCCCAATATATTTAATTAGTGGTTTCAATTTTCATTTTATTCCCGAGATAGAATCAGTCATTTTAGTCCTCAAAAATCAACTGCCCCCTGAAAAGTACCTCAACATCAACGCTATCGGGTCGGTTAACACTGATCACATCACCGACACCCCTGATGACGCCTGTTAAGCTCTCCTGAGGGTTAATCCTGATATCATTCGATCCCCGGTGATCTAAAGCGATATTTTGAACCACAAGAGATTCGGCCTCGATCCGGGAATCACCTGCAGCAATGGTAATATCCAGGTTGTCCGTACTGCCCACTAGTTGGAAATAGGCAATCCCGTTCACCACGATCCGGACAGACTCCGAATTCAGGTCCAGATCGAAAGAACCGTCTGTCGTCTCCGATTCGGAATCCAGGAAACTTTCCGAAATCAACAAAATATCGGTATACGCGAGTGTACCTTCACCGCGGATGGGGTAACCGGAACTGCTCCTTATCTCAACCAAATCTGGAGAAGTCACATAAATTTTGGTAAGCCCATAATCTCTGACAAAATTACAACTGATGTTGTTGCGCAATAGCAACCGTCCATCATCGACCTTGGCACTAACCTCTTTTCGCAAAAATTCGCCAGTCTCAATTTCTACTCTCTGTTCCACACCTGGTACCAGGATCAATTCGAGATTCTCAAATACGGTAATACGGTCAAAGGCATCGACCAGTACTTCTTCCCTTACAATATTTCCTTCATTTCTAAAACAGGCTGGCACATCTTCCCCGTTACAGGAAATGGCAAGACCAATATATATCAACAGCAGTGGATATGCGCTCCATTGACGCGAAACAATATTTTTAAAAGTATTTATCAGTATCATCTTTTTATAGTCTTATCCCAATTCCAAATTCCACGGCCTCAGCGGCAGCGGCATGTGATTTGAGGCTAATTGCACCAAACCATTTTTTGCCGAAATAGTGTTTTAAACCCACCCGAATATAGGTCCTTCCTTCAAAATCGAATGGATAGTATACATAATATCCCAGTTGAGTAATGATACTCAATCTGGAAATAAACAATTCATGCCCAAAAAACAGCCCTATCCGTTTAAAGTCTGTATCAGCGGCCACCGCGAGTTCAGGGAATGAGATCGATTGATAGCGAATGAGTTCTTTTAAAAAATTAGAAAAGAAAACATCGGTCCCCAACTGAAAAGCACTGGCACGTCCTATACGTTTGTCTGCATAGAATGAAAAAATATAAAATGGAAACTGACCCGAGTTTACGACATCACTTTCATTGACACCACTTCTAAAAGCCAGATTATAGCGAATTGGCTCCGTAATTTTAGGCAGTTCATTACGTATAAACTCAGTGTTCTCCTCATCGTCCAAATTATATACAATTCCGGCGTGAAAGGCCAGGGTATTGGTCGAGGTATTGGGCGCCTTCACATTGGCGTTCGAATAATGAATTACCGAAAGTCCTGCTTTAATACCCAACCTTTTCACAATTCTTTCCTTATGGTAATTCAGCATTAAAAAGGTGGAACTCATAATGCTTGAACCGTAGGCATTATTCCTAAAGTTCTCATTCTTATCATATGGATTGGTCGTATATGCCAGGCCCTGCCCAATCCTAAACTGAAGATTACGTTTGAAAAAGTAGAAGTTATAGTGAGCATACAGGCTAAAATTATGGCCTAATGCAGGGTTCTTCATGTCCTGATATACAAAAGTTAGTCCGGTGTCGGGATATCCGTAAACCTGCTCCCAATCATTATATCCAAATCTCTTTCTGTTTAATCCGAGAATAAAGCCGCTAGGGTGATCGGTAATCAGATGCGTAACATCAGAATTGTGACGAAGGACAGACCCGTAATAGGCACTTGCTTCAACAGAATACTTTTTCGTTTCTTCTTCTGATTGAGCTGAACAAAAAAGAGTTGAAAAAAACAACCAATATATTAACCGGGAGTTCATGGGGTGCAAATGTAGCTATTTGACGGAATTGTCTGCAGAAAAGCTAAGGGAATGGATTAATTGAAAAGAGGATTAGAATATCGCCTCGGCAATCGATTTAATATTGTCTGACTTTCCCATCGAATAATAATGCAATACTGGTACACCTGCAGCCTTTAGTTCTTTCGACTGCTCAATCGCCCATTCGATTCCAACCTGACGCACCTCCTTGTTGTTTTTACAGGCTTCTATTGCATCGATGAGTTCCTGAGGAAGATCGATCCTAAAGATCTGTGGTAAAATCTGAAGGTGTTTTTTGATCGCTATTGGTTTTACACCAGGAATAATTGGGACATCGATCCCAGCCTTGCGCGCTGCTTCTACAAATTCAAAGTACTTTTTATTATCGAAAAACATCTGGGTCACCACATAGTCTGCTCCAAGTTCTATTTTATGTTTTAACCATTTTATATCAGTTTTCAATGAGGGTGCTTCCATGTGCTTTTCCGGATATCCTGCCACGCCTATGCAGAAATCGGCATTATGATCGGTTTCGATAACCTCATGCAAGTACTTTCCACAGCTTAGATTCCTTATCTGTTGTACCAGATCTGAGGCAAATAAATGCCCCCCTTCTGTTGGTTCGAAATATTTTTCTTCTCTCATAGCATCTCCACGGAGTGCCATAATATTATCGATCCCGAGATAGTGACAGTCCACAAGAAGGTATTCGGTCTCTTCTTTGGTAAATCCGCCACAGAGAACATGGGGTATGGTGTCTACATCAAATTTGTGTTTGATTGAAGCGCAAATCCCTACAGTACCCGGGCGCATACGGGTAAGCTTTTTATCAAGTAAACCTTCCCTATCGATATATACATATTCTTCCCTCGAAGTGGTCACATCGATAAAAGGCGGTTTGAATTCCATCAGGGGCTCAATATTATGGTGCAACTCGGTGATGCTTCGTCCTTTTATAGGAGGGATGATCTCAAAAGAGAACAGTGTTTGGCCCTTGGCTTGTTTAATATGTTCAGTTACTTTCATTATTACTTTTGACTGTTGGTTGATGATAATGGCAAATACAGCATCAATACCGGGACGGCGGTATAAATCATCATCTATAATTATGAATTATCGTTTAAAGCAGGCGCAAGCCATTTACGAGCTTTTTCCAGATCGATCCCTTTTCTCTTGGCATAATCAACTAGTTGATCCGTTTGAATCTTGCCCAGACCGAAATATCGAGCCTGTGGGTGTGCAAAATAGTATCCGCTTACACTTGCTGCGGGCCACATGGCCAGATTCTCCGTAAGGATCACCCCTATATTTTCTTCCACATCCAGCACTTCCCAAATGGTTAATTTCTCAAGGTGATCAGGACATGCAGGATATCCCGGAGCCGGCCTGATCCCACGATATTTCTCACCTATTAATTCCTCGTTAGTAAGGTCTTCTATTGCATCATAACCCCAATATTCGGTCCGCACCAATTCATGGAGATACTCGGCAAATGCTTCGGCTAATCGATCTGCAAGTGCCTTGATCATAATAGCGCTGTAGTCGTCCATATTCTTTTCGTATTCCTCAGCCAGAGCCCTGGTTCCAAAGCCTGCAGTCACACAAAAACAACCCACGTAGTCCTGGGTACCACTCTGCTTGGTTGCGATGAAATCGGCCAGTGCAAGATTGGGAATTCTCTGTTTCTTCTTCAACTGCTGCCGCAATGTTCTGAAATTGAAATTTCCTTTTGACGAATTCAATTCAATATCGTCTCCCTGGCTGTTTGCCGGAAAAATGCCAAAAACAGCCTGGGCCTGAAGTTTTTTATCCTTTATAACCTCATCCAGCATCTTTTTTGCATCCCGAAACAAATCCCTGGCCTGTTCTCCTACAACTGAGTCCTCCAGGATCTGAGGGTACTTGCCATGCAGATCCCAACTCCTGAAAAAAGGCGTCCAGTCGATATAGTCCACCAGGTTTTTTAAATCAAGATCTTTCAGTATATGCACTCCCGGTTTTTTGGGAGGGGGTGTGACCACGGCAGACCAATCGATTTTCAATCGGTTGTGCCTCGCCTCTTCTATGGTCAGGTATTCCTTCTTTCTTCGGCGTTCAAGGAACTTTTCCCTAAAAGACTCATAGTCGAGCTTTATACCATTCTTATAGGCCTTCGAATGTTCTTTATTCAACAGATCGCCCACAACGGTAACCGCACGGGAGGCATCATTTACATGTACGACCGAAGCGCTATATTGGGTGTCGATCTTCACTGCTGTATGTGCCTTGCTGGTGGTTGCCCCGCCGATGAGCAGCGGAACCTGGAATTCCTGTCGCTCCATTTCTTTAGCCAGGAAAACCATTTCGTCTAAGGAAGGTGTGATCAGTCCGCTCAGACCGATAATATCAACCTGGTGCTCACGAGCTGCCTTAATGATCTTTTCAGGGGGTACCATCACCCCCAGGTCAATAATTTCATAGTTATTACAACTCAGCACTACGCTCACAATGTTCTTTCCTATATCGTGTACATCCCCTTTTACCGTGGCCATCAGAATCTTACCTGCATAGTTCGTATTTTCTTCCTTTGCCTCTTCTATAAACGGTGTAAGATGCGCTACGGCCTTTTTCATAACCCTGGCGGATTTAACCACCTGTGGTAAAAACATTTTACCGCTACCAAAGAGATCACCTACAACATTCATCCCGGTCATCAAATGTCCTTCGATCACCTCCAAAGGCCTGGTTACCGACAGTCGGGCTTCTTCCACATCTTCTTCGATATACTGATCGATTCCCTTAACCAAAGCCCTGGTAATTCTATCTTGAAGCGGAGCTTTTCTCCATACCAGGTCTTCTTTTTTTCGTTCTTTGGTAGCTTCTACAGTTTGCGCAAATTCGAGCAGGCGCTCCGTGGCATCATCCCTTCTGTTGAGAATAACATCTTCTACATGGTCTAGAAGATCCTTTGGAATATCATCATAAATCTCTAAAATAGCCGGATTTACAATCCCGATATTCATGCCCGCTTTTATCGCGTGATACAGGAAAACCGAATGCATGGCCTCCCTTACGGTATTATTGCCTCTAAAGCTAAAAGATACATTGCTGACGCCTCCACTGACACTACAGAAGAGAAGATGCGTTCTCACCCAGGCGGTAGCTTCAATAAAATCGAGTGCATTTCTCCTGTGTTCTTCCATTCCGGTAGCCACGGGAAATATATTTAAGTCAAAAATGATGTCTTCCGGAGGAAAGCCTACCTTTTCCACGAGCAAATCGTAGGATCGCCTGGCGATCTCTATTCGTCTTTCGTAGTTATCAGCCTGCCCAAGCTCATCGAAAGCCATAACAATCACAGCTGCTCCGTAACGTCTGATCAGCTTTGCCTGTCGGATGAAGTCCTCCTCGCCTTCCTTTAAACTGATGGAGTTTACCACGCATTTGCCTTGAACAGTTTGAAGCCCGGCTTCCAGGATTTCCCATTTCGAGCTATCGATCATTATAGGGACTCTGGCAATATCGGGTTCTGCCATTACAAGGCTGAGGAATTTTACCATGGCCTCCTTGCCATCGATCATACCATCATCCATATTAACATCGATGATCTGTGCTCCGCCTTCAACCTGATGACGCGCAATATCCAGGGCTTCTTCGTACTTTTCTTCCTTTATCAGGCGGAGGAATTTCCGGGAACCCGCTACATTGGTGCGCTCTCCTACATTGATAAAGTTACTCTGAGGAGTTACCACAAGGGCTTCGAGGCCCGATAATTTCAGATATCGATCCCTGGTTTCACCATCTTTTTCACGTGAATGATCCAGAAACTCTGGTTCGCTGCTACTCCCGGTATTTTGATCCGATACATCCATATTTTAGAACCTAGTCAAAGGGGTTGCCGAAAGCCTGGGAATGATCCTGGGCTTGTAATCTATTACCAATTTGGCTATTGCACTTATATGTTCAGGGGTGGTACCACAACAACCCCCTACGATGTTTACCAAGTTTTTTTCGAGATATGTCTTAATCTGTTCGGCCATCTGTTCTGGTGTCTGTTCGTAATTGCCAAAGGCATTTGGGAGACCTGCATTAGGATGCGCAGAGATCGCAAATTCAGACTTTGCCGATAATACTTCTAAATAAGGTGTCAGCTGATCTGCACCAAGGGCACAATTAAAACCAATGGACATAAGGGGAATATGAGAAACCGACACCATAAAGGCTTCGGCTGTCTGGCCCGAAAGTGTGCGCCCTGAGGCATCTGTTATCGTGCCACTTATCATGATGGGTATATCTTTCTGCTTTTGCTCTATGGCTTCTTCTATCGCAAAAAGAGCAGCTTTGGCATTTAGAGTGTCGAATACGGTCTCTACCAGTAGAATATCCACACCACCATCTATCAAACCCTCGACCTGTTCTCTGTAAGCAATTCTCAACTCATCGAAAGTGATGGCCCGGAATCCGGGATCATCAACAGCGGGTGACATACTTGCTGTTTTATTGGTAGGTCCGATGCTGCCAGCCACAAACCGCGGTTTGTGAGGTTGCTGTTCTGTAAAAATTCTGGCCTCTTTTCTCGCAATCCTTGCTGCCTCTATGTTGATCTCATACACCAATTCCTCCATGTTGTAATCAGACATTCCTACCGAGGTACTGGAAAAAGTGTTTGTCTCCACGATATCTGCTCCGGCTTCAAAGTATTTACGATGAACCTCTGCAATGGCGTCGGGTTGGGTAAGGGTTAACAGGTCGTTATTGCCCTGAAGCGATACAGACCAATCTTTAAATCGATTTCCCCGGAAATCGCTTTCAGTGAATCGGTGTCGCTGTAACATGGTACCCATAGCTCCATCGAGGACGAGTATTCTTTCTTTCAATATATCTTTAATCAATGGCATATATCAACCTTTAACAGATAGGGTAAATGCTAAATGACAAGAAAGGATTTGGAAAGGCAGAACTACCTTTCTTAGGGTTATCTTCCCCCACAAACAGGGATAGAACGTAGCACCTTCTTTAAAGATAAAGGGTTGCTAAGGTCTCATCGGGTCTATTCCCTCCACCTTTCTTGATAACAATTCAGCGAAATTATGAACGCCCTGCAAAGAAAAGACAGTTAGGATTTATAAACAAGAATTTGAAGGTTTTTTTAGACGGTTATATTAAAGCAAAGCCTCAGGATATATCCACTCCTAAGGCCCTATTAACAATTATGAACTTAAATAACACTGGTGATCTGTATCAGATCTTTTCTTTTTGTACCAAAATTTCGGTTAACCGATTCATTTTCTCAACTTTCTGTTCAAAACCACCTTTAATCCTACGGCGGTATTGGTTGAGGTTTTCTACCATATAGCTAATATCTTCCGGCAGTACTTCCTCGAAAAACTGTCGAAGTCGCTTCGCGGTGGTCGGAGATTTTCCGTTGGTTGATATTGCCAGCTTGACATGGCCTTTGGTAACAATCCCACCCATGTAAAAGTCGCAAAGAGGAGGATTGTCGGCTACATTGATCAATTTGTCCAAAGCGCGGCAATCTTTATAAATTTTCATATTGACTTCTGGCTGATCGGTGGTGGCGATAACGATATGAAAACCACGAATACGGTCTGCATCATAAACATCCCGGATAATTTTTACATTATTTCCCATGGCTACTTTTAAAGTTCCTTCTCTGATTAACGGTGCCAATATGGTTACTTGTGCATCAGGGCTCGATTTAGTCAGAAAGCTCAGTTTTTCTTCAGCCACATAACCTCCACCCACGATTAGAATTTTCAGGTTTGATGCTTTTAGGAAAATCGGATATAATGTATTGCGGTCCATTATTAATGTATCATTTGCATTTTAAATTGCTCCCGGGTCCTCAGTAACTGTATACGGTGGTTAACCACCTCGCCAATAACGATGATAGCCGGATTACTTAACTGTCGTTTCTTTACTTCATTTTCTATGCTGTCTATAGTGCCTATCCCAAAATTTTCATGGGCTGTTGTTCCATTTTGGATCACCGCCACCGGAATTTTGGCTCTTCCTTCATTTTTAAAACAGTTTACGATAGCTGTAAGTTTAGACATTCCCATGAGGATCACTATAGTGGCACTCGATTTTGCAGCAAGATGTATATCTGAAGATAATTGGTGATCCCGGGTTGTTCCGGTAATCACCCAGAAACTTTCTGAAACCCCCCGCTTGGTAACTGGTATATTCAGACCGGCTGGTACGGCCACTGCTGAAGAAATCCCCTGAATTACATCAGAGGTAACCCCATAGACGGCGGCGTACTCTATTTCCTCTGCTCCTCTACCAAATACGAAAGGGTCTCCGCCTTTTAATCGGACCACATATTTACCTTCCAATGCCCGTTGCACAATCAGCTCGTTGATCTGTTGCTGATGGAAGGCATAGCAACCCTTCCGTTTGCCGACAAAAACCAGCTCAGCCCCTGCCGCATATTTTAGCAGTTCTGTGTCTACAAGAGCGTCATACAAGACCGTATCGGCACTTTGAAGAGCCTTTACCGCCTTGAGCGTTATCAATTCCGGGTCCCCGGGTCCTGCTCCCACAACCGAAAGTTTCCCCCTTTTTGCAGATTTAATCCTGCCAGGTGAAGTCCCGGTTTCGATATGTTTTTTTACGAGCTTCATCTATCAGGCGACCTTTAGTTCTTTTGCCCGGTAGGCTTCGGCTTTTTTAAGAAAATCTACTGCATCGGCGAGGTAGGTCCTGGCAAAATTTTCGGACGGCCCTTTTTTGTCGATTTGCAATACCAGTTCATCGAAGGGACGCCCGAGCTCCAATCGTTTATTTTCCACAAAAAACTGTTGGAAGTCTTTAATTATACTAGCATGAGTATTCGTCCTGGTATTTTCTGAGGTCAACAAGGCCTTTGCCCCGTTGACAATTGCCGCATAAGAGTAATAAATACTGGCTGCCCATTTAGCAACCTCTAGATTTTCTTTTGCCTGGCTGATCTTTTCATCGCTTTCAAAGAGAAGCGTGGCCACCAAATCGATAACGACGCCTGCACATTCGCCAACACCGATAGCTTTTTTATATCGTTCTTCATTGCCCCAATCGATAAAATCTTCAGGGTTTAAATTATCGGTTCCGGCCAGTGGCTTTAGCAATTCGTAAAAATATTTTTCACCTTGCAGCTTATAGTATTCTTCATAGGATCCTTGTCCGTTGCGTTCATAATCGTCGAGGATCTGTCGAAGAGCTTGCGGACCTCTTTTACTGGGTATCTTAATAACCTTATCGGCAAATAAACCCTTGCCATTTCCCAGATTTCCGCCGCCGAGGAGGACCTGAAGTGCTGGTGCAACCAATTTGTCTTTAGTTCGGACAGACATCCCCTGGAAGCCGATATGCGCCATGTTATGCTGCCCACAGGCGTTCATACAACCACTGATCTTGATCACCACATCGGGGTTGTTTATATAGGCGGGATATTCAGTTTTAATTACCCGTTCCAGTTCTCTGGCAATGCCAGTACTACTGGCGATCCCCAGGTTACAGGTATCCGTACCAGGGCAGGCGGTAATATCCAGTGCTTTGTTATAGCCTGCTTCCGCTAATCCCAGTTTTTCTAGTTCCTGATAAAAAAACGGGATGGCCTCTTCTTTTACGTAAGGGATGAGTATATTCTGACGTAAGGACAGTCGTATTTCACCGGCCGCATACCGCTCCACAAGATCTGCAAGCTGCCTGGCCGTATCGGTATAAAAATCGCCCAATAAAACCTTGATCCCAATGGCCTTAAACCCTTGTTGCTTTTGAGGTATTAGATTCGTCGATTCCCAATATTCGAAGCTTGCCCGGTCCTTAATATCGACGGTCGGGGCAGGGTTACCGAGCATGCTCACCTGAGGATAGGACTTTACATCGATTTTATGAGTTTTATTTTCTATTGCCAATTCGTGTTCCTGTAATAATTCTTTGAAGCGCACGAGTCCAAGATCCCTTATGAGAAATTTCATGCGTGCTCTCGCCCTGCTCCTTCGCTCTCCGTGGCGATCGAATATGCGAACCACCGCCTCCATAAGAGGTATTATTCTATCTTCAGGAAGAAATTCGTACAGCAGGTCTGCATGTCTGGGCTGAGCTCCCAGACCACCACCGAGCATTACCTTAAACCCACGTATATTATCCCTGATTTTAGCGATAAATCCCAGGTCATGGATATAAGAAAGGCCTGAATCGGCATCGGTGGCAGAAAAGGAAACCTTAAATTTTCTTCCCAGTTCCTGACCGATTGGATTTCTAAGGAAGTATTCGAAAACTCCTTGCGCATAGGGCGAAACATCGAATGGTTCACCGGGGTCGATCCCTGCCGTTTCACTGGCTGTGACATTTCGAACTGTATTCCCGCAAGCCTCCCTCAGGGTAACCTGGTCTTTTTCTAATTGTGCCCAGAGTTCCGGAGTTCTTTCCAGGTCTACGTAATGGATCTGGATATCCTGACGTGTTGTAATATGTAATCGACCAGTTGAGTATTCATCGGCAACATCTGAAATTCTTCGAAGTTGATGCGAACTCACTTTACCATACGGTAGTTTAATGCGGATCATCTGAACTCCAGGTTGGCGCTGGCCATAAACGCCTCTTGCCAGGCGAAGACTGCGGAATTTCTCTTCATCGAGGCCGCCTTCTTTGAACTGCCTGATCTTTCTTTCCAGTTCTATGATATCCTTTTCAACTACTGGATTCTCAATTTCTGTTCTAAAACTTTTCATCTTGACAATAGTGGAGTTGAGTGACTATTACTTATACATAAACACTGCGCTTTCAATTCGAAATCGGAGGTTTGTAAGGTTGGATTGAATGTTTTAATTAGGGTATGAGCAATGATTTTTTTTATACATGTAAACCGCATTCACGATTTTCAAGCACCTTGGTGGGGTCAAAATAATTGTGCTCATTAGGGAGGCCTTTTTGCTGAAGGTATATATCCAATTGGCTGTCTGTCCAGTGAAAAAACGGGCTAACCTTGAGGACGCCTTCATTGCTCAGACTCAATATGTTTAAAGTATCCCTGTGTGCTGTCTGGCCTTTTCTGAGGTTGGTGAACCAAATATCGGGTTTGAATTCTGCCATGGCCCTGCCGAATGGTTCCAGTTTTACCTGGCGGGTAAACTCCTCATGGCGCGGATCCTCAATTTGTGGTATTCCCATTACAGCATCGCGATGCGCTGCCGTTTGAAGTGGGACAAAGAGTTTTATATTAAGATCGAGTGTTTCTATAAGCTCCTCGGCATGTTGATATGTATTAGGAGTATTATAACCTGTATCGCACCATATCACCGGTATATCGGATTTCACTTCCGACACTGCAGACAGGATTACGACCTCATAAGGCCTGAAGTTGGTGGTGACCACGGGAGAAGAGGCATTTTCAACAGCCCAGGAAATAATTTCCTCGGGTTGAATCCCTCTGAACTGGTGATTCAGGCTATCGATTTGTTCTCTGGTAAAAGGCATAGTAAATATTATTTTATTTATCCTATAGATTTAATAGGATATTCAAATATATATTAAATCTTCTTTGATAGAAGTTAAAGGAAATAAAAAATGCTAATTAGTCTATCGTTTTACTAGATTAATTGTAAATCCCTATGATTATTGAAGAATTCCTAACTAAGAGCGTTTAGATTTGATGATTTTGGGATCTATAATAATGTCGGCCAGTGTGTTTTTGCGATATACGTTTAAGGCGCTGTCGCGCACCTGGATCATCAGTTTATGTACGGCACATGTATTTTCATCCGGACAGTCGTCGCATTTCTCATAAAAATTCAGACTAACACAGGGCACCATGGCAATTGGGCCTTCGAGAACCCGTATTACACTGGTCATCTGTATTTCGGAAGGATCTTTTATCAGGTAATAACCTCCGCCCTTGCCTTTTTTAGATCCTAAAAAACCAGTCTTCCTCAGGCTGAGTAAAATACTTTCCAGGAATTTCTGAGGAATATTTTCCTCTGAAGCGATTTCAGCGATCTGAACCGGTTCTCGCAGCTCCTTGGTCGCCAGGAATGCCAGCGCTTTTAATCCGTATTTTGTCTTTTTCGACAGCATCCCACGAAGATAATCAAATTACTCCTATGGCTACATCAGTGGGAGTTCTCAAGGGCTTGTTTCAGGTCCGTGATGATATCATCAACGTGTTCAAGTCCTACAGAAATACGAACCATGCCATCGGTAATTCCGGTTTCGGCCCTTTCAGTAGAACTTAATTTACTATGTGTTGTTGAGGCAGGGTGGGTTACAATACTTCTGGTATCACCCAGGTTTGCAGAAAGGGACAATGTTCTGATCGAATCGAGAAACCTCCGGCCTGCTTGAAGGCCTCCTTTTACTTCGAAAGCAACCACACAGCCTCCTGCTTTCATTTGCTTTTTGGCTAATGAATACTGAGGGTGTGATTTCAGAAAAGGATACTTCACCCTCTCAACGGATGGGTGAGCCTCCAGAAACCGGGCGACTGCCAAAGCATTTTCACAATGCCTGTCTACCCTGACGGCCAAGGTCTCTAAGCTTTTAGAGAGCAGCCAGGCATTAAATGGCGATAAGGTCGGGCCGGTAATTCGGGAAAAACGATAGATTTTTTCAATTAACTCTTTATTGCCAACCGTGATCCCGGCCAGTACCCTGCCCTGTCCATCCATCAGCTTGGTTCCCGAATGGATCACGAGATCGGCCCCGAACCTTATAGGTTGTTGTAAATAAGGAGTTGCAAAGCAATTGTCGACCACCAGTAAAATATTATGTTTACGGGCAATCCGGCCAAGTTCGGTCAGGTCCAGAACATCTACGGCCGGATTTGTTGGCGACTCGGCATATATCATTTTGGTCTCAGGTCTAATCAGTGCCTCAATTTCATCGAGTCTGTTGATCATGAAATAACTATGATCGATTTTCCATCGGGGAAAAAATTGTGTGAACAGGCTATGGGTAGAACCAAAAATACTTCGGGAAGAAACTATATGGTCTCCACTTTCCAGGAGTGCTGCGAATGTTGAAAAAACTGCGGCCATACCCGATGAAAATGCAAAGCCATGCTCTGCTCCTTCCATTTTACATACCTTTTCAATGAATTCTTCGGAATTCGGATTGGAATACCGGCTATAAATATTGTGCTCCTTTTCTTCTGCGAATGAGGCTCTCATATCCTCTGCATCCTCAAAAACAAAACTCGAAGTAAGATATACAGGACTGGAATGTTCCTGGAACTCAGTTCTTTTTATCTGCGTTCTAACGGCCTCTGTTTCAAATTTTTTCTTCACTCTTCAGCATTTAGATACTTGGTCATCTACAATTTTTCCGCTATCCTCAGAATGTCACCGAAAACACCTCGGGCCGTTACCGCCGCACCAGCGCCAGCACCCTGGATCACCAGCGGATGTTCACCATAAGACTCTGTATAGATCTCAATAATGGAATCGGATCCTTTTACCTGGCCCATTGAACTATTCCGTGCCACCGAAACCAGCTTTACCTCCAATATTCCTTTTTCGTCCTGCAAGTTACCATGGAGTGAGCCAATATAGCGCAAGACATTGTTGGGATCCTGCTTGCTGCGGATCTCCTGAAAAGGATGGTCTAACTCATCCAGACGATCCATAAACTCCTCCTGCTCTAATTCCCGCAATGGTTTGGGAATTAGGTTTTGAACTTTGATCTCGTTAAACTCGTTATGCAGATCTAATTCTCGTGCGAGAATCAGCAACTTACGGCCAACGTCGTTACCTGATAAGTCCTCGCGAGGATCCGGCTCGGTATACCCCCTGGTCATGGCCTCTTTCACGATATCGGAAAAGGAAGTCTGTTGTTCTGAATATGAATTAAATATATAGCTCAATGAACCCGAAAAGACACCTTTTATCTTTGTGATATTTTCCCCCGATAGATGCAGTAGTTTAATAGTGTCGATCAATGGTAGTCCCGCACCAACATTAGTTTCATACAGATATTGCTTTTGAAACTTTGCAAGGTCCGCCCTGAGCAAGCGATAATAATCGAAACCTAATGTGTTGGCGATTTTGTTTGATGAAACAAGATCGAAGCCATTTTCGACAAGGTCAAAGTATTTGGCGACCAGAGTTTCACTGGCCGAGTTATCTACAGCGATAAGGTTTTCCAAATGGTGCTGCCTGGTAAATTGAAAAAGATCCTCTAACGAATAGGGCGTACCGTTATTTTCGATCTCCTTTTTCCAATCAGTTCCAATTCCTGATGGGTTCATTAGCAGTTTACGTGAATTCGCCAGGGCGAAAATATTGAGTTCGATTCCTTTCCTTTTTGAGATTTTTTGGGCAGAAACCAGAATTTGATCTATTAGCGTACTCCCCACATTTCCATGACCAAAAATGACCAGATTCACCTTTTTATTAATACCAAATATCTGGCCGTGCATAACATTCAAGGCTTTATGCAGATCGGTCTTTCTTACCACCAGGCTAACATTTTTTCCGGTAATGGTATTGTTGAAAAGCAAGGGTATGATTTGATTCTTGATCAGGGCATTGTACGGTTTATGGAAGGTGCTCAGATCCTGGCCCACAATGGAGATCACCGATACCTCATCCACAATACTGATCGAATTTATATCCCGACTGCGAAAATCGGTCTCAAATTCCTGCTGAAGAGCAAGTTTTGCCTTTTTCGCTTTTACGGAATCTACCACCAGGCCAATACCTCTTTCTGAGGATCCCTGAGAAATTATACTAACACTAATATTGTTCCGGCTAAGTGTCTTAAAGATTCGCGCATCGATACCTACTTTGCCCAAAAGCCCCCTACCCTCTAGATTGATAAGGGCCTCATTTTCGATAACAGACAGCGATTTGATTCCCTCGACACTCGATTTTGAACTTATCAAAGTACCCTTGTCATCTTCGTTAAATGTATTTAGGATCCTTAGAGGGATATTTTTTTCAATAAGAGGAATAATCGTTTTCGCATGGAGTATTGTCGCACCGAAATTGGCCAATTCATTAGCCTCGGTATACGATAAGTTCGATATCCGCCTGGCATCGCGCACTAACTCAGGGTTGGCGGTATATATCCCATTGACATGAGTGTAGTTTTGCAATTCTGAGGCATCGAGGAAATTAGCCAGCAAAGAAGCAGTATAATTACTTCCATTCCTGCCCAAGGTTGTAGTCTCATTCTCGGCTGTTGAAGCTATAAAACCGGTAACTACAGGAACCTCTCCAGATTGCAGACCTGAAAACTCTTCCAGGACTTTTTCTCTGGATAGCTCTTCCAGCACTTTAGCATCACCGTAGGTATCGTCTGTTTTAATCAGGTTTCTAGAGTCGAGTAACCTGGCATTCAGCCCCAGACCAATAAGCAATTTAGTCATCAATTTTCCAGCGATAATCTCCCCGTAAGCAAGAACCTGGTCTTTTATCTTATGACTATAATCTCCCAACATAGCCACACCTTCCAATATGCGAACCAGTGCTTCAAAGTCTTCAGAAAGATCTACATTCTTAAAGGTATGGCGTTGATAGGCCTCAAAAGCTTCAAAGTCTTCTTTGTAGCTCCTCCCTGAAGCAGCTTTTTCAAGAATTTCCTCCAGTTGGTCTGTGGCTTTCTCCCTGGCCGAAAGTACCACAACAATATTTTCCGCTTTATCTGCCTTATTTTTAATGATTTCGAGCACTCTTCCGATACCCTCCCCATTTGAAAGAGAACGACCTCCAAATTTCAGAATTTTATAAGGTGTATTTTTCTCGTTATCATCAAAAACGCTTTTTAGTAATTTTCCCAATTGTTCATATTCCATGAGGAAAGCATCATGGCCGTGAACAGATTGAATTTCACCATAGGTTACATTGGTTTTTAACTGGGCTAATTGTTTAAACGTTTCCCTGTTCTCACTTGCGGTAAAAAAGAGATCGGAATCCACTCCTATGATATGGATATTGGTCTCGCTATCCCTCAGCTCGTCGAATTTATGACTCCCCTCTCTCGTTATTTCGATGGTTTTCAGCAACTGATTTGTCAGTTTATAAGCGGAAAGTTGAAACCTTTCCTGTAACTTATTACCATGATGGGTTAACCAACTCTCCACATTGAATACCTGCAATTCTTCATTGGTGCTTCGTTTGAAGCGTTGCTTAAACGACTCAGGGGTTCTGTAGCACAACATGGCATGCATACGCGCATCGTGAACCGGCTGTCTGGAATTCTTAAGGATTTGCTCCTGAATTTGACAGTTGGCGATAAGCCAGTCGGTCGACTTCCAATCCGAGGCTATCGGGATTAAATGATTAATTAGATCTGGTTTCAGCGCTGCCATTTCCCAGGCAATACCTCCTCCTAACGAACCTCCTATGGTAGCAAAAACCTTGGAAATACCCAGCTTCTCTATTCCCAGGAGAAATACTCTTGCAATATCTCCCGCGACATAGTCTTTGTAATTGTCAATAACAAAGCCATCGTAACCATTACCCGGTATATTAAAGGCGAGAACGGTATAGGAATCTGTGTCGATACACTTGCCTTTACCGATGAGTTCAGACCACCATCCATTTTTACCTGCTACGTTAGAATTACCGGTCAATGCATGATTGACCACCACCACTGGTGCTGAATGCAATTCACGACCAAAGAGCTGATACGTTAAAATTATATCCTGCGACCACCCACCATATGTGGTAAAACCGGGAATATCCAGTTGTTGCAAGGCTGTGGTAACGACTTCCATGGAACTTTCTTTTACCTTATAAATTATCTGCTATACGAGCAGGGCAAACGGTTTGAAACTCAAATACTACATTATTGTGTTACAGCTGTTTTGATCTTTTCAAAAGCTTGCTTTAAGTCCGATTTAAGGTCATCCAGATCCTCCAGTCCGACAGAAAGCCTGATGAGGTCTTTTGAAACCCCAGTTGATTCTTGCGCCGCCTCATCCAGTTGTTGGTGAGTGGTACTGGCAGGATGGATAATCAGTGATTTTGTATCCCCGATATTAGCCAGAAGCGAAAATATTTTGGTCTCATCGGCAATCTTTTTAGCCGAATCAAAGCCACCTTTTACCCCAAAAGTTAAAATACCGCTCTGACCCTTTGGCAAGTACAACTCGGCCTCGGCATGATAGTCGCTGGATTTTAGTCCGGGGTAGTTCACCCACAATACCTCTTTCTGTTTTTCAAGCCATTGTGCTAATTGCAGTGCATTCTCACTGTGTTTTTTCATACGAATTTCTAAGGTCTCCAGCCCCTGGATAATCTGGAAGGCATTAAACGGACTGAGGCAGGCCCCATGATCCCTTAGCCCTTCAATTCGGACCTTAGCGATAAATGCTGCCGCCGCCAGAGCATCGTGATAAACCAAGCCGTGATAGCCCGGAGAGGGTTCGGTAAATTCAGGAAATTTCCCGTTGGCCCAATCGAAAGTCCCTGCATCTATGATAGCTCCTCCCAGGGCAGTTCCATTCCCGTTGATATATTTAGTAAGCGAATGAATCACAATATTTGCACCGTGTTCAATCGGATTAAGTAGCGCAGGGGTGGGTACGGTATTATCCACTATGAATGGCACCTTGGCTGCCTTTGCTTCCGTTGCAATAGCCCTGAGGTCCAGTACATCCAGTTTTGGATTTCCGAGGGACTCTACAAAAATAGCCCGTGTATTCTCCTGTACCGCCTTCCCGAAATTGGAGGGGTCAGATGGATCTACAAAAGTTGTGGTAATCCCAAGCCTTGGAAGGGTAACGTTGAACAAATTATAGGTTCCCCCATATAAGCTGTTCGATGAAACAATATGATCGCCTGCTTTGAGCAGTACCAGTAAGGCCGTATTTATGGCCCCTGTCCCCGAGGCCGTAACCACTGATGCAATTCCTCCTTCCAGAGCGGCTAGTCGTTGCTCCAGAATATCATTGGTAGGATTGTTAATCCTGGTATAAATATTTCCGAATTCGGCCAGGGAAAACAAATTTGCGGCATGATCAGAATCATTGAAAACATATGCAGTGCTTTGATAAATTGGAACAGCCCTTGTCCCTCCGTTCACTGTAGTGTCGTGGCCGGCATGCAATGCGTCGGTAGAAAATTTGAATTCACTCATTGTTTTAGTTTTAATGTTGTTTTATATACAATTAATCCGCTCCGGCCTAGATATTAGACGGATGTACTGTTAAAAAAGAAAGAGTGAATAATTACAAAATGTAATTTATCCTGTTATCTGCCCCATTATTAATAGGATAGAATTTAGCACCTTCTTTGATAAAGAGTCCAAAGGGTTGCTAAGGTTTCAAAGGGTCTATTCCCTCCACCTTTCTTGATAACAAAACAATATTTAACGGAACGTTACGCGGCAAATATAGGTATCGATTTAATTAATATCCTATTTATTTGGCAAAAAATTACAAACCAAAAGCCGCCCTGATCTCTTCAACCTTGTCTAATTTCTCCCAGGTAAAAAGCTCTACTTCCTTTTCTACCTTACCATTATAGGGCGATTCGAAAGTCTTTTTTACTACCCTGGATTCTTTTCCCATATGACCGTAAGCCGCAGTTTCCCTGTATATCGGATTCCGCAATTTCAATCGTTTTTCGATAGCAAAGGGCCTCATATCGAATAACTCTGCCACTTGCTCAGCTATCTTACCATCACTCAGCTCTACTTTGGCAGTACCATAGGTATCGACAAATATAGATGTGGGCCTGGCCACGCCGATAGCGTAACTTACCTGGACCAGGATTTCATCGGCTACACCGGCTGCTACAAGGTTTTTAGCCGCGTGCCTTGCGGCATAAGCTGCACTCCTGTCGACCTTACTTGGGTCCTTACCGCTAAAAGCTCCACCGCCATGGGCACCTTTGCCTCCATAGGTATCCACGATTATTTTTCTGCCGGTTAGACCTGTATCACCATGAGGGCCGCCAATGACGAATTTCCCTGTAGGGTTGATATGATACTGAACGTCATCGGAAAATAATTGTTGAACTTTTGGCGGTAATTTCTTTACCACACGTGGGATCAGGATTTGGACAATATCACTCTTAATCTTCTCCAGCATCCTACTGTCATTCTCGTCAAAATCATCGTGTTGGGTGGATATTACGATCGTATCAATTCGATGTGGAATATGATCTTCTGAATACTCGAGGGTAACCTGGGCTTTCGCATCTGGCCTGAGATATGGCATTTCAATGGCTTCCTTCCTCAGGATTGCAAGTTCCTGAAGAATCTTATGGGAAATATCAAGTGCTACCGGCATATAGTTTTCACTCTCAACCGTAGCGTATCCAAACATCATCCCCTGGTCGCCGGCTCCCTGATCTTCTTTGGCTGCACGTTCAACACCCTGGTTGATCTCCTGGGATTGTTCATGAATAAGGGAAATGATCCCACAGGAATCCCCACTGAATTGATATTCCGCTTTGGTATAGCCTATTTCATTGATCACCTCACGGGTTACAGCCTGTAAGTCGAGATAGGTGTTACTCTTTACCTCACCGGCAAGGATAACCTGACCGGTTGTTACCATGGTCTCGCATGCAACCTTACTGCCGGGATCGAAAGCCAGAAAATTGTCGAGTAGTGCATCACTGATCTGATCTGCAACCTTGTCTGGATGACCCTCGCTGACCGATTCTGATGTAAAGAGATACGCCATAAAATATTTTTTTGAAATAAAAGTCGACTGATAAATTCGGGCTAAAGAGGAAACTATTCGAATGTGGAAGCAGTTGCTGCTTTAGCATTTTTTAAGAGGTTGCAATCAGTCAAATCCATCCTCTAAAATTGAAGGTCAAAAATACATATTTAAGAAAGAAATAAAAATTATGCGCCGTTTTAATTATATACTGCATTTCATCAACTATTTTTTCGCGGTGCGAAGATACTTTGTATATTGTGTACCCTTTAAACTTCTACACTAACCATAAAGGACCAAAATATATGCACATTGCGGTTGCAGGGAATATAGGGGCCGGTAAAACCACCTTAACAGAGCTGCTTGCCAAACACTATAGATGGGAAGCGCATTTTGAAGATGTTGTGGATAACCCGTACCTGGACGATTTCTACAATCAGATGGAGCGCTGGAGCTTTAATCTGCAGATCTACTTCCTCAATAGTCGTTACCGGCAGATCCTCAAGATACGGGAAACCGGTAAGAATGTCATTCAGGATCGAACCATATACGAGGATGCTCATATATTTGCTCCTAACCTTCACGCCATGGGTCTGATGACTAATAGGGACTTTAGCAATTATACAGGCTTGTTCGAGCTTATGGAGAAATTAGTGCAACCTCCGGACCTTCTGATTTATCTAAGAAGCACGATCTCTAACCTGGTACAGCAAATTCACAAGAGAGGACGGGATTACGAAAATTCAATATCGATAGACTACCTAAGCCGACTAAACGAACGTTACGAAGCCTGGGCGCATGGATATGAAAAAGGAAAACTCCTGATCGTAGATGTTGACAAACTTGATTTTGTGGACAATCCAGAACACCTTGGAGAGGTCATTAACAAAATTGACGCTGAAATTCACGGCCTTTTTTGATGCTCTAAAGAAGAGTTTTAAATTGCAAGGCCTGCTTACTCATCCATAGTTGTACTTCACTCATTATCGGTTTTAAATAATATCATAAGGACATAGATTTAGGTCATAATCAATTCCATAAGTATCAGGATACTGGAGGAATACTAAATCAATGTTTTATGGAGCCGAAAAAGTATGCAAAGCACAATATCAATAGAAATTCATCGCTGTATTTTAGTCTGGGCCTTACCCTCGTCCTGCTGATGACCTATATCGCGCTGGAGTGGAAGAGCTATGGTTCGGCATCAGAGTGGGATCACGGTATCCTGATTCAAGAATCGTCCATAGACGAAGCTCCTGTCGTTATAAAAACACCCAAGAAACTTCCTGTAAAAAAGATCAAAACCCCACCGGTTATCCTTATAAAAGAAGATGAGGATTTAATAGATGAAACGCCAATTGAATCCTCTGAAAGTGATATGAATATGGAGGTTGTGCCTATCGACAGTATTTCGGTAATGGAAGAAATTGAAGATGAGATCATCGACTTTATTCTAATTGAGGAGGTTCCTGTTTTTCCTGGGTGTGAAGATCAACAAGATAAAAGGAGTTGTTTCCAGGCGATGATGATCAAACATGTAAATAAAAACTTTCGCTATCCTCAATCCGCTGTTCAAATGGGCCTGCAAGGAAGGGTATTTGTTCAGTTCACCATAGAAAAAGACGGACGTATTGGTGATATCAAAATGCGGGGGCCAGACAAAATTCTGGAAATGGAAGCTGTGAGGATCATAGAAAAATTACCCACAATGATACCAGGAAAACAAAGAGGCAAAGAAGTAAGGGTGCCATTTACTATGCCCATTGTTTTCAAATTGAATTAAAATAAAAAACCCCGCCGTTTAGGCGGGGTCTTATATATTAAATCTGATCGGTCTATCTCTTTTCCGAAGCAGTTGTTGCTGTTTTAACTTCCGATTCAGACATTTCTATATCTGCCTCTATTTCAGAATCAATTGCCTCAGATGCTGCCACCTCATACTCGACAGCCGTTTCATCGCTTGTAGATACGATCTCTGCATCTACCATCTCAACTTTTAGGGTCTCTTCTTCAACCCGGCTTTCATTATAAGCCGTAAGGGTTTCTGTAGAAAGTGCGATACTCGGTGCGATGACAAGGGCAACCACAGACATCAATTTCAGCAATATATTCAATGATGGTCCTGAGGTGTCCTTAAAAGGGTCTCCAACGGTATCACCTACTACTGCAGCTTTATGGGCATCTGTGCCTTTTCGGCCTTGTTCTTCTATCATTTTCTTGGCATTGTCCCATGCCCCTCCGGCATTCGATTGGAAAATTGCCATCAATACCCCGGCAGTAGTAACACCTGCCAACAGTCCACCTAGCATTTCTGCCCCTCCGATAAATCCAACCGCTACAGGGACAGCGATGGCCAATAAACCTGGCAGGACCATTTCTCTGATCGATGCCTTGGTAGAAATTTCGACACATTTCTGATACTCTGCTTTCCCGTCGGCCGCGTCAAAAATCTTTCTGTCTTCTTCTGAGGCCTTGGTCATGTCAGAATCATATTTTTTCATGACAACCAATGCATTTTTTAGTTCGGGAATATCCCTGAACTGCCTTCTAACTTCTTCTATCATGGCCATTGCTGCTCGTCCTACTGCACCCATAGCTAGTGCTGAGAATACAAAGGGCAACATCCCTCCTACAAGAAGACCGGCCATAATATCGGGTCGTGATACATCTATGGTTTTTACGTTGGCCGTTTGCATAAATGCGGCGAATAGTGCTAATGCGGTTAAAGCAGCAGAACCAATGGCAAATCCCTTACCGATGGCTGCGGTGGTGTTCCCAACAGCATCGAGTTTATCAGTTCTTTCTCTTACTTCTTTAGGCAATTCCGCCATTTCGGCAATACCCCCAGCATTATCAGAGATTGGTCCGTATGCATCTACCGCCAATTGAATTCCGGTATTGGCCAGCATCCCCACAGCGGCAATAGCTATTCCGTAAAGACCAGCGAAATAGTGCGAAATAAGAATAGCTGCGGCAATTAATAAAATAGGAATAGCTGTAGACATCATACCCACACCCAAACCGGCTATGATATTCGTCGCCGAACCGGTTTCGGACTGTCGTACGATCCCGTTCACGGGTTTAGTACCTGTTCCGGTATAGTATTCGGTGACCTTCCCTATAAGCAATCCGGCAGCAAGTCCGGCAATAGTAGCCCAGAAAACACCCATGGAAGAATATTCATTCCCGGCGATGACCCAGCTTTCTGGTAACATCTCTGTAATTATGAAGTAGGAAGCAACAACGGTTAGAATTGCAGATCCGAATTCTCCAACGTTAAGGGCTTTGTGAGGTGAGCCTCCATCTTTAACCTTAACGAAAAACGTGCCAATAATCGACATCACGATTCCGGCTGCAGCCAGTGCCAGCGGCAACAATACCGCTGCCAGACCGTCGAACGAAGCGCTATATTCTGGTAAAGCAACGAAAGCAGCACCAAGTACCATTGTACCTATAATAGAACCTACATACGATTCAAACAGATCGGCTCCCATACCGGCAACATCTCCAACATTATCCCCCACATTATCTGCAATCGTAGCCGGATTCAAAGGATGGTCTTCAGGGATTCCTGCTTCTACCTTACCTACTAAATCGGCCCCAACATCTGCGGCTTTTGTATAAATTCCTCCACCCACACGAGCGAATAAGGCTATAGATGATGCTCCGAGTGAAAATCCTGAAAGTACGTTGAGGACTTCACCAATACTCCAGCCCTGACCACTGTAAATGAAAAATAAGCTGCTAAGTCCAAGTACCCCAAGACCAACTACACCCAAGCCCATAACCGAACCTCCTGCAAAAGCGACTTCAAGTGCCTTTCCCAATGAAGTTCTAGCGGCATTGGTAGTACGTACATTGGCCTTTGTCGCAACTTTCATACCGATAAAACCGGCAAGGGCAGAACAAATCGCCCCAACGATGAAAGAAACAGCGACCAGTCCGTTGGAACCTTCTTCAGATGCACCCTTGAAATACAACAATATGGCTACGGCAATAACAAAAATGGATAGAATTTTGTATTCAGCCTTGAGGAACGACATCGCCCCATCAGAAATATTCTTGGCTATTCTTGCCATTTTTTCATCTCCTACATCCTGTTTTGTTACCCAAGAGTTCTTGAATAAGACGAACAATAGTGCCAATACACCAAATGCAGGTAAAAAGTTTATGAAAAGTTCCATATATAAAGTTTAATTAGGTTTTTAAAACGGCTGCAAAAGTAGTAAAATGCATTTAGAATCAAAAAGGTATTTTGTCGGCCTCACATCACATTGATAGCCTCATGAGGACAAGCAAAAAATAATCGTGAGTAAACAGCTTGAAATTCCAGGGTATAAGTATATCGGCAAAACAAGTCCTGTTCACATCGGGATACGATCAGAAGCTGAATCCAAATGTGCCTTTAATGCTGAAATCACGTGCCGCGGGATCGTCAAGATAGTTCCCACGGAAATTAAAATCGATTCTGAAAATTTTGAAAATATTCCCAATACCAAAGGAGTATTCCCAATAGATCTCATCTGTGGGCGCCACCAAAGGAATATTTGTCGGTGCGTTTAAGATCTTGTTCTCGTCCGAGAGTTCACCCCAGGCCCCTCTCAGGCCAATGATCTCCCTTAGATTCAATTTCCGAATACCCGGAATTCTCGAGAACAGTCTTCCGTTGAAATTATGCTCCAAATGCAAGGTGATATAGGTGTCGGTGACAAACTCGTAAAAATCGAGATTTGGAAAAGTATTGTAAATGGTCCAGAGAGTCTGGTTTCCGGGGATTACACTGAGTAATCCGAGGGGAACCGCACCAAAGGTCTTACCCACTTCAAGTGTACTGTACAACCGGCCAAATCCGCCAATCTTCCAGGGTTGATAAAAAGAGAATTGAATCTTTTCATAGTCAAAATTGCTCTCGAGAAAACCTTCCAGACCTTTGGTATAGTTAAGAATAAATGTACTGTAATCATCGTCAATTGTGCGGCGCTCAACCCCATATCCAATAGTTCTTTTTTTTGGTGTATAAATCAGGGTTGTATTGATATCGAACTGATCGATTTCAGAGGAAATGCCTGTCGGAGAATCCGGATCGAGATAATCAAGGCTGAAGGAATCGGGCAGAGCAGAACTCAAATTCCGAAAAGAACCACCAAAACGTATCCTGAGATTGGTCCAGGGTTCTACTTCGGCGTGCAATGTGCTGAGATCGATATTAGTTAGCCGGTTGTTATTCCCTACCGTAAATAGCGCAGAAGAGGCTACACTTCGGCCGAGTACGTCGGTGGTGGAGGTTAAGTTGATACCCAACTGTTCTATATCCCGTCGATTACCACCGGAGAGAATCAACCTGATATCCCTGTCGAGAAGCCATTTGCCCGAGATACCGTGCTTAAACTTTTTGTCCATGAAGCCATAAGCGAGATAGCCCTCAAGACGCCAGGGATCGTTCTGGCCGAAAAAAGTTCGGGCACCACCACGAACACGTACTCCTTCTGCTTCATTGTAGCCAAAAGTGCTGTAGAGATCACCTATATCAATATTCCATTTATCGATCTCCACATATCCGGATTCCAATATACTCACCAGGTTATAATAGGTATTGAATTTAGGAACAGTCTTTAAGGTGTCGAGCAATTTGTAAATTCCCTGTTCGTCTTTATTCAGCGATTCGAGACGACTATTATTCCAAAATGTACTGTCTCTTTGAAAGACCCTGGGGTCATAGGGATTGGCTTTCTGTTTGTAAAAACCTCCGGGCTTCAGAATATCGAAGCTGTAATTGTCATAAACGGTGGTGCGTTTGCCATATACCCCCTTCGATTCTTCTTTCTTTGTAAGACTGAAATCGCTGAGCATATAATCGCGTTTCAATAGGAATACGGAATCGTTTAAGACCTCAAATTCCTGCTCTATATAGATCTCTTTTACCCAATTGATATTCGCGCTCTTGGTAACTTCCAGATTGATCTTTTTGATGGCATAGGTAGTGTCGTTCACCCAGAAATCTCCTTTAAAGGTCAGTTCACTTTTTCTTCGGGGGTAGTATATGATATGATAGCACCATTTACTGTCGATAAAAGCGCTGTCTGTAAGGATGTAGTTGTAGGTATCCACCCCCGTCTTCGATAGCGGACTGGTAAAGCTCTTGTCGAAAAATTTCAGGTAATTATCATATATATTATAGTCTGAATATAGATCCTTTACAAAACTAATTATCGCCTGATTACTGCTAAATCCAGAGTTTTTGTTCCCCAGGATATCTTCCTTCTCCAAGTTCGCCTGATTGTCTCCGTAGACCTTACTGGCAGTTTCATTGAGAAATATGGGTAGGTAGGTTTTCCCTGTGATTCTGGAGGTATCAATATCCTCGAATGCAAATTCTAGGCCCTTAAAGAGCTTGCTGCTCATCATGGCACTGTCTATAGAATTCAGATCGAACTGAACTTTCTCGTACTTGTCATATTCGTATTGATTGAACATCCTAAGCCCGTTAATACGTTTGCGGGCCCATATCTTTTTGAGAATATCCACCGCCGGATTGTTCTTTTTTGGCTGCTTGCCTACATAGACCACTACTTCATCGAGTTGTTCGCCTGGTTCAAGTACCACGCTCAGATCGTAGTTGTTACTTGAATTCAGTTCAATTTCGCGTGACTGATACCCAACAAAAGAAACCGCTAGAATGGTATAACGGACCCCGGATTCGAGATAAAACAGGCCGTCCTCGTTTGTCACTGTGCCCTCCGTGGAATTTTTAAACACCACATTGGCAAATGCAACCGGTTTTCCTTCCTTATCTATAACCTTACCGCCAACCTTTGTTTGAGAAAAGGCCGACGCAGAAATCAGCAAGAATAGGATAAACCTAAGATAGATCATGAATGTTGTGCATGAAATCTTCGACGATGACCTCAGTCTGCTTCCTGTCGGAATTTTGAGATCGGTAAAGATAAATGGGTAAAAGTAGGTCGTATGAAGGTCCTTTTAGACGTTTTTCCCTTTGTCGGGATATCGATTATAGCTTTACAAAATACTTTTAGTCCTGATATAGGACTTTTTTCACCGCTTTGATCACGTCCTGGTAATTCGGAAGCCATTCCTGGAGCAAAACCGGCGAATATGGTGCCGGGGTATCAGCAGTGTTTATTTTAACTATTGGAGCGTCCAGATAGTCAAAAGCCTTCGACTGGACCAAATAGGTAATCTCAGTCGCTACATTTCCAAATGGCCATGCCTCTTCAAGGACGACCAATCGATTGGTTTTCTTAACTGAATTGAGAATAGCGTCGTGATCCATTGGCCGAACGGTTCGTAAATCAATGATTTCACAACTTATTCCTTCCTTTTCCAGTTCATCTGCCGCCTTATAAGCTTCCTTTATAATTTTACCGAAGGAAACTATGGTCGCATCCTTACCTTCCCTCTTGATCTCAGCGATACCTAAAGGAATGGTAAACTCTCCTTCGGGCACTTCACCTTTATCGCCATACATTTGCTCAGATTCCATGAAAATCACAGGATCGTCGTCCCTAATTGAGGCTTTCAGCAGGCCTTTGGCATCGGCAGGATTAGAAGGCACTACCACTTTTAACCCGGGACAATTAGCAAACCAGCTCTCCAAAGCCTGTGAGTGTGTGGCGGCCAACTGACCAGCTGAAGCAGTGGGCCCTCTGAAAACAATTGGAATGTTGAACTGACCACCAGACATTTGACGCATCTTGGCTGCGTTATTGATAATCTGATCGATTCCAACCAGAGCGAAATTGAAAGTCATAAACTCGATGATCGGACGGTTACCTATCATAGCCGATCCTACACCAATACCCGAAAATCCTAATTCCGAAATAGGGGTATCCAATACGCGATCAGGGCCAAACTCATCCAGCATTCCTTTAGACGCCTTATAGGCTCCATTGTATTCGGCAACCTCCTCACCCATCAGATAAATGGAATCGTCTCTTCTCATTTCTTCAGACATGGCTTCGGCAATGGCCTCTCTAAACTGAATTGTTCTCATAAGATACTGTAAATATAAGGCATCGGTTCAATGCAAAATGCCAACAAAAATAGAAAAATAATGATCAATTCTCCGCTTACCGGCTGCAAAAATATTTTAATAAATTTACTATGCACGCATAGTAAATTTGAAAATAATTAGCTATCTTAGCAGCCTTTAAAGAAAGGCGATCAGTTAAAGTATAAGAGTATGAAAATATTAGTCTGTATTAGTAATGTACCCGACACTACCTCGAAGATCAATTTTACCGATGGCGATACGAAATTCGACAGTAATGGAGTGCAATTTGTTATAAACCCAAATGATGAGTTTGGTCTCACCCGTGCTATGTGGTTTAAGGAAAAGCAAGGCGCTGTGGTTCATGTTGCTACCGTAGGTGAAATACAGGTTGAACCTACCATGCGCAAGGCTCTGGCTATTGGAGCTGACGAGGCCATCAGGGTGAATGCTCAACCTACAGATGGCTTTTTTGTCGCCTCCCAACTGGCTGAGGTGGTAAAACAGGGTGGTTATGATCTGGTGATCGCTGGCCGTGAATCTATCGACTACAATGGTGGAATGGTGCCCGGCATCATGTCAGAACTTCTCGATATGAGCTTTGTAAATACCTGTATCGGTCTGGAGATTGAAGGACAAAACGCCACGGCCTCCAGGGAGATCGATGGCGGGAAAGAAACCATTGAGACCACGTTACCTCTGATTATCGGAGGACAAAAAGGCCTTGTGGAAGAAACCGATCTAAGAATCCCCAACATGAGAGGTATAATGATGGCCAGGCAGAAAAAGTTGACGGTAGTGGAGCCCACCGATGTTAGCCCGGCAACAGAAGACATTAAATTTGAAAAGCCTGCCCCAAAAGGCGATGTGAAATTGGTAGATGCCGGAAATATAGATGAATTGGTTTCCTTGCTTCACCAGGAGGCCAAGGTCATCTGATCCGTTAACTCATATTATTATCTGAAAATCTAAATTAAAAATGGCAGTTCTAGTTTATACAGAAACTCTCAACGGAAATTTTAAAAAAAACGCTTTTGAAGCCGTGTCCTACGCATACGACCTCGCAGAAAAAACAGGTCAGCCACTGGTAGCAATCGCCTTTAATGCAGAAAGCTGCGATGCCCTTTTCGACTACGGTGTAAATAAAGTACTCCATGTAAAAGACGAAAACCTAAAAATGTTTAACGCTAGGGTTTTTGCCCAGGTTATAGCGGATATAGCCACAAAACAATCGGCCCATACCCTGATCTTAAGTGCTACCACAGATGCAAAATATATGGGAGGTATCCTGGCAGCCAAGTTGAAGGCAGGATTCGTTCCGAATGTCATGGCCCGGCCTCTCAGTATAGAACCCCTGGTAGTAAAACGCATGACATTTAGCAACAAGGGATTTGCGCATACCCGTATAAATACCGATTTCAGGATCATTGGTGTTTCTAACAATTCCTTTGGCCTGGTAGAAAATAAAGTTGATGGAAGCATAGAGGAGTTGAGTACAGATGTTGGCGATTCGGATTTTAATACCAGATCTGTAAATGTTGAGCGGGTCACCGGTAAAGTCACCATCGCCGATGCAGATATTGTAGTCTCCGGGGGTCGTGGGCTTAAAGGTCCGGAGAACTGGGGACTGGTTGAAGAGTTAGCCGATGTATTAGGCGCAGCTACGGCCTGTTCAAAACCGGTTTCGGATATGGGGTGGAGGCCCCATAGCGAGCATGTTGGGCAAACCGGCAAACCTGTGGCATGTAATCTCTATGTTGCTATCGGAATTTCCGGTGCGATACAACATCTGGCTGGAATCAATGCCTCTAAAGTAAAGGTGGTAATCAATACCGATCCGGAAGCACCATTTTTCAAGGCCGCCGATTATGGTATCGTAGGAGACGCCTTTGAGGTAGTACCCAAACTCACCGAAAAATTAAAGGAATTTAAGGCCCAAAACGCTTAATTTTTGTTAATTTGTAGCCTTAAGAGCAGTCCATTTCAGAGCATGTACCTGAAGGATCTGCATGGTTTGTGAGGTATGAGCTTGGTAAGGTTAAAAATAAAGGGTATATCCTACAGTCAGACTCAGAATGGCGCGTATGCCCTGATTCTGAATGAGGTGGAAGGAGACCGGAAACTCCCCATTGTTATTGGTGCCTTTGAGGCCCAGTCGATTGCGATCGCTTTGGAAAAGGAAATCAAACCACCCAGACCGCTTACACACGATTTATTCAAAAATTTTTCGGACCGTTTCAACATCGTTGTAAAACAGGTTATTATACACAAACTGGTAGATGGGGTCTTTTATTCGAGCATTATTTGTGAAAGAGATAAGATCGAGGAGATCATCGATGCCAGAACCAGCGATGCTATTGCACTGGCACTTCGTTTTAACGCCCCTATATTTACTTATAAAACCATTCTGGATAAGGCGGGTATATTTCTCAAGTTTTCCTCCAAGGAAAAAGAAAAAGAAGAAGGAGACGATAGTATCGTTGTTGATGAGATCCTTCAGGAAGGTGAAACTGTAGAAATCGATCCGGGATCAGGAACCCCTTACAAAGAGCTTAGTCTGGATGAACTCCGACAGGAACTGGAAAAAGCTGTGACCAACGAGGATTACGAAAAAGCCGCTAAAATCAGGGACGAAATTTCAAAGAGGAAGCGTTAATATAGCTCAAAATCTATGAATATACGGCTTCGGATCCTTCTCGCATTTTTACTGCTGCTTTCCTTAACCGTCGTCGCCCAGAACACTCCACCAGGGGAAAGCGTGATTTCTGCCGTAGAGACCATTACTTTAAACGATCTGGATCAGCAGACTGGCATATTGCCTAATGAAGGATTTTCGATCAATACGCTTCTTAGAGGTTTACTGGGCCTTTTTGCTCTTGTGGTAATCGCTTTTCTCTTTAGTGCCAAACGCAGGGCCATCAATTGGAAAACTGCAGGAATTGGCCTGGGACTGCAGCTTGTCCTGGCGATTGGAATCCTAAAGGTTCCTGCCATACAATGGTTCTTTAATGTTTTGGGTGGATTTTTCAACGAGATCCTGAACTTTACACTGGCAGGAAGCGAATTCCTGTTCGGCGGACTTCTAAATCTGGATAATCCCAATATTGGGTATATTTTTGCTTTTCAGATATTGCCTACCATTATCTTTTTCTCGGCGCTTACTTCTGTACTTTACTATCTGGGGATCATTCAAAAGCTTGTAAAACTGCTGGCCTGGTTACTAACCAGGGTCCTGGGAATCTCGGGAGCTGAGAGCCTCAGTGTTTCCGGGAATATTTTTCTTGGTCAGACCGAAGCACCACTGCTAATAAAAGCCTATCTGGAAAAAATGAACCGTTCCGAGATCCTACTGGTGATGATCGGAGGTATGGCCACTGTAGCGGGAGGTGTCCTTGCTGCCTATATTGGATTTTTAGGTGGCAATGACGAACAGCTACGACTCGAATTTGCAAGACACCTCATCGCAGCCTCTGTGATGGCGGCCCCGGGAGCAATCGTGATGTCCAAAATATTGTACCCGCAGACCGAACCGGTTAATAAAGAGATCAAGATCTCTGAGGAGAAGATAGGTTCCAACCTGCTCGATGCTATTGCCAACGGGACTACCGAAGGTCTGAAACTGGCGGTGAACGTTGGTGCTATGCTTTTGGTGTTTGTTGCATTTATCGCTATGATCAATGGCATATTGGGGTGGGTGGGCGATTTTTCTACCCTGAATACCTGGATCGCAGAAAACTCCTATTACGAACAACTCTCTCTGGAAGCCATACTAGGAGTAGTCTTCGCCCCGCTAATGTGGCTAATAGGCGTAAATACCGCAGATATAATGCTGATGGGACAATTGTTGGGCATCAAGCTTGCAGCAAGTGAATTTATCGGTTATATCCAGTTGGCAGAACTGAAAGATTTCAGCAGCGGCACCCATTTTAGTTTTAACAAATCGGTGATCATGGCAACTTATATGCTATGTGGGTTTGCCAATTTCGCCTCCATCGGAATACAAATTGGCGGCATTGGATCACTTGCCCCGGGGCAGCGCAAAACCTTATCCGAATTTGGTTTAAGAGCTGTGCTTGGGGGTACACTGGCTTCATTACTCTCAGCTACAATGGCCGGTATGATCCTTGGATGATCTATTGTTCGGGTAACCCGTTAATAAGTTTTGAAAAATCACAAAAGGTCAACTCTTACAGTTTCGCTATTTTCGCTGGAGAAAGTATATGATGTATGAAACAGTATCACGACCTTTTAAAAGAAGTACTCAAAAACGGTAGTCGTAAGGAAGACCGGACCGGTACAGGCACGATCAGTATTTTTGGCCACCAGATGCGCTTCGACCTGCAGGAAGGCTTTCCGCTGGTGACCACTAAAAAGATCCACCTGAAATCCATTATATACGAATTGCTATGGTTCCTTCAGGGAGACACTAATGTGCAGTATCTGCAGGAGAACGGAGTTAGGATTTGGAACGATTGGGCCGATACCGATGGTAACCTTGGTCCAGTTTATGGCGAACAATGGCGGAATTGGAATGGGGAAGGGATCGACCAGATCAAAAATGCCATCCATAATATTAAGCATAACCCCGACAGTCGGCGGATTATGATCACTGCCTGGAACCCAGGTGTTTTACCCGATACTTCTATATCTTTCGCCGACAATGTTTCGAATGGAAAAGCTGCACTCCCACCCTGCCATGCCTTTTTTCAATTCTATGTCTCCGATGGCAAGCTTTCCTGCCAACTTTACCAGCGTAGCGCAGACATCTTTTTAGGGGTACCCTTCAATATTGCATCCTATGCCCTGCTTACAATGATGGTAGCCCAGGTTTGCGGCTATGAGGCCGGGGATTTTGTGCATACATTCGGGGATGCCCATATCTACAATAATCACCTGGAGCAAATAGAGTTACAACTCAGCAGAGAACCCCGACCCTTGCCAAAAATGATACTGAATCCTGAAGTAAAAGATATTTTCGACTTTAAATTCGAAGATTTCAGCTTGCTAAATTACAACCCGCATCCGCATATTAAAGGTGCTGTCGCTGTTTAATACAGTATTAAAAAGCACATAACCTTAAGCGGTCAATCTGTTCTTTCTTGTGAAATCACCTTTGATTTACTAAAGAGTTCACTTGCAATAGATATCGATAAGCCTTTTGCCATTCCTTACTTCATTCCCATTACTTTCAGGTTTTAATCGAATTGAAAATATCTTATCTTTAGAAATAAAATCTGGCTATGACAACTACAGAAACCCTTTTGGATTTTTTTCTGGAAACCCGACGTCAAACCGAAAACATTTGTCGTCCTCTCGAGATAGAAGACTATGTGGTTCAGCCCGTGGTAGATGTTTCTCCTCCAAAATGGCACCTTGGCCATACCACCTGGTTTTACGAAGAATTTATACTGAAATCTCATGCGACCGGTTATAAGTTATTCGATGATGATTTTGCCTTTGTTTTTAATAGTTATTACGAGGCTGTAGGCAAACGTGTAGTTCGGGCCGATCGGGGAAATCTTTCCCGGCCCTCGGTACAGCAGGTGTACGATTATCGGCATTATGTTACCTCGGCTATAAAAGAATTTTTTGAGGGCGAAGAAAGCGACGCCTTTTTGGAAATACTCGAAATCGGAATCCATCACGAAAAACAGCACCAGGAACTTCTTCTTACCGACATCAAATATATTTTGGGGAACAACCCACTACTACCTGTCTACTCCGAACATTTTTCCGAAAATAAAGCACTTCATCCCAACCAGTATTGGATCGCCATGGATGAAGGTATATTTGAGATCGGTCATAGCACAACAGACTTCTGTTACGATAACGAATTAGGAAGGCACCGTATATTTCTGGAGGCCTATGAGATTTCTGACCGTTTGGTAACCAACAGAGAGTACCTGGAATTTATCGAAGCTGGAGGATATGGAAAATTTGAACTATGGCATGCCGAAGCATGGGACTGGGTAGTTCAGAATAAAATTACATCTCCCTTATACTGGCATCAGATCTATGGGCAATGGCATCATTATAGCATGGGCGGACTAGTAAAAGTGAAGCCGGAAGCCGCAGTAACTCATATTTCATATTATGAGGCATTTGCCTATGCGCAATGGAAAGGTTGCCGATTACCCACCGAATTTGAATGGGAAACCTCACAGGATCGTTTTAGCTGGGGAGCCCGATGGGAATGGACAGAAAGTGCTTATCTGCCCTACCCTGGATATAAGAAAGCAGAAGGTGCCCTGGGTGAATACAATGGTAAATTTATGGTAAACCAGAAAGTGCTGCGCGGTGGTTCACTGGCTACCCCTCAAGACCATACACGTTCTACCTATCGCAATTTCTTTCACCCACATCTCCGTTGGCAATTTACCGGATTAAGGTTAGCGCGTTAATCCCGACATAAACAATATGCAAGAAAAGACCGCAACAACTTTCAAGACTCAATTTGCAACAGAGGTGTACGATGGACTAACCACGTACCCTAAACATCTGTCTTCTAAATATTTTTATGATGAACGGGGCGACAGGCTTTTTCAACAGATCATGGAGATGCCAGAGTATTATCTCACCAACGCCGAATTCGACATACTATCAACCCATAAGGAGACTATTGTTGACCAGTTTGTAGAGGGAGCAGATCAAATCAATATTATAGAGCTGGGGGCAGGAGATGGAAAAAAGACAAAAATTCTCCTTGAACATATGGCCGGGAGGAAAATCTCTTTCAAATATACCCCTATAGATATCAGTCGGAATGCGCTCGACTCCCTGGAGATGTCTATACAAAATGAACTTCCCGATGTAGTTGTTTCAACAAGACAAGGTACTTATTTTGAAGTGCTAAAACATTTGAGCACCTTAAATGGCAGTAGGAAAGTAATCTTATTTCTGGGGTCTAATATTGGTAATCTACTACATCCGGATGCTGTTGATTTTCTCTCCAGGCTTCAGCATGTTATGACTGACGATGATTTGCTTTTTGTTGGATTCGATCAGAAAAAAGACCCGCAGCGTATACTGGATGCTTATAACGATGCCACAGGGATTACTGAGGCATTCAACAAAAATATCCTGCATAGGATTAACAATGAACTGGGAGGCAATTTTAATCCAGACCATTTTAAACACTGGGAGGTCTATGATCCGGAAACTGGTACCGCAAAGAGCTTTTTGGTTTCCAGGAAACTACAGACTGTAAGGATCGAATCGCTGGACTTAGAAGTAAGCTTCAATCCATGGGAAACCATACATACAGAAATCTCTCAAAAATACGATGATGGAATTGTACATTGGTTGGCTGGAAAAGCCGGCCTCATCGTATCAGCTATTTTCAGCAACCAGGACAAAGGATATAAGGATTATATATTTAAAAAGGATATAAAGTGAAAGCAATTTGGAATAATAAGGTTATCGCACAAAGCGACAGGACTATAGTTATTGAAAACAATCATTATTTTCCTCCTGAAAGTATCAATAAGGAATATTTTGTGAAAAGTGAGACACAAAGCATGTGTCCATGGAAGGGAACGGCCTCCTACTATACAATAAATGTAGATGATCAGGAGAACAAGGATGCTGCCTGGTATTATCCTGAAACCAGTGAACTGGCCAGGCAAATAAAAGGTTATGTCGCCTTTTGGAAAGGCGTGGAAGTTGTGGAATAAAAAAAACCGGGAACTAAGTTCCCGGCTCGATTCTTAGAGTTCTAATACAGCGTTTTCAGAACCAGCGAAATCATTCCACTGATAACGATCTGCTTCGGTTTCGATCACATATTCACCATCGATGATATACTTGAATTCGAAACTGTTTTCTTTAGGAAGATCAAATGTTCCTTTGAAAGTACCGTTCTTGAGTTTTTTAAGGAGATTTCCTTTTGGATTCCAATTATTAAAATCTCCTACAACTGCTACTTTTTTAGCTTCTTCAGCTGGCACTGTAAATGTAACTTTACATACAGGCTTTGTCTTTAAATATTGTTTAGCGATTGCCATTTTTTTTGATTTACGAATTATACTGCAAAAAAAACTATTAAATCGCTAACGTACAACGTACTACAGTAGAATTATCAATTTATTAAAATTGGCCGCTTAGTCTGAAGACATTGATAAAATAAGTACCCCAATTTTCAATTGTAGGAAATATCATCCATTGGTTTTGATGATCTCCACAATTCGATCTATTTCTTTTTCAGTGTTATAGAAATGAAAACTAAGCCTTAGTCCGCCAGATCGCCATGAACACTTCACGCCGTGTCGCTTCAAATGCTCGAATAAGGATCGTTCTGCCACCAGCCTGAAAATGCTTCCATGTTCCTTACGTTCCAAAACCTCATCTTGAAGCAGCCCGAGTTCGCCGAAAGCTTTTCGTGCATATGCCACCAAATCTTCGTTATAGCTATCGATTTGTTCCATCCCTATCTCGCGAAGAAAAGCCAGGGAGTGCTTCAGGCTTCCAAAACTCAAACTATCGAGATGGCCGGGCTCCAATCGTTTCCAAAAAGGATAGCTATGTCGTTGGTTTAGATCACCGTCAGCGGAGTTGAAGCCTGCAGATGGTGTTATAAAGTGTGGCACCGCCGTTTTCCTAATTATCATAAAACCATTTCCATAGCCCCCCAACAGCCATTTATATCCGCTAGATCCAAGGACATCGATACCGGAGGAATCAAAGTCTAATGAAAATGCCCCGCAGTACTGAGTACCATCTGCAATGATCAGTAACGAAGGGTACTGATCCTTTAACTCTTTTAAAAAACCGGGGCGTATTCGTACACCGTTAAGCCATTGTACAAGACTTAAGGCCAGAACATCGATTTGCTCGGTTTCAACTATTCGGCTTATGTTCTTTTCGAGATTAACATCGGGCTCAACAAAAGTCACCATAAACCCCCGGTTCTCAATAGGCCAGTTTACCGATGGATAATCGTGTTTAAGCAATAGAGCTTTTTGCTGTGGGCGCTGATTTTCGAGCAGTATATTAAGACCAATAGAAAAATTTGGTACAAGTGCCACTTCGGCCTCACCAGTATTAAAAAAAGCTTTGAGCGATTTCCTTGTTTCGTTGAGGATTTCAATTTTATCAGGCCAATTAGAGCTGCCACTGGTGAGCTGCTCCTGATCGTGCTGCTGCCGCCATTCTAACTGTTCAACATACATTAGTCCGGTTGCCGCTGTGTCGGCATAAATGCATTTCTGCAGTCCGGGAAAAGACTTTCTATACTGTTGCAAGGTGTGTTGATTGCTTAGGATTTAAATCCATTATCTTTGCGGTTAAAGATAAGGAATCGGATGTTTTCTAAGAACACCAGAGATACCGGCATGACCGCAGAACAGCATATGCAACTCGAATATGCTCAAAAAAGGATCAGACAAAAAAGGCTTCTGTACACCCATATTATAGTATTTCTAATAAGTTCGGCCTTTATGTTCCTTGCCAACAAAGTACTCAAATACGGTGAGGAACAGAACTGGTATATATGGGTGATGTTAGGTTGGGGATTCCTCTTGGTACTGCATATTTTTAATATATATGTGACCAAAAATTTCATGGGTCCCGACTGGGAACGAAAACAACGAGAAATCCTGGTAGCCAGGCAGCGGGCCAAAATTGCTGAGATTCAAAAGGAGATTGAAACCGAATTCCCCGTAGGAAAAATCAATAAAAAAAAAGAACCATGGGAAACATCATAATGATTGCAGCAGCAGCCGAAAATGATGCGCTGGGCAAGGATAATGATCTGCTGTGGCATCTCCCTGATGATTTTAAAAGATTTAAAGCAATAACCACCGGCCATAAGATCATCATGGGTCGAAAGACGTTCGAAAGCTTCCCTAAAACACTACCCAACCGAACCCACATCATTATCACCCGTGATCCTAATTACAAGGTTTCCGATCCACATTGCGAGGTGGTGCACTCACTGGATGAAGCTCTTCGACTATTATCACCGGAGGAAAATGCTTTTATTATAGGTGGTGGTGACATCTATGCTCTGGCGCTAGATATCACCGATATTCTAGAGCTGACCAGGGTACATGAGTCGTTTGATGCTGATGCGTATTTCCCTTCTATACATCCTGAAAAATGGGAACTGATTGCTGAAGAACATCACCCTGCTGACGAAAGACACGCGCACGCCTTCACCTATCAAACTTATCGAAAGAAGTAAGGTTTAAAAGTCTCTGTATTCGATTTGATGAGCCCTATCACCATCGCTTAGAAATTGCTGAAGTACAGCTGTATCCGTATTAGTATAAAAGCAATATTTACCTTGTTGGCTGCTGTCGCTTAACAGGCCTTGCTCATCCATTACATTAAAAGCCTGCCTGGCCACAGCCTCCCCGCAGTCTACTATCTTCACTTCATGGGGAAGTAGTTCTTTCAGGAGAGGAATCAGGTAGGGATAATGCGTACAACCCAATACCAACTGATCGATGCCAGCATTTATCATAGGCTCGAGATATTTTTGTAGAAGTAAACGCATTTCGGACGAATCTATTTTTCCTTGCTCTATAAGCCTTACCAGGCCTTCGCCAACCTGTTCAAGGATCAGGATATCTTCGGCATGTGTTTTAGAGGTAGTAAGGAAAAGCTGACTAGCAAGTGTACCGCTGGTAGCCAAAACACCAACTTTTCCGGTGGCAGAATGTAATGCCGCAGGCTTGATGGCTGGCTCGATACCGATAAAAGGAACCGGGTAGTGACTCCGCAGATAAGCAATCGCGTTGGTTGTTGCCGTATTACAAGCAACAATGATCATTTTACAATCTCGCTCCAGAAGCCAATCAACATTTTTCTTACTAAGGTTTATAATTTCCGATCCCGACTTTTCACCATAGGGGGCATTTTTGCTATCGGCAAGATAAATAGTATCTTCCGAAGGCAACAGTTTGTGAAGTTCCCTCCATATTGAGGTTCCTCCTACCCCTGAATCGAAAATACCTATGGGATGCTGGTTCATAAAACGTAGATTACCTCAAGCTGTGGTTCGTTCAAAAATAAAAAAAACCGTCCTGAATAAGGACGGTTTTTTTAAACTTGAGTATTATTCTTTAGAAGCCTAATTCCTGCTTCACTTCAGGCAATAGGTCTTTTCCTTTGTATACGATTAGACCACCACCCTGAGTAGCGTCAATCACATAATCGTATCCCTGGGCACCAGCTACTTTTTCAATGGCGGCCTGTGCCTTTTCCGATATAGGCTTGAACAATTCAGCTTGCTTTTTTTGCAATTCCTGCTGTGCAGCTTGCTGGGCTTCCCCGATATTCTTCTCAAAACCTTGCAACTCCAACGCTCTTTTCTGATTTTCTTCCTCTGACATAGAAGTTGCTTCATTCGAATACTGCGTATACTTGTTTTTCAGCTCTGTCATTGAACTTTCTATATCTACCCTGTAGGTTTCAGAAAGCTTCTTGAGTTCAGCTTGTGCAGCTATCATCTCTGGCATTTCGGCCAATAGCTCCGATACATTAATATGAGCCACTTTGCTTTGTGCATTCGTAAAACCAACTGCGCTTACTATAAATACCAGGGCTATAATTACCTTTTTCAACTTTTTCATGATTTTCAATTTACTTTTTGAGTGTTAAATTCTATAATTAGTTTATGGTGTCTTTGGCTTGTTCTTTTAATTTATTTCTTTCTTCCAATTTTGCGTTTTTCTTGGCTTCTCTTTCTTCGAGTAATTTTTTCCGTCGTTCTTCATATGCCTTCTTTCTTTCTTCTCTCAATTTCAAAGCTTCTGCGCGTTTATCATCCGCCGATTTTTCCCTCGCTTCTTTGGCTTCGGCTGCTTTATCCTGACGTTCTTTCAGCGCTTCGCTGATCTCCTCTTCCTCTGGTTCACCTTCAAATTCTTCCAGTTTGGTCTGCTCCTTTTTTTTCGGTTTACTGACCCTCCTTGTTCTGGCTATTCCTCTCAGTACCAGTTCACTGATATCGTGTCTTTTTTCGGAGTACAACATTACAACATCTGCCGATTTATCGAAAATAAAATCGTATCTTTTATTGGCTCCGATCTTTTGTACTTCACTGAAAACCTGGTCTTGTATTGGTTGGATCAGCCTTCTTTTCTGAAGCACCAGGTCGCCTTGCGGGCCGAACCGATTCTGCTGATATTCCAGGACTTCCTTTTCAAGGATCTGAATCTCCTCTTCCCGTTCATCGATCAATTCATCAGTCAGTAAGACTTTTTCGGCCATAAGGTCCTTCTTCATCTGCTCCACAACTCCTTGTCGTTGCTCGATTTCAATCTTCCACTTCTGAACCTTGTTTTCCAATTGTTCACTCGCTTCCCTATACTCTTCCACATTTTCAAGGATATACTCCATGTCTACATAACCAATCCTCACACCTCGTTGAGAAAAAGCCTTAGAAACAAGCAAAACGGTCACTAAAATTAAAAGAACTTTTGTTTTCATTATTGTACCGATTTTAACATAGAAAATATCGTGCCAAAAATACCAAAACTTTTAAAATGAGTAGATTACCTTACGATAATTTGGAAAATGCCCCCTCTATACTAAAACTGCTGCCCGATAATGAAGTGGGTTTGCCAGCCACTCGGACCCTGCCCCACTGATTGCGGTCTGCGGTCTTCATCAAATCCGTAGCCGAAGTCAATTCCCAAAAGACCGAAGGCCGGCATAAAAATACGCAGTCCTACTCCGGCCGATCTTTTTATTTCAAACGGATTATAGTCCTCAAAATTGTTAAAAGCGTTACCAGCTTCTAAAAAACCTAGGGCATAAATAGATGCTGATGGCTTCAAAGTCAATGGATATCGAAGTTCCATCGAGTATTTATTATATGCAATTCCTCCTTCCTGTTGTCCCGTTACAGGGTCTATAGGCGTCAGGGAGTTGTTTTCGTACCCCCTCAGCTGTATTGTCTCACGGCCGTCGAGAGTAAAGTTATTTCCTAAACCATCACCCCCAAGGAAAAACCTTTCAAAGGGCACTTTTCCGACATCCTGGTTATAGCTGCCCAAAAATCCAAACTCCAGATTGGTCCGCAGCACTAGTTTGCCTACCAGCCTGGTATACCAGTCGCCCTTGAATTTAATTTTATAAAATTCCAGCAATTCAAATCTTTCCTGATCAACGGACTCAAGTTCTGTTGTCTCTTCAGGTGTCAATGGTCGTTGAGATCTTAAAAACACCAATTCTTCACTGCGTTCCTTAAGTCCGGCATAATCCTTATCGATGAATAGCGACCAGGGTGGAGTAAACTTCCCGGTGATTTCAAAGACCGATCCTGTTAGGGGAAAGATCCGCCCCGGACCTGCTGAGCTTCTGGAAATACCAATGGTATAGGCCAATTGGTTCGACTTTCCATTTCCAAAATTGAATAATCCTGTCTGATAGTTCTTGAAATTATAGAGCTGGTAGCTCAATGAATGAGACAGCGTAAAGAAATCATCTGGCCATTGTACACGTTTCGCCAATCCAAATGAAATTCCTGAAATGGAGAACTGCTGGTCTTTATTTACCTGTACCCGGCCATTATTGTCGAAAGAGGCCAGAAACTGTTGAGTACGCGACAATGATGTACTAAATCGCACCGGCTTTTTACCCCCCAGCCATGGTTCTGAGAAACTCAGACTGTATACCCTAAAAGTTCGGCTTGCCTGAAGACGCAGGGCAAAGGTCTGCCCATCACCCATAGGTACGGGTTTATATGCCTTTTTGTTGAAAATATTCTGAATGGAGAAGTTGTTAAAAGAAAGACCCAGAGTACCTATAAATCCTCCACCACCATATCCTCCTTGCAATTCGATCTGACTTGAGCCCGATTCCACCAGATTATAGGCCAGATCCACAGTCCCGGCGTTGGGATCGGGGTTTTGAATATCAGGTGAGATCTGTTCGGCATCGAAAAAGCCCAATTGACCCAATTCTCGAATACTTCTTACTATATTTTCCTTGCTGTACTTCTGACCGGGTCTTGTTCTCAGTTCCCTAAAAATCACATGGTCGTTGGTCTTATCATTTCCGCTCACCGTTACATGATTCAAAAAGGTTTCTTTTCCTTCAATGATCCTGATCTCAAAATTGATGGTGTCGTTTTGTGCTGAAACTTCAACCGGGTTGATCTGGGAGAACAGATAACCATTATTCTGGTATAAATTGGTGAGGTCGTTGGCATCGGGTTTGGAATCGTCTGCAATCCGCTCTCTCAGCAAGACACCGTTGTAAGTGGCTCCTTTCTTGATCCCCAGTGTCTGGCTTAATTGGCGGTCTGTATATACCGCATTTCCAACAAATTCAATATCTCCAAAATAATATTTGTTTCCTTCTTCTAGCTTGATTTTGATATCGATATTCCGCTCATTTACATTGATTATACTATCGGACAAAATCCTTGCATCTCGGTATCCATTCTCCGCATATTTGTCGATCAGTGCAGACAGGTCTTCCTGGTAATCGGCCTCAATATATTTAGATTTTTTCCAGACTCTTCCAAACTGTTTCTGCTTGGTATTCTTGAGCGCCTTCCGCAATTTACTTCTCGATAGCTTTTCATTTCCTTCAAAAACAATGTTGCGCACCTTTACTTTACTACCTTTCTTAATGTTGACCACCATGCTCTGGGCATTGGTGTCTGTGGTATCTTCTGCCGTGGCAATCATTACCTGAGTGTTCAGGAAGCCATCCTTTTTGTATTTGTTCTCAATGTAATTCTTGGTATTCGCTATAAAACTTTCGGTGATCTTTTTCCCTTTTTTCAGATCGGTATCCTGAATCAGGTCATCAACCTTGCCTTTTTTAACGCCATAGAGGGTAACTTTTGAAAGCGTAGGCCTTTCCTTAATATTGAGCTCTAAAAATATACTATCACCCTCGATATTGATAATATAAAAATCGATGGAACTAAATAACTCAAGGTCCCATAATTTTTTAATGACAGAGCTGATCTGATCTCCTGGTACGACAATGGGCTGGCCCTCCCTAAGACCGGTAAAAGTCTTTACGGTCTGTTCATTGTAGCTCTGTACCCCGGTTACTGTCAAGCCACCTAATATATAGCGCCTCCCATTCTCATAGGAATTATCCTGAGCCTGGAGATGTAAGGTAAAAAGAAGTAATAGTAGGAGTTTTGGGAATTTACTAAAAATGATCTTATTGATATCCCTAGTTAAGTTGTTCGCTAGTTTTTCCAAATCGTCGTTCTCTGTTCTGGTAATTCCTGATGGCCTCTACCAAATGTTGGCCTCGAAAATCGGGCCAAAATATATCAATAAAATATAATTCTGCATAGGCTATCTGCCAAAGCAAAAAATTGCTGATCCTACGCTCACCACTGGTGCGGATCAGCAAATCTACGTCTGGCAAATTTCGCGTGTAAAGATGATCATTTATAATGGTTTCATCAATTTTTTCGGGAGAAATTATATTATTTTTAACTTTGATTCCGATCTGTTTTACAGCGTTATTCAACTCTTCCCGCGACCCGTAACTCAAGGCAAGTGTCAGGGTCATTTTAGAATTATTTTTTGTTTTCAATATAACTTCCTGCAATTCGCTATAAGCCTTTTTTGGAAGGGATTCAATATTGCCTATAGTATTCAGACGGATGTCGTTCTTGTGAAGGGTTTCTAATTCCTTTTTCAGACTTGATACCAACAAGCGCATTAAAGTTTCAATCTCAATTCTGGGTCTTTTCCAGTTCTCAGTGGAGAAGGCATATAAGGTAAGATATTCGATGCCGATCTTCGCGCAATTTTCAACAGTTTCACGGACAGCTTTCACCCCGTGTTCATGACCAAAAACCCGGAGCTTGCCTCTTTGTTTAGCCCAACGACCATTGCCATCCATAATGATAGCAAGATGCCTGGGCAGGTTCCTGTCATCCAAATCTTCTATAGTATTCATAATCGATTTTACTCGAAACAGTCTCTACAAGGTTTCCTTCCGAAGGTATAAGTTAAGGTAATTCCAGAGAAAACATACCAATCTTTACTTATAATGTTGCCAAACCTGAATTCTTCAAAATTCGAACCCTCAGGATTGCTGCCATCAAGATTATCGGTAAACGTGTAGCGTGCACCGATTTCACCGCCTAAGATAAGATATTGAGTGATTCTGGCCTTAAATCCAAGTGTCATTGGAATGGCAAATGATCCTTCCTCCTGATCCAAAGTCTGCAGGAGGCCGGCGTCCCAGTAGTGATAGTTATACCTGAAATAGGTAAGGCCGGTGTAGAGATAAGGGGTAAATGCGGGGCCCAGTTTGTGAAGGTTATACTCCACGAAATTGAATTCCAGGCCCAATGAAGCTTCTTTAACAGAGTTTTTAAAGGAAAAGCCGCGTTGCTGGCGCTTACCCATGTCGGATTTGTTGTCGTCGATGACCATCTGGCCATAATATAAGGAGCCTCTCCAGGCGTAACGCTTGCTTCTGTTCCATTTTGCAATACCGCCGAGGGCCCAGGAAGATGGGTAGATATAGTTGGTTCTTCCTACGTCGCCAATGAAATTAGCGCCTCCTGCAAAAATACCTACTTCATAGGTCTGGGCATGTAGTTGCCCAAATAGAAGAATTAGCAAAGCGGCGATCAGGATACGCATCTCATCAAAAAGATTGCAAATATAATTTTTATGCGCTGTTGGCAGAATGGATTGTATAAATGTTCTCTTTGATTAACAGTGATTGCAGATATTTATTGCCTGAAAATCCAATCAATTACGACGGTCTTCTCCCCAAAGAAGCTTGTTTCTGATGGTTTTTAAAAAGCTTTCAGAGGTATATTCTATCATTTTGATGCGATAGGGGGCTTTTTTTACAATAATTTCACGTCCGTTATCCAATCTCGCTATTCTGGAATCAAGGGATACCAGGTGATGATCCTCACGCCCGGAAACTTTTAACCGTATTACGGTTTGGTCTGATATAACCAACGGCCGGGCGTTGAGGTTATGAGGGGCAATTGGAGTAATAGCCAACGCTTGTACCCCAGGTACAATTACAGGGCCTCCACAACTTAAAGAGTAGCCGGTTGAGCCTGTAGGTGTGGCGATAATAAGACCATCTGCCCAATAAGAGGTAAGATATTCATCGTTGAGATAAGTTTCGACCGTAATCATAGAAGTCGTATCCTTTCGACTAACAGTTACCTCGTTTAAGGCAAATCTCATGTCTCCGAATTCAGGTATATCATAATCGGAGTGGACCTCTACTAGACCCCGTTCCCTGATCACGTATGCCCCGTCAAGGAACTCCCGGACAACCTTTCGCACCTCTTCTTTCTTAAAGGTGGATAGAAAACCTAATCGACCTGTATTTACCCCTACGATAGGAATACCAAGATCCCAGATAAAGGTGATGGCACGGAGAATGGTACCATCTCCACCAAAACTCACCAACATATCAAAAGAGTCATCAAGACCGGAACTTTCTGTAAAAGTGGCATATTTGTCTACACCGATCTGCTGCCCCAGCAACTGATAAAAACGTTTCTCTATGGAAACCACAGCATTTGTTTTTTTGAGCTCATCGAGTAACTCGTCTACATAATCAGCAGTGTTCTCCTGAAGTACCTGGCCGTATATGGCTACTTTCATAAGTATTAAAATTCCTAAGTTTCAAACCGGGAAATGATAAATAATCGAACCGGAGTGAGAACTTAATTCAAACAGTAGGTAAAATTAAACATTTAGATACTTGTCGAGATAGTCAGATCGATCTTTAAGGTCTTCCAGGAACTGATCCTGCTTATTGCCAAAAAGAATATTGTAATTGTAGCGTCTAAAAGTCTGAACAACTTCATTGAAATTTACAGACCCGATCTTGATAGTTACTTCCACCACTGCACCCTGATTACCAGTGATAAATGCCCCTAGTAATTTGGTATTATTGCTTTCAACGATCTGTACAATCTCACTGAAAGAATAATCATTTTCCGGCTTTGAGACCACAAGTATCGCACCGGGATCGGTAAAGAAAGGGGTGTTGATAAAAACAGTAACAATGTCGTTGAGATCGTAGTAGCCGATGACGCGGTTTTCTTTATCTAATACCGGCAACAAATTGGCTTCATTTCTGGAGCATAATTCAAGAACATCGAGCCATGAAGTTTCCTTTGTCGCAAAAAAAGATTCCATTTGATAGCGGTAATCATCGATCTGCTTCTGAGATTCAAAGGTTTCCAGATCGTTTTCTGCAAGACAACCCACAAACATTTGATCCTCTGTTATGGCAACATGAGAATAGGTTGTGTATTTGAAAAACCGGATCACTTCCTCGAGCGAATCGTGGATTTCAAATACGGGCAGGGTGCTGATAATATGAGTTAGAATTTGCATAGCACTATCTCTTCACGAAAATACTAATTTTAGAGATCAAAAGGCATGCCTAATTTGTATTTTTGTCCGCATCATAATAACAATGGAAATCAATGACTCAATTAAGCGTCAACATAAATAAGTTTGCAACCCTCCGCAATGCTCGCGGCGGTAATATGCCCGATCTGCTAAAAGTGGCCAGGGATCTGGAGAGTTTTGGAGCGCAAGGTATTACTATTCATCCAAGACCCGACCAAAGGCATATCATGTACCAGGATGCCAGAGATCTGAAATCTGTGGTGAAAACCGAGCTCAATATTGAAGGCAACCCAATCCCGAAATTTATCGAGCTGGTACTGGAAGTAAACCCCCAGCAGGTGACCCTGGTACCCGATGCCGAGGATGCAATCACCTCTAATGCGGGCTGGGATACCCTTAAAAATAAAGGCAATTTGCGCGAGGTTATATCGACTTTTAAAAAAGCCGGAATCCGGACCTCCCTCTTTGTGGACCCTGTAGTTAAAATGGTAGCAGGAGCAGCTGAAACAGGCGCAGATCGAATCGAATTGTATACCGAAGAATATGCCAAGTTATTCAAAGCAGATAAACTATCGGGGATCGAGCCTTATGCAGAAGCCGCACGTATAGCCGAAGAACTCGGACTAGGCATTAACGCCGGACATGATCTGAATCTTGATAATATCCGTTATCTCAAGGAAAACATTCCCCAAATCAAGGAAGTTTCAATTGGTCATGCCCTGGTGTGTGAAGCGATCTACCTGGGTCTTGAAAACGTGGTAAACATGTATTTACATCGACTACAATAATGGAGGTCCTACATTCAAGAATAATAGGTGAAGGATCACCTATTATTATACTACACGGGTTTTTAGGCATGTCCGACAACTGGAAAAGCGTCGGAAACCGTTATGCAGAGCATGGCTACCAGGTGCATTTGGTAGACCAGCGAAATCATGGAAAAAGTTTTTGGTCCGACGATTTCTCTTACCATCTGATGGCCCACGACCTCGAGAGATATCTACAACATCATAATCTCGACAATATAGTTCTGCTAGGTCATTCAATGGGTGGTAAAACCGCTATGTTATTTGCTTGTTCCCGTCCGCAGTATGTAGAAAAATTGCTCGTAGCCGATATCGCTCCTAAATACTACCCCCCGCATCATCAGCTGATCATCGATGCGCTTCTATCTATTCCACGGGACACACTGGAAAGCCGTGTTCAGGCCGATGAAATAATGGCCGGGAAGATTGTAGATCCAGGGCTTAGGCAATTTCTGCTAAAGGGCCTTCATTGGGCAGATAAAGACCGACTCGATTTCCGGTTTAACCTCGATGTCTTGCAATATAAGCTCGAAGCGATCGGAGAAGCTTTGCCCCCCGATTCGGTTTTTGAAAAACCTAGTTTGTTTTTACATGGTGAGCAGTCTGACTATATCACCGAAGAAGATCTTGAACTGATTCATAGTCATTTTACGGCGGTAAGGCTTGAAACCATCGAAAAAGCAGGCCATTGGCTGCACTCGGAAAACCCGGGTCAATTTATCCGCAAATCCCTGGAATTCATTACTTCATAGTGCACGATTCAATATATTGTGCATGCATGCTTTTTATAGCCGTCTCTTGCGAGTGTCATAATTTTGGTTAATTTTGAGAATATCCCTTTTTTGGGGTCAAACTAAACTAAAACTAACTCAATTCAACCCTTATGAAGAAGCTATTAGCCTTATTGGCTTTCTTCGGGATTTTTTCTATTTCCTGTAAGAACGATGATGATTTTGTAGCAGAATTGCCAGATCCGATGCCGCCTATCGAATACACCAGCGGTACGGCCAACTTTTCAAATTTTGTAGCCGTGGGAAATTCTCTTACGGCAGGTTATTCCGATGCCGCTCTTTTTATAGATGGACAAACCAACTCCTATCCGAACATGCTGGCGGATAATTTCGCCTTGGCAGGTGGAGGCGGGTTCGACACTCCTCTCATGGCTGATAACCTTGGAGGTGCGACACTTGGAGGCACGCCCATCCTGGGCAACCGACTCATTCTGGATTTTTCATCCGGAGATCCTACCCCCACACCCGTTAGCGGTACCGGGAGTACAGAAATCACGAATATACTTTCGGGTTCATTTAACAACATGGGAGTTCCCGGAGCTAAAAGCTACCACCTGGGCGCACCGGGATATGGAAATGTAGCGGGTGTGCAACTTGGTACAGCCAATCCGTATTATGTTCGATTTGCCAGTGCCCCCGATGCTACAGTCATTGGTGATGTTCTTGCCCAGAATCCTTCATTTTTCACTCTGTGGATCGGCAATAATGATATTTTGGGTTATGCCACCTCCGGAGGAGCAGGTGTAGATCAAACCGGTAATCCCGATCCAACATCCTATGGAGGAAATGACATAACCGATCCAACAGCATTTGCAGGTGTTTATAACGGCTTGTTACAGGCCTTAACTGCCAATGGGGCCGATGGAGCCATCGCCAATCTACCGGATGTGACTTCTATTCCATTTTTTACCACAGTACCACATAATCCCGTACCGCTTGATGCCGCGACTGCCGCCTTGCTGAACGGGGCTTATGCTACTTACAACGGGACACTGGATCAGCTGGTAGGGATCTTCATTACACAGGAAGAGGCTGACAGAAGAAAAATCTCTTTTGCGGAAAGTGAAACCAATGCCGTTGTTCTTATCGATGAAGATCTTACCAATCTGACAGGGGTAGACCCAGCACTGATCAATATGAGACAGGCTACTGCCGAGGATCTCTTAGTTTTTACTTCCCAGACGATTATTGGTACACTGGCCAACCCCAACGACCCTACATCGATTAATGGCGTAGCGGTTCCCCTGGCCGATCAGTGGGTGCTCACCCCTGAAGAACAAGAAGCTGTTGCCACGGCCCAGGCGGCATATAATCAGACGATAGCCGCTCTGGCAACGCAATACGATCTAGCACTGGTCGATGCCAAAGCCTTTCTCGATGAAGTCGCTACAAATGGTATTATGCTAAGTGATGGAAGTGTAGTTACAGACACCTACGCTACAGGTGGTGGTTTCTCCCTGGATGGTGTTCATCCATCGCCACGAGGCTATGCCTTGATCGCCAACTTATTTATTGAGGTCATCAATGCAAAATACGGCTCTAACCTTCCCGGTGTAGAACCACTTGATTTTACAGGTCTTTATATAAATTAATAAATAATATTTTTAACTTAAAGGTGTCGGAAAACCGGCACTTTTTTTATTTGATCAATACTATCTCAATGAAACTAATCCTAAGAATTTTACTCAGTGCCCTTGCAGTAGTTATCCTCGCCAAGATCTTACCCGGAATAGGGGTTGATTCTTATACCACTGCTATTATCGTAGCCATAGTTCTCAGTCTGTTAAACTTTATCGTTAAGCCCTTGCTGATCATTCTCACCCTGCCGGTTACGGTGCTCACACTGGGCCTGTTTCTCCTGATCATCAATGCACTGATCATTTTAATGGCCGATAGCCTGATCGATGGTTTTCAGGTACAAAGCATCTGGTGGGCCCTTCTCTTTAGCTTATTACTCTCCTTTCTCCAGTCGATTTTCTACTCATTTCTAAAAGAAGAAAAAAACCCATAAATCTAAGCCTGTAAGCAGATCCACAAAACTTGCCCGACAAAGGAAAATGTTCTACTTTTGCATGCTATTTATTGAAGTAAAATAAGAGATAGAAATGCAGATAACAAAAGAACAGATAGACGATTTAAATGCCGTGGTAACTGTTGCAATATCGAAAGAGGACTACAGTGGAAAAGTAGATGAGATCCTAAAAAATTACAGAAAGCAAGCTAATATTCCTGGCTTCAGAAAGGGACAGGTTCCCATGGGACTCATTAAAAAGCAGTATGGAAAAGCCGTCTTGGTGGACGAGGTTAATAAATTGCTTCAGGATAATCTAAACAAATATCTTACAGAAGAGAAATTAGACGTACTCGGTAATCCATTACCCAAACAACGGGATAATTTTAACTGGGAGGAGGAGAATTTCGCCTTTGAATTCGAACTTGGGCTGGCGCCCGATTTTGAAGTCTCATTGAAAACAAAAAAAGCCATAACACACTATAAGATCGTTGCCGATAAAAAGATGGTGAACGAGCAAGTAGACCGTATTAGAAAGCAATTTGGAAAAATTATCTCCCAAAAAGAAGTTGCTGCCCGGAATGAAGTAGGTGGTACTTTCGTCAATGAAGCCCAGGAGATAAACAACAAGACCATCCTGGAGCTCGAAAACATAAAAAGTAAAAAAGCTCTCAACAGCTTATTAGGAAAAAAGCCAGGTGATCAGGTGGTTTTAAAAAGCAAAGGCCTTTTTAAAGAGAATTTTCAACTGGCCGCTGCACTGGGAACAGAACGCGATAAGGGTGATACGCTGAATTGTGATTTAACCTTCACGATCGAAGAAATCAATGAGAGGGTTCCTGCTGAACTGAACCAAGAGCTATTCGACAAGCTATTTGGCGAAGGAAAAATCACCTCTGAAAGCGAATTAAGAGAGCGCCTGAAGGAAGACGCTGAAAAACAATTCGAACAACAATCGGAACAAAAACTTCTGAATGATATAACTGAGCGTTTAATCGAGACGATTAAATTTGATCTTCCAGCAGATTTTCTTAAAAAATGGATTCAGCTTACCGGTGAAAAAGCACTATCAGAGGAAGAAGCCAACGACGAGTATGAAAGGTCTGAAAAGGGTCTTCGCTATCAGCTCATAGAGGGTAAAATCATTAAACAACATGGCGTTGAAATTCAATTCGAAGAATTGAAAGAATTCGCAAAAGATTTTATCAGATCTCAAATGGCCCAATACGGTCAAATGAGTCCTCCGGAAGAAGAAATGGATCAAATCGCTATGCGGATCATGAGCAATCAGGATGAAGTAAAGCGACTTTCAGAGCAACTTATGAGCCAAAAGCTTCTAAAACTATATAAGGAAGAGGCTAACTTAAAGGTAAAGGAAGTTACTTATGATAACTTTATCAAAGAGGTATATGGTTAAACTCCAAAACCGTCAGTTAATAACCACTACTTCGCAGCCATAATCAAAATAGTAATCTGTTGCAGGTACGATATTGGTATTTTCAAACACCAAAAATTGAGTATCTTTAACGGGCCGAAATAACACTTCGGCAACATTCTAAAATCAGTATCACTACGTATGAATTACGACAAGGAGTTTAAGGATTTTGCTATAAAAGATCAGGGAATTAACAGTATGTACTACGAGAAAATCATCAGCAGTATGTACCCCGTTAATATGACCCCTAATATTATCGAGGAACGACAACTAAACGCCATTGCGATGGATGTTTTCTCCAGGCTTATGATGGACAGGATTATTTTTCTTGGGACCGGGGTAAACGATCAGGTGGCCAACATAGTACAGGCTCAATTGCTTTTCCTCGCCAGTGCAGATTCTTCCAAAGATATCCAGATCTACATCAATTCTCCTGGCGGGAGCGTATACGCAGGGCTGGGAATTTACGACACCATGCAATTTATAAAGCCCGATGTGGCTACTATTTGTACAGGTATGGCGGCCTCTATGGCGGCAGTACTGCTTTGTGCGGGTGAGAAGGGTAAGCGAAGCGGGCTGAAACACTCAAGGGTGATGATCCATCAACCGATGTCTGGCGCGCAGGGTCAGGCCAGCGATATTGAAATCGCGGCTAACGAAGTCTTAAAAATCAAAGACGAATTATACCAGATCATAGCGAACCATAGCGGTCAGAAGTTCGATAAAGTATACGAGGACAGCGACCGGGATTACTGGATGACTGCGAAGGAAGCACTGGACTATGGAATGATCGATGAGATTCTGGAACGAGATCAGGATTAGTACAGACCACATGGCTATTATGGATTATCATAAACCAAAATCCAGATAGTTTCGTTATACTATAAAATCAGAGAAGGCATATTATGGCCAAGGAAAACCTCGAATGTTCGTTTTGTGGAAGGAAAAAACCTGAAACCAACCTGCTTATAGCAGGTCTGGATGCCCATATATGCGATCGCTGTATCGAACAAGCACATGGTATTGTTGCGGAGGAATCCAGGCAGTCTAAAACGGATGACCTCTCCTCTGAGCTGATACTGAAAAAGCCCAAACTGATCAAGGAATTCCTCGATACCTTTGTAATCGGACAGGAGAGAACTAAAAAGGTTTTATCGGTAGCGGTATATAATCATTACAAAAGACTTTTACAGCCTCACTCAAAAGATGACGATGTAGAGATTCAAAAGAGTAATATCGTAATGGTAGGTCAAACCGGGACGGGAAAGACCCTGATGGCCAAGACTATTGCACGAATGCTCAATGTACCTCTTGCAATTGTAGACGCCACGGTACTTACTGAAGCCGGTTATGTAGGCGAAGATGTGGAAAGTATTCTTACCAGGCTTTTACAGGCGGCCGACTATAATTTGGAAAAGGCAGAACGCGGAATTGTCTTCATAGATGAGATAGACAAGATTGCGCGCAAGAGTGACAACCCTTCGATTACTCGTGATGTTTCAGGAGAAGGGGTGCAGCAGGGATTGCTAAAGCTGCTGGAAGGGACAATGGTTAATGTTCCGCCCAAAGGTGGCCGAAAACACCCCGATCAGAAGTTTATAGAGGTCAATACTGAAAATATCCTGTTTATCGCCGGTGGAGCTTTCGACGGGATTGAACGGATCATAACAAAACGACTCAACATGCAGGCCATTGGTTATAGTGCCTCCAAAAATGAGGATACACTAGATATAAGCAACGTTTTGCAATATATTATTCCAAAAGACCTAAAAGAATACGGGCTTATCCCCGAGATCATTGGTCGTCTGCCGGTACTCACCCATATGAATCCACTAGATAAAAATACCTTGCGTGCCATCCTTACCGAACCAAAAAACGCGATCATCAAACAGTACGAGAAGCTATTTGCCATGGATGGTATCAGTTTTAAGATCACCGAACAGGCACTCGACTTTATTGTGGATAAGGCAGTGGAATATAAATTGGGTGCACGCGGATTGCGATCCTTGTGCGAAGCGGTATTTACCGATGCGATGTTCGAACTTCCCAGTTCGGATGTAAAGGATTTTAAGGTTACCAAACCCTATGCCGAAGACAAGCTCTCCTACGAGACGATAAAAAAGCTAAAAGCAGTATCTTAAACCTCGAAGTGTTTATTAAGGACCAGATCGAGCAGATCCAAACATACTTTCTGAATGATCTTCTCGTCGCTGTACATGTCGTGCCCGAAATTAGGAATGGTCTCTACCTGAGCTCCTGTTTGTATCATCCACTCCGTACCGGAAACTTTCAAATCGTTTTCACCAAACAATACCCTAACCGGACAATCGGGACCTTCCGATTGGTCTTCGAGGTCAATGGGCGACACCGCATAAAGCGACTTTACAGGCAGGCCCTTTAAAGCTGCATGCCATGTAATCGTGCCTCCTGCACAAAATGTGAGATAATGACTTTCGGTTTGCTCTTTAAGAAGTAGTTGTGAAACCGCACTGTCCATCCCGCCGTCGATAAAGGCCGCATAGATTTCGTCGGCACTGGCGAAGTCACCTTCTAGCTGTGCCAGTTCCCTGCTATCGTAGAACTCAATATCGAAATACTGCTGTAAGTATCCCAGATAGGAAGTAATCCACAGTCCTTTTTGGGTTCCCCACATATCGGAAACCACAACCAGTTTTTCTGCCATATGCCAACTTTGTTATAGTGGGATGAAAATCAGCGCCTAAAGTTGGCAAAAAAGGTTAAAAAAACCTTAATTATTGGTTCATCTGAAGCAATTCATCGACGTAGTTCCTGTCATTGCTCAATCTGGGTATCTTATGCTGGCCCCCAAGTTTATTTTTCGACTTAAGCCAATTGTAAAATGTTTTCTCCGGAGCTATATGTATTTTAGGCTTGGTAAGGGTCATATTATTGTAGCGCTTGGCTTCATAGTCCGAGTTCAGTTTTTTAAGTGCATCATCGAGCACCTCAGTAAAATGTTCGATCTCATCAGGGGCTTTTCGAAATTCAATGATCCATTCATGAGCACCCTTCTCCTTACCCGACATATATATCGGTGCTACGGTATAGTCCGATATTTCCGCACCGGTTTTCCGACAACTGTTTCGTAGCGCCTCTTCAGCATTTTCAATGATCAATTCTTCCCCAAAGGCATTGATATAATGTTTGGTGCGGCCGGTAACCCTTATACGGTAGGGATTTGTTGATGTAAAGCGGACGGTGTCGCCGATCTTATATCGCCATAAACCGGCATTGGTGGTAATCACAACGGCATAATTTACTGCTAGTTCGACTTCCCAGAGTGGAATTACCTTTTCCTCTTCTTTTCCGTAAGAATTCATGGGAATGAATTCGTAAAATATGCCATAATCTAACATAAGAAGCAGGTCTTCGGCATGGTTACGATCCTGAATAGCAAAAAAGCCTTCCGAGGCATTATAGATCTCGTAATATTTAAAATTCTTTTTAGGAAGAAGTCGCTCGTACTGTTCGCGATAGGGATTAAAACTAACGCCGCCATGAAAATATACCTCCAAGTTCTCCCAAATCTCAAAGAGATTGTCCTTGCCGGTAACCTCAAGCACGTTGTTTAGCAGTACCAACATCCAGGACGGCACGCCGGCAAGACTGGTTACATTTTCCTGAATACTCTCTGTAATGATAGCTCCCATCTTGGTCTCCCATTCGCTCATTAGGGATACCCGGTTGCTCGGGGTACTGCTGAATTCGGCCCAAAAAGGCATATTGTCGATCAGGATAGCAGAAAGATCCCCGAAAAATGTTCCGTTGTCCTCATAAAGCTCCTTGCTCCCACCCAAGCGAAGTCCTTTGCCCTTGAAGAGTTGGGAGTTTTCATTATTGTTTAGATACAGGCACAATAGGTCTTTCCCTGACTTATAATGACAGTCTTCCAGCGCTTCCGTACTCACCGGAATAAACTTGCTTTTGGAGTTTGTGGTGCCACTGCTTTTGGCGAACCATTTTATAGATGTGGGCCAGAAAATATTTTGTTCTCCTCTCCGTGTTCGCTCAATAGTCGGTTCGATTTCTTCATAGGTCACAACAGGTACACGTTCGGCAAAAGTCTCATAATTACTCATACTGGCAAATTCGTAGCGTTTGCCAATTTCTGTATCTTCTGCCAGGTCTAACAATTGTTGCAATACTTCCTGCTGTACCTCGGCAGGGTATTTTATGAAGAGCTCAATTTGATGATACCTCTTTTTTAAGAGCCAGGAAGCGATAGAATTAAATAGAGGTATGGCCATTTTAGGTATCTTTACGCGCCAACAACGAAATACTTGGTTGTTATGGGAATCAGGAGATTTTAAGGGTTATATAAAACCGAATTCCTGACCCTTTAGTTGCGGCTTACCACCTGCAAAATGAAGATCTTGCCGTGGTTAGATCGTCTAAAAATAGGTCTTTAAGACATTTTTTTCAAATAGAATTCATAAAAATAACAGTATGGAATTTTCAGGGGTACTGAGGAAAATGCAAACCGAGCTGTCCAGCCCGATACAATATTACATGTTGTTTGAAGGTGATTTCCTAAATTTGAACCAGATTCTCGACCGCCAATTGAATATTCGATTTATCAGACACCAGTGCCTCAACTGCGGTGAAGACAGGCCAATTTATCGGCAGGGATTCTGCCGTTCATGTTTTTTTGAGACACCGGCTGCCGGTGATTGGATTATGAGGCCCGAACTTAGCACGGCGCATCTTGACAAGGAAGACAGAGATCTTGAATATGAAAAAAAAGTACAGCTTCAGCCGCATATTGTCTACCTGGCCAACTCCAGCAATATAAAGGTAGGAGTAACCCGAAAATCCCAAATTCCCACCCGGTGGATCGATCAGGGGGCTCACGAGGCGATAGAGATACTGGAAGCTCCGAATCGATACCTTGCAGGGATTACAGAAGTTGCGCTCAAATCTCATTTGAGCGACAAAACCAATTGGAGAAAAATGCTTACGAACGATGTTATGGATCAGGACCTTGCTGCCTGGCGTGATAAAATGGCCGAATTTGTTCCCCAGGAAGCTAAAGCATATTACCTCCATAACCGAACGGAGATATCTATAGAGTTTCCTGTTTTACAGTATCCAGAAAAGGTTAAAAGCTTAAATCTTCAGAAAAATCCAGAATTCGGGGGCGTACTTAAGGGAATTAAGGGTCAGTACATGATTTTCGCAGATAACTCGGTCTTTAATGTACGGGCTAATGAAGGTCATGTGGTAAGCCTCACTGTTAATTAACCGTGTCTTTGACGGTTACCGATTTGGATTTGAGCAGTCCGCCGAGGATACTCTTGGCAGCTTTCTCGATGTCCTTATCTTCCGGCCCCTTTTCAGTTAGCTTACCGATACTATCGGTCTGATCTGCCGATGCCTCTTCGGACTGCCCCACGGCATTTCCATCCTGGCTCTTAGGCGTACTTTTATCAGTGCTGTTTTCTGCTGAACCAGCCAGAACACCCCCAATGATTTGGCTTAGCTCTTTTTTACCCTTGTCCAGATATTTCTTTTTCTGAATTTCTACCAATTGATCTGCAAGCACTTTTGTTTGCGATTTGAGATCGGTGCTGATCTTCGGATCTGCGACCGAGCCCCTTAGATTAGCAACAACAGGTACAGTGAGTTCCTTTAAAGAATCATCGCCGATACTCGCCAACAATTTATTGACGTCTTCCCCCATATAGCTGGCTGGCACATTGATGGTCACCTGATAATCAAGCGCATTAGAGAACGAATGCCCGCCGCTGAACATAAGATCAACATCTTTATAGCGTAGATTAAAAGGTTCAATTTTTACCTGACCGTTATCAAATTTCATCGCGGTCTTTAAACCGCTCAGATCCAAATCATCGAGCGAAACAAAGTTGAGTTTATCATCCAGTAGCTGGGTTACTTTAGAATTCTCCGATTTAATTTCGGCTGTCAAAATTTCAGCCAGTACATCACCGGAAAGCGAGTTAAAATTGGGGGCGAGATGAGGGGTGAGGCCCCCAGACAATTTGATCTTGGTATTTAAACGACCATCGAGTACTTTGGCCGCCGGACTCAGCAGTCGAACAAGTTCTATGGTTTCAAAGGTCTTGCCTATATTCAGTCTCGACAGGTCGATCGACATTTCAAATTCCGGTTCCTGACCTTTTGTTGTTAACATTCCGTCGAGTTCTAATCGGCCATCGAGCATTCTTGAGGAGATCTCTGTAAAACTGATGGTTTGGTCCTTAACCCTTAGTGTCCCGGACAAGTCGTACATCACAATATTGTCATAAACGGCTTTTCCTACAAGGGCGTCGAGGTTGAGGTCCAGGTATTTAGGCACGTCAAATTGATCTTCTTCGGCCGTAGCTGAACTCCCTGCTTGTTCCTCCCCGACCACATCAGCCACCACGAATGCATTTGATTTCATCTCGAAATTACCCTTTAGGACCTCTTCATTAAACACAAAACCCAAAGCGTTACGGAGGGTTCCTGATGCACTGAAATCTGTTGAACCTGTAATCCCAGCCAGTTCTTCAATGTCTATGGTCTTTGGTCCTAATTCGGCTTTGCAAGTATGAATTTTGAGCGGATTAGGGAGGGCATCAAATTTATAATTGAGTCCTCTGAGTTCGAGAATACCCTCAAGGGTTATATTCTTATAATCTTCGTTTTCTATATCATTTCTGGTAAAAGCGGAACTAACATCCCCCTTCAATTTTCCTCCCAATATTATAGAAGATGGTAAAGGATATACCTGAGAAAGCTTATCGAGATCAATACTGCCTGCGGCACGCATACGTACACCAGTATTACCAGTCAGTTCGGTTAATAGGGCCTGCATTTCAAAAACATCCTCATCGATCTGAAAATTTGCATTTTCGATTTCTATGGAAGTATCTTCCGGTTGCCCCGTTGTGTTTTCAACCAGAGCATCGATCTCTATATTTTCTACTTTTTTTGAAAACTGCGGATATTGAAATGAAGCGTCATGAGCTTCCATCCTGATGTTAAACGCAGGAATAGTGTCATCGGTCAGATCACCCTGGAAATGACCGGCAAGGTCGAAATTACCCTTTGTTGACAGGTCGGTTATATCTTTAGAATACTTTTCAGGGATCATGGCAAGGAAATTCCTGAAGTCGGAATTAACCGTGTTAAATTTCAAGTCCAGTTCCTGTCCCTCTTCAATGATCCTGATATAACCTTCAAAGGTAAGTGGCAAGCGGTTGATTACGGCCTTGTTTTCTTTGAAGGTATAGCGTTGATCTTCCAGATCGATCTCTAATTCGGCATCGAGCTGAAGAGAATTCTTTTCGAGATATTTCGTTCCCTCCATATTGAATGAAACTACCGCCTCCGTATTGGTCTGCAGACTCGAAATTTTTTCCGAAAGGTCACCACTACCCTTATGATTGAGATTATCGATCCTTAGCACGTAATCTGACGAATCGTCCTTAAGCATTATTTGGGAATCACTGATTTCATAAGACCGGATGGAAACAAAGGTACTGGCCGCTTCCGATTTGTCAGCGTCTTTTTCGCCAGTTTCAGGGAAGATATCGTAATTGGCCACACCTTCTTCATCTATCAAGAGCAGGGCATTGGCGTTTTCTATGCTTATCTCCCTGATTTCTATGGGATCATCAATGCTCTTAAAGAGCTCCTTGATACCTAAGGCGACCTTTATGTTTGTGGCTTGGAACAATGTATCGCCGATAAATGGTTCAGCATTGATTAGACTTACGCTGTCCATACTCACACCCAGCAAAGGAAAATCCCTGTAAACGCTAAGCGACATCGAGGTAAAATCGAACTCCCCGTTGATCCTGTTATTCAGATTGGCTTTTAGCAACTCGCCCACCTTGTTCTCCATCAGCGAAGGCAGTGCCGCCAGCAGGATTACAATCAGCAGCAGGACCAATGCGGATATACGGATAATTTTCTTTTTCATAAGCGATGTTTCACTATGTGAAGTAACAGAAAATTGATATAAATATTACTTTGAGGATTACCTATTCGAAGAAATGCCCGTGATTTTATGAAAATTGGCTAAATATCGAGTTTGATCTCTCCTCCGACTTTCAAATTAAAGCGCTTTCTGAGTAAATATACGAACAGATATAAAAGCGGTGTATCGAGCAGTGCGATAAATATCTTAAAAACAACTCCACTAATCACCAAACCCTTAAAAAGGCTCCATGGAATCACGCCAAAAACGCATAGCAAACCAACCACCGTGGTGGTATCGATGATCTGTGAAGAAAAGGTTGAAAAATTATTACGCAGCCAGAGTAATCTGCCGTTGGTAATCCGCTTCCAGAAATGGTAAATGGCGATATCTACATACTGGGCACAAAGATACGCCAGCATAGAGGCCAATACGGCTACGGGGGAAAGTGCAAAAACCTTGCTGAACAATTCGTCGCCTACCGGTGATCCTTCAATAGCCGGCGCCATATCGGAAATCAAAACTATACCCATGGAGAAGAACGATGCAAATATTCCGGCCGTGACGATCTGATTCGCTTTCTTCTGCCCAAAAATTTCGGAAATAAGATCGGTAATCAAAAATGTAATTGGATAGGGCAATACCCCCACCGAAATCTCAAATAATGGGGCTCCAAAAACTGTTACGTCTCCAAACGGATTCCAATAAAAAAATTTTTGAAAAATCAGGTTAGATACCACCAGGGAGGTGATAAATAAGGCCCCGAGGTAGAGATAGATCCGGTACGCAAGCTTTTTGTCCTTCGGACTCATGGATTAGTGGATCTTAATAGTAAAGGGCATACGTGCCTGGATCCCTTTCTGATTCAGGATCGATTTTAGTTCCTTTACGATATCATATATCTCTGAGCCGAGCTCATACTCCAGGGCATTTTCCTTTACTTCTGTACTAACACCTCCAAAGTCTTCCATAAATTTTTCAAAATCGGACTTATATCTGGGATACTTTCTGATACTGTATTCTTCCAGTTCGGCCATTTTAGCTGCCTCTTCGAGTGCATCCTCTAAACCACCCAATTCATCTACAAGGCCTCTTTCCACCGCATCGATCCCACTCCATACTCTACCCTGGGCGAGCTGGTCTACTTCTTCAACCGTCATATTCCTGCCCTCTGCTACCCGACTGAGAAATACCTGATAGGTAGTTTCGATTCCTTCAACCAGGTAACCCCTGAATTCGTCGGTCATAGGTTCGAACAACGAATAATCGACAGCATTTTTATTGGTGCCAACCTGTTCTGCATTAATCCCCACCTTGTCTGCAAGGCCTTTAATATTAGGAATAGTTCCAAATACCCCGATAGATCCGGTAATGGAACTGGGTTCAGTAAAAATCTTATCGCCAGCCACCGCCAGATAATAACCCCCAGAGGCCGCAACATTTCCTATGGATACCACCAAAGGTTTTTCAGCTTTGGCGAGCATCAGCTCGCGCCAAATGATATCCGCAGCCAGGGCATTGCCACCAGGGGAGTCTATACGTAAAACAATGGCTTTTACATTTTCATTATCACGGGCTTTTCTGATCGCCTTGACCATAATTCCCTGTCCGATGATATTCTGATCACCTTCAGCATACATGATATCGCCCTGCGCAAAGATGACGGCTACTTTATCTTTCCCTTTTCGCAACTTCTTGCTTTTCTTGGCATCGGCATAATCGACAAGGCTGACATAATTCAAATCATCATCTTTCTCTATGCCGGTAGCCGACTTTAACTGTACTTCATATTCGTCGAAGTAAAGCACCTCATCGATCAAACCTGACTTTTGCGCAAATATCGGATTACGCGCACCCAGGGTATCCGCAATCTGATTGATGTTGGCAGTCGTCAGATCCCTGCTTTCAGATATTTCCTCTACTACGGTATTCCAGATAGAACCGATGAGTTCCTTTATCTGGGTTCTGTTATCCTCACTCATCTCACTTTCAAGGAAAGGTTCAACGGCACTTTTATACTTGCCATGTCTTACTACTTCCATCTTCACCCCGGTCTTTTCCTGAAAGTCCTTAAAATATAAAACCTCGGCGGAGAGACCTCTAAAATCCATTATACCCACAGGGTTCAGGAAAATACTATCGGCCACACTTGCCAGATAATAGTCTTTCTGAGTATAGAAATCACCATAGGCATAGATGAATTTACCACCCTCTTTAAAGTCTTCCAGGGCGGTCCTTAATGCCTGGGTTTGCGCGATCCCTGCCAGCAGGAAATTGCTGCTGATGCTGATCCCTTTGATCTTGTCGTCATTTTTGGCCACTTCAATAGCGTGAAGGATATCGTCTAAGCCTTGTTCCCTGCTAAAGACTCCGGCAAAAGGAGCAGAATTGTCCACTCCGCTGTAATCTTTTATCGGATAAGGTGTTTGTAATTTGAGAACCGATTGGTCTTTAACGGTAATGACCTCCTCAACATTTAACAGGCTGATGAATATCATGAACATAAAGAACACAATACCCAGTGCTATAAGACTCCCAAGTATAGCAGCCAGTAGATTTCGTAAAAAATTCATTTGCGATAATAATTGTAGTGGGCAAATATAACTAATGTTGGTTTCAATTGGCCCTTTACTATCATTAGTAGTGATTATAGCAATATTGTTAACAATAATCGGGTACAATTTTAGCAGAGGCCATAAAGATTGGTTTACAGACCGACTTATCGGATATTGACCTAGCGAAGTTCTTTTCTTTTATTTACTTTGCCGAAGCATATGTCGACAACCAAAACCGTTTATCTTTCGCTCGGCAGCAATTTAGGAAACCGCCTGGCCCAATTGCAGCGTGCGATATTTATGCTGGGTTCACAGCTGGGTCCGGTGAACAAGATTTCCTCTGTTTACGAATCAAAGGCGTGGGGTTTTGAGGGCGAAAATTTTCTTAACATTTGCCTTGGCATGGACACCCAGGCTCCCCCCGAGACCATCCTGAAAATACTGTTGGAAATCGAATCCTCAATGGGCAGAGAACGCAGGGAGGAGTCGGGCTATATTTCGCGCAATATTGATATTGATATTTTATATTATGGGCAGGAGATCGTTAATATGGATCACCTTATCATACCGCACCCCCAATTACATAATCGCAGATTTGTCCTTAAGCCGTTAGCCGATATCGCAGCTCAATTCTATCATCCTCAATTACAAAAAGACACCAGAAACCTTTTGCAGGAATGCAGGGATCGTTCAGAGGTCCAAAAAACAGTACACCTTCTGTTCAAAAGCAGACATGATCTGTTTACTCAACTGCACTTCCTCGCGATAGAAGGCAATATTGGGGCAGGTAAGACCACCTTGGCTCAGAAGATAGCTGAAGATTTTAAGGCTAAGCTTATATTAGAACGATTTGCCGACAATCCTTTTTTGCCGAAATTCTACAAAGATCAGGCGCGTTATGCTTTTCCACTGGAAATGTCTTTTCTGGCCGATCGGTTTCAACAATTTACGGACGACACTTCCCAGTTTGATCTTTTTAAGAATTTTATGGTAAGCGATTACGACGTATTTAAATCGCTGATCTTTGCGGAGATCACTCTCCAGAATGAAGAGTTCAGCCTATATAAACAGCTCTTCAATTTTATGTATAAGGAGGTGAAAAAACCCGATTTGTATGTATATCTATATCAGGACACCCATAGATTACTAGAGAATATCAAGCAGCGTGGCCGGGATTATGAGCAGGATATACCCCCGGATTACCTCGATAAGATCAACAAAGGATATCTTCACTATGTTAAAACATATCCCCATAAAAACAGTTTGATCTTAGATGTAAGTGAGCTCGATTTTGTTAAAAATCCTTCTGATTATGAGGCTATTATAAGCAAGATCGAAAATCAAATCCTGGAAAATTATTGAAGATTTTACAATTTGATCGCAAAAGGGCATTAACAAATTCTTAGCAAAATTCTTGCATAGTCGAAATAGAATCATTTTCTTGCACTCCTCTTTACGAAACTAACTAACTCAAACTATATTTTCAAAACCCTGATTCAGACATCAGGGTTTTTTATTTGCCTCTGTTTCTTGAGGGACCAAATATTATTTTCTAAGATGATATTACCCGAAGTTTAGACCAAATGTCCCAAAGCACCACTCCTGCACTCACCGATACGTTTAGCGAATGCTTTGTACCGAACTGAGGGATTTCTATAACGCCTTGGCATTCATCTATAATCGCTTGCCCTACTCCTTTAACCTCATTGCCGAAGACCACAACATAGCTTATCCGGGCTTCCGGCTTAAAATTTTGCAATAAGATGGATTGTTCGGTCTGTTCTACCGCCAGGCATTGATGACTTTTCCCAAGCTCTTTGATAAGTTCAAGAGCATCTTCCCTGTACTCCCACTCCACACTATCGGTAGCGCCAAGGGCTGTTTTGTGAATATCCTTATGAGGTGGACAGGCTGTGATCCCGCAGAGAAAGATCTTATCGATCAGAAAAGCATCGGCGGTCCTGAAAATCGAACCGATATTATTCAGGCTTCGGATATTGTCTAAAACAACGATCAGAGGGGTCTTTTTAGCCTTTTTGAACTGGCGGGTATCCAGACGTATTAGTTCGCTGTTTTTTAGTTTGCGCATATTGCGGGTATTTTATCCATAAATATCAACAGTGCTGTAAATTCCCTTGGTAATTTGGTAAATTCGTCTTTCAGCCTATTTTGGCAAAAGTAACCTAAATCCGAAGTATTGGCCAAGAGCTCAAATAAAAAGAAGCTAACTCCTCTGATGAAGCAGTATCAGACTATAAAGGTGAAATATCCTGATGCTTTGCTCTTGTTCCGGGTGGGAGATTTTTACGAGACCTTTGGTGAAGACGCCGTAAAGGCCGCTCATATACTGGGCATCATTTTAACCCATCGAAATAATGGAGGAGACAAGACCGAATTGGCTGGGTTTCCACATCATTCACTAAATACATACTTGCCCAAATTGGTCAAGGCAGGCCAAAGGGTTGCCATTTGTGATCAGCTGGAAGACCCGAAACTAACCAAGACTATTGTAAAAAGAGGCGTAACCGAGCTGGTAACTCCAGGAGTGGCCCTCAACGATGACATACTGCAGTCTAAAAGCAATAACTTTTTATGCGCAGTTCATTTTGGAAGGCCCTTACTGGGAATTTCATTCCTCGATATTTCCACCGGGGAATTCCTTTTGGCAGAGGGTAAAGTAGAGCAAATAGATAAATTACTTCAGAATTTTGCCCCTTCGGAGATCCTTATTTCCAAGGCCAGAAAATCGGAGTTTGAAGCCGAATTCGGTGCGAGCTATCACTGTTTCTATCTTGAAGACTGGATATACCAGGAAGACTATGCGCAGGAGACTCTAGCGAATCACTTTAAAACAAGATCGCTTAAAGGATTTGGCATCGATCATTTAATTCAGGGGATCATCGCTTCCGGTGCTGTGCTTCATTACCTTTTGGAGACCAGGCACCAGCAGCTGGGGCATATCAATAAAATCCTCAGAATTGCTGACGAGCAATTTGTATGGATGGATCGGTTTACCGTACGCAATCTGGAACTGTTCAGCGCCAATACGGCTGAAGGGGTATCGCTTCTAAACATCTTAGACAAGACTGTCTCACCCATGGGCGGTAGGACACTAAGACGTTGGTTGGCTCTTCCTCTAAAGGATCTAGAACAGATAAGCTTGCGGCATGAGGCTACTGCCTATTTGGTAAATAAGGATGAAGAACTTCACAAGCTCAGAAACTGGATTAAAGGTATCGGGGACCTGGAACGATTGATCTCAAAAGTAGCAACCGGGAAGGTCAGCCCCAGGGAGACTGTTCACCTTAAAAATTCCCTCGAGCAACTGGTTCCCCTGAAAGCAGCAGTGGAAAAATCAGGGAACAAAGCGATGGAAGGACTTGGGCAGCGATTAGACCTGGCTGAAGACCTTCGTCAAAGGATCAAAAGCATACTCAGGGAGGAAGCCCCGGCACAGATTGGCAAAGGCGCGGTTATCGCCGATGACTATTCCGGGGAATTGGATGAATTAAGGGAGCTGGCCTTTTCGGGCAAGGACCACCTAAACGCCATGTTGGAGCGCGAAACGGAGCGCACGGGGATCAGCTCGCTAAAGATTGCTTCCAATAATGTCTTTGGATACTACATAGAAGTTCGAAATACCCATAAGGATAAGGTTCCTGAAGAGTGGATCCGGAAGCAAACCCTGGTAAATGCCGAGCGATATATCACAGAAGAACTAAAGGAATATGAATCCAAAATACTGGGTGCAGAGGAGCGTATTCTGGAATTGGAGTCACAGTTATTTGCCCAATTGGTGGTTTGGATGCTGGAGTATATTCCGCTGGTACAGGAAAACGCAAGGGTGGTGGCCGAGATAGATTGTCTTTGTTCATTTGCCCACCAGGCTATTGAAAACCATTATGTGACGCCTGAAGTCTATGATGGTAAAGATATCGATATTAAGGAAGGAAGACATCCTGTTATAGAAAGGCAATTACCTCCAGGCGAATCGTACGTCACCAACGATGTCTATTTGGACAGGGAGAACCAGCAGATCATGATGATCACCGGCCCCAATATGAGCGGTAAATCGGCTTTACTGCGCCAAACCGCGTTGATTGTTCTGATGGCGCAGATGGGAAGTTTTGTGCCGGCAGAATCGGCAAGGATCGGCCTGGTCGACAAGATCTTTACACGGGTAGGTGCCAGCGACAATATTTCTTTGGGGGAATCCACTTTTATGGTGGAAATGAATGAAACGGCGTCTATCCTCAACAACCTCTCGGAGCGCAGTTTGGTATTGCTCGATGAGATTGGACGGGGAACAAGTACATATGATGGAATCAGCATTGCATGGGCCATCAGCGAATACCTGCACGAACATCCCGCCAGGGCCAAAACCCTTTTTGCCACGCATTACCATGAACTGAATGAAATGGAGGCCACTTTTGAAAGAATCAGGAACTATAATGTATCTGTAAAAGAGCTCAAAGATACTGTACTCTTTATGAGAAAGCTTACCCCCGGAGGCAGTGAGCACAGTTTCGGGATCCATGTTGCCAAGATGGCCGGGATGCCACAACAGGTAGTGCATAAGGCTCACAAGATCATGCGAAAGCTCGAGAAATCTCACTCCAGCGAGGAACTCACCGACCAATTGCAAGGCCTGAAGGAAGATGTTCAACTCAGTTTTTTTAATCTAGATGATCCGTTATTGGAGCAAATAAAGGAAGAGATACTTCATCTTGATATCGATACCCTTACCCCGGTGGAAGCGCTGATGAAACTCAATGAGATTAAGCGGATGCTTAGCAGGAAGAAAAAAGCTACATCATAGTCTTTATCAGGTAGTCAGGGGGTAATTCATTTTAATCAAAAGTTCTTTTTTTTTGAAAGAATTGTATTAAATTTACTCCCCTGAAGTAGAATCAAGTTTCACTACAGGGTTCACAGGATTTTGAATATGAAAAGGGGATTTGAACTAATTGGATCTCATCTAATAAAACCTTGAACTAGAAGCAACGTTCAGTTCAGGCTAAAATGTCCTGATACTACAACTAGTGTTGAGTACAGGACTAAAAAGCGAAAATAGCTTCCCGATA
>CAMYIE010000003.1:183318-249602 GCA_947258405.1 uncultured Eudoraea sp. | reverse complement strand
GACCGCTTCCGAAACAAAGTTGAGGAAGCAATCCCTTTCCGCTTGCTTGAAAAGCAGGGCTAAAAAATAATAATCACCGACATAGTCGGTGAAAGGATTTCTACACTGCTGGGCGATCCCCAAAAAAAATCCTGGGAACTTTTACTTGATTTCCCCAGGATAGAACTTTTATTGTAGAACAGATTAAGGAAATTCTTGCCCTAACTGAATATAAGTGCGGTTGATATTGATTTCACCATCGTTGTCCGACATATTACCGGTAACTTTTAAAAACTCCCCAACTCTTTCTAGTGTCAATTCAACAGTTTCCCCTTGGTTGGCAGCAAATCTTAATACGGTTGCTTGGGAATTATTACCTGCGTTTGTAAAAGTTGTTTCCGAATTCCAGGTGGCCTCATTGATACTTTGTGAAACTACACATTCTCCCATTTCGTTTAAAGCATAATCGTATAACTCTGCATTGGAGGTGGGGTTATTTTCACTAAACCTATACAATACTATTAGGCTATTCTTTGTACAATCGCTTATATCCGTGGACTCAACACCGTCGATCACTGCACTGGATAATTTCCATGACCCCAGGAATGAATTAGGATCCGTTTCAGGATAATCATCATTCTGGCAAGACTGACTTAGAACTATACAGACAAATAAGCTTAGGAAAGCATAATTTTTCACAGCAAAAAATTTTAATAAATATATAGAAATTTTTCTCTAAGGCACAAATTGCTCAAAGCTAAATAGATCTACTCCGCAGAAAAAGGTGTAATAATTCCTGGATTAGAGAACAACTTTGGCTTTTAATCTATTTAAACAGTTCCGTCGTCTTATGTCCTCATAAAAGAACCAGGAACTACATTACTGTTTTGTTTTTCCCGGTTTTGACTAAGTCCGATTAAAGGTTTATGTCAATGACTGTCACGCTGGCTCAAGCACAATACTATCGAGGCCGTTTGCACATTCGTCAAAGGCGTATTTTCGATGGCTGAACATTAAACGCTATTCTCTTTTTTCCTATCTTGAGGTCGATCAGTATAAAGACTATTTTGTTCAAAAAAAATCAGTTCAACCCATCATGAAAACGTATCACAAAATCAAGTTGCAGAAATATCTATTGCCTATAATCGTACTTGCCTTAATACTATCCGTTTCCTGTAAAGGGGAACCAAAAAAGGATAAGGAAGCTGTAGAAACTGAAGAATCTATGGTTGCTGATGATGAGAATTTTGGTGGTTTGGCTCTGTATACGCTGCGCGATGCTATGGGGGATAATACCACCGAAACCTTAAAGACAGTATCAGAGATTGGTTATAAAAATATCGAAGCTGCAGGCTATGTGAATGGATTGTTTTATGGAATGGCTCCGAGCAGCTTTAAAGCTCTTCTGGAGGAAATGAATTTGAATCCGGTGAGCACACACCAGGGCGGTGTTACTCCCGAAAATGCCGAAAACATGATTGCCAATGTTAAGGCGGCGGGTTTTAAATATTTCGTGGTACCCGTACCTCCTATGGGCATGTTCAAGGTCGATCAGGAGACAAATAAACTTTCAATGGAAGGAACGGCAAAGGAATTGGCCGATATTTTAGATGCTATAGGAAAAAAATGTAAGGAAGCAGGATTGGAGTTGCTGTACCACAATCACGATTTTGAACTAATAGAGAATGAAAACGGAGTGGTGGTTTTAGATTATCTCCTGGAAAACTGTGACCCTGAATTGGTGAACTTTCAGATGGACCTCTATTGGATGACCAAAGCAGGTGCTGATCCAATTGCCTATTTTGAAAAATATCCGGGCCGTTTCAAAGCCTGGCATGTTAAGGATATGGACAAGCAGGGCCGTTTTGCGCCTGTAGGTACTGGCTCTATCGACTTTAAACGTATTTTGGCCCAAAAAGAGCTTTCCGGAATGCAATATTACTTCGTGGAACAGGACATGACTTTCGACGGACTGGAACCCCTGGAAGCTATAAAGATCAGTAAAGCGGCGATTAAAGAAATAGGATTTAAATAATAGATCTGAGATCTTACTGGCTACTTTAACTACATAGAATTGATGAAACGGGTTTTAATTTCGGCTGAGTCTTTTCAATAGGTCTTATTCAAAAAGCAATTCAATATAGCAGCAAGGCTATATCTTCACTTAAAAGGTCATTACGGCCTCTGGTTTAATTGAATGTTATCCGTCATATTTTGTCGGGAAGGTTATTTTTTACCAACAAGCGTGTATGCGCAATACAATCAGGGTATTCCCGCTGTAGAAAAAGGATCAGCTTCTCTCTCACATGCACTCTTAAGTCCCAGGCCACAGATGAATTTTTGGCACTCATTAAAGCCCTGACTTCCACATAATGGGCTTTTGAATCGGTTACCTGTATATTGTTTACTTCACCATCCCACAGGTCGGTATTTTCAAGAATACGTGTCAGTTCTGATCGAAGCGCTTCTATAGGCACCTGGTAGTCAGTATATAGAAAAACCGTACCCAGCAAATCTGCCGAGGTTTTCGTCCAATTCTGAAAAGGACGTTCTATGAAATAGGTGGTCGGTACGATCAACCGTCGTTTATCCCAAATTTTAACCACTACATAGGTTAGAGTAATTTCTTCGATTCGGCCCCACTCTCCCTCTACGATGACCACATCATCCAATTTTATGGGTTGAGCCACTGCGATTTGAATTCCCGCCAGAAAAGTCCCGATCATTCTCTGGGCCGAAAAACCAATAATAATCCCGGCGATCCCTGCAGAGGCAAAAATACTTATGCCTATTTCACGAATTTCCTCAAAACTGATCAGCGCAATGCCTATGGCTAAAAAGATGACCACGAATATGATGATTCGTTCCAGAATGTTGAACTGGGTGGTAACCTTACGCGCTTTTAAGTTATCAGTGGCATCAATATTATATTTACCTAAAACATGTTGTTTTAGAAGCTTGATGAGATTGAGCGTCAACCAGGTAGTTGCAAATATAAAAAGCAATGTACTTGCCTTTTTGATCCAATAGGTACCTTCGGATATTCCTAACAAATTGTGTAGTGACGGCAGGCGCAATAAAAAGGATAAAAGCATCAATAGTACCGGGTCGCTGATACGTCGCACTCCATTTACAGGAATCAGGTATTTCGGATTCTTGCCAAATTTTTTCAGTATCAATAGCAATACCAGATAAAACAACAAGATGCCAAGTACACTTCCCAAGACATAAAACAACGATTTATTAGAGGCTGAAAAGAATTCGTTCATCATAACGCTAAATTAGGGGTTCAACCTTGAAAAAATAAATTTTATCATAATACCCTTAACAGATAGTGGTTAAAAATTAGGTCATGCCCTACCAACCTTGAAAAGTAAGTACAAATATTATTCAACAGGCGGCCATTACCTCTAATTTATACCTTTGAAAAATTGCGGAACTTTTGAATGGATTTATAATCTTGCATCTCCGAATTCTCCCAGAAATCAGAGGGGATAAATAAAATAAAGGAAAATGCTTTTGTCTAAGATGATTCTCTCAATTCATATTGTTACAAGGTATTTGATTAAATTACGCATACAGGTAAAATATCATCAATGGTGATATCCTATTGTTGGTTGTGATTTGGAAGAACCAAATGGTAAGATGAAGAGGTAATAATATAAGTAAATATCACACTTGAAAATCTATGGATATATTGAAATTCATAAGAGAATGGACACTGGAGCATCCAGTTGCGACGGGAATAATCAAGTTCGTTGTTTGGATTATTCTAATAATTGCCTTGATTGCTTTTTTAAGAAGATTCCTTCGTAAAAATCTACCTAATACTACTGTTCGATACAAGTCACAAAAAGGAGTAGAAATAATTGGGTACATCTTAATTATTTTGCTTTCAATATCATATTTTACTGGTAATATCAAAGACTTTACGCTGGCCATAGGGCTTCTAACGGCAGGAATTACGATTACATTACAGGAATTGATTTTAAGTATTGCAGGTTCCTTTTATATATTTTTTGTCAAGGTTTATAAACCAGGAGACAGAATAGAAATTAACGGAATAAAAGGCGATGTCATTGATATAGATAGTATTTACACAACAATGATGGAAATCGGGGAATGGGTTACGAGCGATAATTATAGCGGTAGAATTGTAAAATTAAGCAACGCTTTCGTATTTAGAGGTCCGGTGTACAATTATTCAAAAGATTTCCCTTTTATATGGGATGAATTCAATCTACCCATCAGATATGGTTCTGATATTGAATTGGCAAAAGAAATAATTATTCGTGTGGCGTCTGAACAATTATCTGAATATGTCAACCAATCTATTTCTAAATGGAAAACAGTAGTAGACAGATACTATATAGAAGATGCACAGGTTGAACCAACTTTAGCACTAACGATGACCGATAATTGGATTCAGTTTAACTTAAGATATATCGTTGACTATAAGAAACGGAGGTATATAAAACACCTATTGAACAATATTATCGGTAAAGAAATAGAAGAAACACAGGGGAAAGTTGTTTTAGCTTCTTCTACGATTGAAGTGATCAGAATCCCAAAATTGGATATTGATAAACTGAAGTAAACATGGGACGGCTATAATTCAGCACTACTTTGCAGTGGTCTGAGTTTTTTCCTAGATTTCATTTTTTAAACCAAGTTGTAGATGATTAGTTGCTCGCAGTTCGGCATACCTAAACCAATAGAACTGTTCAAAAGGCACATCTTAATGGCCACATCGCGCCTACTCATAGCCTAACCCTTAACCTCAAAAAATTAAAATCCCACCTATATTTACAATTCATTACCAAAATGACATGAAAATGAAAAATCTGACTTTGATAATTTTATTTGTTCTTTGTTTAAGTTGCAAGGACACCCCACGCAACAGAGATACCAGTCAGGTGAAAGATGATGTACATGAGCATCATAGCGAGAAGCAATCCAAACCCGGCGCCGCGAACGAGCATATGCATCGTTCTTCCGTTGAAGACTTGGTAGAACGCTTCGAATCCCCGGAAAGGGATGCTTATCAAAAACCTCAAAAAGTATTGGAATTTTTAGGGGATATACAAGGACAAACTATTATGGATATTGGAGCTGGATCTGGTTATTTCTCTGTAAAACTTGCAGAAAGAGGAGCGACGGTTATTGCTGCTGATGTGGATGACGAGTTTCAGGGGTTTCTGCAGGACCGAATCGAAAAGAATAGCATAGAAAATATTGAAATTCGTAAGATACCGTATGATTCACCTAACCTTAAAGAAGAAGAGGTCGATATGGTATTGATCGTTAATACATATCATCATATTGAAAACCGTCCGGAATATTTTGCTCAGGTAAGAAAGGGCATAAAACCTAAAGGAGCGTTAATCGTTATAGATTTTTTCAAATCTGAAATTCCAGTTGGTCCTCCTTTAGACCATAAATTACCCATCGATGTGGTGGTTAGTGAGTTAAAAAAAGCCGGTTATACCTCTTTTGATGTAAATGTAGATCTACTTCCATATCAATACATTATTAAAGCCAGGTAATTACGATTTCGAATTGAATATTAATGATTGTTGATTGCCTGCCCGTCCGAAGCTTTACTGTAGGCGGGTTGATTGCCTGCCCGTCTGACTTGTCAACCGAAGCTCCGATAACTATCGGTGGCGAAGGTGGGAAACGCCTGAGGCGGAGAAGGTGGGCTGATTGATTTTTCTAAGGACCACCGGGATTAGGTAAATAGCCCCAGGATTTTTACATTTAGCGGTTACTAAACACTGCTAAAATGAAGTCTTCTTTATTCTTTAAAACATACTCTGTAATTTTCTTTCTCCTTGTTAATTTAAGCCTGCTTGGGCAAGAATTAGATCGGGATCGACTAGATGAAACCACCCGGAAATTTACCGCCGCTTCCTTCCCCCTGCTCAAGGATTTACTCAGTATTCCCAATGATGCGTTTTATCCGGATGAAATCGAGAAAAATATTCAGTGGTGCGAAAAGGCATTTGCCCAAAGAGGATTTGGCCATACGCGCATCGAAACGGCAACAGTGTCCTTGCTGCTGGCCGAGCGGAAGCACCCTAATGCCGAAAAGACTGTTTTGATCTATTTGCAAATCGATGGCCAGCCGGTAGATTCAACCCGCTGGTTTCAGGAGAGTCCCTATACCCCAACGCTCAAAAAAAAGAACGCTGCAGGAGATTGGGAGGCACTTCCTTGGAGTTCCATTTCTGAATATCAGGACGACTGGCGGGTTTTTGCGCGTTCGGCAAGCGATGCCAAAGGTCCGGTAGCAATGTTTTTAACTGCCCTGGATGCTGCCACAGAATTGAACTTATCACCAAACTATAACATAAAAGTCATTATGGATTTTGAGGAAGAACTGGGTTCTCCCCAGCTTCCCAAAGCCGTTACAGATAATGCTGCTCTGTTGGAGGCAGACATGCTCATCATTTTCGACGGACCAAGGCATATCACCAACCGGCCTACACTTACTTTTGGCGCCCGTGGTATAGCCACGGTTCAGTTAACCACCTATGGTCCGGTGGTACCCCAGCACAGTGGTCATTTCGGGAATTATGCCCCGAACCCTGCCCTGCGGCTATCCAAACTACTCGCCTCGATGAAAGACGATGAAGGCAGGGTAACTATCGAAGGTTTTTACGACGGGATTTCCATCGATGCGGAAACGGAAAAGATCCTGAAAGCCGTACCCGACGATGAAGCGCAGATAAAAGACCGACTCCAGATTGCCAAAACAGACCAGGTTGGCAGCTACTACCAGGAATCCATTCAATATCCCTCCCTGAATATTCGGGGCATGCAATCAGGATGGATCGATGAAAAAGTAAGGACTATAATACCTGGCTGGGCCAGGGCGGAAATTGATGTTCGATTGGTACTGGAGTCAGACCCAAATCGATTAATTCAACTCATTTCTGATCATATTCAGAATCAGGGTTTTTATGTTATCGACAGAGAACCTACCAAAGAGGAAAGACTGGAACACGCAAAAATTGCAACCCTGACCCATGAAATATCGTATCAGTCCTTTCGAACCGATTTTGATTCTGAGGTAGGTCTCTGGCTTACCAGGGCTTTAACAAGGGCATTTGGTGAAGAACCTATACGAATTAGAATGAGTGGGGGTTCGATTCCGATCTCCCCTTTTGTTACCACGCTCAATATACCAGCGGTAACCGTCCCGACGGTTAATCGGGATAACAATCAGCATAGTCCCAATGAGAACTTACGACTGGGGAATTACAGGGAAGGAATAAAAACAATGATAGTCATCTTGGCTGAGGAGTTATAGTCAAAACAGGCGAGATCGAGATTGATTAATGGAAAAAATGTCTTTAAAGCCATCTCCTTCATTTTGTTTGCTTACCCAAAGAAAACGAAGCAAAAAAAAGGGTACTTTTTCACTATATGGTTTTTAAAATGACAGCATTTTAAGAACCGCTCAAATCGGCTAAATTGTCTCCAAGGTTTCAACGATTCTTATCGCCGATTATCACTACACTACGGAAAAAGATCTTTTAATTTTGAGCTAAAAACACGGAACAACTATTCACTTTTCCCCGGAAATATTGCTTTGCAAAATTCAAGGTCTTCGCTTCGCCTAGACACTTTTCACTCTTCTCTTTTCACTCTTCCCATGAATTTATTTCTACCAACTGCTAACTGCGACTGCCAACTATTATCCTTGACTGCCAACTGCTAACTGTGACTGCCAACTATTATCCTTGACTGCCTACTGCAAACTGTGACTTCCAACTATCCAATAGTTACGTAATAGCAGAGAATCATAAAGTTTTTTCGAGTCCGCCAATCAATAGATCCACCTCTGCTCTACTGGTATAATGCACAAACGACATACGAATAACACCAGGATCGGTAGGGATACCCATATCCATCAAAGGGCGAACTGCATAAAAGTCTCCGTACCCCAGCATCAGCCTGTGCTGGGTGAGTCCGGCATAAACTTCCTCCACGCTTTTGTTTAGTGGAATAATGGAGATGATCGGAGCTCTGTTTTTATTAATCACAGGACCAACGATCCTTACATCTTCTCTGGAGCTTAAAAATTCCAACAGCGGTTCCTGTAGCGCTTCTTCATACTCACGGAATAAGCGGTTCAAAGCCCGATTGCGTTCCGCAGGGCCCGCATCACCATCAAAATGGTGGTTATAAAGAGTGTCGAAATAATCGAGCATCCCGGCGGCAGCTCCTATCTGAGCATGGTCTGGCCCGGCCGGTGTGATCATATTCCTGCTGACCCCTTTTTTGAAAAAATGACTTTGGTTTTCCAGGCGTTCCATCAGGGATCCTTTTACATACATTACCCCTAAATGAGGCCCATAAGTTTTGTAAGAAGAGAACATATAGATATCGGCATCCAGGTCCTTTAGATCTGGGAACCCATGAGGAGCCCAGCCTACACCATCCACTACCAAAACGGCTCCGTGTTGGTGTGCCAGTGCACTGATTTCTTTTACTGGATTGATGTACCCTATCACATTGGAACAATGTGGAAAGGCTACCATTTTAGTACGTTGACTGAATAATCCTTTCAGAACCTCTGTATCGAGCAAACCGGTTTTCTGGTCTACATGCCATTCTATGATTTTTATCCCTCTATCTGAAAGTCTCCGCCAGGCACCGGCGTTGGCTTCATGATCCTGACAGGAAACGATGATTTCATCGCCTTCCTCCCACATCGGCCGCATTGCATTTGCCAGTACATAGACATTTTGTGTAGTAGAAGGCCCAAAGTGTATCTCAGAAGGGTCTACATTGAGATATGTTGCCATTTTTTGGTACGAAGCATCCATCATTTCACCTCCACGCAGTGAGGCAGGATACGGATAATAGGGTTGTACTTTGTTTTTGGTGTAAAACTCTGTCAGGAGACCGATTACCTGATTACAAGGATAGGAGCCACCGGCATTTTCAAAAAAAGCCCAACCCTGGAGAGAGGGTTCAGAAAAGGCGGGGAATTGAGAACGAACAAAGTCTATATCTAATTTCATTCCAGAAAGTTAATAATATTTAGGAATGGGTAATGGATAATGTCGTAGCGTATTGAAAATAATGACCAAGTATAACCAACGTCAGTAGCGGAGACCCTGAATTTTGCAAAGCAATACTTCAGGGGAGAATGGGAAAATGAAAACAAATCAATCCTCCGCCACTGAGGCTATGACGGACAAGCTAATCAATCCGCCGCCGCTAAAGCTATGGCGGACAAGCAAATCAAGAGACTATACTAAAATATTCATGTTTTTGCAGGGTAACATGTCCTATTGTGGCAGACAGGTCCTATCTTTAGAACTCAACAAGTAACCCATTATGAAATCCAAATTACTATTGATCGTACTTCTTCTTGGCAGTCTTGTCTCCGCCCAGAAGAGCTCACTAAAAAACTTCCTGGATTACAGCTTTCCAAGTCAACTAAGTACATCAGCAACAGAGGCCGCGATATGCTGGGCAGATAATAAAGAAGGGGCACGAAACCTGTTCTATGCCATGGGTCCTGATTACCGTCCGATGCAACTAACCGATTATTCCGAGGACGACGGACAGTCCATTCTTCAACCTGTTTTCACTAAGAATCACGATGCCATTATTTACGTGCGGGGTAGTGCAGCCAATCGCCAGGGTGAGATTCCAAATCCCACTTCAAACCCCGACTGGCCCGACCAGGCCATTTACATAACAAACCTGAAAACTCACGGCTCACAAAAATTGGACGAGGGCCACAGCCCTTTACCCTATAACGACAAGCTCTTATTCCTTAAATCAGGTAAGGTCTGGTTGATCGATTCTACAGGTGAAAATGCTCAACAACTTTTTGAAGCCCGTGGCCAGATCAGTAGCCTAAGTCTTTCTCCGGATAAAAGCACGTTGGCCTTTGTCAGTCAGCGGGGCGATCATTCTTTTGTGGGCGTTTACGATATGGAATCCGGAGAACTGAAATTCCTCGATCCGGGAATCGACAGGGACTCTAACCCGGTCTGGTCTCCGGATGGGAAAATGCTTGCTTTTTTACGAATACCTTATGAGGAAAATCTAATATTTATCCCAAGGAGGGAGGGCCTCCCTTTCCGGATCATGAAGGCAGATCCGAAATCTGGAAAGGCTGCCGAAATCTTTCGCGCAGATCCGGGAAGTGGAAGTGTATACCGAAATATTTCAGCTCGCAATCAGCTTTTCTGGACCACTGATGATAAAATTGTCTTCCCCTGGGAAAAGGAGGGCTGGACTCACCTCTATTCTATACCTGCAAGCGGAGGTAAAGCAGAATTGCTCACTCCTGGCAAGCTCGAAGTTCAGTATGCCGCACAGAGTCCGGATAGAAAGACCTTGATCTTTAATTCTAACCAGGTCGACCCTCACCGGCAGCATATCTGGGCCTACGATGGCAAGCTTCGGCAGCTAAGCAGCGGTGCCTCTGTAGAATGGAATCCGCAAATCGACGGAGCCGGACAGGCCTTTTGTCTTGGATCTACTGCAACGAATCCTGCTAATGTTAAAAGGATCGGTAATGATGATCTTATTGCTGTAACTGAAGAACCGGAATTTCCGGCTGACAATTTAGTAGTACCCATCCCCATTGAGTTAATCGCTGAAGATGGGTTAAAAACCTATGGTCAGCTTTTTATGCCTTCAAATATCAAGGCAGGTGAGAAGCTACCCGGGCTGCTCTATTTTCACGGAGGTTCACGCCGGCAAATGATGTTGGGATTCCATCACAGAGAATACTACCACTACGCCTATGCCATGAACCAGTTCCTGGCGGCTAGTGGTTATGTAGTGCTTAGTCTTAATTACCGCAGTGGCATCGGTTACGGGATGGAATTCCGCGAAGCGCTTAATTATGGAGCAGCTGGTGCCAGTGAATATGGTGATGTACTGGCGGCGGCCAGATACCTAAAGGGAATAACGGAAGTAGACGCAGATCGGATCGGTCTCTTCGGAGGGTCTTATGGAGGTTATCTCACCGCCCTCGGACTGGCAAAAAACTCGGATATTTTTAAAGCCGGAGTCGATATACATGGCGTTTACGACTGGAATGCCATCCTGAAGAATTTTATCCCTTCATATAACAAACTTGCCAGACCAGATTTCGCCAAACTCGCCTATGATTCTTCACCAGCAGCTGTGATGGAAGGCTGGAAATCTCCTGTACTTCTTATCCATGGTGACGACGACAGGAATGTACCTTTTAACGAAACAGTTCGTAAAGCACAAAAGCTTAGGGAATTAGGTGTGGAATTCGAACAGCTGGTCTTTCCGGATGAGGTACATGGATTCTTATTGCACGAAAACTGGTACCGTGCTTATAGGGCGACAAAGGATTTCTTTGATCGGAAACTTTGAGAACTATTTACAACTAATTAATAATCAACCCACCTACGCTAAAGCTTCGGACGGGCAGGCAATCAAAAATTAACAATTAATAATCAATAATTAATCTCATCCATCAAACAAATCCCTGCCGCTCGATCATAAATGTGTTGAGTACTTTGTGAAATTCCTCTTGGATATCCACATCCACATATTTGATTCTGTACTTGGCGCAATTGAGTTTTAGGTTGCCAGTAAATTCTGCGATCGCCTCACGATATGTTTCCCTGATATTTTCGGCATAAAGATCAATCTGTTGACCGGTTTCTACGTCGACATAACGTTTTGGCGTATTGTCGAAATTAAAGAAGTATTCGGTATCCTTATCCAGTAGGTGGAAAAGCACAACCTCATGTTTGTTATACTTCAGATGCCGGAGCGCATCGAATAATTGTTCTTCATCCCGTGCTGTTTGGAACATATCGGTAAAGAAAAAAACCAGGCTACGCCTTTTCATCTTTTCAGCGATCTGATGGAGATATGTATAAATTCTTGTATCCTGACCTGAATTTTGCTGCTGGCATATCTCGCTAAGTTTTGCCAACAACATATGGTGATGCCGGTCGCTCCCTTTTTCAGGGGTGTAATACTGATAAGCATCGGAAAAAACACTCAGGCCCACTGCATCGCGTTGCTTTTTAAGGATATTCATCAAGGCGGCAATGGCCAGCACCGCAAAACCAATTTTATTGAGGTTTTCGAGATTTAACTCTTTCACCGCCGGATAGTACATCGAAGCAGAATTATCCAGGATCATATGGCATCTCAGATTGGTTTCCTCCTCGTAACGTTTGGTGTAAAGCTTGTCTGTTTTAGCATATAGTTTCCAGTCTATATGTTTAGTACTCTCACCGGTGTTATAGATTTTGTGTTCGGCAAACTCTGCCGAAAATCCGTGAAAAGGACTTTTGTGGATGCCACTGATATAGCCCTCCACGATCTGGTTAGCCAGTAGTTCCAGGTTTTGAAACAAGGGGGCTTTATGTAATTCCGTACTCAGATCCATGCTACCAAGATAAAACAAAAAAGGTTCGGCAAAAGCCAAACCTTTTCTAAAACTATGTCAACGTGATTTATAAAACCGCTTCGATGGCATCGGTATATACCTGCTTAGGAGAAACTCCTACCTGACGGTTAACGATTTCTCCATCTTTGAATACCAAAACGGTTGGAATATTGCGTACACCATATTTGGCGGCGTATTCCTGATTTACATCAACATCAACTTTCCCTACAACCGCTTTACCCTGGTATTCCTGGCTTACTTCATCTATAATTGGGCCTACCATTCTACATGGTCCGCACCATGCCGCCCAGAAGTCTACTACTACTGGTTTATCACTTTTCAATACTACTTCGTCGAACGTAGCATCAGTTATTTCTAAAGCCATAATATCTGTTCTTTTATGTTCACAAATTTAGTCAATAATTTGCCCTTTTCTTTACATAAAACATATTCAATTTACCTATGGTTCTATTGGGAATGCCTATTAAATAGTTGAAAGTTGAAAGTTGAAAGTTGGCAGTTGGCAGTTGGCAGTTGGCAGTCCGAAGTCGAAAGTCAGATATTAATGAGACGATCCTTTTAGCACCTATTTTCCATTCTCCATTCTCCATTTTCCACTTTCAATTAAGAGTATAGTGCACTTCCTGCTCGTCCAGGCTATGCAACAACTCGCTGGTAATCTGTACTTTTTGCTTTCTGGAGGAAAAGTTAACTTTTATCTCTTCTTCCAATTCGTAGACTACGAAATTAAGCGAGTGTTTTCCTTTAAAAGACCTCAGGGTATCTTTCAAAACTTTGATGCGTTCTTTTTGAATTTTATGGAGATCGAGTTTGATGGTCAGTTTTTTCGCAAAGTTTTCCATCACATCCTGGAGTAGCATAAATTGGTTGTACTGAATTCTGGCTTCGCCTTTTTTTCCTGTTTCCCTGTTTACCCAGCCCTCACGTACAAAGGCTTTGATATAAGCAAAAGAATTGATCATCAGAAAATGGCGAAATTTAAGATAATCCTCACCGAAGATCCTAAGCTCTCTCGCCTCGCTGTAATCTTCAATGGTAAACACCGCCCAGCCCTTACCGTTACGCGATACCTTGTGTTGAACATCAGTGATAACCCCGGCAAAAGATAATTCCCTGTTCACCTGTTTTTCCAGATCCGAAAAGTTGCTCAAACTGGCATTGCAGAAGGCCATGATTTCCTTTTTAAAATCATCGAGTGGATGTCCTGAGATGTATATCCCGATCACTTCTTTTTCCTGTCTTAAGGTCTCCATGGTGCCCCAGGACTCACAAGGCGGAACCACAGGTTCAGGGATCTGAACTTCGCTGTTGTCTCCAAAAAGACTCACCTGAGATGAGTTCTCGCTTTCCTGATGTTTCGATCCGTAACGAATAACCTTTTCCAGAAAGGTAAGTCCGTCGCTTTCCTGGTGAAAATACTGGGCACGGTGTGTCCCCATAAAAGAATCAAACCCGCCAGCCAGCGCTAGGTTTTCAAAGGCTTTTTTGTTCGCGGCCCTGAGATCGATTCGCTTAGTCAGATCGAATATCGATTTGTAGCTTCCGTTTTCCTTACGATTCTGAACGATCGTTTCTACGGCTGCGCGCCCGACGCCTTTTATAGCGCCCATACCAAAGCGGATGGCATTGGCCTTGTTCACTGCGAATTTATAATAGGACTCGTTAACATCAGGGCCCAATACCTCCAACCCCATCCGTTTGCATTCCTCCATAAAAAAGGTAACCTGCTTAATATCGTTCATATTATTGGAGAGAACTGCAGCCATGTACTCTGAAGGATAGTGCGCCTTTAAATAGGCGGTTTGGTAGGCGATAAAGGCATAGCAGGTAGAATGACTTTTATTAAATGCGTAAGACGCAAAAGCCTCCCAGTCTTTCCAGATCTTTTCGAGGATTTCCGGTGGATGCCCATTTGCAGCACCACCTTCAATAAACTGAGGCTTTAATTTCTGCAGCAGGGCGAAAATCTTTTTCCCCATCGCTTTTCTCAATACATCGGCATCGCCCTTGGAGAATCCTGCCAGTTTCTGAGATAATAGCATCACCTGTTCCTGGTAGACCGTTACCCCGTAAGTTTCTTTGAGGTTTTCCTCCATCTCAGGTAAATCGTAACTGATTTCCTCCCGGCCATGTTTCCTGGCGATAAAGCTTGGGATATATTCCATTGGCCCGGGCCTGTAGAGGGCGTTCATCGCGATGAGATCATCGAATACCGAAGGTTTTAGCTCTTTCAAATGCTTTTGCATCCCCACGGATTCGTATTGAAAAATTCCAACCGTCTCCCCCCGCTGGAATAATTCATAGGTTTTTGCATCGTCGAGTGGAAAAGCATCCGGATCTAAGTCGATTCCCTGCCGCGCCTTTACGATCTTACAAGTGTCTTTGATCAGGGTAAGGGTCTTCAGACCCAGGAAATCCATTTTAAGCAGTCCGGCATTTTCCACCACAGCATTATCGAACTGGGTAACATATAGGTCGGAGTCCCGGGCGGTGGCAATAGGAACAAAATTGGTGATATCGTCAGGGGTGATGATCACGCCACAGGCATGGATCCCGGTATTTCGTAGAGAGCCTTCCAGGGTTCGGGCCATATTTACAGTCCGTGCTTCCAAATCATCACCTTCCGACAGGTTTAGGAGTTCGTTGATCTTGTTCAGATCGTCGGCACGGTAGCTTTTTTTCAGCTCTGCTTCAGGGATGCCAAAAATTTTACTGAGCTTAGACATATTAGGAATAAGCTTTGCAATACGATCGGCATCGTTCAGTGGCAGGTCTAATACACGGGCGGTATCGCGTATAGCTGATTTTGCGGCCATGGTACCATAGGTCATAATCTGGGCCACCTGGTTCGATCCATATTTATCGATCACATAGTCCATAACCTTTCCCCGCCCTTCGTCATCAAAATCGATGTCTATATCGGGCATGGATACCCTGTCGGGGTTCAGAAAACGCTCGAAGAGCAAATCGTATTTAAGCGGATCAATATTGGTGATTTCCAGGCTGTACGCCACTACGGAACCCGCGGCGGAACCCCTTCCGGGACCGACAGATACACCCATATTTCGCGCCTCTCGAATAAAATCCTCTACGATGAGGAAATAGCCCGGATAACCCGAATTTTCAATAGTTTTTAATTCAAAATCGATACGATCTACAATGTCGCTCTCCAGCTCATCATAACGTTTTTTGGCACCTTCGTAGGTTATGTGCCGCAAATAGGCATTCTCCCCTCGTTTCCCGCCGTCTTTCTCATCGTCACCTACCTTGAATTCTTCAGGGATCTCAAATTTTGGCAGGAGCACATCACGTTCCAGTTCAAAAGATTCTATCTTTTCCAAGATTTCACCGATATTCAGGATAGAATCGGGCAGGTCTTTAAAAAGCTGCTTCATCTCCTCCCCCGATTTAAAATAATATTCCTGATTGGGAAGGCCATAGCGGTATCCTCGACCTTTTCCTATAGGGGTGCTCTGTTTTTCACCATCTTTTACGCAAAGCAGTATATCATGAGCGGCTGCATCTTCTTTAGCGCAGTAATACGTATTGTTGGTAGCTACCAGTTTTACTTCATGTTTTCCGGCAAGTGAAACCAGCACCCGGTTAGCACGTTCTTCATCTTCCTGACCGTGGCGCATAATCTCAACATAGAGGTCGTTGCCAAATACTTCCTTCCACCACAATAAAGCTTCTTCGGCCTGTTTTTCTCCAATGTTTAGGATTTTATTTGGCACCTCCCCATAAAGATTCCCGGTAAGTGCGATGATATCCTCTGAATACTGTTTTATAATTTCTTTATCGATCCTGGGCACATAGTAGAATCCATCTGTATAGGCCAGCGACGACATTTTGGTAAGATTTTTATAGCCGTTTTTGTTTTTAGCCAGTAATACGATCTGATAGCCGTAGTCTTTGATGTTCTTATTCCTATGATCTTCACAGACAAAAAACTCACATCCAACAATGGGTGTTATTGGCTTCATTGTCTCAGCATCTTCATTTTCCTGGTCCGAGGCAATCGCAGCTTCGATCTTTTTATTATGAGCATTTACCTCCTTGACGAAACGGAAAGCCCCCATCATATTCGCGTGGTCGGTAAGCGCTACCGCGGGCATTTTTAAAGCAACTGCACTATCCACCAGGTCTTTGATCTTTATAGTAGACTGCAGCACCGAAAATTGAGAGTGATTATGCAAATGAACAAAGGGAGCATTTTTGATGACTTTGTAATTTTCATCGAGGTCCTGATCCTGAATATCATCTGAAGTTTCCAAACCGCCTTGGTCGGCAAGCTTTTTCGATGCTTTTTTGAGATTGACATGCCGTATTCCTGCGGCTTGAATGGTTTCACTGTTGAGCTGGGAAAACTGTTCAAAATACTCTTCATCAACCTCCAAATCTTTCGAACTAAATTCCCTTCGCCGGATCAATTCGAGAAAACAACGCGTAGTCGCTTCTACATCGGCAGTGGCATTGTGAGCCTCATGGAAGGCCTCCTCGAACAGGAACTGATGAAGTTCGGTAAGTGTTGGCAGTTTAAACTTGCCTCCGCGACCGCCGGGTATTTTACACAATTGAGCTGTACGTTCGGTACAGGTATCCAAAACAGGCATTTCGCTGAGATCGGAAGGCATACCCAGCCGGTAGTATTCGGCACCCATGATGTTGATGTCGAATCCGACATTCTGACCCACCACAAATTTACTCCTTGATAGGACAGCGTTAAACAACTCCAGCACTTCCTGCAGCGGTTTTCCCTGATCGCTTGCCAATTCTGTGGAAATACCATGGATCTGTTCTGCTTCGTAGGGAATTACATATCCATCAGGATGAATCAGAAAATCCTGGTGTTCCAGGAGCACTCCCATCTCATCGTGCAATTGCCAGGCGATCTGAACACATCTTGGCCAGTTGTCCGAATCGCTAATCGGGGCATCCCATCTCTTGGGCAGGCCGGTGGTCTCGGTATCAAAAATCAGAAACATCTATCCTCAGATTTTTATAAAAGTATCGATAAAAATAGATAATTAAGAGCTGGTGGGAAAAGTGAGTTTTCATGAGTTATCAACCTACAGTATTAGAATGTAATATGGCCATCTCAAAAGATTTATTTGTACCTTACTTTGTATGCAGTACAAATTTCTATTTCATCGGCTTTTTGTGCAGTTTTGGATTGTTCCGGCGATGTTTCTTTTTATAAATAAAAGTGTAGGACAGGAAATAGAAACACCTAATTTTATTATCATATTTGCCGACGATCTGGGTTATGCCGATCTTGGTTCTTTTGGTCATCCGAGTATTGCCACACCGCACTTAGACAGAATGGTCAGGGAGGGTCAAAAGTGGACGAACTTTTATGCAGCTGCGAGTGTGTGTACACCAAGTCGGGCCTCGATTCTGACGGGTCGTCTTAGCATAAGAAATGGAATGATTAGTCATAAAAGGAGAGTGCTATTTCCAGATTCGAAATACGGTTTACCCCTTAGTGAGATCACCCTGGCAGAACAATTAAAGCACTCCGGATACAGAACCGCCTGTATAGGAAAATGGCATTTAGGTCATAAAGAAACTTACCTTCCCGTGAATCAGGGATTTGATTACTATTTTGGCATCCCTTATTCCAACGATATGGACAGAATCCATCATCTGGATTGGAAAGAATACTGGCAACAACCAGACAGCATGATTAAGACGGAGCATTTTAATGTACCGCTTATCAGAAATACAGATATTGTTGAACGGCCTGCGAATCAACACACTATTACAGAGAGATATACCGATGAAACCATTGCCTTTATTAAGGAGAATAGGAATAATCCATTTTTTGTATACCTGGCACATAGCCTTCCGCATATCCCATTATTTGTATCCGATAAGTTCCAAGGGAAGAGTCGCCGTGGTCTCTATGGCGATGTAATAGAAGAAATAGATCATGGGATCGGAAGGATCCTGAAGACGCTAAGAGAACTGGGAATACAAGATAATACCGTGGTTGTTTTTACTTCAGATAACGGGCCCTGGCTGAGTTTTGGCAAAAATGGCGGAAGTGCTGGACTTTTAAGGGCAGGTAAAGGAACTACATTCGAAGGTGGTATGCGGGTACCTGGTATTTTCTGGGGACCGGCTTATGTTAAGCCAGGAGTGATATATGAGTTGGGCTCCACACTAGATTTGTTTGTGACCTTTAGCCAAATGGCCGGGGTGGATTTGCCAAATGATAGAATTCTAGACGGAGTAGACCTTAGTTCAACAATATTAAAGGGTGAAATGGGAAACAGAACATCTCTTCTCTATTATCGGGGTACCGATATCTATGCTTTACGGTATAAGGATTTTAAAGCCCATTATATAACAGAAGGAGCTTACGGCGATTTTGGCGGCAAAGAGATCCACGATCCACCACTTCTTTACAATATTTCCGAGGATCCTGCAGAATCGATCAATATTGCCGATCAGCACCCTCAGATTATAAAGAAAATGGATAGTATTATATGTGTTCATAAAGCTGATCTGACCAAAGGGCCCGATCGCCTTGCTGAAAAAGAATAATCTTCTTCGGATTCCTTAGTGGTTTAAAAGAAATACAGTATATTTGCCGACCTTTTAAGAAGAATTAATAACCGAAGTCGTGTACTTCAAAAATTTAATGTGATATGCCAGTTAGAATAAGACTACAAAGACACGGTAAAAAAGGAAAACCTTTTTATTGGATCGTCGCAGCGGATTCCCGTTCAAAAAGAGACGGTAAATTTCTCGAAAAATTAGGAATCTATAACCCAAACACCAATCCGGCTATCATCGATATCAATGTTGATAATTCGGTGAAATGGCTTCAAAATGGTGCCCAGCCCTCTAATACAGCTCGTAGGATTTTGTCCTACAAAGGAGTGATGCTTAAAAAACACTTGCTGGGCGGACTGGCTAAAGGTGCACTTACAGAAGAACAAGTGGAAGCCAGGTTTAAAGCCTGGGTAGATGAGAAAGAAGGCTCAATCTCTAAGAAAACTGAAGGTCTTGCCAAAGCGAAGGCCGACGCAAAAGCCCAAGCGCTGGCTGCTGAAAAAGAGGCCAATGAAAAAAGAATGATGGACGCTGCTGCTGCTGAAAGTCCTGAAGAGATTGCCGAGGAAACAGCAGAAACCGTTGAAGAAACCACAACAGAAGAAGCTGTGGCAGAGACACCAGCAGAAGAAGCTGTTGTTGAGGAGGCTGCGGAAGAGGTAAAAGAAGCGGTTGAAGAAGTAAAAGAAGCAGCTGAAGAGGTGAAAGAGGAAGTAAAAGAGGAAGCTGAAGCTGTTAAAGAAACCACCGAAGAAGTTAAAGAGGAAATTGAAGATAAAAAGGAGACTGCCGAAGAAGTGAAAGCGGAAGCTGCACCAGAAGCTGAAGAAGAAGTAGCCGCCGAAGAGGAGAAACCTGAAGAAAAGGACTCGAAGAAGGAATAATTACTTTGGATGCGAAAAGAAGATTGCTTCTTTCTAGGTAAAGTTGTATCCAAATATGGTTATAAGGGGGAAGTACTGGTAAAGCTAGATACCGATGAACCCGAAATTTACGAAAACATGGAATCTGTGTTTGTTGGCTTAGGCAACTCTCTGGTTCCATTTTTTATTTATCGTTGCAGGCTACATAAAACGAGTTTACTCAGGATTCGATTCGAGGAAGTCCAGGATGAAGCGGCGGCCGATAGTATAATTGGTTCCAAACTCTACCTTCCACTTGAGCTATTGCCAAAGCTGAGCGGCAATAAGTTTTATTATCATGAAATCATAGGATTTGAACTTCAGGATAAGAACCATGGATCTATAGGAAAGATTACCGGTGTTAACGATATGGTTTCACAAGCGCTTTTCGAAGCGGAGAAAGATGGTAAAAAACTACTTATCCCCATCGCAGATGATATCATCAATGAGGTAGACCGGCAGACTAAAACGATCCATGTGGATACACCGCCAGGACTGATAGACCTATACCTGTCATAAAACCCTTATCATAGGTCTTGTTAAGCAGGTAGGCCCTCCACCACCTTTAACACTAATTTCATTTCCCTTATAGGCCCAAACCTTACACCCCTTGTGAGCCAGTGCGGCCTCTGTTTTAGGATTGCCAGCGACCAGAATACATTTTCTTGCTGCTACAGCGAGGACATTACATCCCATGGATTCGAATTCGTCGTCTGAGACTTCAATAAATTCATATCCTCTTCGGATGAGTTCTTTCCTGAAACCAATGGGAAGAAGAGGAGAATACACCACAGCGAGGTTCTTATCCACCGGGCTGAAAACCGACATCAGGTGAAATACGTCCTGAGGGCCTTTATAATGTGGAAGGTCTGCTTCAAGGAGTTCAATCCCATGAGCGGAGACCATTGCTCTTAATTGTCTGATCCCCTCATAATTTGTACGGTAACTATGTCCTACCGCAAGTGTTCGGCGATCGATCCATGCCACATCTCCACCTTCTAACGTTCCCGGTGGTTCAATGATCCCCAAAATATTTTGCCCTGTTTGTTTATAATAGGCAGCGTGAGCTGCGGGTTCCATATCTCTGGCCGCCTTACCCATATTACAAATGATATAGCCAAAATCTGTAGCGATCGAAGCATCCCGACAATAGAGGGCATCGAGGCTCATATCCCGATTTTGTGGCAGGTAATGACACTGGATATTTTGTGACATAAAGATATCTGCAAACTGCTGGTATTCTCGTAGGGCCTTTTCATAACCCGGGCATGTAACATAGTTGAGGGATTTCCATTGCCGACTGAGTTTATCCGCTGACCCGAAAGCAGTTTCCGCCTGGCAAAGCAGTACAGCTCTGAGTTGGTGATATTCCGAATGTATCGTGGTTTGTCTAGTATTCATTTTTATTTTTTACGTTTCATCCAGACATAGAAAGGTGTCCCTCCCAGCAGAAGTAATGTGCCCCAGAAAACGGTGCGCTCTCCGGAGCCGAAGATCGCCCAAAGGGTAAACAAAAAAGCAATTCCCCCAAGTGCATGGATGGCTAACGGATTATTTCCAGGCTTAAGTTTTTCCAGCGCGATAAGGACGTATGCAGCAGAGGAAAAGAGATATGGGATTAGACTACAAAGTGTAGTGAGGAGAATAATAAAACGGAATTGTTCAACCAATCCCTCTGTATAATTCATCAACATTACTAAAGTGGTAAGACAACTTCCAATTACCAGGCCCCAGATGGGAACACCATTCTTGTTGTCGCGTTTAAAAATGGAGGGGAAGAGATCATCCATAGCCGTGGCCTTTGCTATCTGACCTTGAACCAGGATCCAACCGTTTAAGGCTCCGAAAGCAGCAATCGCTGCTCCGGCAGCTACCAGGTTTTTCCCCCACTCGCCGCCGATGATACCCATGGCATCGGCAAATGGAGCCGGTGATAGGGCCAGGAGGTCCATAGGAATCATTCCCATTACGACCACCGTACTGAGGATATAGATTAGTGTGGTCATTATTGTACCTATCATAGTAGCCCTGGGCACTGTTTTTTTCGGATTTTCCACATTGGCGGCCGGGATGGTGGCGCATTCGAAACCGAGGAAGGCGTAGAATGTCATGGTTGCTGTTACGGCAATGGCAGCCCAGTTAGTAGAATCACTTGCGTTAAAGGGAGTGAAATTAGAGATATCAAAATAGAAAAAACCTAATGCTATGATCAGGAGGAGAGGAATAAGTTTAAGTGCCGTAGTCAGTATTTGTACTTTTCCAGATTCCCTGATCCCTGTAGAATTGATCCAGGTAAGCAGCCAGATGGCTGTAAGTGCTAACAGGACAGCTGCCACTCTGCTTTCCGTCAATAGAGGAAAAAAAACGCTCAAAGCGGCAACAAAAGCTATAGCGATGGCCGCATTACTCACCCAAATAGAAATCCAGTATCCCCATGCTACAAGGAATCCCAGATAATCTCCGAAACCGGCCCGTGAAAAGGCATAGGGTCCGCCATTAGAGTTTGGCACCAGGAGACTGAGGTTGCTAAATACCCTGGCCAGAATAAGGGCTCCACCTGCAGATACCAGCCATCCGATCACGCTAATTCCGCCATAAGCTGCCAGAGCCGCCGGCATCAGGAATATACCGGCACCGATCATATTTCCCACAACAAGCGAGGTGCTCATCCATATACCCAGTTTCTTCCTTGATTTGGTTTGCTTCAATTTGCTGTTTGGTTAGGTTTGTAAAAAGATTTACATACTTTTAAATATGCAAATTAATCAAAGGTGAACGGTAAATACCATATCGATCCGAATATAAAAAAATCAAGGACCTTGCCAGCAGCATTTTATCGCGATGAGCATATCTTTGAAAAAATAAAGGAAGAGATTTTCTACCGTTCCTGGCAGTGGGTTGGCCATAAAGGTCTGCTTCAAAACACGCAAAACGTATTTCCTTTAACGCTGCTTGATGGTTTTCTAACTGAGCCCCTTGTACTTACGAAGGATAAGGAGGAGAACTATCACTGCCTGAGCAATGTTTGTACTCATAGGGCCAATATTGTCGCAAATCAGGCAGGAGCCTACAAAAAATTAAACTGCCGCTACCATGGCAGGCGTTTTGCCCTGGATGGTCGATTCGAGTTTATGCCAGAATTCGAGGGGGTCGAGAATTTTCCTTCCTCCTGTGATAATCTGCATGAATTTCCGCTTTTGCAATGGGGTCCATGCCTTTTTGCCGGATTGAACCCGGCTTATAAAATGGAGGCCATATTGGAGCAAATGGATCAACGAGTCGGCTTTTTACCACTCGATGATTTTGTGCTTGATGCAAAGCGAAGTAAGGACTATTTTGTAAATGCCCATTGGGCGCTCTATTGCGACAACTACCTGGAAGGTTTTCATATCCCATTCGTACATCAGGATCTCAATACGGTGCTGGACTATGGAGATTATGAAACACTGCTATTCGACCAGATGAATCTTCAAATAGGCTATGCCAAAGAAGCGGAGGAGATCTTTGATCTGCCATCGGACCATATCGATTTTGGTAAGCGTGTTGCGGCCTATTATTTTTGGGTTTTCCCAAACATGATGTTCAATTTTTACCCCTGGGGATTATCTGTCAATATTGTTGAGCCTTTGAAAACGGATAAGACACGTGTTCGTTTCCTGAGCTTTGTTAACGACCGCTCTAAGTTGGAAGAAGGGGCAGGTGCCGGATTGAACAAAGTTGAAATGGAAGATGAGGAGGTAGTGGAAGGGGTGCAGCTCGGTGTCAGGTCGAAATTTTACCAGGCCGGAAGGTTTTCTCCTACCCGGGAAAAAGGCGTACATCATTTCCACGGTTTACTTGCCCATTACCTCAACAAAAGCTAGCCCTTCCCTTCCTATCTGTCGCAGAAAATTATAACATACGCGCATTGGTTTGTTGTATTCCTTTGCTACCTTTGAATCCAAAATTACGGCCCTATGAAACCCGATCTTTTCGAAGCCCCCGATTACTATAATTTAGACGAGTTATTGACCGAGGAGCACAAGCTCGTGCGCGATGCTGCACGCCAATGGGTGAAACGCGATGTTTCACCAATTATTGAGGATTTTGCGCAAAAAGCAGAGTTCCCGAAACAGATAATAAATGGGCTTGCTGAAATCGGTGCTTTTGGCCCCTACATTCCTGTGGAATACGGTGGGGCCGGTCTGGATCAGATAAGCTATGGTCTTATCATGCAGGAAATTGAAAGGGGTGATAGTGGGGTGCGATCCACCGCTTCTGTACAGTCATCATTGGTAATGTATCCAATATTTGCTTATGGTACTGAAGAACAACGGCAGAAATACTTACCCAAACTCGCTACCGGTGAGTTTATGGGATGCTTTGGTCTTACCGAACCTGATTTTGGCTCCAACCCCGGAGGTATGGTCACTAATTTTAAGGACAAGGGAGATCATTATTTGTTAAACGGAGCAAAACTCTGGATTTCCAATTCCCCCTTCGCCGATATCGCTGTGGTATGGGCAAAAAATGAACAAGGTCGTATCCATGGATTGATTGTGGAAAGAGGTATGGAAGGGTTTTCTACCCCGGAAACTCACAATAAATGGTCTTTAAGAGCCTCGGCTACCGGTGAATTGATATTCGACAATGTTAAAGTTCCGAAGGAAAACCTCCTCCCTGGCAAAAATGGTCTTGGCGCCCCTCTTGGTTGCCTCGATTCTGCACGTTATGGTATAGCCTGGGGAGCGATTGGTGCCGCGATGGACTGTTATGATACTGCGTTGCGCTATGCCAAAGAACGTGTACAATTTGGTAAACCGATTGCCGCATTTCAGCTCCAGCAGAAAAAACTGGCCGAAATGGTGACAGAGATCACCAAAGCACAGTTATTGGCTTTCCGCTTAGGTCAGCTAAAAAACGAAGGAAGGGCTAGTACTGCTCAGATTTCAATGGCCAAGCGCAATAATGTTGATATGGCCATACGAATCGCAAGGGAAGCGCGCCAGATATTAGGCGGAATGGGCATTACCGGTGAATACAGTATCATGCGTCATATGATGAACCTCGAGAGTGTGATCACCTATGAAGGAACCCACGATATTCACCTTTTGATTACTGGTGCCGATATTACCGGACATAGTGCATTTCAATAAGATCCCAGGGTGCCAATCACGACCATAATGGCGAGGGGTAGTCTCCCTGGCCTACCATAGAACTAAGACTTGCAATGGCAACGTCCTTATCGTCGGCATAAGTAACCCCGAACCATGTACTATTGGCTGGAATGACATCAACAGAGGCCTTTCCCTGCTGGAGCATCTCCTGGATCACAAAGGGCAAGTAAACCTCTCCTTTTTCCAAATTGTCACCGGTTTCGATAAACTTTTTAAGGTCCTGTTCAATTTGCCCGAAAATAGAAGGGCTGCAGACCCAGAAATTCATGCTTACCAATTCGTCTCCGGTAAATTTAATTCCCGTATCTGAATCCAAAATAACTCCGTCCTTTTCTTCTATTTTGATGCGTTCTTCTACAGACAGTAAGCTGCTGCCTTCTTGCTTACAAACACCCCGGGAGACAGAGCCAAAGTCCGATAAGGTATCTTTTAGGGTATAAGCCACCAATCCGAATTTGTTTTTGTTCTCTGCTTGTGAGATAAAAGATGCTGCCCTGGCATAGGCCATTTTCCCGTAATAGTCGTCGGCATTAATCACTACAAACGGATCTGAAATAACATTCCTTGCCGTCCAGACGGCATGGGCCGTGCCCCACGGCTTCTGGCGCTCCCCACCAACTTCTAATCCATCGGGTAAATCTGTGAGTTCCTGGGCCAGGACATCTATTTTGATTTCCCCGGGTAGTCGGGCTGCCAAATGGTCTTTTAAAAATTCCACATTGGTTTTCTGGGTGATGACCACAATATGATCGAATCCTTCCTGAATAGCATCATAGATGCTGAATTCCATCAAAAATTCTTCATTTGGACCAAAGCCGTCGAATTGTTTGAGTTTTCCGTATCGGCTTCCTTTACCGGCAGCCATCAGTAGTAGTGTCATAGTTGATTATTATGGCCGCAAAAATAAGTTTTTATCGGTCAATGCCACATGGTGAATTGGATTTTCATAATTTTTAAGTCCATAATCACAAAAGCAGTAATATGGTATCGAGAAGAAATTTCATGAAAAACCTATCGGCTATAGGCCTGGGGGCGGTAGCATTACCCCATAGTATGATGGGCTTTTCAACAGCAAGTAAGGAAGACAAATTAAAATTGGGAATTATTGGAGTCGGGCTACGGGGTACAGAACACCTGAGGAACTTGTTGCTCAGGGAAGATATAGAGGTTTTGGCTATTTGTGATATCGATTCTAATCGATTAAAAATTGCTGATGAATTGATACAAAAAGCCGGAAGAAAACCCGTCAGGTCTTTTGGCAGCGATGAGTTAGACTATCGAAACCTACTAAATATGGATGAGTTGGATGCAGTTATTATCGCTACGCCCTGGTCCTGGCATGTTCCGATGAGTGTAGATGCTATGCGTGCCAAAAAATATACCGGTGTGGAGGTTTCGGCCGCCACTACTCTGGAAGGATGCTGGGAGCTGGTCAACACCCATTTGGAGACCGGGACCCACTTGATGATCCTCGAAAATGTAAACTACCGAAGAGATGTTCTGGCAGTACTGAATATGGTAAAAAAGGGAATTTTTGGAGAATTAGTACACTTCAGATGTGGATATCAGCACGATCTCAGGGAGGTAAAATTCAATAATGGGAAACAACCTTATGGGGGTGGGGTCGAGTTTGGGGAAAATGCACTATCTGAGGCGAAATGGCGTACTGCTTATTCTGTGAATCAGAATGCGGATGTTTATCCAACACACGGGCTGGGCCCTGTGGCTGTAATGGCCGATATCAACAGAGGTAATCGCTTTCTCAGTGTTTCTTCCTATGCTACCAAAGCCATCGGATTACACAATCATATCCTTGATGTAGGCGGGCCGGAACACCCTAATGCGAAAGTAAAATTTAAACAGGGAGATGTGATTACCAGTACGATCAGGACCGCACGCGATGAAACTATCATTGTCACCCATGATTGTAATTTACCCAGACCCTATTCGCTTGGATTCAGAGTACAGGGGGCAAATGGTATCTGGGAGGTCGACGGTAACCGGATTTACATCCAGGGAGAATCGCCAGAGCACCGGTGGGAAGATGCATCATCCATACTTGAGCGTTACGATCATCCACTGTGGAAGAAATACGGTGAACTGGCCACCGGATCGGGTCATGGGGGTATGGATTTCTTTGTGTTAAATGCCTTTGTGGAAGCTGCCAGGCGCAGAGTGGCCCCACCCTTAGATGTTTATGATGCTGCAGCCTGGAGTGCACTAACACCGCTTTCGGAACGTTCGATTGCACAAGGGGGCGCCCCTCAGGATTTTCCCGATTTTACAAAGGGATCATGGGAAAGTCGGCCAACATTGAACTGGTTGAGCGATAGGTATTGATCAGATAGCTTGCCATTGGATTTAAAACGGACAAGCTACCAACAGCTTAACGGCGATCGGACCTGATTTTTATCATATTTTCCAGAGCACATTCCCTTTAGCTTTGTAAGAAACAAGGCTTATCAATGGACTCCTTGATACAAAAATACAATGTTCCCGGGCCGCGATATACCAGCTATCCTACCGTGCCCTACTGGGAACTCGACGATTTCTCGGGCAGACGATATAAGGAAACCGTGAAGCAGGCTTTTGAGGTGAGTAATTCCAAGGAGGGCATCAGCATTTACATCCATTTGCCTTTCTGCGAACAGATGTGCACCTTTTGCGGGTGTCATAAACGCATCACCAAAAGGCATGAGGTTGAGGAACCTTATATTCGGAGTTTACTCAAAGAATGGAAGCTCTACACAGACCTCTTTGGTGCCAGACCGAGGATCAAAGAACTACATCTGGGGGGTGGAACCCCTACTTTTTTCAGTTCCGCCAATCTGGAAGTACTCATTCGGGGGATTCTTCGCAGAGCCAAACTATACCCTGGATTTGAATTTAGTTTTGAAGGTCACCCTAACAATACCACGAAAGAGCACCTGCAAAAATTATTCGACTTAGGTTTCCGCCGTGTTAGTTTTGGAGTACAGGACTACAGTGTAAAGATCCAAAAGGCAATCAATCGCCTTCAGCCCTTTTACCGTGTTAAGCGAGTAACGAAATGGGCCAGGGAAATTGGTTATACTTCTGTGGGCCATGATCTTATTTTCGGTCTGCCACATCAAACTTTGGGCGATATCGAAAGAACCATCAGCATTACAAGAAATTTACGCCCCGACACCATAGCTTTTTACAGTTATGCCCATGTACCCTGGTTAAAAGGGAATGGACAAAGGGGTTTTCTTGATAATGACCTCCCCTCAGCTGACGATAAGCGCAGGCTATATGAACGAGGCAGTGAACTGCTCAGGGCGATGGGTTATGAGGAAATAGGGATGGATCATTTTGCACTGAAGAGCGATGCTTTGTATAAAGCGATGGAAGCGGGGAGTATACACCGGAATTTTATGGGATATACGGCCTCAAAGACCCATTTACTGGTTGGGTTGGGAGCCTCCAGTATAAGTGATAGCTGGTATGGGTTTGCCCAGAACGTAAAAGGCATTGAGGAGTACGAACATTTAGTGTCCACCGGGATCCTGCCAATTTATCGCGGACATATACTCAACACCGAGGACCAGGTGATCCGCCGTCATATTCTTAACCTGATGTGTCGTTTTAGAACCACATGGGATGAAAGAGAACTACAATTTAGTGGCTTAGATGACGTTCTAAATAAGCTGGTTGAAATGCAGGCCGACGGATTGGTTGAAATTTTACCGATGGAGTTGAAGGTTACCGAAAAAGGCAAACCTTTTATTCGTAACATATGTATGGCCTTCGATTTGCGGTTGCACAGAAAGGCTCCGGAGACCCAGTTATTTTCGATGACGATTTAACCAGATTATAACTTATGCTTCAGCCTATATAAACAGATTTTAATAATTTAACCCTAAAGTCAGTATCATGAAAACGATCATAGTGCCCATAGATTTTTCGCAACAATCCGAATACGCATTAAAGGTGGCAGCTTCTTTAGCCAGAAAACACGATTCAGAGATCCTGGCGCTGCATATGCTCGAACTCAATGAAGCCATGATTTCGTCCTCTGAAGGATTTCATCCTGAACAGACTGTTTTTCTATTAAAACTGGCAGAAAAGAGGATCAACGAATTTCTTGACAAGCCTTATTTAAAGGATGTAAGGAAGATAACACCTATTATTAAACATTTTAAGGTCTTCGGTGAGGTTAACGATGTGGTTGACAAACACAATGCTGATATCATCATCATGGGCTCACACGGAACAGATGGACTTAGAGAGATTTTTGTTGGTTCGAATGCTGAGAAAGTGGTTCGTAATTCAGAAATACCAGTATTGGTCATCAAGGATGAAATTGCAGACTTTAAAGCTGATGATTTCGTTTTCGCCTGCGCCTTCAAGGAGGAATCCGTGCCCGCCTTTCATAGGGCTAAAAGCTTTGCGGACAAATTGGGCGCCAAACTTCACCTGGTCTATATCAATACGCCCGGAGATAATTTCCTCAGTACCAAAGATGCCTACGAAAGAGTAACCAAATATATGCAGAAAGCCGGCGCTGGAATGGAGGTCGTCATTTACAATGATTACAGTGTTGAAAAAGGTGTACTGAACCATAGTGAAAACATCAGCGCAGATTTAATCGGTATTCCCACCCACGGGCGTAAAGGTCTTTCCCATTTCTTTATGGGCAGTATAGGGGAGGATATAGCCAACCACAGTAAAATTCCGGTTATCACCTTTAGGATATAGCGCACACAGGGTTAAATCATATCAAAGAGGGCTTTTCAGGCCCTCTTTTTTTCAGAGACATACAAGGCGTCTACTATCTGGACATAAAAATATCCCTGGCGTCAAGATTTTTGGCCATATCTTCAAGCGTGGTTTCTTCAAAAACCTTGATCATTTCTGAACGCGAGGAAACGAAAAGGTTATGCAAAGGACAAGGATTTTCCTCACTGCAATTGTCAAGGCCAATAATGCAGGCCTCCATTTTTTTCCGTCCGTCTATGGTATCAATAATGGTCATTATCGAATTTTTCCTATTGTCTTCATCAACATAGAACCCTCCCTTTGGCCCCCTGGAGGAGGAGATGATATTTCTCTTGGCCAGGGCCTGTAGTAGCTTCCCTGAATAAGCCTTGGGGATATCGATCTTTTCACAGATATCCTTTACCTGTAGTTTGTGATTTTTATCAGAATGCAAAGTGAGGTATAATACTGCTTTTAAGGCATATTTAGAAGAATTTGTAAGCATTGCAAGAGTCCTTTTAAATTTATTACAAGCATAAAAAGATATTTTTATCCTTAATATGATTTATGTCATATTTTTTTTAATAGTGCAATTCTATTTTTAACCCCAAAATAAAAATAACTAAACAAATGAAGACTCTCTCCAAATTTCTTGTTCTAATCTTGTCTTTCACCCTATTTGCCTGTGGTGGAAAGCAAGAAAAAAAATCAGATGGATTTAGTATTGAACGTAAAAAGATTACAACAGAGAAAAGCGATGCACCACCACCTGCAACCGATGTAAAGGCCTCTGAAAGGGTAGATCTGAGCAATAAGGGAGTTGGACCCATCACCTCTATAACACTAAACGATGAAATCGATCAGGCCATGGCCGCCAAGGGCAAAGAGGTCTATGATCAGATGTGTCTGGCCTGCCACAGGATCGGCAAGAAATTTATCGGACCGGCTCCTAACGGAATATTGGAACGACGTACACCGGAATGGGTGATGAATATGATCCTGAATCCGGAGAAAATGGTAAAAGAAGACCCTCTGGCCAAAGAACTTCTTATAGAGTTCAATGGTTCACCTATGGCCAACCAGAACCTTACCGAAGAAGAAACAAGGGCTGTACTGGAATATTTTAGAACCTTATAACAATAAATCATGAAAACACAACCAAAACTAAAACTGCTCATATACGCATTTTTAGCCTTGTTTATAGGGCTGAATTGCAAGAATGAGCCAAAAGCAGCGGCTGAAACTTCAACCGCCCAGGACGATCAAAACACCAAAGTTCAGGGACAGGCTTTTATTGAAGACGACGAATCTGTCCCCAATGTCCTTGATATTGCCATCGGTTCGGAAGATCACACTACACTGGTAGCAGCAGTTCAGGCTGCAAATCTTGAAAATGCCCTCGTAAACGCGGGGCCATTAATGGTTTTTGCACCTACGAATGCTGCTTTCGATGCCCTTCCTGAAGGTACTGTTGAAGACCTTCTAAAACCTGAAAACAAAGATGCTCTTGCCAATATTCTTAAGCATCATGTTACCCCGGGTAATTACAGCAAAGACTTCCTTAAGAAGTTTAAAAAACTCGGTCAGGCCAATGATCAAAATACTACTATTGAAGTCAAAGGCGACGATGTGTATGTGGGTGGGGCTAAAATAATTGCCAGTGTTCCTGCAAGTAATGGTATTGTGCATGTAGTCGACAAAGTAATTCTCCCACCAGCAGAATAAGGCTGATATAATATTAATAAAGGATTAAACATTAAAAATCATAGAAATGAAAAATTATAAATATTATGTGCTTTCCATAATGGGCCTGGGTCTGCTTTCCCATAGTTGTGGCGATGGCACCGGGAATGGTTCATCAAATGGTGCACTGGGTTCCAGCGCTGCGGAAAAGGTGTATGTTGCCCCTGGGGAGCAGGATGAATTTTATGCTTTCCTCTCAGGAGGTTATAGCGGTAACTTAACCGTATATGGCCTGCCATCGGGTCGTATGTTCAAGGAGATCCCTGTATTCTCTCAATTTCCAACTTCTGGTTATGGTTATTCGGAAGAGACCAAACCTATGTTGAATACTTCCCATGGATTTGTACCCTGGGACGACCTTCACCATCCCGATATTTCACAAACCAACGGAGAATTGGACGGTCGCTGGATCTTTGTCAACGGAAACAATACCCCGCGTATTGCCAGGGTCAGCCTCAGCACTTTTGAGACTGAAGAGATCATGGAGATACCCAATAGTGCAGGGAACCATAGTTCTGCCTTCATTACGGAAAATACCGAATATGTAATTGCAGGAACCCGTTTTTCTGTCCCGGTGCCGCAAAGGGATATGCCTATTAATGAGTATAAGGGCAATTTTAAAGGGGCATTGAGTTTTATAAGCGTCAACCCGGAAAGCGGGCGTATGGATCTCAAATTTCAGGTATTGATGCCTGGCTTCAACTACGATCTTTCACATCCGGGACGCGGAAATTCTCACGGTTGGCACTTCTTTAGTACATATAATACCGAAGAGGCAAATTCATTGATGGAAGTGAATTCATCTCAGAACGACAAGGACTTTATCGCCGCGATTAACTGGCAGATGATAGAGGAATTTGTCAACAATGGCGGTGGCAAGAGTATGCCGGCAGAATTCGCCCATAATATCTACGACGAAGAAACACATACCGGTACCAGTACCATGATTAATGAGGTGCTGACAGTTGATCCGACAGAGGTGCCAGGTGCTTTTTTCTTCCTTCCTACTCCAAAATCACCTCACGGCTGTGATGTTGATCCCTCTGGTGAATATATCATCGGTGCAGGGAAGCTTTCGGCCGATCTCACTGTTCACTCATTTACCAAAATGCTTGCTGCTATAGAGGCAGAAAAGTTTGATGGTGAGGCTTATGGTATCCCTATTATTAAGTTCGAGGATGTTATGGCAGGTGTCGTAAAAAGTGGTGGGCTCGGGCCTTTGCATACCGAATTTGATGGTAAGGGTAATGCCTATACAACTTTCTTTATTTCATCGGAAGTGGTTAAATGGGAATTGGGATCCTGGGAAGTAATCGACAGGAAACCTACCTTCTACTCTGTGGGCCACCTGATGATCCCTGGAGGAAATTCGAGAAAACCCTTTGGTCAGTATGTCGTGGCGATGAACAAAATCACCAAAGACCGCTATCTGCCAACAGGTCCTGAAATGGAGCATTCTGCCCAGATATATGATATCTCAGGGGAAAAGATGGAATTGATTTATGATTTCCCAACCCATGGAGAACCTCATTATGCCGCTGGCTGTCCGGCAGATCTACTTCGTGCGAATTCCAAGAAGTTTTATCGCATAGACGAGAATAAACATCCTTATGCTATCACAACACCTGATCAGGCCAAGGTAGAAAGGAATGGAAAAGAAGTACATATCTATATGTCAACCATTCGGAGTCATTTTACACCAGATAATATTGAAGGAATAAAAGTGGGAGACAAAGTCTATTTCCATATTACAAATCATGAGCAGGACTTTGATGTACCTCATGGTTTCTCAATGTTGGGACAAAACACTTCGGAAATATTGGTTATGCCAGGTCAGACCAAGACCTCGCTATGGGAACCAAAAAAAGTAGGTGTCTGGCCATTCTATTGTACCGATTTTTGTTCTGCACTTCACCAGGAAATGCAGGGCTACGTAAGAGTTTCCCCGGCTAATTCAAATTTAGAATTGTCCTGGTCGTTGGGTGAATGATCTGACGAAGTATTAAACAGTTGTAAGCGGGCGGTTATGCAATCTCCGCCCGCTTTACCTGGCTTATCCCGAAATTGCGACAATGCACTTATTATCCGTCAATCCTTTTAAATAGCTTATCATGAAAAAAGCAAGTGTGCTTATGGTAATAGGGCCTCTGTTTTTACTGGGTCTATATGTCTTGCCATTATGGAATATTATGCTTGGAGCGCCTCAGTATCCCGATCCGTTGGGTATGAATATTCATATTGACGAAATTCGTGGGGTCGAGGAATTCGATCTTCAGAATATAGATGGCCTGAACCATTATATCGGTATGAAAACTATCCCAAAAGTAGAGGATATGTGGGAATTCCAGGTTTTTCCAACTGTTATCGGCCTTATGGTGGCACTTGGCGTTATCATTGGTTTGATGGGGTTTTTCAAAAAAATATCTCCCAACTGGTTTATTGGGTGGTTTCTATTGATGTCTGTGCTGGGAGTACTGGGGATGTACGATTTTAACGCCTGGCTGGTCGACTATGGCACCAATCTGGATCCTAATGCGATTATGAAGCTAACCAATCCCGATGGTACTCCAATGAGCTATAAGCCGCCTCTGTTTGGCCATGTTAAAATGTTGAATTTTGATGTAACTTCCATGCCGGCAGCAGGAGCCTGGATGATGTTTACAGGAATGATGCTGACGGTGGCGGCATTTTTCGCAGGTAGGAAAGCTGTCAAAAATACTCCTGAACAAGAAGCTATTCAAGCACGAAAAGCTGCATAAAGCTATGAGAATTACATCATCACTATTGGTAATAATTACCCTTGTACTGAATTCTTGCGGTATTAAATCCGAACCAATTGCTTATGGCTCTGATATCTGTCACTTTTGCAGTATGACTATCATAGATAAACAACATGGAAGTGAATGGGTTACCGATAAAGGTAAGGTGTATAAGTTCGATTCAGTTGAATGCTTGATGAACAACCATACTCAAATTGATCGGGCATCCATTGCCTTATATAGGTGCAATCACTATAACGATCCGGGAGTGCTTATCAACGCCGAGAAGGCCATATTTTTAATTAGTGAGGGTATACCAAGCCCGATGGGGGCCTATCTGACAGCTTTCGATTCCAGAGCTTCAGCAATGAAGGCCCACGCAGAACATGGGGGTAAAATATATAGTTGGACAGAACTTTTAAAATACTGGGAGAACACTTATGTATACGACGAATAACCTATTAGCCGAACAGACTTTTGAACAATTGAAGGTGAAACATCTCATTAAATCGCCTTCCTTCGAGGTACTTAGTATATCCCTTGAGGCGGGTAACCTCTTCCCGGAACACGTTTCCCCCAAGAACAGCTATTTGATGATGTTGGAGGGAGAGATCCATTTTAATATAGACAACAGAACATTTCATTTAACCCCCCAGCAGGTATTCGACTTTCCCGCCAATACAAAACATTTCGTCAAAGCACTGACCAACGCTAAATTCTTGATTATCCGATAAGGTGATTATGAAAACGCTTCTGACAATAATTTGCTTTCTCCATATCGGCTTCCTTTTTGCTCAACCCAGGAGCTTCGATGTGTGCAGCAATTGTGAGATCTCCAATCTAAGTAGGGCTTTAGAACTGGCTTCCAAACATGATACGATCATTCTCAAACCTGGAACTTACAAAGAGTATAATGTTATTATTGATAAACCAATTACCATAATTGGGGAAGGCGAAGCGGTAATTGATGGTGAGAGCAAGGGCGAGGTACTCAAGGTGGTTTCAGACAGTGTACATCTCGAAGGATTTAAAATCATCAATGTGGGTACCAGCTATACCTCAGACTATGCCGCAATCAGAATTGCAAAAACCAAGCATTTTAAAATATATAATGTCCGTCTCGAAAAACTCTTTTTCGGGATCTACCTGGAAAATGCTGAACATGGAGAGGTTATTGGCAATACTATCATCGGAGATGCTGTGGAGGAATTCAATTCAGGGAATGGTATTCAGCTCTGGTACTGCAAGAATGTAAAAGTTATCGATAACAGGGTGGAACAGGTGCGCGATGGTATATATCTCGAATTTTCCGATAATATCGAGATCGAAAACAACATCAGTTCACATAATGTGCGTTATGGCTTGCATTTTATGTTTTCCAATAACGACAGTTATCGTGGGAATACCTTTGAGAATAATGGAGCAGGAGTGGCCGTGATGTTCTCGAAACATATCAACATGTCGGGAAATACCTTTAAAAAGAACTGGGGAACTGCTTCCTTTGGACTTTTGCTAAAAGAAATCAACGATGCAGAAATCATCGGAAATACATTTCAAGAAAACACTATTGGGATAAGTATTGAGGGATCTAACAGGATAGAATACCGAAATAATGAATTTATAAGCAATGGCTGGGCCCTAAAGGTTAGAGGAGCTTGCTATACCAACACATTTACCGATAACAATTTCCTGTATAATTCGTTCGATATCTCCTATAACAGCAAGATAAACGACAATATTTTTGAACAAAATTACTGGAGCAATTACTCCGGATATGATCTCGATAAAGATGGAATCGGTGATGTACCCTACAGGCCTGTAAAACTCTTTTCCTATATTGTCAACAGAACCCCTGAAACTATAGTTCTGTTAAGAAGTCTCTTTATGGATATTATCGATTTTTCAGAGAAAGTATCCCCTGTTTTTACGCCAGATAATTTGTTAGATCCCAAACCCCGAATGAAAAGACTATTATGATTATCGTAGAAGGACTTCACAAAAAATTTGGGAGGAATTCTGTCTTGCAGGGCATCGATCTCAAGATTGAAAAACCAGGAATTTATGCCATACTCGGTCCCAATGGTTCAGGGAAAACCACTGTGATTAAAACTATTCTTGGGATGGTACTCCCAAGTGCGGGTAGCATCGAAGTGTTAGGAGAGAATATCTCTAAAAAGTGGAGGTACCGTAAAGAACTCAATTACCTGCCTCAAATTGCTAATTTCCCAGGTAATCTCATAGTAGGGGAGTTGTTTAACATGATCAAGGATCTCAGGAGAATGCCATCAGATGAGGAACACCTGATCGAACTGTTTGGACTACAGCCTTTCCTGAATAGTAAACTGGCCAATCTTTCCGGAGGCACAAAACAGAAAGTAAATATTGTTATCGCCCTTATGTTTAATGGCCAGCTTCTTATTCTTGATGAACCTACCACCGGGCTCGATCCGGCCTCGCTGATCGAACTAAAAAAATTAATAAAGGAGGAAAAGGCCAAAGGCAAAGTGATCCTTATTACCACGCATATCATGGATTTCGTAGAAGAAATGGCAGACGAGATCGTTTATTTGCTCGAGGGCAAGATCTATTTCCAGGGAACTATAAAAGACCTTACCGAACGCACACAACAGTCCGATTTTCAACACGCAATAGCCGAAATATCTACAACGCAGCATGCTTAAGATTCTAAAATACAGCTTTTATGATTTGGTACGCAGCCGTTGGAGCTATGTCTATCTGCTTTTTTACCTGGCATTGGGATTTACCCTCTTGTTTCTTAACAATGATCTTTCGAAAGCGGTGATCACCCTGATGAATATCATCATAGTATTGGTGCCTTTGATCGGTACGATCTTCGGGGTTATGTATTACTATAATTCCAGGGAGTTTACCGAACTTCTTATTGCGCAACCTATTAAACGCAGCTCGATATTTCTGGGCCAGTATTTAGGGGTGGCAGGCTCTCTTTCACTGAGTTTGGTCCTCGGCCTGGGCATCCCATTTATATTATACGGACTTTTTAAAAGTGCTGCCATTTGGGATTTCGTCCTTTTGTTGTATACCGGAGCCTTTCTTACTTTTATTTTCACCGCCCTTTCACTCAATATTGCCATCTACAATGAGAACCGTATTAAAGGGTTTGGATATGCTATTCTTATGTGGTTGTTTTTTGCAGTGCTCTACGATGGGATCTTTCTGCTTTCGCTAATTATATTCGAAGATTATCCGCTGGATACCTTTTCTCTGACCGCAACCCTGTTGAATCCTATCGATCTTTCGAGAACCCTTATACTTCTCAAACTCGATATTTCAGCCCTGTTGGGCTATACCGGAGCCGTTTTTAAATCGTTCTTTGGAACTTATCTGGGATTTGGCATTTCTTTAATGATGCTCGTGGTCTGGACCCTGATCCCTGTCTCTACCTATCTCAGAAAAGCCAGGAAAAAGGACTTTTAGTTCAATCCATGGAATTATCCAATACCACTGGTCCGATAAAGTCGGTATAAAAACCTCTGGAAGGGTGTTTCCTGGTTTTCAGGATCAGCTTGTCATCATATTCCAAAAGCATTTTTGTCAGTTCTTGCTGCCGATCCTTATAGGGATTGTTCTTGCCCCAGGCGATCAGGATAATATCTGAATCCTTAATCACAGTCCGGATAATATCATCATTTTTTGGGCCTATCAGATCATGATTGCCCTTAAATCCTTTTGTCTGAATAAAGGCAAACTGATTGAGAATATTCATTCTTCTCACCTCTTTGAAAACATCGTAGTTTTTGCGAAAAACAAGATTTTGAAGAAATTGAACAGACTTATCGGCCTGGGTTTCATCGGCCTCGCTGGGATTTTGCATTATAACACTCAAAGTCTTTGATCCCTGGCTGTCCGGGTTGATGGCACTGAGTAGGTATCGATACTTTCCGCAATCCGAGAACTCAGCAGTAATGATCAATGGATGCAAATGCCCAAAAGTCAAAACTATTGTTTTGTAGTTGTTCTTGCGATTGAAAGGGCCATTTGAACCATCAGTTCAAAGTCCTGTTCGCGTTCTTCATGGGTGCAGTGTTCCCCTGTAACTTTCGAATCTGAGATAGTAAGTATGCTCAGGGCTTTTACGCCATACCTGGAAGCCGTCGTATACAGACCTGCCGATTCCATTTCGGCACAAAGCACGCCGTAGGAGGCCCATAATTTATATCGATCAGGATCTTCATTGTAAAATTTGTCCTCTGAGAGCACATTACCGGCGCTAAAGGAGATTTCGTTATCTTCTGCATAGGCTACAGCCCTGCGAAAAAGATCATAGTCTGCAGTTGGAGCAAAGCTTTGTTGATCGAAGGGTATATTATTGATAGAGGAAGAGGTAGAGGCAGCCATGGCCAGTACCAGGTCCCGGATTTGGAGCTGCGCCTGGTAGGATCCTGCGGTACCCACCCTAATAATCTCTTTAACCCCATACTCCTCAATGAGTTCATGAATATAGATCAGGGCAGAAGGAATGCCCATCCCACTTCCCTGGACTGATACTCTTTTCCCGTTATAGGAGCCGGTAAACCCCAGCATACCTCTAACTTCTGAATAACAGAAGGCGTCCTCGAGGAAGGTCTCGGCAATCCATTTCGCTCGTAATGGGTCACCGGGTAATAAGACGGCATCGGCAATTTCTCCTTTTTTGGCATTTAAATGTGAACTCATGATTTTAGATTCCTTCGTTATATGATCCTTATCCCCGATGAGGTTCCTAATCTGCTTACTCCCATTTGGACATATTTCAGGGCGGTATCGCGATCCCTTATGCCTCCTGATGCTTTTATCCTTGCCTTCTCACCTACGGTGGCTTTCATCAGAGCAACATCTTTAAAAGTAGCCCCGCCAGTGCCAAATCCTGTAGATGTTTTTACGAAGTCGGCTCCAGCCTCGACTACCAATTCACAAGCTTTCACAATTTCTTCTTCACTAAGATAGCAGGTTTCTATGATTACCTTTAGAATTCGGTCTGTGGTAATCGCCTTAAGTGACTTTAATTCATTGAGGACGTCTGTGTATGCGCCCGACTTTAGCCAACCGAGGTTGATGACCATATCGATCTCATCTGCGCCCTTTTCAAGACAATAGGCAGCCTCCTGAATTTTAACACTCGTTGCCATTGCCCCAAGCGGAAATCCTATAACCGCAGCCAGTTTTACATCAGAACCCTCTAATTCATCCTTTGCAAGTGGTATATAAACCGAGTTGACACAAACCGCAAAGAATTTATAATCCAATGCCTCCTGGCACAAACGTTTTATGTCCTCCGGACGCGCAGTGGGCTTTAATAGTGTGTGATCGATATATTGTTGAAGTTCCATATATCCTATTCCCTGCCAAACCTTTCAAATGCGGCTCTGTCGAGTGCTTCCTGATGATCGGGATGGGCAATTGAAACGAGGGCTTTTGCCCTTTCGTACAGGTTCATACCAAATAGATTCACAACACCATACTCTGTAACGACATAGTGTACATGTGCTCTTGTAGTGGTTACTCCAGCCCCTTGTTTCAGTACAGGAGTTATCTTTGAAACTCCTTTACCTGTGGCCGAACTAATGGCGATAATCGGTTTACCACCTTCCGAAATTGTTGCGCCGCGAATAAAATCCATTTGTCCGCCTACCCCCGAAAACTGTCTGGTTCCGATGGTATCGGCACACACCTGGCCGGTAAGATCTATTTCGATGGCACTGTTAATAGCGGTCACTTTAGGATTGCGGGCAATCAGATTGGTATCGTTGGTGTAGGCCGCTTCTTTAAAGTGTACCAAAGGGTTGTCGTCCACAAAGTCATATAGCTTCTGAGAGCCAGCAGCAAAGGCCGTTACGATCTTATTGGTTTTTATTTCCTTTTCTTCTCCTGTAATATTCCCGTTTTCGATGAGTGGTAGCAAGCCATCGGAAAACATTTCGGTGTGGACGCCCAAGCGCTGATGATCTTTCAGGTTGGTCAGTACGGCATTAGGGATATTTCCAATACCCAGCTGTAATGTGGCGCCATCCTCTATTAGTTCGGCAACATTTTTTCCGATCTGGTGTTCCAGGTCAGAAATATTACCCATCGGATGTCGGTGGATAGGCTCATCGACTTCTATCGCCAGGTCGATATTATCCTTATGAATAATACCATCTCCATGTGTGCGGGGTACCTGCGGATTGATTTGAGCAACCACCTTTTTTGCTTTTTGTATGGCAGGAATCGCGATATCTACCGAAACCCCAAGCGAACAATAGCCGTGTTTATCGGGTGGAGATACCTGAACCACAGCTACATCGAGCGGCAAAATATTCCATCTGAAAAGAAGATGAATTTCGCTGAGAAAAATTGGAATATAGTCGCCCTGATTGGTGTTTACCGCCTTCCTTACATTCCCACCTACAAAACAACTGTTGATCTTAAAGGAATGCTTATAGGGTTCAAGGGCATAGTTTACCTGTCCCTCGGTATGGATCGAAATAACTTCGACCTCTTTCAATTCCCTGTATCGCTCACAAATAGCATTGATGAGCGTATTGGGTGTCATGGCCGCGCCCTGCAAAAAAATTCGATTACCCGATTTAACTACTGCAGCAGCTTCTTCGATACTAACTATTTTCATATGCTTTAAAATTTTGTCTACACTATTCGATATCGGCCGGCTGATGGCATTCAATCGCTGTGTCTGTTGTATGATTTGAAATTTTGGGAGATACATAAGGTATCCCAAGGCCCATCCCTCTTAGAATAAACAATAAGCCTATAAGGATCACAAAGACCGGCACCAATCGCCGTATTTTATTTTTAAAGGACGATTTTACCGCATTTCCAAAAAACACCGCAAAAGTCATTAGTGGGATAGTGCCAAGGCCAAAAATCACCATGAATAAAAATCCCCCTGCCGGGCCTGCCGACGCTGTTGCGCCTAACAGGGCCATATATACCAATCCGCAAGGCAAGAATCCATTAAGGAATCCAATAGTAAGGAATGCATCTGTTGTTTTCTTTTTGAACGAAGCCCCCAACGTTTCCTTCAGCCATGAAACAGCCATATATATAGGGCGTGTAAGACGAAATTTGCCGAGTTTATGCAAGGGAATAAGGACCAACACAATCATCAGCGCACCTATAACAATAGATAATTTTTGTTGTGTTCCGAATAAATTCAGGCCCTTGCCCAGCATTCCGAATAGCAGACCCATTAGACCATAGGCCAGAATCCTTGCACCATGATATATTGCTGTCTGCATTCCGCCCTTGTATCGGTTGCCACGATCTACCGGGAGCATAAAGGCTATGGGGCCACACATCCCCAGGCAGTGCAGACTGCCTAATAATCCCAGTATGAAGGCAGAATAGAACATTATTAATAGGTAATACTTTTCTTTACAAGGTAATTCTTGTCCTTATCAAACCATCGTATTTTAATGTCCCAGCGACCACCCAATAAACGTTCGTCAGGTATGAGCAAATGTGAATTGGACAAACTTATTTCTAAGTCAAAATCCAAGTGTTTATTGGATGGCCTGTATAAGGACAATGTTCCTTTTAATTCCTGAAGGCGAAGCTCTTCCGGCACTTCAATAGTCAGGCCTTCGGTGCTTTTTTTAATGCGAAAATCCGCAGAGATTTTACTGGCGTTGGATTCAGCATCGATTTCTTGCTGATAGGCCAGTTCTTCCTGATAGTAATCTTCTGTCACCAGGTGATGGTCTGAATTTTTACCTGTACTGGCCAGCACCACGAAATAGAGAATGAATCCTATGAATCCTATAAAGGCCAATACTATGCCTGTACCCCAGTTAAATTTCATATTATATCTTTTATCAGTTATAAGACCGAGGAGCCAAAAAGCGAGCAGTTGTGGTCTCAATGAGGTCCTCACCACTAAACACCCCGATTTCCAGTTTATCTTTGTCTCCGTCCAGGCCAGCGTTATTGATTTCTATAAAGAGGGTACCCTCCGATAGCTCCTGGGCCGGTACTTCAAATTTTTCATGGGTCACTACCTCTATTTTGCCCTTATGGGAAAGAAGTTTAAAGCTTACATTTTCAATATTTGTACTGGTCTTGTTGATCAGTTTATAGGTATAAACATTGCTGATCATATTTCCTTCCTTCCGTTCGTATAATTGCCCGGGAAGCCTTAAAATATTAGCCTCAATATCGTTGCGCAAAAAAAGCATTCCTACCAGGACACCCGTAAGAATGGTCAGTACTGCGGTATATCCTTTTAAACGAGGTGTAAAGGTGAATTTGGATTTTTTGTTGATATTGTCTTCACTGGCATACCGGATCAATCCTTTTGGCCGGTCTATTTTTTCCATTATTTCATCGCATTCATCAATACATGCGGTGCAATTCACACACTCCAGTTGAGTGCCATTTCGGATGTCGATACCGGTAGGACATACATGTACACATTGGAAGCAATCGATACAATCACCATGGCCCAATGCTTCTCTGTCTTCGTTTTTTCTGAACTTCTTACGCCCATTGTCACCTTCACCCCTTTTATGGTCATAGGCGACTACAATCGATTTATTATCGAGTAATACACCTTGCATTCGTCCGTATGGACAGGCGATGATGCATACCTGTTCCCTGAACCAGCCAAAGACAAAGTAAAATACTCCTGTAAAGATGAGAAGTGATACAAAAGTGCTCAGATGTTGTGAGGGACCTGCAGTGATGTACATAATCAGTCTGTCTGTCCCGATAAGATAGGCCAGGAAAATATTGGAAATCAGGAAGGATATAAAGAAGAATACCAACCCTTTTAGTAATCGCTTTCTAATTTTATAACCATTCCATGGCATTTTGGCGAGGCGCTTTTGAGCTCCGCGATCGCCATCGATCCAAAATTCAATCCGTCTGAAAACCATTTCCATAAAAATGGTCTGGGGGCACATCCAGCCACAGAAAATACGACCATAGGCCACAGTAAACAGGGCAATAAAAATCACACCTATGATCATCGAGACCACAAAGAGATGAAAATCTTGCGGCCAGAATGGAAAACCGAAGATATTGAACCTGCGTTCGAGGACGTTGAACATCAGGAACTGGTTCCCGTTAACTTTTATGATCGGTGCGGCGAAGAGAAAGAGCAGTAAGCCATAGCTCACCCATTTGCGGTAGCGGTAAAAACGACCACTGGGTTTTTTTGGAAAAATCCAGGCCCTTTTGCCCTCCTCATTGATCGTCGCTATAGAGTCTCTGAAATTTTCTTCCATATGATCAGGATATTGTTTATTTCCTGAAATTAGTTGCTCACTACCGCTGCGGTATCGATCTCCTGTTCCAGCATGCCTTCAGGATTTTCAGGAGATTCTTCGGCTGGCGGGGCATCGGGATCGACCCAGATATCGCCTTCCGGCGCCTTTGGATTTGCTGCCGTAGTACCCTGAAAAGTCAGAAGATAACTAGCTACCTGAGCCATTTCTGAAGGTTTAAGGGTCTGTTTCCAGGCTACCATGCCTTTTCCAGCACGGCCTCCTTCGGATATCGTATTGAAAACATTTTTAATACCCCCTCCCGTAATCCAGTGCTCGTCTGTGAGATTGGGACCGATACCACCACCACCATCAGCCATATGGCATACAACGCAATTCACTTCAAATATGGCCTTGCCGGCGTCTAAATCTGAAGCATCGGTGAGCAGTTGTACGGTATTGACATCTACAAGATCTTTTGCCGTCTTTCTATATTCTTCAATAGCAGCTTGTGCCGCAACTACTTCAAGCTCGTACTCAAGGTCCTGATTATAATCGCCGAAAACATGGAATCGTGCCAGATACACCACTCCGAATATTATTGTGGCATAGAAAAGATATACCCACCATGGCGGTAGCTTGTTGTCCAGTTCTTTGATCCCATCGTAATTGTGGTCGAGTATGATTTCACCTTCCTCCTCAACTGGTTTGGAACCGAGTAATGTCTGATACATTCTATTTCCCCACGACCATTCCCAGGTTTCGGATTTGGATTCCAGATATCGCTCTTTGGCTTCTTCTGAAAGCGTTTGGAAAAGGACATTTTCTATAGACCTTAATATGAGTTCTATAGCTATCAATATCAATAAAACCAACAGCAGGAAGAATTGTGTAATAGGGTATTCCAGAAAGGCGGGTTTTTCACCAGAATCGATAAAGTACTCCATCAGTGCGAAAATGATAAAGAACACTACAGGTATCCTGATCCACCAGGGTGACATATTTTTCATCGGTTTAGGGTTTAGGTTGATTTTCGTCTAATGGTAATTCACTCATTTCCTTTATATGTTGTTTTGAGGCTGTAAACACCCACCAAAACAGCAGTGCGAAAAAGACAAAGAAGATGAGCAGAGATATCATTGGGTATGTTGCAATACCCTCCATGCTCTCCATATGATTTTTAATGAATTTCAGCATGATCTATTTGTTTTCGGTTAGCAGATTGTCGGGGTCTTGTACCTTGATGTCCGTACCCAGTCTTTGCAGGTAGGCGATTAGCGCTACGATCTCACGATCTCGCATTTCCACAAAATCAAGCCCGTTTTCCACTGCATACTTCTTATCGGCCTCATAAGATTTTACAAATTCAGGATCCGAGTAAAGATTTTTCTCAATCTGAAGTGCCTGAGCATCCATAGAGGCCGTTGCATTGGTAATATCCTCTTCGGTATAGGGTACACCCAGGCTTACCATTGCTCTCATCTTAGATTCAGCGGCGCTTCTGTCGTGCTCGTCGAGTACCAGCCATTGATAGGCTGGCATAATGGACCCCGATGAGGTGCTCTGGGGATCATACATATGATTGAGATGCCAGTTATCGGAGTATTTTCCACCTATACGGAGTAAATCCGGCCCTGTTCTTTTACTACCCCACAAAAATGGATGATCGTATACAAATTCTCCTGCTTTGGCGTATTCACCATAACGCTCCACTTCACTGCGGAAGGGTCTGATCATCTGTGAATGGCATCCTACACATCCCTCGCGGATATACAAGTCTCTTCCTTCGAGTTCAAGAGGTGTATAGGGTTTTACACTGGTAATCGTAGGAATATTAGATTTGACCAGTATCGTTGGAATAATTTGTACAACACCACCGATCAGGATGGCAACTGTTGCTAAAATTGTCAGTTGAATAGGTCTTCTTTCCAACCAGGTATGATAGGTTTCTCCAGCTGTTCTCCTTCGAGAAACCCTGGAGAGTGCCGGTGCTTCAGCCAATTCGTCTTCCACCTTACTTCCCTGTCTAACCGTAATGACAATATTATAAAGCATCACAATAAATCCGACGATATACAAAGAACCTCCTATTGCTCTCATCCAGTACATCGGCATGATCTGAGTAACGGTCTCAAGGAAATTTCCATAAACCAGGGTACCATCTGGGTTAAAATCTTTCCACATCAATGCCTGGGTAAATCCGGCAACATACATCGGCAGGGCATAGAGGATTATTCCAAGCGTACCGATCCAAAAGTGGAAATTGGCCATTGGAATAGAATGCAAGCGTGTTTTGAACATTTTTGGCACAAGCCAGTAGATCATGCCAAAGGTGAGGAATCCGTTCCATGCAAGTGCTCCCACATGTACATGGGCGATGATCCAGTCGCTGAAATGTGCGATGGCGTTGACATTCTTCAGAGACAGCATCGGTCCTTCGAATGTAGCCATACCATAACCGGTGATCGCTACTACCATGAACTTAAGTGTGGGATCGGTACGTACTTTATCCCAGGCACCACGCAATGTGAGTAATCCATTGATCATACCTCCCCATGAGGGCGCGATAAGCATAACGGAAAAAGCTACCCCCAGGTTCTGTGCCCAATCGGGTAATGAGGAGTAAAGCAAGTGGTGAGGTCCGGCCCATATATAGATAAATATTAACGACCAGAAATGCACAATAGACAAACGATAAGAATATACCGGCCGATTAGCTGCTTTGGGTACGAAATAGTACATCAGACCCAGAAAAGGTGTGGTAAGGAAAAACGCCACGGCGTTGTGCCCGTACCACCATTGTACAAGTGCATCCTGTACACCGGCATATACCGAATAACTTTTTAATGCACTCACCGGCAATTCGAGACTGTTAAAAATATGGAGTACCGCAACAGTGACTATAGTCGCAAGGTAGAACCATATCGCCACATATAGGTGTCGCTGTCGTCTTTTGAGCATTGTTCCGATAAAGTTCCATCCGAAAGCCACCCAAACCAGGGCTATGGCTATATCGATGGGCCATTCTAATTCCGCATATTCCTTGGAAGTAGAATAGCCTAGTGGAAGCGTTATCGCCGCGGCAACGATTATTGCCTGCCAGCCCCAAAAATTAAAATTGCTCAGTGCGTTGCTGAACATCCTGGCTTTCAGGAGTCGTTGGGTTGAGTAATATACCCCTGCAAACATGGCATTTCCCACAAAGGCAAAGATGACGGCATTGGTATGCAGTGGTCTCAGCCTGCCAAAGCTAAGCCATGAAATACCGTCGGTAATATTGGGGAAAAGAAACATAAAAGCCAGCAATAAGCCGACCAGCATTCCCACAATTCCCCAAATCAGGGTGGCATAGATAAATTTCTGAACGATTTTGTTATCGTAATGAAATTGTTGTACTTCCATAATTAAGAGTTTTGACTTTTTTCCGGTTGGATTGATTTTTTTGATTTGGCGTCTTTTTTCTGTTTAGGAATCACAAGTTCATCCTCGAACAAAACGCGCACAGAAGGAGTGTACGAATCATCATACTGTCCTTGCTTCACCGAGTAGATAAAGGCAAGAAAGAAGACGACCGCCACTATAATACTGATGGTCAATAACATATAGATCACACTCATACCTGTACCTGAAAATCGGCGTAAAACTACACCTGTTAAATTAGTCAAAAAATGACTTATATCAGTTTTCCTAGTTTAGATTTTTACTGCTCAAATTTGTCGCCAGTGTGGTAAATCCTACAATACTAATCGAACTCAACGGCATCAAAATAGCAGCGATAACCGGGGCCAGTTGACCGGTTACCGCAAAGTACAATCCGATTATATTATATACCAGCGATAAAACAAAGCTGAGTTTTATAATGCTCATTGCCTTTTTTGAGGCTTTTATATATTTATATAGCTGTCTGAATTTAGAGGCATCCAATATGGCATCGCAAGCCGGAGAAAATACATTTATATCTTCTGAAATTGCCAATCCTACATCGCTTTGTGCCAGGGCACCGGCATCGTTAAGGCCATCGCCTACCATGAGTACCTGCCTGCCTTTTTTCTGCAGGGATCTCACAAAATTTAGTTTGTCTTCCGGACTTTGTTTAAAATACATAGGTGTCAGCGGAGGTAGTTGCTTCTCGAGCTGAGGTTTCTCGCCTGCGTTATCTCCCGATAGCAAAGCGATATCCATTTGATGACCTATCTCATTTAATGCCTCAAAAACTCCTTCTCGGTAAACATTATGGATTGCGAAACAACCTTTATAGTTATTATCATAGCTGATATGTACCGAGGTCTTTTCGGTATCATCCATATCGCTGCCGCCCACAAATTCAGCAGAGCCGATTCTCAACCGCTTGTTGTTTTTGGCACTTTCTATTCCCTTTCCCAGTTCTTCATTGAACTCATCCAGCGTATAGATGTTCTGTTCATTCAATATACGGTATAGCGTACGACTTAAAGGATGATTCGATGCTCTCAGCGTACTTTTCAACATGCTTGCCTCTTCTTTGCTGAGCTCAACGCCATTATAGCAGACATTGCTTTCAAGGGTCGATGTTAATGTACCAGTCTTATCAAAAATAGAGGTATCAACCTTAGCAAGTCGTTCGATGACTTCGGCATTTTTAAGGTAAAACCGTCTTCTGCCGAATATACGGAGCATATTCCCCAGGGTGAATGGTGCAGACAGAGCAATCGCACAGGGACAGGCGATGATCAGCACCGCTGTAAAAACATCGAGGGCCTTCGAGGGTTCCCAATAAAGCCAGAATCCGGTGGCGATAAAGGCGATAGTCAAAACCGCAAGAGTAAAGCGTTTGCCGATACTATTGGTAAGGGTCTGGAATTGAGAAGGTGAATTCTTTTGAAAGGCCTTATTACTCCATAATTGGGTAAGGTAGCTTTGGGAAACCGATTTTAAAGCTTCTATTTCGATGAGACTATTAATCTGACGACCTCCTGCATATAAACGGTCTCCAGATTGTCTCAAAACTGCCTGAGATTCACCGGTGACGAAACTATAGTCTATCTGCGCGTCATCGCTTATCAGCACACTATCTACAGGTATGATCTCCCTATTCCGAATCAAAAGACGGTCGCCCGCATTAATTTTATATACCGCAATGTTTTCTTCTTTTTTGAACCGATTTATACGGGTAACGGCAATAGGGAAATAAGACTTGTAATCCCTTTCAAAGGAAAGGAAGGAATATGTTTTTTGCTGGAAAAACCGTCCGATCAACAGGAAAAACACCAGTCCGGTTAGCGAGTCGAAAAATCCCGGCCCCCAATCTAATGAGATATCGTAGGTGCTCCGGATAAATAGAACGCTTATTCCCAGTGCGATGGGGACATCGATATTCATAAATTTGGATCGCAACCCTTTAAGGGCTGAGATGAAATAATCGCTGGCGGCATAAAAGACAACGGGCAAGGAGAAGGCGAACATCAACCAGCGGAATAGATATTTATACTGCCCAAGCCAGAATTCTTCTCCACCAGCCCCGCTGCTGTTCAAATCGAGATATTCGGGAAAAGAGAGGAACATGATGTTGCCAAATGCGAATCCGGCCACTCCTAGCTTATAGATAAGGCTCCGGTCTACCCCGCTTTTTTTTCCGGTATAATCATCCAGTGAGATATGAGGCTCGTAACCTATTCTCACCAGAAGTCCAACCAATGCTTTAAGATTTAGTTTTTCACTATGGTATGAAACCTGCAGTTTTTTCTTTGGAAAATCTACCTGAGAACTGATTACAGCCGGAAGGAGTTTGTTCAGGTTTTCAAGGATCCAAATACAGGAGCTACAATGGATATGGGGTATGAGGAGGGTAACGATCTCAACATCACCATCCTGAAAGTCTATCAGTCTTTCAACAATATCAGTATTATCGAGAAAATCATATTTTCCTTCAATCTCCTTTGGAGTGGCACCAGCTGCTTCCTGTAAATCATAGTAATATGATAGATCGTTGTTTCTAAAGATTTCATAAACGGTCTTGCACCCATAACAGCAAAATTCCTTCTGGTCAAAAACAATACTTCCGGCATCGCACCGGTCACCACAATGATAGCAATTAGTCGAATCCATTCACATGAATTTGCTCAAAATACCCGGACGCAAAACTGCCGGAAATTACCTGAAATATATATGATAATTATCAGCTTTTACCTACTTTTATAGATTATATCAGATATACCGTAGATGGATTCGGAAAGCAGGTGTGAAAATTGCATCATCAGACAGTTCAACTCGCTACGCGCAATGAGTAAGGACGAACTCAAGCAGGTTTCAGATACTAAGGTCACAAGGAAGATTAAGAAGGGTGATTCCATATTTGAGGAAGGCGAAAAACTCAAAGGAGTTTATTGTGTGCGGGATGGTGTTTCTAAACTATCCAAACTCAGTGCAAACGGAAAAGACCAGATCGTTAAATTAGCTACTAAAGGTGAGGTTATGGGTCAGCGATCGGTCATATCAGAAGAATCTGCAAATCTTTCTGCAGTGGCTGTTAATGACATGGAGGTGTGTTTTATCCCCAAGGAGGCCATTGTCAATACCTTGCATAAGAACCCCGATTTTACTTTTGAAGTATTACGGCTTATGGCCCATGACCTGCGAGAGGCAGACGATGTTATTGTAAACATGTCTCAAAAGACTGTCAAGCAGCGTATTGCCGAAGCCTTTCTTTACCTCATGAAGAACTATGGAGAAGACGAGGATGGGTATCTCTGCTTAACTCTTTCCAGGGAAGACATTGCGAATGTTGTAGGGACTGCTACAGAATCCTGTATCCGCATTATATCCGAATTCAAAAAGAAAGGAATGTTGAAAAGTTCGGGCAAAAAACTCGGGATCGAAGATGAAAAAAAATTGCAGGATCTAGCCGATGGTTTTTAAACCATGGCGTACCAATAAGTTTTTATTCCTCACCTAGATTCGTCTGTCGGATCAAATCACCTTCGTACAGGAGTTTCCTGTGAAGCCTAAAATCTATTGATTTAAATAATTGATATACAGCTTGTTATAATCATTTCCTATAAGCCTTTAAAAGCTGACATATATCATAGTTTCCACCTCGACTCGCAATTAATTTTACTCTGTTCTTCAAAATGAAGTAAACATGAAAAATATTTTGCTCCCGACGGACTTCTCACCTAATGCCTGGAACGCCACCAGGTACGCTATTGAATTGTACAGAAAGAAACCATGTACTTTCTATTTGCTAAATACTTATACGCCTGCAATAGTGCATAGCCGATTTATGGCCGCAACGTTTAATGGAAGCGTTTTGGAAGACAATGTAAAGACCCTTTCAGAGAATGGTCTCAATGAAACATTGGAGCAAATCGAAGCGGAATGTAAGTACGATCATCATGAGTTCGAAATCATATCATCCTTTAGTTTACTTACAGAAGAAATCAAAGATCTGATCGAAACCGCGAGTATTGAGCTGATCGTTACGGGTACCAAAGGGGCTTCCGGATTCGAAGAGGTGTTTATGGGCAGTAATACAGTGAGGATAATCAAGTCGGTTCGCAAATGCCCGGTTCTGGTTATTCCTGAAAACTATCAGTATAAGAAGCCTTTAAGAATAGCTTTCGCGACAGATTTTAAGCGGAATTTTTCCCTGGATATAATAAAACCCCTTACCAGTCTGGCTAAAAATCTTGAAGCAGAGGTTCATATTGTTCATATCAATGAAAGTGAAGGGCTAGACAAGTACCAGCAGGCCAACAAAGATATGCTGATAGACTATCTGGAACCACTGGAGCATAAGATACACTGGATGCCTTATTTTTCAGGTAAGTCTGATGTAATGCAATACTTTCTGGAAGAATTCGATATGGATATGCTGGCATTGGTGCATTACAAGCACGGATTGCTTGAAGAACTGATCCGCGAACCGGTAGTAAAGCGTGTAGCGTTTCATACCCAGATCCCTCTCCTGGTATTGCCCGAATAACTCAAATTTCAGGTATAATCAGCTCCTTATAGTACCAATTATCGTTCCCGTATAGGATAGTCTTCGTAAAAGTCTTCGAAGGTCTTGTTGGTGTGATAATTATCGGTCAATACCCTGTATACCATGTATACGACCATAACCTGTCCAAAAACGGTTATATAAAAAACCCAATTAAAAGGAAAGTCCATACTGGCCATTATAGTTACCATAAGCAGCACAGAGGTGGTAGCACCCACCCAGAACATAGCAGAAGTTTTCATTTTTTTCTGGCAAGATATTTAATATAGACCATTTGTGCTGTTAATGGAGCTTTAAAATTTATCACATTACCGGATTCCAGAATTGATCACCTATGGGTAAGTATTTTACCCTTTCTGCGAAAAAGGGATTATGGTTCATCTTGCTAAAAAGGTACCATATACTGGAAGAAAGTGCAGGTTTAAGGTCGGCATGTTCCCAAAGTTCAGCAGCGCCAAAAGTCGTACCCTGATTGCTGGTATAGGGAAGTCCTGTTGATTTGGAAAAAGAACTGCTCCCGACAAGGTTTTTTTCCAGCTCTCCGATGATTTCGGAACTGGCTTCATGTTGTTGGGCGGCCGCTCTTGCCAGTGCCATTTGCGCAGTACCTTCCAGCCAAATCACATCGATGTCTTCATCGAAGCAATAACCTTTAATTTCTTTTTTCGTAATTGTAGACTGCTCTATAGTTAGGTATCGATCGGCGCTATCCAGAACATTTGGTGGAAAGTTTTCGAAGATCAAATAGCTCAGGCTGTGAAGGTCGAGAGCATATTGGTATGCCGGCTCCTCAGTTTGAGTCAGAAGTAGCGATTCGCTCTCATGCCATCGTTCATTCTCTAGGTAAAGCAATAAATTCCTGTGAAAATCATCATAGCCGGGTACAGCGTTGAAAGCGGTTATCATCCCTTCGGTGATGATCCCAATTTGGGTGCCATCGGGATTATACCCACCAGCAAGAGATCCATCCTGGTTTTGCAGAGACCTGATCCAGAGCTCTAATTCTGTAGCAAGTCTGTCGTACTTATTCGATTTTGTTTTCTGGCGGTAATTATTTAGTGCGATAAGCAGCCAGGCATTGTCGCCCAGCCATATTCTTCGGGCGTTGCCCCCCGCTGTATTTCTGAACTGATGAAATCCTCCATTACCGATTAATAGTTCAGCGTCTATTCGCGCATTAAAGAAATCAAATACCTTCTCTGCATTATGAAAATCACCCCGGGCTATAAAGAGTATTGAAGCGAGTGCATTGTCGTAAAGCGATACGAAATCTGTGTCCTCGGCACTTTCCAACAATCCGCTATCGGCCTGCATATTGTTCACCCAATTATAAACCAGGTCGACATTAGATAATTCAATTTCAACCGTATCGGCCACAGGCGACGGGACGGCAACCTCTTCGTAAAGATTTTCGGCATCATCAATGTCCGAGCTGCAGCCCATCAGGGCCGAAATAAATATCAGTAAAACGAAACGTACTCTCGTCATGGTTAAATAGATCGGGGTGCTTAAATAGATATTAAAATTAGAGTACAAAATTTTGAAAAAGCTGTCAATCCGATAAAATATGGGTACTGATCGATAAACTGCACACTCATATACAACCGGTCTGAGATCGGTGTTTTTCGTCTGAATGCTCAGATTAAAATAAGAGGTATAAAAAGACGATTAACGGTAAGGGTTTAGCTATTTTTGAGACAAATCCTGTATATGAATATCCCCAGGACCGAACAGAAAAGGGTAGTGATTATCGGGGGTGGTTTTGCCGGTATTTACCTGGCAAAATCGCTGAGGAGATCAAATTATCAGCTGGTTGTGATCGACAGGCAGAATTATCATACATTTCAGCCGTTGTTATACCAGGTCTCTACGGCTGGGCTGGAACCCGATTCGATAGCCTATCCGATCAGAAAGATCCTGAAAAAGCACAAAAACTTTCACTTTCGCATGGCTACGGTCAGCGCTATTGATGCTGGCAATTCTGAAATAGAAACCAATATCGGGTCTCTGCAGTACGACTATCTCATCATCGCTACCGGAACGAGGACTAATTTTTTTGGAAATTCCTCTCTCGAACATTATTCTATGCCAATGAAGTCTGTTCCGCAGGCACTTAATATCAGAAGTCTTAGCCTGCAAAACTTCGAAAAGGCCGACCAATCTGAGGATAAAGGGGAGAGGCAGGCTCTGTTGAATTTTTGCATTGTCGGAGGAGGCCCAACCGGAGTGGAGTTAGCCGGTGCTTTTGCCGAGTTAAAAAGACATGTTTTCCCAAAGGATTACCAACAGATGGACATCGATGAAATGGAAATCCACCTTTTTGAAGGATCCGATAGATTACTGCCACCCATGAGTGAGACGGCATCCCGTAAATCCCTGGAGTTTTTAAAAGATCTCGGGGTCCGGGTACACCTCAATACGCTGGTAAAGGATTATGATGGGGATAAACTCATCACCAATAACGGATTAACATTCCGCAGCAGGAATTTTATTTGGACAGCCGGTGTTACCGGGGCATCAATCCCGGGTATAAAAGAGGAATCGATGCATGAGCCTCTCAATCGGTATCGGGTAAACCGTTTTAACCAGGTAAAAGGATACCCTAAAATATTTGCTTTGGGTGATATTGCATATATGGAAACAGAACGCTACCCTAATGGTCATCCTCAAGTTGCCCAACCTGCTATCCAGCAGGGCAAACACCTTGCTAAAAATCTAAAACTGTTGGAAAAGGGCAGTTCTATGTTGCCTTTTGAGTATCGCGACAAGGGAAGCCTGGCTACAATAGGCAGGAATAAGGCTGTGGCAGATTTGCCTTTCCGGAGTTTTGGAGGTTTTTTCGCATGGTTAGTCTGGATGTTTGTTCACCTGATGTCATTGGTGGGTTTTCGAAACAGGGTGATCGTATTCTTCAATTGGGTTTACAATTATATCAACTATGATAAGGCAGCCCGACTCATCGTTCGCCCCTACAATTTGAACGGTAAAAAGAGGTAGATTCTTAAAAAGCTTTCCTATCTTTGTAATGTTGTGTTGGCCTCAACAGTTTTGAGGCAATGGTTGTGGCTACTGAACTTAGTTTGGTGCCAGCCAATGAAAGGCTTTCCTCCCCCTGATCGCGATCAGGATTACGGGATTACAGGGAGGCTTTTTTCATTTAGACGCTCAATGAGACCTCGATAAAATACCACGCCTCATATTCCGGCTCTCAGGCTTTATCACCTCTTTAAATTGTCGTAATTTTATAGGGAAATAAAAAGCTGTAACGATATGCCATTATACCACAAACTCGGTAAAATTCCACATAAACGTCATACCATTTTTAAAAAAGAAGATGGTAGTTTACACTACGAACAATTATTTGGGACTATAGGCTTCGATGGTATGTCTTCTCTGATGTACCACCTCTACAGACCCACCATGATAAAGGAAGTGGGAGAAACGGTAGATATTTCCCCAAAACCTGCGGTCCAGTATAATCTGAAATCGAGATTGCTGAAAGGATTCCAAGTGACCCCTGCCGATGATTTTTTGGATAGCAGGAAAACGGTACTATTCAATAATGATGTGCATATCGGGCTGGCCGCCCCCAGAAAATCTAGTAAAGATTATTTTTATAAAAACGCAGATGCCGATGAGTTGCTCTTCATTCATGAAGGGAGCGGTACCCTTAAGACCATGCTAGGGGATATTTCGTTTGTGTCTGGGGACTATCTGCTTATTCCCAGGGGTATGATCTACCAGATTGATTTCGATTCGGAAAACAATCGCTTATTGGTCACCGAATCATTTCATCCTATCTATACCCCTAAACGCTACCGGAACTGGTTTGGTCAACATCTGGAACATTCACCTTTTTGTGAACGGGATTTTAAATTGCCACAAAATTTGCAGACTCATGATGAACATGGCGAATTTCTAATGAAGGTTAAAAAGCAGGGTCAACTTCATCATCTAATCTATGCATCGCATCCTTTCGACATAGTTGGATGGGATGGTTACAACTATCCCTATGGTTTTTCCATTCACGATTTTGAACCCCTAACCGGCAGGGTACATCAACCACCGCCTGTACATCAGACTTTCGAGACCAGTACATTTGTGATATGCTCTTTCTGCCCAAGATTATACGATTATCATCCCGAAGCGATTCCCGCTCCTTACAACCATTCCAATATCGATTCTGATGAAGTCCTTTATTATGTAGAAGGTGATTTTATGAGTCGTAAGGGAATCGACAGGGGTTATATTTCACTCCATCCGGCCGGTATTCCACACGGCCCTCATCCAGGCACATATGAGGCGAGCATCGGTAAATCAGGAACAGAGGAACTCGCAGTGATGATCGATACTTTTAAACCGCTACAACTCACACAGGCGGCACTCGATATCGACGATGGCAAATACTACCAGTCCTGGCTAGAGTAATGAAACCCTATGGATAACAAAGTGTAATAACGAGGCTGCCAGGCCAGCTGTTTGTTGATCTAAATCGTATTTCGGATTCATTTCGGCTATATCCAGTCCTACCATTTTTTTAGAATGAATGATGGTTTTGAGGCATTCTGTTACCATTTGAGGGTTAAAGCCCATTGGAGAGGGAGCGCTTACACCCATCGCATAGGCCGAAGAAAAACCATCCAGGTCTAAAGTGACATAAAGAGCATCTACGCCCTTGATAAAGTATTCGATTTCCTGAAGTACCAGCTCCAGTTGCAACAATTGAAAACGTTCGGTTTCGAGGTAATTCACGCCAAGTACCGAAGTGGTATCGTAAAGTGAGTGGTCGTTGGCATCTTCTCGGATTCCCAGACAAAGATATTTGAACGCGGCACCCATCTCCCTGCACTCCGTTCCGATCTGGTAAAAAGGTGTGCCGGAGTTATTTCCATTTTCATTAGAGCGTAAATCAAAATGCGCGTCGAAGTTGATGATTCCCAGTACCTGGTCTTTGCCCAGAGATCGCTTTAATCCATGGTAATGCCCATAGGCCAGATCGTGTCCTCCTCCAAGGACAAGCCCAAAAATCCCATGCTCTCTTATTTTCTGAACACCCTGAGCCAGGGCTGCCTGTGCAGCTTCCATATCACCATCTGTACAGGTAATATTCCCGAAATCGATTAATTCGCAATGTTCAGGAAGATGGTTAGGCATTTTGCCAAATTTTCCACGTATGGCATCGGGGCCTTCTGCAGCACCCACCCTTCCGTGGTTTCTTTTCACTCCTTCATCACAGGCATATCCGAGTATTCCAATACCGTTTTCACCCCTTGCCAGTGTTTTGATTTGGTTCAGGTTGGTGAGTAAAACTTTTTCGTGCAGGTATAGCCTGTTCGAGCTTTTTCTGCCCGACCAATGCATTTTCTCAGCGGGTTCGTATCGGTTCTCCATTCTAGTTGTGTTTTGTGAACATTTGATTTAATAATTCATCATCAACTATTTCAGGAAGTGTAACCTTTAGTCCTTCAGTGCGTTCCATTTCCCTTTTGATAGCAGCCAGGGCTTCGGGATTTCGCGCCCAGCTCCTTCGGGCGATACCATTGTTAACATCGTAGAACAGCATGTTTTTTATGTTATTGGAGGCTTCATCTGAGCCATCGAGCAACATACCGAAGCCGCCATTGATTACCTCACCCCAACCAACGCCCCCACCATTGTGTATAGAAACCCAGGTGGCGCCCCTGAAACTATCACCAATAACGTTATGGATGGCCATATCTGCTGTGAATTGACTCCCGTCGTAGATATTGCTGGTCTCTCTGAAAGGGGAGTCCGTTCCACTTACGTCGTGGTGATCCCGCCCCAGGACTACAGGAGCGGTTATCCTGCCATCCCTGATGGCCTGGTTAAAGGCTTCTGCTATTTTTATCCGGCCCTCTGCATCGGCATAGAGAATTCTGGCCTGGGAACCAACTACTAATCGGTTTGCCTCAGCTTCTTTTATCCAGTTGATATTGTCCTGCATTTGCTGTCGGATATCCTCTGGAGCATCTTGCTGTATTGTCTTTAGTACTTCCAAGGCCAGCCTATCGGTTGCTCTCAGATCTAGCGGATCAGCCGAAGTACAGACCCACCTGAATGGCCCGAATCCATAGTCAAAACACATCGGGCCTAAAATATCCTGCACGTAGGAAGGATATCTGAAATTATTGCCACTCTTATCCATCACATCTGCACCAGCGCGGGAGGCTTCGAGCAGGAAAGCATTTCCATAGTCAAAAAAATAGGTCCCCCGGGCAGCATGCTTATTGATGGCATCGACCTGACGCCGCAATGATTCCCTGACCTTGTCTTTGAATGCTTCTGGTTCTTTCGCCATCATACGGTTCGATTCCTCAAAGGAGAGTCCGGCCGGATAATAGCCTCCTGCCCATGGATTATGGAGCGATGTCTGGTCTGAACCCAAGTGTATAAATACTTCATCTTCATAAAATCGTTCCCATACATCTACTATATTACCTACGTAACCAATTGATACGACCTCCTTTTTGGCGATGGCAATTTTGGTCCTTTCTACAAGTTTTTCGAGCGAGGAGGTCAATTCATCAACCCAACCTTGCTGGTGCCTTTTTTTTGCTGCCTGCGGGTTTACCTCGGCACAGACGGTGATACATCCGGCAATATTACCTGCTTTGGGCTGAGCTCCGCTCATACCACCCATACCGGCGGTCAGAAATATTTTACCTTTTGGAGCTTCACCTGGCGCTAATACCTTTCTAAACGCATTCATAACGGTAATGGTGGTACCGTGAACGATACCCTGGGGGCCGATATACATATAAGAGCCAGCGGTCATTTGTCCGTATTGGGTTACCCCAAGAGCATTAAACCGTTCCCAGTCGTCCTGACTCGAATAATTAGGGATCATCATCCCGTTGGTGACCACAACCCTCGGTGCATTCTTGGAGGATGGGAACAATCCCATTGGGTGACCGGAATACATATGCAGTGTCTGATCTTCTTTCATCTGAGACAGATATTGCATCGTTAGCAGATATTGAGCCCAGTTTTGAAAAACTGCTCCATTCCCGCCGTAGGTAATTAGTTCTTCGGGATGCTGAGCTACAGAAGGATCGAGGTTGTTCTGGATCATCAACATAATGGCTGCTCCAGCCCTGGTTTCAGCCGGGTATTCAGAAAGAGGACGGGCATAAATCTTATATGCCGGCTTAAAACGATACATATAGATCCTGCCGTTTTCTTCTAATTCCCTGGCAAACTCTCCTGAGAGTTCTGCATGCCATTCTTTGGGAAAATATCGCAATGCATTCCTTACTGCTAACCGCTTTTCTTCTGCACTCAGAATATCTTTCCGCTTAGGTGCGCGGTTAACCTTGTCCGAAGGATTTCGCTTAGGTGGTAATGTATCAGGAATACCCTGACTGATTTGCGTTTTAAAATTTAATGACTCATCGATTTGAGGCATAAAGATTACTTTTTGTGTTTATCATAAACCAATTGGCCATTTTTCCAGACCATACAGGGTTTTAAATTACCCTGATTGTAAAGGATCTCATTATAGTTTGCCGTGTGAAAAACTGCCAGATCTGCATGGGATCCTATTTTTAAAGCCCCACGATCCCCGAGATTTAGCGCTGCGGCAGCTCTAAGGGTTATACCTGCAAGGACTTCGGCGTTGCTTAGTTTTTCAAAAGCACCCAGTATTGCGGCCTGGGTAAGCAGATCGCCCATTGGGCCGGAACCCGGGTTATGATCGCTGGCGATGGCCAGTGCACCGCCGGCATCGAGGATTTTTCGGGCCGGAGTAAAGTCACAGCCCAGGCCGAGTGAGGCTCCTGGTAAGGCGGTTGCAATAACTGTACTCCCAGCTAGTAATTTTATTTCCTTATCAGTACTGGCCTCCAGATGATCAGCACTGATCGCTCCCAGCTTTACAGCCAGCGCACTTCCTCCCGGATTAAACTGATCGGCATGCACAGTAAGATCGAACCCCATATCTTTAGCCCGACTCAGGTATGATTCTGCTTCGGCAACAGTAAAAGCACTTTCTTCCACAAAAATATCTATCCTACCACATAGATTTTGTTCTTTGATCTTTGGTAATAATTCCTCCACTATTTTTTCAAGGTATTCCTGAGCACTTCCTTTAAAATCCTTCGGGCAGATATGTGCTGCCAGGCAAGTGGCAATAAGATCTTGGGCAGTAATGGTATCCGCTTTGCGAATAGCCCTTAGCATTTTTAGTTCTTCATCGACCGATAAACCATATCCGCTCTTTACCTCAATGGTGGTAACACCGTTTTTCAGGTGCCTTTTGGCGCGCTTTACTACTCCTTTAACGAGTTCATCTTCCGATGCCTCCCTGGTTTTGGAAACTGTATCCCAGATCCCGCCGCCTTCGTGTGCAATTTCAAGGTAGCTTTTACCCGAATTTCTCATTGCATAGTCGCGCGCCCTTGAGCCTCCAAAGCAGATATGGGTATGAGCATCTATAAAGCCGGGCAGGCATACATGTTTTCCGTCCAGGTAAAGTTCTGAGACCTCCTTTCCGGCTCTGGATTTAAGATCACTGAATGGACCGATATCCTCGATAAAACCGTCGTTTATTAAAATCCCACCATCTTCGATCAATTGCAGATCATTATCAGAAATAGGGCCGTTTACATTCAAATTGGTCATGGGAAGAATTTGTGCAAAAGGACCGATAAGTGTTGTTTTGCCCATAGCTATCAGCTTAATCTGAATTCTTTAGAATAAGGTGACTCCAGGGAAAGGCCATTGGATTCACATACTTTGTCTACCAATCTTATCATATCACCACTGCGAATCATTTCGATACCGTTTTCGATATCATCGGCAAATACCCTGTCTTCTTCAGCAAAAGAGACCTTAGACCTCACCCACCGGTGTATTTCTTCCAGAATCACTCCAGATTTCAATGGTTTTCTGAACTCGAATGCCTGAGTAGCCGTTAGCAGTTCAATAGCCAATATTTTCTCCACGTTTTCTATAATATGAAGTGCCTTTCTACCCGATATTGAGCCCATACTCACATGGTCTTCCTGTCCTAGTGAGGTCGGGATGCTGTCCGCACTGGCAGGAAAGCAAAAAGTCTTGTTCTCACTCGCCAGGGCCGCACTGGTATATTGAAGGATCATATAACCTGAATTAATGCCGCTGTCCTTCATCAGGAGTTTAGGAACTCCAGGACTGTTGCCTTCCAGGGCGAGATAAATCCTCCTGTCCGAGATGTTCCCGAGTTCAGATGCAGCCAGACAGGCATAGTCGAGCGCCATGGCTAAGGGTTGCCCGTGAAAATTCCCACCGCTTATCGTAAGATCCTCATCGATGATTACCGGGTTGTCGGTGACGGAGTTCATCTCAATTTCGAGTAATTCTTTCAGGTGCAGCCAGGCATTCCGACTGGCGCCGTGTACTTGCGGGATACATCGCAATGAATAGGGATCCTGTACCCGGTCGCAGTCTATATGATCTTCCATTATTTCGGATCCTTTCAGCAGGGAAGTTATCCGTTTGGCGACGTGGATATTTCCCTTGTAGGGTCTAAGGGCATGCAATTCGCGGTAGAAGGGTTTAATAGAACCCTGCAGCCCTTCTATCATCATGGCGCCTATTATATCGGCCTGTGCCATACAGTGAAGCATTTTGTCTAAAACCCTAATGGCATGTGCAGTAATGAACTGGGTGCCGTTAATCAATGCGAGACCTTCTTTCGGCCCTAATTCCATCGGTTTCAAGCCAGTGGATTCGAAGAGCTGCGCAGTAGAAATTGTATTGCCTTTATAATTTACTTTTCCTAAACCGATCAGGGGAAGAAATAAGTGAGACAATGGTGCCAGGTCTCCTGAAGCACCCACTGATCCCTGCGAAGGAACTACCGGTATGGCCCGGTTTTCAATATGCCATATAATTCTTTCCAGGGTTTTTAGGGATATGCCCGAGTAGCCCTTTGCCAGGGCATGAGCTTTGAGTACAAGCATCAGTTGTGCCAGATCGTCGTGGATAGGCTGGCCCACGCCAACACTGTGGCTTTTAAGGATATTTTCTTGGAGTATTCTGGTCTCGTCTTTCGAAATACGGGTCGTACACAGAGGCCCGAAACCGGTATTGATACCATAGACCGGATCGCCTTTTTCCACAATATTCAACACGATCTTTTGACTTGCTCTTACTTTTTTACGAGTCTTTTCTGATAATTCGACTCTGGTGATATTTTGAGCAATGGAGACTGCCAGACCAGCGCTGAGTTGGGCTTCCCCCAGGGAGAAAGGAGTAGTAGTTGCGATCACGGTTCAGAACTTTTAACACCATAAATGTATTCATTAAGTTTCTTATTTGCATCATATGCGGCATACAATATTCTTAGGATAGAATTAAGAAGATGAAGTACTCAATTGACTATTTTTGAGACTAAAAATTAGAAATGATCTTAGAGCTGATTAAAAATAGAAGAGCAGTTTTCCCAGCTCAATACAATGGCATGGCTATTGCCTCAGAAACCATTGAAATAATACTAGAGGCGGCTAATTGGGCACCTACTCACAAACGGACAGAACCCTGGCGATTTAAAGTGGTCCGTGGTGAAGCCAGAGAACGACTCGGAGTTTTCCTTTCTGAAACGTATCTCCAAACGGAAAAGAAACCTAAAAATATCAAGGCCAAAAAACTATTGCAAAAACCCATGCAGTCAGAGGCGGTGATCCTTATTTGCATGCAACGCGACCCTGAACAGCGAATTCCCGAATGGGAAGAGATAGCCTCTACGGCAATGGCCGTTCAGAACATGTGGCTTATGTGCACTGAGTTGGGGATAGGATGCTACTGGAGTTCACCCGCCCTGATCTCTCATATGGATGGATTTACCGTACTGCAGGATGGTGAAAAGTGCCTTGGGTTGTTTTACCTTGGTTACTATGATGAGATATTGCCTGAGGGAGAAAGAACTCCTGTAGGTGAAAAAGTGAGCTGGATAGATTAACGGAAATATGGAAAGAGTTCCGACCAGTGCTCTATAGTTTTTGAGATAAAGAAACCCATAAAGACTATAGTGACCACAAATTTCAGAAATGTCCCGGTAAGAAAACCGATAAAGGAGCCAATGGCGGCCTTAAGCGCCGTTTTATTATCAGCCTTGTTGATTATTTCGCCTATAAGCGCCCCAACAAATGGCCAGATTATAATCCCAAAAAATCCCAAAACCGGAAATATAATAGCGATGACCAGGCCTATTGTAGTGCCGATCATCCCCGCCCTGCTTCCACCGAATTTTCTTGCACCAATGGCAGGGATCAGGTAATCCATGGCAAATACCACAAAAGCAACAGCTCCGGTAATGCCGATAAACCACCAATCATTGGGAACCGCACGGGTGAGAATAAGCAATAAAAGCCCAACCCAGCTAACGGGAGGGCCGGGTAGTACTGGCAAAAAACTGCCCAATATGCCTATGAGCATCAGGACAAATCCAAGAATAAGCAATACTATGTCCATCGTTCTGACTTTCCTATGAGTCGTTAATACGCGCCATAAGTTACAAAGCATTTACGTTTTTCAATTATGGATCGGCTCACTGTTCATTACCCAAAAAAGTTGTAATTTTCACTTTAGAACACTCCTTAATATATGCGGATTTTACTGATGTTGATCGGTGGACTGCTATTGACCTCATGCCAATGGCTGACTCCAAAAGAAGAAAAGACCCGTAGACTGGTACAGGAAGAATTACGAAGTATCAACTGGAACGATGTAGATCAGTATCCCTTGTTCGAAACCTGCGGGGAATCCATTTCAAAAGAAGCACAGAAAGACTGTTTTAAGGAAGAATTGCTAAGGCATTTTTCTGCTACTTTAAATGAATTTGAATTTGTACTGAATGAAGATGTGGAAGATACCATCTATGTGGACTTTTTGGTCGAAAAGGATGGGGCGGTAACCGTGCTCGATATAGAAGACCATATGATACTGCAAAGACAAATTCCGGAATTCAATGCGATTATAACCCAAAGCCTTAAAAGTCTGCCCGAGGTTCAACCCGCACTTAAACGAGGCATTCCAGTTAATGCCAAGTTCAGGATCCCAATTGAACTCAATACTAAATAACCTTATGAAACCTGTTCAGGAAAAAATAATATTAGGGATAGATCCGGGAACCACCGTGATGGGCTTCGGACTCATCAGGGTGCGTGGGAAACAGATGGAGTTTATTCAGATGAATGAGCTTCAGCTTAAAAAGTACAAGGACCATTATATAAAACTAAAGTTGATCTTTGAGCGTACCCTGGAACTAATCGATACCCATCATCCTGATGAGATCGCCATCGAAGCACCGTTTTTTGGTAAGAATGTGCAATCTATGCTAAAGCTTGGCAGGGCCCAGGGAGTCGCAATGGCAGCCGGACTTTCAAGGCAGGTCCCGATCACAGAATACCTTCCCAAAAAAATAAAAATGGCCATTACGGGTAATGGAAATGCAAGCAAAGAGCAGGTAGCCAAAATGTTGCAAACAACCCTGAAACTAAAATCGCTCCCCAAGAATTTAGACAGTACAGACGGTCTGGCCGCCGCGGTCTGCCATTTCTATAACGAAGGAAAAGTAGATGTTGGCAAATCGTACTCAGGTTGGGAAGGGTTTATAAAGCAAAATGCGGGAAGGGTTAAATAATCATTGATGGAATTGACTCAAATGCGCTGCAAGAACTGTGGTAAGGAAACTACTTCTACCTACTAAGTAATCCGGGTAGGTTACTTAGAGAATATTTGCAAGGAAAACGAAAGAGCTATTACAAGCCTATCTCATTCTTTATACTCACTACGGTATTCTACATTTTTGTGCGCTGGGCAATAGATTTTGATATCCAAGGAAAAGTTATATCGACAGATGAGGCTATTGAGCAAATGGGCCAGGCAAATATTGTAAAGGCCCAAGGATTTATGTTTCAGAATATCAATAACCTCCTCTTCTTTTTTGTATTCTCCCTCAGCTCAATGCTCAAGGTTTTCTTCTACAAAAAATACACACTATCGGAATACATTGCCGTAGCTTTTTATCTGGTTGGGTTTTATAGCCTTTTAACTACCACTAACATCTTCTTTATCAAATTTTTTAACCTTCAGATTCAATTCCTTGCTATTTTGGCCATGTTGGGATATTTCGTATATGCAATGATTCGATTCTTTCAAAAAAGACCCTTCTTGGTGGCATTTAAATCGGTATTGGCTTACTTTTTTGCATACCTGTTATATGGATTTTTAGCCTTTGGATTTTCCTACCTTGTGGTCTTCTTAAGTCCGTAATTATGTCTGGCATTTATATTCATATACCTTTTTGCAAACAGGCCTGCCACTATTGTGATTTTCATTTTTCGACCAGTCTGAAAAAAAAAGATCCGCTCCTGGTAGCACTGCAAAAGGAATTGGTATTGAGAGCAGAGGAGTTTAAAGACAGGGAGGTAACCTCGCTCTATTTTGGTGGGGGTACTCCGTCTTTACTGGAGGGGTTTGAATTAGAACGGTTGATCGATTGTGTTGAAGAGAATTATTTGCTTGCTAAGGATGCAGAAATCACCTTAGAGGCTAATCCGGACGATCTTGACCGCGATAAGATTTCCACACTGGCCTCAACGAGGATCGATCGCCTGAGTATTGGCATCCAGTCTTTCCTGGAAGAAGAATTAAGACTGATGAACCGGGCACATTCAGCGGAACAGTCTCATCTATCCCTTGAGCTGGCAACAGAATTTTTTGAGAATCTATCCATCGACCTGATCTATGGGATCCCCGATCAAACAATCCAAAAATGGCAGCAAAACCTCAATTGGGCACTTAAATACAATTTACCGCATATCAGCTCCTATGCCCTTACTGTAGAGCCCCGGACCGCTCTGAAGTCTTTTATCGATAAGGGCCTCATTCCGGAGATCGATGAAGAACTGGTAGAAGAGCATTTTTATTTGCTCATCGATACGCTGGAAAAGAACGGCTACCTGCATTATGAGATCTCAAACTTTGGTAAACCAGGATATTTTGCCAGGAACAATACAGCCTATTGGCAGGGGAAATCGTATATCGGCATCGGACCATCAGCACATTCTTATGATGGCTATGGTAGATCCTGGAATGTTCGGAACAATTCTAAATATATCGCTGGTTTAGACAAGGGAATTCTTCCGTTGGAACGGGAAAAGCTCAGTAAAAGGGATCGCTACAATGAATATGTTATGACTGGTCTCAGGACGCAGTGGGGAGTATCATTAGAGAAACTCAAGAACGATTTCGGGACGGCATATCATGATTACTTACTTCAGCAGTCAGCTCAATATATTAAGGATGCAAAGCTTTTTCTTGAAGGGGATATACTTCGGGTAACCAAAAGCGGAAAGTTTTTAGTCGATGGAATTGCCTCCCATCTATTTATGCTTAATTTAGAAAAATAGATGTTTTGATAGAGTTATATAAGATCATACCGGTCTAAGATGATAGCAGAGATAAAAACAACCCATAGAAAGTATAGAATAGACCTCGGAAAGCCGTTGGATATTTCCATTCCACTTAGGGGGAATAGTTCAAATTTGAGAGCCTGGGGCAAAGAAGCGCCTGAAATTGAACCTTATAAAAAAGACAGTGTTGTATTCAGCGTAGCTGAAGGTTTCCCTGTGAATTTTAACGACATCGCCTTCAACCCTCATGCCCATGTTACTCATACAGAATCTGTGGGCCATATTAGCAAATCTGCACAATCTGTCAACAAAACGCTTTTGCGCTATTTTTTTCTGGCGGAGCTAATTACCATTGCCCCTGAGAAGTATCAGGACGATTTTATAATTTCACCAAAACAGTTAAAATATGCTTT